>NZ_CP038228.1:3961884-4622198 GCF_006838285.1 Xanthomonas translucens pv. cerealis
CAGCGTCAGCCGGTTGCACAGTAGGGCCATGGACAACATCCTCGCAGTTGAATCCCGATTGCCGGGAGAGTAGGGAGCAAACGCTACTACGGCAGCTTGGTTATTTTTGCGACAACCAGGGCGGGATTTATCTGCGGTATTGATTCGCGCAGTAATTAGCAAATTATCGGGACGCACGCCGCCGACGAAACTTGCGGCGCGTCGGCGGCGTTGAGTGCGCAACGCCACATCGGCACGGCGATTTGAGGAAAATCCGCATTTTTCTGCCAGGTTTTTGCCTAATTCAGGCCGGGTCGCGAAATAACGCCGGATCGGCGGTTTGCCATGATCAAATATTTCATAAATATATAATCATGGATTTAAAGATAGCCGCGGTGTGCCGCTGGATAATGCGGCATCCGTTGTGCGCCGCTATCGAGCGGTTATGTCGGTCGGGCAGCGACGGAGTCACAAGGTGGCAACGTCGCCGGTCGCGCGGATGGCTGCCTGGTTTCGCATCGCCGATGACGTTGGTCGCGCATGCCACGCCACTGCCCGGCGTGAACGTGGACGTGGAAGGCGCGTGCGCATGCAGCGTGGCTGTCGGAGGCGACGCGAACCGCGTGCGGCGGGCGGGTCCCCTCGAGCGCGCGCCTGCCGGGTGGCGGACTGCGCCGCCGCGCAGGCCGGACCAACGGGGTTACCGCACCTTGTACAGCACCGCCGCGCCTGGCTTCGGTTCGAACGTGGGGACGGTCTGGCGCGTGAGCGCGGTGCCCTTTGCGTTCCACACCAGGGTCTCGGTGGGGTATTCCGCATTGCGGGTCATGCTGCCGACCTGTTTGACGATCACCGTGGAGCCGGCCTTCACGTCGGGGTTCCAGGCGAACACGCCGAGCCTGCCGTAGAACACGGCCGGCGCGTCGGCGTCGAGGCGCCGGCTATTGAATGGATTGCTCCAAGCGTCGCGGTCGGCCGTGCTGCGCAGGTGGGCCGCCGCCGTGGACGGGCCGATACTCTAGCAATCGGACCGATGGGGAATTGCAAAAGCCGCGTGATGGCGCGTGCTGCACGGCATGTCCATTCACGTTGCATGTGCTGAGCGGTGCGGGCGGCGAAAAGGCGCTTGCACAGTAGCGGCAGGCACGCAGGTGGCACGGCGACAGGCTCAATTCCGCGAGACGCTTTCGCGCCGGACCCTCACCCAACCCCTCTGCCGGTGGGAAAGGGGCTATTTGTACGGTCCCGGGCCGCGCCAGACCAGTTCGCCCTGCTTGTAGACCTGCAGCATGGTGATGACCTCGCGGGCGTCGCCGATGGCCTTCAGTTCCGGGGAGTCTGGCGGCAGCGCGCGGCATTTGCCGGAGCCGCGCTTCATCGCGATTTCCAGGGGGCAGGCCATGCGGTATTGGGTGCCGGGCAGCAGGATGAAGAATTCCTTCATGCCTTGGTCCATCCAGGCGCGCAGCAGGGTTTCGCTGCGCAGGTCGTAATAGACCAGGTAGCCGCCCAGTTCCATGCTGGGGCCGGCGTCGCTGAGGTCGCCGCGGCGGCCGCCACGACCGCCGCCGTCGCGCACCAGGCCGGCCTCGTTGGGGCCGAGGTCCTGGTCGATCGCGCCCGGCGGGCGCCCGGTCCAGGTCTCGCGGCGCCGGGTCGGTTCGGGTTCGCTGGCGGCGGCCTGGGTCTGTTGCTGCGCGGCCGGGTCCGGTTGCGGCGGTGCTGGCTGCTCTGCCGGCGTGGGCGCTGGCAGAGCGGGCGCGCTGGCGGCGGCGACCGGAGCGGGCGGCGGTACCGGGTCGTCGGCCTGCGCGACCAGGGTGGACTGCACCGGCGAGGTTGCCGGCCGCGCCTTGACCGGTGCGGGTTTGTGCTTGGGCTGCGGGCTGAGCGGCGTCTTGACCGGTGGCACGGGCTGGCGCGTGGCGCCGATGAAGTCCACCTTGGTGCGGCCGCCGCTGGCCGCGCCTTGCGGGGTGTTCATGGTGGGCGGGTCGGCCAGCAACAACAGCAGCAACATCAGCAGGTGCAGCACGGCGCTGACGATGGCGGCAATCCAGGGGTCCAGGCGTTCGACCCAGGAGGTTGCCCGGGGAGCCGCGCGATGCGACGCGTTGCTCATGCCGCCGCGGCTGCGTCGGGAATGCGGGCCTTCATGGGTGTCTGCAGGGTGCGGCCGGTGGGGCGCCATCGTAACGCGTGCGAGGCTCCGCTCGTTTGTCGGGCTGCAGCGCGCTTAACTGCTGTTGGCGCTGCCGGCATGGCCAGGCGTCCGATCCGGCGTAATGGCCGGTTCCACGCGCAGGGGTCCGCTTCCGCGGCGACAGGCCGGCGCGGCGCTGTCTTCGTCTTGGCTGCGATATCCACGGGCAACGCCCGCCACCCGCTTAAAGACGCGCGGCTGCAGCCGTCCCTAGCAAGGCCGCGACGTTGCCCTGCCCGCCAGCGGCCGCCGCAGCGCATGGTCAGCGTGGAAGGCACGTTTGCCGGCCAGCCGTGGCCGGCCACGCTGGCGCCGGATGGGCGCGGCTGGATCGATGAAGGCGCGAGCAGCGGTTGCGCTCTGCGCTCAGGCGTGGGCAGCGACCCTGAACACGTCCACTGCCAGGGTGAGCTGCGCCGACTGGTCCTCCAGCGCGCGCCCCGCGGTGCTGGCCTCTTCCACCAGCGCCAGGTTCTGCTGGGTGGTCTCGTCCATCCTGGCGATGGTCTGGTTGACCTGCGCGATGCCGTTGGCCTGCTCGCGCGATGCTGCGGAAATGTGCCCCATGATGTCGGTGACGTGCTGCACGCTGGACACGACCTGGTCCATGGTGGTGCCGGCCTTGTGCACCAGCGCGGCGCCGTGGCTCACGCGCTGCACCGAATCGTCGATCAGGGTCTTGATCTCTTTCGCCGCGCTGGACGCGCGGTGGGCGAGCGTACCCACTTCCGCGGCCACCACCGCGAAGCCTTTGCCCTGCTCGCCGGCGCGCGCGGCTTCCACCGCGGCGTTGAGGGCGAGGATGTTGGTCTGGAAGGCGATGCTGTCGATGACCGCGATGATGTCGGCGATGCGCTTGGACGCCGCCTCGATGCCATGCATGGTCTCCACCGCCTGGCCGACCACGTCGCGCCCTTCCGTGGCCACGCTGGCCGCGCCCAGCGCCAGGTGGTTGGCGCGCTGGGCGTGTTCGGCGTTTTGCTTCACGGTGGAGGTCAGCGCTTCCATCGAGGCAACGGTCTGCTCCAGGCTGGCCGCCTGCTGTTCGCTGCGCTGGGCCAGTTCCTGGTTGCCGCGGGCGATGTCCTCGGCGGCGAAGCCGATGCTGTTGGTGGTGCGCTGGATCTGGGCGACGATGTCGGTGAGCCGGTGCACGGTGCTGTTGGCGTTGTCGCGCATGGTGGCGAACACGCCGTGGAAGTTGCCGGCCATGCGCACCGTCAGGTCGCCCTCGGCGATGCCGCGCAACAGGGCGGAGAATCTGGCCAGGTTGTCGTCGGCGGTGGCCATCATGGTGTCGAGGTTCTCGACCATGGCGCGAAAGGCGTATTCGAACCTGGCCGGCTGGCCGCGGTGGGCGAAGTCGCCGGCGCAGGCGGCTTCGGCCAGCGTCTGGATCTGCACGTTGATCGCGTGCAGGTTCTGTTTCACCTGTTGCATCGCGGCGCTGATCGCGGCCTTCTCGCCGGGATAGTGCGCGATGTCCTGGCGCAGGTCGCCGATGGCGTAGCGGCCCATGATGTCGGTGATGCGCAACTGGGTCTGCACGTGGCCATCGACCAGGGCGTTGGTGTCGGCGACCATGCGCCCGTATTCGCCGGGGAACCGCTGTGCGTCCATGCGGTAGCTGATGGCGCCGACATCGTGGCGGGCGGCCATCTCGCGCTGCGCGGAGATCACGTCGTGCAGGCGTCGCTGCATCTGCTGCATCGCCCGCAGCAACTGCCCTGACTCGTCGTTGGCGGTGGAGGTGTCCGGGCTGCTCAGGTCGCCGGCGCCGATGCGCTCGGCCATGCGCAGCGACTGCAATAACGGCCGCACCACGCGGCGGGTGAGCAGCAGGGCGATCGTCGCGCCCAGCAGCAAGGCCAGCACGGTGCAGCCGATCATCAGCACGGCGAAGCCGCGCGCCATGGCCATTGCGTCCTTGGCGGCCTGGCGGTTCTTGGCTTCCTGCAGATCGATGAAGGCGTTGATGCTGGCCAGCCAGTCGACGAAGGCCGGGCGCGCCTGTTGCAGCAGCAGCGTTTGCGCTCGCTCCCTGGCGCCGGCCTCGCGCAGGCTGCGCACCTGCGCGATCAGCGGCATCGTGCGCCGTTCGATCTCCTGGATCCGTCGCAGGATGGCCTGTTCCTGCGGGTCGGCGGAGGCGCCGAGCAGGCCGTCCAGCGGTTGCGCCGCGCGCGCGTAGTCGGCAGCGAGCGCGTCGATCGCGTGCTCGGTCGCCTGCCGGCTCGCCGGGTCGTCCAGCAGCACCACGTCGCGCAGGGCGATGGCGCGGTCGTGCACGCTGCCGCGGAAATTGATCGCATAGCGCTGCTTGACGCTGTTGACCTGGTTGATGGCGGTCAGGCGCTGGTCGATGCTGTGCACGCGCTGGATGCCGACGACGGTGAGCAGGATCATCAGCACGATGATGGCGAGGAAACCGAGCGCGAGGCGCTGGCCGATGCGCAGATTCGAGAAGAGGTGCATGGGAGGGCGAGGAGCTGGGTGAAGGGGAGGAATCGATGGTGGGTGGCGGCCGGCGGGCAATAGGGTTGCGGCACCCGCGCGGCGCCTACGTTGGGGTAACCCCGCAGTAGCGGCGTCGCACGGGCGAACTGAAGCGCCACGGACGCGCGGCCCATGGGCCGCGCCGCTGGGGTGCATGGCATCCGTGACGGCGGTCACGACAATGCCATCGCCTGCGTCTGCCTATACTCGCCCGGTGTCCATCAACAGGTCTTGCGCATGCACGCGCCTTCTCGGTCCAATGCCAGCGCCGCGCCGGGCAGCCTTCGTCGCTCGGTCTCCAATACGCTCAAGGGTTCGGCCGGCAACCTGGTCGAGTGGTACGACGTCTACGTCTATTCGGTGTTCGCCGTCTATTTCGAATCGCAGTTCTTTTCCAAGGAAGACAAGAACGCCACGATGTTCGTGTGGGCGATCTTCGCGATGACCTTCCTGATGCGGCCGATCGGCGCGTGGTATTTCGGCCGTTTCGCCGACCGCTACGGCCGGCGCCTGGCGCTGACTATCTCGGTGTCGCTGATGGCGCTGTGTTCGTTCGCGATCGCGGTGACGCCTACGGTGGCCACGATCGGCGTCGCCGCGCCGATCGTGCTGTTGCTGGCGCGGCTGCTGCAGGGTTTTGCGACCGGTGGCGAGTACGGCACCAGCGCCACTTACATGTCCGAGGCGGCGATCCCCGGCCGGCGCGGCTTCCTGTCCTCGTTCCACTACGTGACCCTGGTCGGCGGCCATGTGCTGGCGCAAACCACGCTGCTGCTGATGCTGCATTTCGCCGACAAGGGCTGGGTGTCCGAATGGGGCTGGCGCCTGGCGTTCTGCCTGGGCGGCGTCGGCGCGCTGGTGGTGTTCTGGCTGCGCCGCACGATGGATGAGTCGCTGGGCTCGGACGCCATTGCCGAGGCCAAGAAGGGCGGGGCGCGTTCGGCCGGTTCGCTGCACGAGCTGTTCGTGCACCAGTGGCGGCCGCTGCTGCTGTGCTTCCTGGTGACTGCGGGCGGCACCATCGCCTTCTACACGTATTCGGTCACCGGGCCGAAAATGATCCAGACCGCGTTCGCCGGCGACGACGTGATGGCCGGCACCCTCATCAACCTGGTGGCGCTGACCGTGCTGATGCTGATGCAGCCGGTCGGCGGCTGGCTGTCGGACATTGTCGGGCGCAAGACGCTGCTGGTGTTCTTCGGCATCGGCGGCGTGCTCTACACCTGGTTCCTGGTGCTGCAACTGCCCAGGCAGAGCGACTGGCTGACCGCGTTCGCGATCCTGACCGGCGGCTTTGTGATCTTGACCGGCTATACCTCGATCAACGCGGTGGTCAAGGCCGAGCTGTTCCCCACGCACATCCGCGCGCTGGGTGTGGGCCTGGGCTACGCGCTGGCCAACTCGGCCTTCGGCGGCACTGCGCCGCTGCTGTACCAGGCCTCGCTGAAGACCGGCCACGTGACCACGTTCGTCTGGTATGCCACGGCGGTGATCGCGGTGTCGCTGGTGGTGTACATGGTCTTCCTGAGCAACAAGGGCGCGAACTGGCTCGACGACGAGCGTGCGATGCGCGAGCGCCGAGCCGCGAAGGCGGCGGCCCAGCGCGGCTGAGGCCGGCAACGTCTGCACGGGCGTGGTCTGGCCGCGCCCGTGCAGCGGCGCACCGCAATCCCGCCGACAGGGGCCGCCGTCGCAGTTTCGGCGGCATGCGTGCGACTCGGGTACCATGCAGCCCCCCTCACGGGCGTTCTCGCTCATGGCCGATTCCAAGAAGACCCCTGACACCCCCGTTACCCAGGACCAGGCCGAAGCCGCCGTGCGCACCTTGCTGCGCTGGGCCGGCGAGGACCCGGACCGCGAGGGCCTGCTGGACACGCCGCGGCGCGTGGCCGAGGCCTATGGCGACTGGTTCAGCGGTTACCAGGCCGACCCGCGCCAGTACCTGCTGCGCACGTTCGAAGAAGTGGCCGATTACGACGAAATGATCGTGCTGCGCGACATCGAATACGAAAGCCATTGCGAGCACCACATGGCGCCGATCATCGGCAAGGTGCATGTGGGCTACCTGCCGCGCGGCAAGGTGGTGGGCATCAGCAAGCTGGCGCGCGTGGTCGATGTCTACGCGCGGCGCTTCCAGGTGCAGGAGAAGATGACCGCGCAGATCGCGCAATGCATCCAGGACGTGCTGCAGCCGCTGGGCGTGGGCGTGGTGGTGGAAGGCGCGCACGAGTGCATGACCACCCGCGGCATCCACAAGCGCGGCGTCAGCATGGTCACCTCGAAGATGCTAGGCGCCTTCCGCGAGGACGCGCGCACCCGCGCCGAGTTCCTGCGCTTCATCGACGCCGGGGTGCGCTGAGCGCGCCGCGCAGTGGCGATGGCTGATAGATTGATGTATCCATAGGTCGACGGCGGCCAACGCGAGCAGCGGCATGCAGATCGAATCCATAGAAATCAAGAACTACAGGCTGTTCCGTGACACCAAGCTGACCCATGTGCCACGGCTTTGCGTTCTTGTAGGCGCCAATGGCACCGGGAAATCGACATTGTTCGACGTGTTCTCTTTCCTGAAAGACTCCCTATCCATGAACGTGGGTAAGGCGATCGCGAAGCGTGGTGGCTATCGAGAGGTTGCCAGCCGCGGTTTCGCAAACGAGCCAATCGAATTCACCCTTCAGTTCCGACTGGAGATCACCGGTAAAGAGCGGCTGGTGACATATGTGCTGAAAATCGCGCCTGGTATCGGGTCGCGCGTGGAAATCGAGCGTGAGGTGTTGCGTTATAAACGTGGCAGCTATGGTGCACCGTTCCGCTTCCTGGATTTCGCGCATGGCAAGGGGTACGCGATCACCAATGAAGAAGAGTTCTCCAAGAAGGACGAAGAACTCACCCGGGAAGAGCAGGAGTTGGATTCTCCCGACATTCTGGCTATCAAGGGTCTGGGTCAGTTCGAGCGATTCAAGGCGGCCAGTGCGTTTCGCTTGATGATCGAGAACTGGCATGTCTCCGATTTCCACGTCTCCGAAGCCAGGCCGAGCCAAGAGGATGGTTTTGCAGAGCATTTGTCGACCCGCGGGGACAACCTCCCGCTGGTTGCCAACTACCTCTACGAAAACCATCGCGATCGATTCGATCGGGTATTGCAGGCGATGAGCCGGCGCGTTCCTGGTGTGTCGGTGGTGCAGCCGCAACAGACCGTGGATGGCCGCCTCGTGTTGCGCTTCCAGGATGGAAGCTTCAAGGATCCTTTTATTGGCCGTTACGTCTCTGACGGCACAATCAAGATGTTCGCGTATCTAGTCCTGCTGAACGACCCCAAGCCCTACCCGTTGCTGGCCGTCGAAGAGCCGGAGAACCAGCTCTATCCGGAGCTTCTGCCGGATCTGGCCGAAGAGTTCCGTGAATATGCCAGGCGCGGCGGGCAAGTCTTCATTTCCACGCATTCACCGGATTTCCTGAATGCGTTGACGTTGGACGAGATCTATTGCCTGCGCAAGGAGGGTGGATTCACCACCATCACCCGTGCCAGTGACTCGGAGAATCTACGTGCGTTGTTCGAAGCAGGGGATTTGCCTGGCTATCTTTGGAAGCAGGGACTGTTCGAGGGTCTGAATCGGGACGTGGCCTAATGCAGGGACGTATCATTTTCTTGCTGGAAGAGCCTTCGATGAAGGTGTTACTGGATGGTTTGCTGCCTCGTCTGCTTCCGGGATGGGAAAAAGACCGGGATTTCCAGTGTCTGCCGCATGATGGGAAAAGCGATCTCGAGCGCAGCTTGCGGATAAAGCTACGCGAATGGCGGGTGCCGGGCGACCGTTTCGTCGTGGTGCGTGACAATGATGGCGCCGATTGCATCGACATCAAGGCGCGTCTCGTTCAGCTGTGCGCGCAGCATGGGCGCCCCGATACGCTGGTGCGACTGGTTTGCCAGGAACTGGAGGGCTGGTATATCGCAGATCTGAAGGCGTTGGCCTTGGCATTTCCCGAGCGCAAGCTTGACACCCCGGCATTGCGCAAACGATTCGCACAGCCTGATGCATGGCGAAAGCCTTCGGTGGAACTGGAACGACTGATTCCTGAGTTCCAGAAGCGAAGTGGTGCGCGACTCATGGCGGATCACTTGCGGGACGATCGAAACGGCTCGCCAAGTTTCCTCGCCTTCGTCAGCGGAGTTCGCCGCTTGGCGACGCAGATGGGTTACGCCGCCGCGCCATGAAACACCGCGCCCGCATCGCCCGCTACCGCACCCTGCGCGAACAGCCGCTGTGGAAGCTGCTCGCCGCCGACCAGGCGCCGGAAGTCATCGGACTGCTGCAGTCCCTGTTGCTGGACAGCGAACGCCGGCTGCCGGCGGCGGTGCTGCACGAACGCCTGCAGCGCATGCTCGACGAACTCAATGCCGAGCAGCTGTCGCGCGAGCTGCCGCGCACCGCGCAGGCGTATGTGGCGCACTGGCTGGCGCAGGGCTGGCTGGAGCGGCGGCTGCCGGACGGCGCGCAGCAGGAAGAATACGAACTGTCCACCCAGGCCACGCAGGCGATCCGCTTCGCCGATGGCCTGGAGCATGCGCGCGGCGCGGCCACCGAGAGCCGTTTGGCATTGGTGATGCAGCAGCTGGCGCAGCTGGCGGCGCTGACCGAGACCAATCCGGACGCGCGCCTGTCGGCATTGCGCGACGAGCGCGACCGCATCGATGCGGAGATCGCGCGGGTCTCCAAGGGCAAGGTCGCGGCGCTGGACGGTAAGCGCGCGCTGGAACGCGCGCGCCAGGTGATCGCGCTGGCCGACGAGTTGACCGAGGATTTCCGCCGCGTGCGTGACGATTTCGAGCAGCTCAACCGCGACTTCCGCGAGCGCATCATCGACGACGAGGGCGAGCGCGGCGAGATCCTGGGCAAGCTGTTCGAAGGCGTGGACGTGATCGGCGACAGCGATGCCGGGCGCAGTTTCCAGGCGTTCTGGGCCTTGCTCAACGATGCCGAGCAGAGCGCGCAGCTCGACGCGGCGCTGGAGACGGTGCTGGCGCGCTCGTTCGCGCGCAAGCTCGACCGCCGCGAGCGCGGCTTCCTGCGCGGGCTCACCGGCACCATGCTCGAGCGCGGCGGCCAGGTCCACGACGTGATGCAGCATTTCGCGCGTAGCCTGCGCGGCTTCGTGCAGAGCCGCGGCTACCTGGAGCAGCGCCGGCTCAACCAGTTGCTCAAGCAGGCGCAGGCAGAGGCCTTGGCGTTGCGCGATCACTTTCCCGCACAGCGCGGCATCGGCCGCGATCTCAACCTCACCACCGGCCGCCTGCGCTCGCTGGCGCAATGGCGGCTGCACGACCCGCGCCAGCAGCAGGTCGAGGGCGGCATCCAGCGCAACGAGGCGGCGGCGATTTCGCTGGACAGCGTCGGCGACCTGGTAGCGCAGTCGGAAATCGACTTCCGCAGCCTGCGCCGCGATCTGTTCGACCTGCTCGCCGAGCAGCCGCAACTGTCCATCGCCCAGGTGCTGACGCAGCGCGAGGCCAGCCAGGGCCTGGGCAGCGTGATCGGTTACCTGTCGCTGGGTACCCGCCATGGCGTGGTCGCCTCCGGCCAGCACGAGATCGCGCAATGGCGCGGCGGCGACGGCCAGTGGCGCCGCGCGCGCATTCCGTTGGTGTGGTTTACCCAGGAGAAACGCCATGAACTGGCATGACCACGAATTGGATGCCGAGCAGGAACGCCTGCCGGACGCGGCCGACAACGCGGCGCCCGACGCCGGCACCGGCCTGTTCCCCGGCGACAGCGGGCGCCTGCCGGTGGAAGCGCGGCGCGCGCTGTGCCAGCTGCTCAGCGGCCCTAGCGTGGACGCACAGCGCCACAGCAAGCTGTGGCCGGCGCTGCTGCGCAGCGAGGCAGCGATCCGTAGCGCCCTGGCCGACCTGTTCCTGGAACTGGTGCTGGACCGCGAAGCCGGCATCGCCTTCACCCGCCAGGCCGACACCGGCGAACTGGAAGCGCCGGTGCTGCTGCGCTCCTCGCCGCTGACCTTCATCGATTCGGTGCTGCTGCTGTACCTGCGCCAGCAACTGGCCGAAGCCGATGCGCGCGGCCTGCGCGCGGTGGTGGAGGACGCGCAGCTGGGCGAAGCGCTGGCGGTGTACGAGAAGAACCTGTCCACCGACCGCGCCGGTTTCCTGCGCCGGGTCGGCAATGCCGTGCAGAAGATGAAGGACAACCACATCCTGACCCGCCTGCGCGGCGAAGACGAACGCTACGAAGTCTCGCCGGCGCTGAAGCTGCTGTTCTCGGCCGAGGACGTGGCTGCGCTGGCGCAGGTGTACCGCCAGCTGCGCGAAGGCCCGGGCAGCGGCGAGGATGCCACCGAGGCTGCACAGGACGCCTAGGCTGCGCGTTGGCCGGCGCGGACTGCCGCGAAAGCGCCCGCCCCGGCTTGGTTCCGTGCGTCCGCGTCCCTAGACTGTGCCGATGAAATCCTCCGCTTCCACGCTTGGCCTGTTCGCCGGCGATCAGCCCGATCCGCGCCTCCAGCAGTTCCGCATGCGCCGCCTGCAGGTGCACAACTGGGGCACGTTTTCCGGCCTGACCGAGATCCCGATCGCCGCGCGCGGTTTCCTGTTCGTCGGCCGCTCCGGCTCGGGCAAGTCCACCTTGCTCGATGCGATGTCGGCCTTGCTGACGCCGCCGAGCATCGTCGATTTCAACGCCGCCGCGCGCGAGGCCGAGCGCAGCGGCCGCGACCGCAACCTGGTCTCCTACGTGCGCGGCGCCTGGGCCGACCAGCAGGACAGCGAATCGGGCGAGATCGCCACCCAGTACCTGCGCAAGGGCGCCACCTGGACCGCGCTGGTGCTGGAATACCGCAATGGCGAAGACCGCGTGGTCAGCCTGGTGCGGCTGTTCTGGATCGCCGGCAACGGCACCGCCGCGGCCGACGTGCGCAAGCACTACATGGTGGCCGAGCGCGCGTTCGACATCGCCGCCGACCTGGACGGTTTCGACCTGGACCTGCGCAAGCTCAAGCAGCGCCTGCACGACGTGCACCATTTCGACAGCTTCGCCGGCTATGCCGAACGCTTCCGCCACCAGCTCGGCATCGGCAACGAGATGGCGCTGCGGCTGCTGCACAAGACCCAGTCGGCGAAGAACCTGGGCGACCTCAACGCCTTCCTGCGCGGCTTCATGCTCGAGGAACCGAAGACCTTCGACGCCGCCGAGCGCCTGGTCGGCGACTTCGCCGAACTCGACGGCGCGCATCAGGCGGTGGTGACCGCGCGCCGCCAGGTCGAGACCCTGCTGCCGGCGCGCGCGCACCACGCCGAGCTGATGGCGGTGCGCCGCCAGCGCAGCGAACTGGACGAACTCAAGCTCGGCATCGACAGCTACCGCGAGCAGCGCCGCTTGGCGTTGCTGGATGCACGGCTGCAGGAACTGGATACCCAGGACCGCGGCCTGGCCGGCGAGGAAGGGCAACGCCGCGCCGTGCTGGAGAACCATCAGCGGCGCCTGGACGACCTGGAAGCGCAGCGCCGCGCGCAGGGCGGCGAGCGCATCGATGCGCTGGAACGCGAGCGCGGCCAGCAGGAAACCGAGCGCGACCGCCGCGCCGCCAAGCGCACCCAGGCCGAGCAGGCCTGCCGCCAGCTGGAACAGGTGCTGGCCGGCAGCGCGCAGGGCTTCGCCGAGCAGGCCGCACAGGCGCGCGCGGCGCTGGAGGACGGCACGCGCGCGGCCGCCGAACTCGACGAGGCGATCGGCCAGCGCATCGCCGGCAAGGCCGAGGACGCCAGGCGCTTTGCCGAAGTGCGCGCCGAGATCGACGCGCTCAAGCGCACTCCATCCAATATTCCTGCGCCGATGCAGGCGCTGCGCGCGCGCCTGAGCGCCGACACCGGCGTACCCGAGGCCGCTTTGCCGTTCGTCGGCGAGCTGCTGCAGGTGCGCAGCGAGGACGCCGACTGGCGCGGCGCCATCGAGCGCGTGCTGCACGGCTTCGCGCAATCGCTGCTGGTGGACGAACGCCACTACGCCGACGTGGCCGACTGGGTCAACCGCACCCATCTGGGCATCCGCCTGGTCTATTACCGGGTGCGCGACAACGAGCACGCCCTGCCTGGGCGCGCGCCGGCCGCCGGCTCGTTGCTGCACAAGCTGGAACTGCGCGAGCACGCCTTCGCCGGCTGGCTGCGCCGCGAGCTGGGCAAGCGCTTCGACTACGACTGCGTGGACAGCGCCACGGCGCTGCGCCATGCCGAGCGCGCGATCACCCGCGAAGGCCAGGTCAAGCATCCGGGCGAGCGCTACGAGAAGGACGACCGCCATGCGGTGAACGATCGCCGGCGCTGGCTGCTGGGCTTCGACAACCGCGACAAGCTGGCTTTGTTCGAAGAGGAGGGCTTGGCGCTGGCGCAGCGCATCGCCGCCTGCGACGCCGACGTGGCCGCGCTGCGCGTGCGCCGCGAACGCGACGGCACGCGGCGCTTGGCCCAGCACACCCTGGCCAACCTGGCCTGGGACGAGATCGACGTAGCCGCGCCGTTGCAGCGCCTGGACGACATCGCCACGGCGCTGCGCCAGTTACGCGAGGGCGATGCGAACCTGCGTGCGCTGGGCGAGGCGATCGACCATGCGCGCGCGGACATCAAGCAGGCCGAGCGCACTTTCGATGGCGTGCGCGAAGAGCGGATCGCCCTCGGCGTCGAACGGTCGCGGTTGGAAAAGCAGCGGCTGTCCTGCGCCGACGCGGAGGCGCGCGTGGTCACGCCGCTGCAGCGGCAGGGGCTGGACGCGCGCCTCGCTGGCCTGGGCGTGCTGAGCCTGGACAATCTCGAGGCGCATTTTCGCCAGATCGGCAATGCCATCGTCGAGCAGACCAGCGCCAGCGACAAGGAACACAACCGCCTGGAGCAACTGCTGCTCGGCTGCTTCCGCCGCTACTGCCAGCAATGGCCTGAAGACAGCGGCGATTTCACCGTCAGCCTGAGCAGCGCGGAGGACTTCCTCGCGCGCCTGCAGCGCCTGGAACGCGACGGCCTGCCGCAGCACGAGGCGCGCTTCTTCGAGCTGCTGCAGAGCCAGAGCAAGAACAACCTGCTGGCCTTGCAACGGCATACCGCGGAGGCGCGCAAGTCCATCGCCCAGCGCCTGGACGAGGTCAACGCCAGCCTGGAACAGGTGCCGTTCAACCGCGGCACCTTGCTGACCATCGAACTGGGCGACCGCCGCCTGCCGGAAGTGATCGAGTTCCACCAGCGCCTGCGCGACGTGCTCGGCCACCACCAGACCGAGCAGCGCGAACTGGCCGAACAGCAGTTTGCGGTGCTGCGCGAACTGGTGCGCCGGCTCGGTTCGCAGGACGGCGAGGACAAGCGTTGGCGCGAGCTGGTGCTGGACGTGCGCCTGCACGTGGAGTTCGTCGGCGTCGAGCTCAATGCCGCCACCCGCCAGCAGGTGGAGATCTACCGCAGCGGCGCCGGCAAGTCCGGCGGCCAGCGGCAGAAGCTGGCCACCACTTGCCTGGCCGCCGCGTTGCGCTACCAGCTCGGTGGCGAGGACGGCGAACTGCCGCGTTACTGCGCGGTGGTGCTGGACGAAGCCTTCGACAAGGCCGACAACGAGTTCACCGCGCTGGCAATGAACATCTTCGAGAATTTCGGCTTCCAGATGGTGGTGGCCACGCCGCTGAAGTCGGTGATGACGCTGGAGCCGTTCATCGGCGGCGCCTGTTTCGTCGAGATCAGCGGCCGCCACGATTCGGGCGTGCTGTTGATCGAGTACGACGAGGAGGCACGCCGGCTCAAGCTGCCCGAACGCACGCGCGGCACGGCCACGCCAAGCGATGCGGTGCCAGCGCCGGAAGCGGAACAAGCCGGCGCCGCGTCGAGCCGCCTTGCGGCCGGCGATGCCGGTGACCTTACGGTTTCCGCCAGCGCCACGTCGGCCACAGCGCGCACGTCACGCACGCCGCGTCCCCCGGCCGAGCCGAGCAAGCCGCCGAGGGCCTGACCGGGATGGCGCGCGCCAACGCCATGCTGCTTCCCGATGCCGTGCTCGCCGCCTTGCGCGGGCAATGGCGGCTGCACCGCGGCGCCTGGCTGCTCGGCGAGGCCGCGCCGCAACCGATCTCGCTGCGCATGCCGACCCAGGCCCATGCCAGCGCCGGATTCGATGCGTTCGGCGCCTGGCTGCGCGCCTGGCGCACCACGCCGTTGCCGGGGCATGTGGAATGGCGCGATGTGAAATGGCCGCAGCTCGGCGCGCAATGCCTGCCGCACGCCTGGCAGCCGAACGCCGATGAGGCCGCGCTGGCGCTGGGCGAACACGCGCGCTGGCAGCGCGCACGCCAGCGCAGCGCAGCGCTCGTCGCGCGCTGGCCGCAGGCACTGGGGTTTGCCGCGCGCCTGCGCCGGCAGTTCGATCTGCTTGCCGATGCGCCGGAAGCGGATTTCGAGCGCTTGCTTGCGGTGGTCGATTGGCTGCATGCACATCCGCACAGCGGCCTGTTCCTGCGCCAGTTGCCGATCGCCGGCATCGACAGCAAATGGATCGAGCCGCGCCGCGGGGTCATCGCCGACTGGCTGGCCGGGCTGCGCGGCAGCGCCGAACCGCGCAGCTTCGACAGCCTGTCCGGACTACGCCGCGCGCCCGACCGGGTGCGCCTGCGCCTGCTCGATCCGGACCTGCGCGCGCGGCTCGGCGGGCTGGACGACATCCAGGCGCCGATCGCGCAGATCGCCGCGCTGCAGCTGCCGGTGCGGCAGGTGCTGATCGTGGAGAACCGCGAGACCGGCCTGGCCTGCGAGGACCTTCCCGGCACGCTGCTGCTGCTGGCGCGTGGCTACGCGGTGGACTACGTGCGCGCCATCGACTGGCTGCAGGCAGTGCCGCTGTACTACTGGGGCGACATCGACACCCACGGCCTGGCGATCCTGCATCGCCTGCGCCGGCATGCGCCACGGACGGTCGCGCTGTTGATGGACGAAACCACCTTGCGCGCTACGCCATCCGAGCTGTGGGGACACGAGCGCCGCCAGCATCGCGCGCAGCGGCTGGACGCGCTCAGCACCGCCGAGCAGGCCTTGTACACCGGCCTGCGCAGCGGCCGCTTCGGCCCCGCGCCGCGCCTGGAGCAGGAGCGCATCGCCTGGGACTACGCATGGCCGCGCATCCGCGCTGCGCTGGCCGGAGAGCGCGACGAACTGTGCGCGATCGTCAGCTGATTCGGCCGCGCCTCAGCGCAGCAGATCCCAGCCCATCTTGCCGATCAGCACCACCACCAGCACCAGGAACAGCTGCCGGATCAACGGCGTGCCGCCGCGCAGCGCCAGCCGCGTGCCGGCCACCGCGCCGGCGATATTGGCCACGGCCATCGGCACCGCCACCGCCAGCAGCACCTGCCCGCTGGGTACGAAGAAGCACAGCGCGGCCAGGTTGGTGGCCAGGTTCACCACCTTGGAGGCGGCCGAGGCGCGCAGGAAGTCCAGCCCGAAGAAGCGGATGAACAGGAAGATCAGGAAGCTGCCGGTGCCGGGGCCGAAGAAGCCGTCGTAGAAGCCGATCGCCGCGCCCATCGCCAGCGCGATGGCCAGTTCGCGGCGGCCGATGTGGCGCGGCCGGTGCAGCGCGCCGAAGTCCTTCTTGACCAGCGTGTAGGCCAGCATCGCGATCAGCAGCGCCAGGATCAGCGGCCGCACCGCCTGTTTCGGTAGCAGGCTGACCGCGCTGGCGCCGAGGAAGGAGAACGCGAACGCCGCCGCAGTGGCGTACAGCACCGGCCGCCACGGGAAGCGCACGTTGCGCGCATAGCGCCAGGCCGACGCGCCGGTGCCGGCCATCGCGCTGAACTTGTTGGTGCCCAGCAGCACCGCCGGCGCCTGCTGCGGCAGGGTCGCGAACAGCCCCGGCAACTGGATCAGGCCGCCGCCGCCCACCGCCGCATCCACCAGCCCGGCGACGAAGGCGATGCACAGCAGCCACGGCAGTTCGGGCGGGATCAGCTCCAGCAAGGCGGCGCTCCGCGCGATGGGGGCGCAAGCATAGCCTGGGTCGCCGCCCGGGGCCGCGCAGGCGTGCGCCGCGCCTCCGCAGCCGGCACAATCGACGCATGCCTCCATCCGCCCCGCGCCTCGCCGATCCTTGCCCCTGCGGCCGCCCGCGCGACTACGCGCAGTGCTGCGGACTCTACCACGCCGGCGCCGCCGCGCCCGATGCCGAGACGTTGATGCGTTCGCGTTACAGCGCCTACGTGCGCCGCGACGCCGACTACCTGCGCGCCAGCTGGCACCCGTCCACACGCCCGGCGCAACTGGAGCTGGATACGCACACCACCTGGCTCGGTCTAACCGTGCAGCGGGTTGTCGCCAGCGCCGCCGATCGTGCCGAGGTCGCGTTCCTGGCGCGCTACCGCATCGGCGGCGGCAGCGCCGTGCGCATGACCGAGCACAGCCGTTTCGTACGCGAGGATGGCCGCTGGTACTACCTGGACGCGTTGGATTGAACCCATGCTCAGGTGTGGCATCCGCTTCGCGCGGCGCTGGCCGCACTCGCCTCCCCCGAGCTGCAGCCGACGCTGAGCATCGGCGTGGTCCAGCTGCGCCCCGGCGACGACGCCAACGGCGTGGTGCAGCGCGTCTACGAAGTGCTGTACGTGGCCAAGAGCGGCGGCCGCAACCGCGTGTTCGCCGTGTACTGAGCCGGCGCAACAGCCGCCAGCAACCTTGTATGAGCGGCTTCAGCTGCGACCAGCGAAGCGGATTTTCCGACTTGGCATGCAGTCGGGACTGAAGTCCCTCCCACAAGAGGTCTCGCAGCTGCGCGGCGCCGTTGGAATGCTTGTGGGAACGACTTCAGTCGCGACGAGCGCAGCAGCGGGCCCTCCGGCTTCGGAAGTTGTCGCGGCAGTGCACCCAGCAGGCGATCCGCAGGCCGTGTAGGGTTTCAGCCGCGACAGGAGCCTGTCGCTGCTGACGCCGTTCCAACAAAACCCCGTATTCCCAAGCCCCCCGCCGCTGCCCGTGAGCAGCCCCATTGCCCACGGTTGTTTATGATGTCCGGCCTGCTGTTGGCGAGGAAGTTCCGATGATGCGTTTCGCCTGGGCCTTGTTGCTGGCCGCGCCCTGCGCCGCCGCGCAGATCCTGCCCGCGCCGCCCGCCGCGCCCGATCCCGTCTTCGCCGGCTGCCTGTCCACGCTGCGCATGGCCGCCGCCAAGACCGGCGTGAGCAGCACGGCGTTCGACCGCTTCACCGCCGGCGTGCAGCCGGACATGAGCGTGCTGCCGCTACTCGACGCGCAGCCCGAATTCACCACGCCGATCTGGGACTACCTGGCCGGGCTGGTGGACACGCAACGCGTCGCCGACGGCCGCGCGATGCTGGCCACCCACCGCGATCTGCTCGCCAAGGTGGTGCAGCAATACGGCGTGGATGCGGCGACCGTGGTCGCGGTATGGGGCGTGGAGAGCGACTTCGGCCGGGTCTCCGGCAAGCGCCCGCTGCTGGTATCGCTGCTGACGCTGTCGTGCAACGGCCGCCGCCAGCCGTTCTTCCGCGGCGAACTGTTCGCGCTGCTGAAACTGCTGCAGGCCGGTGACCTGCGGCCCGACGGCCTGAGCGGCTCCTGGGCCGGCGCGTTCGGGCATACCCAGTTCATGCCCAGCACCTATGCCCGCGTCGCCGTGGACGGCGATGGCGACGGCCGCCGCGACCTGGTCGCCAGCATTCCCGACGCGCTGGCCTCCACCGCCAACTATCTGAAGCTGGCCGGCTGGCAGAGCGGGCAGCCGTGGGGCATGGAGGTGAAGCTGCCTGCCGGGTTCGACCCCGCCCTGGCCGGGCGCACCCAGCGCCGGCCGTTGTCCGACTGGCGCACGCGCGGCCTGACCGCTATCGACGGCAGCGCGCTGGAGCTGCCCACGCTGGCGCCGCAGACCCCGGCCGCGGTGCTGATCCCGGCCGGCACGCAAAGCCCGGCGTTCCTGGTGTTCCGCAACTACGACGCGATCTACGCCTACAACGCCGCCGAAAGCTATGCGCTAGCGATCGCGCTGCTGTCCGACCAGTTGCGCGGCAAGCCCGGCCTGGCCACCGCCTGGCCCACCGACGATCCCGGCCTGGGCCGTCCGGAGCGGCGCGAATTGCAGACCCTGCTGCTGGCGCGCGGCCACGACATCGGCCAGGCCGACGGCATGATCGGCAGCGCCAGCCGCCACGCGATCCAGGCCGAGCAGCAGCGCCTGGGCCTGCAGCCGGCCGACGGCCGCGCCGGGCAGCGCATCCTCGACGCGCTGCGCCGCGAGGCGTCCGGCGCCCCGGCCACCGCACCCGTCACGCCGCCAGCGCCTGTACCGCCATCCACGCCATTCGGCGGCAAGCCTATCAGCGCCTTCCGCGTGCCGGCGCGCTAACCGGCCTTCGTCCAAACCCCCGCGCCACGGAGCATCACCCCCATGTCCGAGATCCCCGGCCTGAGCACAGGCGATTTCCACGGCTATCCCTCGCTGCTGGTGGAGACCCCGCACTCCACCGCCGCGATCAGCCTGTTCGGCGGCCAGCTGCTGTCGTTCGTGCCCAAGGGCGTCACCGAGGTGATGTGGCTGTCGCCGAGCGCGCAGCCCACGCCCACCCCGATCCGCGGCGGCACCCCGGTGTGCTGGCCGTACTTCGGCCGCCAGGACCAGCGTGCCGACGTGCCGGCGCACGGCTTCGTGCGCACCGTGCCGTGGCAGCTGCAGGACGCGCGCCGCGAGGCCGACGGCAGCATGCTGCTGACCCTGGCGCCGCCGGACTTCGACGACCTGCCGCTGCGCCTGCGCATGCAGCTGCGCATCGGCGCGACCCTGCAGCAGCGCCTGATCACCGACAACGTCGGCCAGGCGCCGACGCGCTTCACCCAGGCGCTGCACAACTATTTCCACGTCGCCGACGCCACCCAGGTGCGGGTGCAGGGTCTGGACGGGCTCGACTACCTGGACAAGTTCGAAAACTACGCCACGCCGCACCGCCAGCACGGCGACTGGAGCCTGCAGGACCCGCGCGATCCGGGCCGCAGCGACCGCATCTACACCGGCGCCGGCGGCCGCTACACCCTGCTCGACCCGGGCCTGCAGCGCCGCATCGAGATCGCCACCGCCGGCAGCCGCACCCTGGTGGCCTGGAACCCGGGCGAAGCCGGCGCGCAGAAGATGGCCGACGTCGGCGCCCACTGGCGCCAGTTCGTGTGCCTGGAAGCGGCCAATGCCGGCCCCGAGGTGATCGAACTGGCCGCAGGCGCACAGCACGTGCTGCAGCAGACCATCGCGGTCGCCCCGTTGTGACGGCGCGCGCTGCCGCGAGCGCTCGCGCCGGATAGGCGGTGGCGGCGGTGGCCTCAGGCCATCAGCCGCAGTCGCATCATCGACCGTCCCCATTAGGCATCGACCGGCCCCAGGCCGACCGGCTTCCCTGTGGGAGGGACTTCAGTCCCGACGCGGTCTACCGACACGGCGCTGGACAAGGCGCCGGGACCGAACCCTCCCGCAGCAATCGCATTCTCGCCCGCCTCCCGGTCGCACCGCCGCCATTGGCGCAACCACAAGTCCAGCCCCACTCCGAAACCCCACGCCTGCCGATTACACTGCCGCGTCCTTCGGGAGACCCTGCCTTGCCTTCCTTGCTCCCTGCCGCGCGCACGCGCCGTGCCGCGCTGGTCTTCATCTTCATCACCCTGCTGATCGACGTGCTGGCTTTCGGCGTCATCATTCCGGTGCTGCCGGGGCTGGTGCGCGGCTTCACCGGCGGCGATTTCGCCGCGGCGGCGAAGTGGGTCGGCTGGTTCGGCTTCCTGTTCGCCGCGCTGCAGTTCGTCAGTTCGCCGCTGCAGGGCGCGCTGTCCGACCGCTACGGCCGGCGCCCGGTGATCCTGGCCTCGTGCCTGGGGCTGGGCGTGGATTTCGTGGTGATGGCGCTGGCGCAGAGCCTGCCGTTGCTGCTGCTGGCGCGGGTGGTGTCGGGCGTGTTCTCGGCCAGCTTCACCACCGCCAACGCCTACATCGCCGACATCACCACGCCGGACAAGCGCGCCCAGGCCTACGGCATGATCGGCGCCGCGTTCGGGCTCGGCTTCGTGATCGGGCCGCTGCTCGGCGGCTGGCTCGGCAGCTACCACCTGCGCGCGCCGTTCTGGTTCGCCGCGGCGCTGGCGCTGCTCAATTTCCTCTACGGCCTGTGGGTGCTGCCCGAATCGCTGGCACCGCAACGGCGCACCCCGCGCCTGGACTGGAAGCACGCCAATCCGTTCGGCGCGCTGCGGCTGCTGCGCAGCTACCCGCAGGTGTTCGCGCTGGCCGCGGTGATCTTCCTGGCCAACCTGGCACACTACGTCTACCCGAGCATCTTCGTGCTGTTCGCCGAATACCAGTACCAGTGGGGACCGAAGCAGGTCAGCTGGGTGCTGGCCCTGGTCGGGGTGTGCAGCATCGTGGTCAACGCGCTGCTGGTCGCGCGCGTGGTGCGCCGGCTCGGCGAGCGCGGCGCGCTGCTGTTCGGGCTGGGCTGCGGGGTGGTCGGCTTCGCCATCTACAGCGTCGCCGGCAGCGGCGCGATGTTCCTGCTCGGGGTACCGGTCAGCGCGCTGTGGGCGGTGGCGTCGCCGTCCGCGCAGGCCATCGTCACCCGCCACGTCGGCGCCGATGCGCAGGGCCGCGTGCAGGGGGCGCTGATGAGCCTGGTCAGCCTGGCCGGCATCGGCGGGCCGCTGCTGTACACCTGGGTGTTTGCGCTGTTCATCGGCAAGCACGCACCGGCGCATCTGCCCGGCGCGCCGTGGCTGCTGGCCGCGCTGTTGCTGGCCGCCGGCTGGATCGTGGCCTGGCGCCGTGCGCGCCTGCCCGACAGCGCCACCGCTTAGCACGCCGGACCGCGCTGCGGCGGACCGTTGCCCGCATGGCCGGCGTGGTGCCGCTGGCGGTGGATGAATTGCTCAGCCTGAACCGGCGCGCAGCCGCGCGTGGCGCCGCTTTGTCGCACGGTGCGATGCGTCCACGATGCTACGCTGTGCGGCATCTCCGCCGTCGCGGCCGGTCCGGCTGCGGTAGACCGCCCGCCCTCCATGATGTCGCCCCCCGACGGTTTCGCCGCGCACCTCACCGCTTCGCGCCTGTTGCGCGACGCCACCGCGCAACAGCACCTGGCCGTCGAACAATTGCCAGCGATGCGAGCGCTGATGCGCGATTCCCTGTCCGTGCCCGACTACGTCCAGGTGCTGCGCCGCCATCACGCCGCGCTGGCCGGCTGGGAGCAACGCGAGTCGGCCTGGCTGCACGTCAACGGCGATGCCGACTGGCGCTACCAGCCGCGCAGTCCGCTGCTGGAGCAGGATCTGGCCGTGCTGCGGGCGACCCCGCCGCTGCCGGCGCCAGCGCCGTCAGCGGCCGACGCCGGCAACCGCTGGGGCATGCTGTACGTGGTCGAAGGCTCGCGCCTGGGCGGGCGCCTGATCGCCCGGCGACTGCGGCAGACGCTGGCCGCTGCCGCGCCAGCGTTGGCCTACTTCGAACTCGGCCATGCCGATCCGGCCTGTTGGCGGCGGTTCCAGCAACGCCTGGAGCAGGCCTTGCCGACGCCGCAATCGCGGCAGGCCGCGGTCGATGGCGCACGCGCGATGTTCGCGCACTTCCACACCCACTTCGCCCTGGAGACCGCCGCATGAGCGAGACCGTCGCGCCCTTGGACATGGACGCTTGCGCGCGCGAGCCGATCCATATTCCCGGATCGATCCAGCCGCACGGCGTGCTGCTGGTGATCGAACCGGGCGACGGTCGCATCGTGCAGGCCAGCGCTAACGCCGCCGAGCTGCTCGACGTGCCGCCGGCGGACCTGCTCGGACAGCGCTACGACGCGCTGCTGACGCTGCAGGCACCGCGCATGCCGGCGGACGCCGCCGAGCGCGCCCAGCTCGGCTACAGCGATGTCCACTTCCCGCGCCGCGCCACCGCTCCGCGCCAGCGCTGGGTCGGCGCCTGGCATCTGTACCCCGAGCAATGGCTGCTGGAACTGGAGCCGCGCGATGCGCCGCTCGCCGACGCCACCTTGCGCGAGGCCTTGCCGTTGCTGCGCCGGCTCGAGAGCGACAGCAGCCTCGACGAGGCCTGCCAGCGTGCGGCCAAGAACCTGCGCACGCTGATCGGCTACGACCGGGTGATGATCTACCGCTTCGACGACGAGTGGAACGGCGATGTCGTGGCCGAGGCGCGCACGCCCGAGCTGGAGTCCTATCTCGGCCTGCACTATCCGGCCACCGATATCCCGGTGCAGGCGCGCACGCTGTACCTGCGCAACCGCGTGCGCCAGATCGCCGACGTCGGCTATATCCCCTCGCCGATCCAGCCGACCCTGCATCCGCGGCTGCGCGCACCGGTGGACCTGAGCGACGTCAGCCTGCGCAGCGTCTCCCCGGTGCACCTGGAATACCTGGCCAACATGGGCGTCACCGCCACCTTGGTGGCCTCGATCGTGGTCAACGATGCGCTGTGGGGCCTGATCGCCTGCCACCACTACCGCCCGTACTTCTGCAACCACGAGATGCGCGACGTCACCGACGCGGTCAGCCGCGCCCTGGCCGGGCGCATCGGCGCGCTGACCGCGGTGGCGCGCGCGCGCGTGGAATCGGTGCTTCTGACCGTGCGCGAGAAGCTGATCACCAACTTCAACGAAGCCGAAAACCTGACCGGCGACATGCTCGACGACATGGCCTCGGACCTGCTCGACGTGGTCGATGCCGACGGCGTGGCGGTGTTCCATGGCGACCACGTCACCCGCCACGGCACCGTGCCGAGCGCCGCCGAACTTGCCCGGATCCGCGAGCAGATCGAGGCCAGCCACCACGAGGCGCTGCGCCACGACGCGGTCGGCGCGCTGCATACCGACCAGATCGGCGCGACCTTCCCGGAACTGGCCGACCTGGCTTCTACAGCCGCCGGCTTCATCTTCGTACCGCTGATGCCGCAGGCGCGCAGCGCACTGCTGTGGACGCGGCGCGAGCAGGTACGCACGGTCAACTGGGCAGGCAACCCGCAGCTGTCCAAATTGCAGGACATTCCCAACGCGCGTCTGTCGCCGCGTAAGAGCTTCGACCTGTGGCAGGAAACCGTGCGCGGCCGTGCGCGGCCGTGGTCGCCGCTGAGCCTGGAGTCGGCGCGCAGCCTGCGGGTACTGATCGAGCTGATGGAGCGCAAGCGCTTCCAACAGGATTTCGCGCTGCTGGAAG
This sequence comes from Xanthomonas translucens pv. cerealis, assembly GCF_006838285.1. Classification (NCBI taxonomy): domain Bacteria; kingdom Pseudomonadati; phylum Pseudomonadota; class Gammaproteobacteria; order Lysobacterales; family Lysobacteraceae; genus Xanthomonas; species Xanthomonas cerealis. The sequence goes on from NZ_CP038228.1 coordinate 3,985,791, forward strand.
CCTCGTTGTCGCGACTGCGCGAACCGGTGGCGATCATCGAGCGCGGCAGCGACGGGCGGGCCAGCCGGCTGGCATTCGTCAACGATGCCTTCGCGGCGCTGTACCAGCGCGAGAGCGCCGAGCTGATCGGCTGCGAACTGGACCAGTTGTACGCCAGCGATGCCGCACCCGCCGAAACCCAGCGCATCGCCACCTTGCTGCGCCAGGGACGCGCCGCCTACGTGACCTTGCCGCTGCGCATCGACGCCGCAATCGCGGTGTATCGCCAGTTCGATTTCGAACCCTTGCCCAGCCCGTCCGGCGTCTCCACGCACTGGCTGCTGCAGTTGCGCGACCCGCGCTGAGACAGGCTGTGGCGGCGCGCGCTCAGCGCGTGCGCCGCCACAGCAGCGACGTCGCCGCACCGGCCAGCAGGCCGCAGGACGCGGTGCCGATGCCGAACAGCGACAGCCCCGAGGCAGTCACAAGGAAGGTGATCAGCGCCGGCTCGCGTTCGCCCTCGTCCTTCAGCGCCATCGCCAGGCTGTTGCCGATGGTCCCGAACAGCGCGATTCCGGCGATCGCCATCACCAGTTCCTTCGGGAACGCAGCGAACAGCGCCGCCACGCTCGCCCCGAACAGGCCGATCAGCAGGTAGAACAGGCCGGCGAACACCGACGCCATATAGCGCCGCTGCGGATCTTCCTGCGCCTCGCGGCCCATACAGATCGCTGCGGTGATCGCCGCCAGGTTCAGCCCATAGGCCCCGGACGGCGCCAGCAGCGTGTTGACCACGCCGATCCAGCCGATCGTCGGCGAGATCGGCACCGCGTAGCCGGAAGCGCGGATCACCGCCACCCCGGGCAGGTTCTGCGAGGCCATCGTCACCATCAACAGCGGTAGCGCGATGCCGAGCAGCGCCTGCCACGACAGCATCGGCCACACCAACACTGGCCGCGCCAGACGCAGCTGCGCGGTCTCCAGATGCAGCATGCCGCTGCCGGCGTCGATCGCGATCCCCACCGCAAACGTCGCAATCACCGCATAGCGCGGGAACGCGCGGCGCCCCAGCAGATAGACCGCGAACATCGCCAGCGCCAGCGCCCACATCCACGACGCGATCTGCGCCTGCGAGGCGCCCAGCGTGCGCGCGGCCTGGAACACGATCACCGCCGAACTGGCGAAGCCGACCAATACAGTGACGAAGCCGGCGACCAGCGCCGCCAGCGAGGCGTCGCGGCATAAAGAGCGTCCGGCAGTGGAGTGCATTGCGAGGTCCTGCAGGAGGTTAACCGCATTCTCGGCGAGGCGGCCGCCAACGGCAGCAGCGGCGTGGATCAGCGGTGTCCTCGCGCGCGACGCGCGCTAACTTTCTATGCTGCTCGCCACCACGAAACAGCCGCCAGCCTTGATGCATGCCGACTGCAAGAAAGCGGTTGACGTTTTTTCCTGGCCCGGTAGACTGCGCGGCCCGCTACGCAGCTGCCGGATCTTCGGTTCGACGGAGGCACAACGGGGCCGGAACCACCTAGCGAACATCGGGTGTTGACGGCGTGAAAAAAACGGCTAATATGGCCGGCTCGCTTCAACGAAAAGACCTCCGGGTCCTCATCAAGAAGCGGCGTCAACCTCCTGATAAATCAGGGTATTGACGGCAACAAAAAAGCCGTTATGATGTGCGGCTCGGTTCAGCGAAAAGCCTTCGGGGTTTGAGTTGAATCGGCGTCAAGCCCTCCGAAACGAGGTGTTGACGGCAAGAAAAAGCCCGCTATAATGGGCGGCTCGCTACGACGGAAACGTCGCGGCGGAACGGGAAAGGCGCTGAGGCCGGCCCCCAAGTTCTTTGACAGTGTGCGCAGGTAACTTGTGAGGGCGCCTGCAGGTGGAAGTATGTCCATCTTGCAGACGTTCGAATCAAGAGCAACAAATCAATTGCTAAGCAAGCGATACGTAAGCTTGGTTTGAACTCTGCATATCAAAGTATTGGCCTTCGGGTCTGTAATTTTAAGTGAAGAGTTTGATCCTGGCTCAGAGTGAACGCTGGCGGCAGGCCTAACACATGCAAGTCGAACGGCAGCACAGTGGTAGCAATACCATGGGTGGCGAGTGGCGGACGGGTGAGGAATACATCGGAATCTACCTTTTCGTGGGGGATAACGTAGGGAAACTTACGCTAATACCGCATACGACCTTAGGGTGAAAGCGGAGGACCTTCGGGCTTCGCGCGGATAGATGAGCCGATGTCGGATTAGCTAGTTGGCGGGGTAAAGGCCCACCAAGGCGACGATCCGTAGCTGGTCTGAGAGGATGATCAGCCACACTGGAACTGAGACACGGTCCAGACTCCTACGGGAGGCAGCAGTGGGGAATATTGGACAATGGGCGCAAGCCTGATCCAGCCATGCCGCGTGGGTGAAGAAGGCCTTCGGGTTGTAAAGCCCTTTTGTTGGGAAAGAAAAGCAGTCGGTTAATACCCGATTGTTCTGACGGTACCCAAAGAATAAGCACCGGCTAACTTCGTGCCAGCAGCCGCGGTAATACGAAGGGTGCAAGCGTTACTCGGAATTACTGGGCGTAAAGCGTGCGTAGGTGGTTGTTTAAGTCCGTTGTGAAAGCCCTGGGCTCAACCTGGGAATTGCAGTGGATACTGGGCAACTAGAGTGTGGTAGAGGATGGCGGAATTCCCGGTGTAGCAGTGAAATGCGTAGAGATCGGGAGGAACATCTGTGGCGAAGGCGGCCATCTGGACCAACACTGACACTGAGGCACGAAAGCGTGGGGAGCAAACAGGATTAGATACCCTGGTAGTCCACGCCCTAAACGATGCGAACTGGATGTTGGGTGCAACTTGGCACGCAGTATCGAAGCTAACGCGTTAAGTTCGCCGCCTGGGGAGTACGGTCGCAAGACTGAAACTCAAAGGAATTGACGGGGGCCCGCACAAGCGGTGGAGTATGTGGTTTAATTCGATGCAACGCGAAGAACCTTACCTGGTCTTGACATCCACGGAACTTTCCAGAGATGGATTGGTGCCTTCGGGAACCGTGAGACAGGTGCTGCATGGCTGTCGTCAGCTCGTGTCGTGAGATGTTGGGTTAAGTCCCGCAACGAGCGCAACCCTTGTCCTTAGTTGCCAGCACGTAATGGTGGGAACTCTAAGGAGACCGCCGGTGACAAACCGGAGGAAGGTGGGGATGACGTCAAGTCATCATGGCCCTTACGACCAGGGCTACACACGTACTACAATGGTGAGGACAGAGGGCTGCAAGCTCGCGAGAGTAAGCCAATCCCAGAAACCTCATCTCAGTCCGGATTGGAGTCTGCAACTCGACTCCATGAAGTCGGAATCGCTAGTAATCGCAGATCAGCATTGCTGCGGTGAATACGTTCCCGGGCCTTGTACACACCGCCCGTCACACCATGGGAGTTTGTTGCACCAGAAGCAGGTAGCTTAACCTTCGGGAGGGCGCTTGCCACGGTGTGGCCGATGACTGGGGTGAAGTCGTAACAAGGTAGCCGTATCGGAAGGTGCGGCTGGATCACCTCCTTTTGAGCATGACAACTACGCCTACAGGCGTCCTCACAAGTAACCTGCATTCAGAGAGTTCCGCCACAGGGCGGAGCACCCCGATTTCGGGGCCATAGCTCAGCTGGGAGAGCACCTGCTTTGCAAGCAGGGGGTCGTCGGTTCGATCCCGACTGGCTCCACCAGATTGCAGATCCCTCTGCAAACGCCCGTACCTGCGTGTGCGGACAGTCTAAGGGACCTGCGAGAGCAAAGACTTTGGGTCTGTAGCTCAGGTGGTTAGAGCGCACCCCTGATAAGGGTGAGGTCGGTGGTTCGAGTCCTCCCAGACCCACCACTCTGAATGTAAGAAGCACACTAAGAATTTAAGATGCGCCAGCAGTGAGGCTGGAGTATGTTCTTTTAAAATTTGTGACGTAGCGAGCGTTTGAGATCAAACTATCTTGACGTGTCGTTGTGGCTAAGGCGGGGACTTCGAGTCCCTAGAAATTGAGTCGTTATAGTTCGCGTCCGGGTTTTGTACCCCCGGACTCAGCATGACCTTGAGGCAACTTGAGGTTATATGGTCAAGCGAATAAGCGCACACGGTGGATGCCTTGGCGGTCAGAGGCGATGAAGGACGTGGCAGCCTGCGAAAAGTGTCGGGGAGCTGGCAACAAGCTTTGATCCGGCAATGTCCGAATGGGGAAACCCACTGCTTCGGCAGTATCCTGCAGTGAATACATAGCTGCTGGAAGCGAACCCGGTGAACTGAAATATCTAAGTAACCGGAGGAAAAGAAATCAACCGAGATTCCCTAAGTAGTGACGAGCGAACGGGGACTAGCCCTTAAGCTGGTATGGTTCTAGAAAAACAACCTGGAAAGGTTGGCCATAGAAGGTGATAGCCCTGTATTTAAAAGGGCCATTCCAGTGAAGACGAGTAGGGCGGGGCACGTGAAACCCTGTCTGAATATGGGGGGACCATCCTCCAAGGCTAAATACTCCTGACCGACCGATAGTGAACCAGTACCGTGAGGGAAAGGCGAAAAGAACCCCGGAGAGGGGAGTGAAATAGATCCTGAAACCGTGTGCGTACAAGCAGTAGGAGCTCGCAAGAGTGACTGCGTACCTTTTGTATAATGGGTCAGCGACTTACTGTTCGTGGCAAGCTTAACCGTATAGGGGAGGCGAAGGGAAACCGAGTCTGATAAGGGCGCATAGTCGCGGGCAGTAGACCCGAAACCGGGTGATCTAGTCATGCCCAGGGTGAAGGTCAGGTAACACTGACTGGAGGCCCGAACCCACTCCCGTTGCAAAGGTAGGGGATGAGGTGTGATTAGGAGTGAAAAGCTAATCGAACCCGGAGATAGCTGGTTCTCCTCGAAAGCTATTTAGGTAGCGCCTCGGACGAATACTGCTGGGGGTAGAGCACTGTTATGGCTAGGGGGTCATCGCGACTTACCAAACCATTGCAAACTCCGAATACCAGTACGTACTATCCGGGAGACACACGGCGGGTGCTAACGTCCGTCGTGAAAAGGGAAACAACCCAGACCCACAGCTAAGGTCCCAAATTCACTGCTAAGTGGAAAACGATGTGGAAAGGCACAGACAGCCAGGAGGTTGGCTTAGAAGCAGCCACCCTTTAAAGAAAGCGTAATAGCTCACTGGTCGAGTCGGTCTGCGCGGAAGATTTAACGGGGCTAAGCAGTGAACCGAAGCTTGGGGTGCATCGCGATAAGCGATGCGCGGTAGAGGAGCGTTCCGTAAGCCGTTGAAGGTGGATTGAGAAGTCCGCTGGAGGTATCGGAAGTGCGAATGCTGACATGAGTAACGATAATGCGGGTGAAAAACCCGCACGCCGAAAGCCCAAGGTTTCCTTGCGCAACGTTAATCGGCGCAGGGTGAGTCGGCCCCTAAGGCGAGGGCGAAAGCCGTAGTCGATGGGAAGCAGGTTAATATTCCTGCACCTCGCGTAAGTGCGATGGAGGGACGGAGAAGGTTAGGTGTACCGGGCGTTGGTTGTCCCGGGGAAAGGCGGTAGGTTTGGATCTTTGGCAAATCCGGGATCCTTTAAGACCGAGCACCGAGACGAGTCTTTTAGACGAAGTCACTGATACCACGCTTCCAGGAAAAGCTCCTAAGCTTCAGCTTACGCAGACCGTACCGTAAACCGACACAGGTGGGTAGGATGAGAATTCTCAGGCGCTTGAGAGAACTCGGGTGAAGGAACTAGGCAACATGGCACCGTAACTTCGGGAGAAGGTGCACCCTTTTTGGTGGCTCATGCGAGCTATAGCTGAAGAGGGTCGCAGAAACCAGGCCGCTGCGACTGTTTATCAAAAACACAGCACTCTGCAAACACGAAAGTGGACGTATAGGGTGTGACGCCTGCCCGGTGCTGGAAGGTTAATTGATGGGGTCAGCCGCAAGGCGAAGCTCTTGATCGAAGCCCCAGTAAACGGCGGCCGTAACTATAACGGTCCTAAGGTAGCGAAATTCCTTGTCGGGTAAGTTCCGACCTGCACGAATGGCGTAACGACAGCGGCGCTGTCTCCACCCGAGACTCAGTGAAATTGAAATCGCTGTGAAGATGCAGCGTTCCCGTGGCAAGACGGAAAGACCCCGTGAACCTTTACTATAGCTTTACACTGAACGTTGAGTTCGTCTGTGTAGGATAGGTGGGAGGCTACGAAACCATGGCGCTAGCTGTGGTGGAGCCAACCTTGAAATACCACCCTGTCGTGCTTGACGTTCTAACCTAGGTCCGTTATCCGGATCGGGGACCGTGTATGGTGGGTAGTTTGACTGGGGCGGTCTCCTCCTAAAGAGTAACGGAGGAGCACGAAGGTACGCTCAGCGCGGTCGGACATCGCGCACTGTGTGCAAAGGCATAAGCGTGCTTGACTGCAAGATCGACGGATCAAGCAGGTACGAAAGTAGGTCTTAGTGATCCGGTGGTTCTGTATGGAAGGGCCATCGCTCAACGGATAAAAGGTACTCCGGGGATAACAGGCTGATACCGCCCAAGAGTTCATATCGACGGCGGTGTTTGGCACCTCGATGTCGGCTCATCACATCCTGGGGCTGTAGTCGGTCCCAAGGGTATGGCTGTTCGCCATTTAAAGTGGTACGCGAGCTGGGTTCAGAACGTCGTGAGACAGTTCGGTCCCTATCTGCCATGGGCGTTGGAAGTTTGAGAGGGGCTGCTCCTAGTACGAGAGGACCGGAGTGGACGAACCTCTGGTGTTCCGGTTGTCACGCCAGTGGCATTGCCGGGTAGCTATGTTCGGAAGCGATAACCGCTGAAAGCATCTAAGCGGGAAGCGCGCCTCAAGATGAGACTTCCCGGGGCACAAGCCCCCTTAAGGAACCATGTAGACTACGTGGTTGATAGGTCAGGTGTGTAAGTGCAGCAATGCATTGAGCTAACTGATACTAATGATCCGTGCGGCTTGACCATATAACCTCAAGGTGCTTCCAAGCATCCCTTAGCACGACACACGTCGATAGCTATCCAAACGCTCGCTACGTCACACCCTATGAGAGGCTGGCGCCAGTTGCCGTCTTCCAGACAATCCGCACTTCCGTGCCTTGTCAGAAGACACAACCAGGCGACACTCCAACCGTCTCCCTGGTGAAATTAGCGCTGTGGAACCACCCGATCCCATCCCGAACTCGGAAGTGAAACGCAGCTGCGCCGATGGTAGTGTGGCTCAAGCCATGCGAGAGTAGGTCATCGCCAGGGCCTTTACCCCTAATCCCCATCCCAAAAGGACGGGGATTTTTTTTGCGCGATAAATCCAAAAAACACCCTCCTCTGCCAGATCGTGCTAATGCGAGTAGCTCGATGCCAGCAGCGACGCACGCACTTGCGCTTCGCTCAGCTTGGACGGCGTCCCCACCGTTAGATACGGCCACCGCGCGGCCCGACCCGCACATCGCCGCGCTTGCCGTCGCCGCTCGTAGCTTCGGTCTTCGATAGCCCATCTTCGAACTTCAGCTTGTCCAGCTTGCTGTAACCCTGCTCGCTCAGTAGCGCCTTCACCTGTGCCTGGGTCAGTGGCGCAGCTGGAGCAGGCGATTGCGCGTAGGCGCTACCAAGAAGGCCAGCGCGAGCGCGAGCGATACCGCCAGCAGCGGCCTGGACCGGATCGTGCTGAGGTCGTTCATGGCGCTCTCCGTTTGAGCAGAATGGCTATGCTCCCGACGCAGGGTTTTGCAAGGAGTGGATACACTCGCGTCAGCTTCAAATTCAGCTTTTGCCGCAGGGTTCAGTGCCCGGCGTCCAGCAGCCAGATCTCGACGCGCTCGTTGCGCACCTTGGCCGGCATATCTTCGCCACCCAGCAGAGGGCGCGCCGCGCCCAGTCCACGCGCGCGCTTGACCACGATGCCGCGCTGGGACAGATAGGCGGCGACCACGTCGGCGCGGTCGTTGCTGGCGATGGTCGGATACAGGCGGTTGGCCGTATCCGGTGTGGCGAAGCCGATGACCGCCAAGGCACGGCCGCGCATTGCCTGCTGCTGCATGAAGGCGATCAACCGGTCCAGATCCTGCGCGCTGCGCGCCTCGAACATCGAGTTCAGCGACTGCAGGTTGAAACGCAAGGTGGTGGTCAGACGTTGCGCGCCGGCGCCGGTCTGCAAGTACGCATCTGCCTTGCGCGCGTCGCCGCGCGCGCGCGGCGGCTGCGTCGGATCGGGTGCGATGCTCATCGGGATCAGCCCGATCCGGCGCACGACCTGCTGCGCCTGCGCGCCGACCGAATACAGGGCCAGGCTGCGGCCGAGTGCCGACATCATCTGCCCTCCATACAGGCTGTAGCGCTGCACCAGGGGATAGTCCTCGCCACGGATGCTGGCCGGCCTGGGCAACACGGCGATGCCGCCGTCGGTGATGGCGAGCGCACGGGTGCCTGCCGGGAGCGGCGTGGTCAGCGCGACGATCGCCAGCGCAGCCGGGTGCCCGGCCGCGGCCTGCGCCGTCTCGACCAGGTTGGCATGCAGGCGTTGCGCGGCGGGTTGTGCGCTGGCGGGCAGCGACAGGCGTTCGCGCAGAAAATCGCCTAATCCGCTGCGCTCGGCGTTGCGCTGCACTTCGATCGGCAGGTCGGCACCGCCGAGTTGCGACCAGCGAGTCAGCCGCCCGCTGAGGATGTCGTGCAGTTGCGCGACGCTGAGCGAGGCCAGCGGATTGTCGGCGGCGACCAGCACGCGCGCACCGTCCAGGGCGAGGACGAAGTTCTGGTCCGGCGAGGACAGGTCGCCAAGCTGCCAGGCGGCATCGTGTTCGCGCGCGTCGGGGACCCGCGCCAGCATTGCCAGTTCGGCATCGCCGCGAACCAGATCGGCGAAGCCGGCGGCCGAACCGGCGTTGCCGATTTCCACCACCAGTGGTGCGTCGTCGCGCAGCGCGGAGATTTCCAGCGTCGCCGCATCGACACGGCGGCGCTGGATCTGCCGATAGCCGATGCTGTGCAACCAGGATTCGACCAGTGCCGGCATCAGCTGTGCGCCGACGCTGTTGGAGCCATGCACGCGCAGGCGTTCGGGCTGCTGCGCGGCGGCGGGTGGGATGGAGCACAGCACTGCGGCACCCAGCAACAGCAGGTGCAAGATGAAACGCGACATCGGATCCCCCCAGGATCTTGACAGGCGGCAGTGTTGGCGACAGGCGTGACATGGCAGTGACTGTGAGCGCGGTCACGCGATGTGTGCGGGGCATATGAAGTGTGGCGATCGCGCGTGCGTATCTTTTCGCGGTCAGGACTGACGCTACTGGCTGCGGTGGCCTAGCGAGTCACGGGGATATGCAGAGGTGTCATCGAGTTCGCGCAGCCTGCTGCTATCGCGTGTGTTCGAGAGCGAAGCGAGGCGGCTCGAAGAAGCGTCCAAGTCAGTGTGATAAAAAAAGCACTGGGATTAGGTCAATGCGAACGGCAGAACCCAGCGCGGCACAGATGGTCCCTTCCTGTAGCCGGGTGCCCGACCCGGAGCCTGGCGACGTCCGAACGCCGTCGGGAGCATTTCGATTTGAAGACGACACCAGTGGAAGCCACTGCGGATGGCGTCGTGCCAAAGATGCACGGGCATTCTCGTTAATGCGCGTCGCGACTGAGGTCCCGCACGGTGCGAATGGCGCAGAGAAACCGCTCGCCGCATCGTTCAGGCCGGCGGCAGCGCCCGCTTCGCCGCCGCCTGCGCCCAGCGTGCGGCGATCAGCGGCGAGGTGATGCAGACCGCACTGTCGGTGACCGTGGTCACCGCGCGCTCCAGCAGCTGGATGTCCGCCTCGTGCTGGCGCGCCACATGCGGATCCTCGAAGAAGATCGCGCGTTGGCAGCGCCGTTCCAGCACGCGGTCGGCGATCTGCGCGTCGCCGCCCATCGGCCCGCTCTGGTAACGGTGCACCCAGTCCTGGCCCTGCGGCCAGCCGCGGCTCCAGGCCAGTTCGTTGAGACGCAGGCCGGTGGTGCCGGTCGCCATGCGCTGGTCGAAGCGCGACAGCAGGTCGAAATGCTCGCTGGCGAAGGCCAACATCTGCGGCTTCATCGCATCGTGCGCGATCAGCGCCAGGGTGTGCTGCTCCAGCGCGTGCAGATCGTCGGCGCCGGCGTCGGCCGCCAGCCCTGCGTGCACGCGCTCCATCTCAATCCAGTCGCGGGCGCTGGCCACGGTGGAGATGAAGGGCTTGCCATGGATCACACATTGGCGCTTGAGCGCGATCGCCTCGGGAAAGATCGACGAGGGATCGACCGGATCGATGAAGTAGATCGCCCCGTCGAGGCTGCGCTCGGCGCCTTCCAGGCCCACCACTTCGGCGACCAGCTTCATCAGCCCGCCTTCGCGACCGAACGGATAGTGCTTGAGTTCCGTGTAGCCCGACAGCCAGCCGGCGCGCGCGATCGCTTCATGGGTGCGGCCGACCGCGTGCAGGCCGAGCCGCAGTTCGCGGATGCCGGCCTCGCAGGCGCGCAGCCAGCGGAACAGGGCGGCGTCCTTGCCCTGGTGGTGCAGTCGGTTGGCGGCCAAGCCCAGGCGCATACGTCGATCCGTGCGGAGAAGGAACGACAGTCTGCGCCGGATCGCGGTACGGGCTCAATCGTCGGCTATCGCTATCGCCCCAGGCCAGAAGGGAGCAGCCACCCATCGCAACATGTTCTTCCAATCTCCAATCGCGGCTAATCGAGCATCTGTTTCGCCCGCGTCGACAGCACGCGCATCTGCGGCTTGTCGGTGCCGTCCGGGTTGGGTCGAAGGCCGAACGCGTAGTCGATCTTCCACCAGGCGCCGGCCGCCCACGCGGTCCAGCCCATCCACACGTCGGCGTTGTCTTGCACATAGCCGAGCATGTCGTCCAGCGCGGCCATGCAGGTGGCATTGCTGCTGGCACCGAATTCGCCGAGGAAGCCCTGGTGGCCGTTCTCGCGCAGCCACTTGGTGAAGCCGCGCAGCTTTTCCGAGCCGATGCTGGCGCTGACGCAATTGGCGCTGGTGCCGCTGTAGTCCTGGTCCAAGTACTGGTGGACTTCGAACACCAGGTTTTCGACCGGATCCTCGATCGACATCATCGATTGCGCGTTGGGCACGCCGTACCAGCTGCTGTTCCAGCTATGCGCGCCGGTGAATGCGGTACCCGGCACCATGATCAGGTTATAGGCGCCGGCGCTGCGGATCGCATCGATCGCCCGTTGCGCCGCGGCGGCCCAGTCGCCGGAGGAAATGCCGTTGGGTTCGTTCATCAGCCCGAAGATCACCGTGTCGTCGTTGCCGAACTCGATCGCCAAGCGCCGCCACAGGTCGGCCAGCACGCTGGCTGGCATGCCGTCGCTGCCGATCCGCGTGCCCTTGTACTTGGCGTAGTTGTGCAGGTCCAGGATCACGCGCAGGTTGTGGCTTTTGGCGCGGCTCACCGCGGTGCGCAGATAGCCGAGCTGGGCGGCGTCCAGCACGCCGTTGGCGGTGGGTTGCAGGCGTTCCCACAGGAACGGCAGGCGCACGATGTTCATGCCCTGCGCGGCGACTTGGGCGTAGTCGCTGTCGCTGGGATACAGATAGTCCTTGAAGACCACGCCCGGCTTCCTGGCCGAATTGAATTCCGCGCCGGCCAGGTTGACGCCGGCGTAGCGCACTGGATCCTGCGCGATGGCGGTGGATGCGCAGGCGGCCAGCGCTATGCACAGCGCCCCGCGCAGCAGCCAGCGCGGGGATGCAATGGAAGAGGAAATGCGTCGCATGGGATTGCCTCATGGAGAAGAACGAACGGACGTGGCCGCCGCAATGTGTGGCGGCGGTCCTCCTGATCAGTTGCAATCGGCATGCCAGTGCGGCCGCCGCTCCTCTCCCGAGGTGGTACGTGTATGGCGCAGCTGTGTGGACAGACGCTGCGGCGCGCCATGGTGCGCGCCACGATCGGCGGCGCGCGTGCAGCGAAGGCGGCGTCAGCGCGTGATGCGCTTCGCCCTGGCCGACAGGATCGACAACTGCGGCTTGTCGCGCCCATCCGCATCGGGCTGCAGGTTGAACGCATAGTGCGGGTTCCACCAGGCGCCGCCGGCCCAGGCGGTCCAACCCCACCACAGCCTGCTGTGCTGTTCGATGTAGCCGATCATGTCGTCCAGCGCTTGCTGGCAAACAGAATTGTGGCTAGCGCCGAATTCGCCTAGGAAGCCGATGTGCCTGGTCTTGAGCAACCAGTTGGTGAAGCCGACCAGGCGTTTTGTCGCGGCGCTGGGACTCACGCAGGCGACGCTGGTCCCGCTGGAATCGGGGTCCAGATACTGATGCACTTCGATGGCGGTGCGCTGGAGCGGGTCGTACAGCGAGGCCAGCGCGGTGGCATTGGATTCGCCGTCGACGGTCGAGTACCAGCTGTGCGCGCCGCTCCACAGTGCACCCGGCACCATGATCAGATTGCGCGCACCGGCGGCGCGGATCGTGTCCACTGCGGACTGCGCGGCTGCAGCCCACAGTCCGGGCGAGATGTCGTGGGGCTCGTTCATCAGTCCGAAGACCACGTTGTCGTCGTCCTTGAACTCCCAGGCCAGACGTTGCCACAGGTCGCTGAAGGTCTTAATCGGCACGGCCGCGCTGCCGATCTTGCGGTCGTAGTAGCTGGCGTAGTTGTGGATATCCAGGATCAGGCGCATGTGATGCGCCCTTGCCTGCAAGGCCGCCGCCTTGATCAACGCCAACTGCACGCTGTCCAGCCGGCCCTGCGGCTTGGGCTGCAGGCGTTCCCACAACACCGGCAGGCGCACGATGTTCATGCCCTTGCCGGCGAAATAGGCGTAGTCGGCATCGCTCGGATAGAAGTAGTCGACGTTGAGCACGCCGGGCTTTTTGCTGGAGCTGATTTCCGCGCCGGACAGATTGACCCCGGCGAATTTCAGCACGGTTTGTGCGTGCAGCTGAGGCAGCATGGCGAGCAGGCAAAGCAGCAATGCCAGGCGCAGCGCGCCCAGGCAAGATGGTGAACGAGACATGGGTGGCGTCCTTCTGCATCAGTGAAGGGATCGGCCAAGCACAGTGTGAAACGGCCGAACTGATGGCAAATGGTGTGCTTACGTCCAACCGTAGTGCATTCGTGGCCTCGCCACTACGACCAACCTGCATGCGTGCGCGGATCTGTGTTGGGCTTTGCAAGGCCAACGCGGACTGGTTCTCTGTCGATCGTCGCCAGCGCGATGCATGTGGCAACCGCCGCAGCGCATGCGCGCTCTGTGTCGCCCATGCTTGCAGCGACGGCGTGCCGGACGTTGCGCCCGGCACGCCTGCCGGCTCACTTCCCGGTGACCTTGCGCGCGTGCTTGGACAGGATCGACATCTGCGGCCTGTCGCTGCCGTCCTTGTTCGGCTGCACGTTGAATGGATAGTCGTTCTTCCACCACGCGCCGGCCGCCCACCAGGTCCAGCCGACGATCACGTCCTTGTTCTGCTCGATGTAGCTGAGCATGCCTTCCAGCGCCTGGTTGCAGACGGGGGTATCGGCGGTGGCGAACTCGCCGATGAAGCCGACCTTCTTGTTCTCGCGCAGCCAGCTGACGAAGCCGGCCAGTTTCTCGGCGCCGGCGCCGGCGCTGACGCATTCGCCCTTGGTGCCGCTGTTGTCCTTGTCGAAGTACTGGTGCGCTTCGAAGGCCATGCGATTGCCCGGATCCTTCAGCGGTTGCAGCGCCACCGCATTGGAGGTGCCGTAGTAGGTGCTGCGCCAGCTGTGCGCGCCGGTGTAGGCGGTGCCGGGGACCAGCACCAGGTTCTTCGCGCCGGCCTTGCGGATGGCGTTGATCGCCGCTTGCGCGGCGGCGGCCCAGTCGGTGGAGGAGACCGCGTTGGGCTCGTTCATCAGGCCGAAGATCACCGTGTCGTCGTTCTTGAACTCGGTCGCCAGGCGCCGCCACAGGTCGGCGAACACCTCGGCCGGCGCGCCGGCGCTGCCGATCAGCGCACCGTTGTACTTGGCGTAGTTGTGCGGGTCCAGGATCAGGTGCAGGCCGCTGGCCTTGGCCTGCGCCACCGCCTTCTTGATCTGCGCCAGCTGCGCGGGATCGAACTCGCCCTTGGCGGTGGGCTGCAGGCGCTCCCACAGGAACGGCAGGCGCACGATGTTCATGCCCTTGCCGGCGAAGTAGCCGTAGTCGGTCGGACCCGGATAGGTGTAGTCCTTGTACAGCGTGCCCGGCTTCTTGCCGGAATTGAATTCGGCGCCGGACAGGTTGACGCCCGCGTACTTGAGCACGCTTTTGCCGTCCTGAGCGGACACGCTGAAGGCGGCGGCGAGCAGCAACATGGCGGGAGCGACGGGGCGTAGCCGTGACGACCAGAGAGAGGAAAGCGACATGGGGGAGCTTCCAGGGAAGAGGTGGGGGGATGCCGTTGTGCCATCGGGGGAAGCACCCGGCGGTGCAAGGGTGCGCGGATCGCACCCCGCTCGGCCAGCCTAGGCGCTCGCGCGTTAGCGGTGCATTCACTGGTGCGAAAGACGGCGTTGCGCTCGTGTCGCTCAGGGCGAGGTCGCAACTGTGCACGCAGGCACGGTTCGTCGCGGTGTCGGTGCGCATGCAGGAGGAGTTTCAGCCGCGACAACTTCCGCAGCCGGAAGGCCCGCCGCTGCGTTCGTCGCGACTTCAGTCCCGACTGCATGCCAAGTCGGAAAATCCGCTTCGCTCGTCGCGGCTGAAGCCGCTCCTACGGGAGGCTTGCGGGCGCATTGTGAGAAGGGGCCGGCGCGGTTGCCGGGCAATGCGGCGGCGGCGCCGGCAACGCGCGCCAACGGTGGCCCGGCGGTTCGCCGACGGGCATGCAAGGATGTCGTCCGCGCAGACGCGGGCTAAGTCGCTCAGGCTGCGGCCTGGGTCGTCACCGGCAGGCGGTTGCCGATCCATTCGGCGATGCTGGCGGCGGCGTCGCGACCTTCGGCCACCGCAGTCACCACCAGGTCCGCGCCGCGCACCGCATCGCCGCCGGCGAACAGCTTCGGGTTGCTGGTCTGGTACGGCAGGCGGCCGCTGCCATCGGGATCGCTGCCGCCGGCCAGGATGCGGCCGTTGGCGGTGCCCTCCACGCCCTGCGCGGCCAACCACTCGGGCACGCTCGGCGAGAAGCCGAAGGCGATGATCACCACGTCCGCGTCCAGCAGCGATTCGCTGCCTTCGATCGGCACCGCGGCCTGGCGCCCGCGCGCATCGGGTTCGCCCAGGCGGGTCTGCACCACGCGCACGCCGGCCAGCTTGCCGGCGGCATCGGCTTCCACCGCCAGCGGCTGGCGGTTGAACAGGAAGCGCACGCCTTCCTCGCGCGCGTTGGCCACTTCGCGCGCAGAGCCGGGCATGTTGGCTTCGTCGCGGCGATAGGCGCAAGTGACCTTGGCCGCGCCCAGACGGATCGCGCTGCGCACGCAGTCCATGCCGGTGTCGCCGCCGCCGAGCACCACCACGCGCTTGCCGCCCAGGTCCGGCAGCGCGATGGTGTCTTCCCAGCCGGCGATCGGCCGGCCCCACGGATCGTTGCCGCCGACGATGCGGCTGTTCTGCACCAGGAACGGCAGCGCCGGCAGCACCCCGGGCAGATCCTGGCCGGCCAGGCCGCCGTCGGTGTAGCGGTAGGCGCCGGTGCCCAGAAACACCGCGTCGTAGTCGCCGAGCAGTTGCTCCAGGCTGACGTCGCGGCCGATCTCCACGCCCAGGCGGAATTCCACGCCCATGCCTTCGAGCACCTCGCGGCGCTTGCCGATCACGCTCTTGTCGAGCTTGAAGCTGGGGATGCCGAACTGCAGCAGGCCGCCGATCTGTTCGTAGCGGTCGTACACCACCGCATGGATGCCGGCGCGGGCCAGGCGGTCGGCGCAGCTCAGCCCGGCCGGGCCGGCGCCGATCACCGCCACGCGCTTGCCGGTGGCCTGGACCTGGCTCAGGTCCGGGCGCCAGCCGTTGTTGAGCGCGGTATCGACGATGTACTTTTCCACCGCGCCGATGGTGACCGCGCCGAATTCCTCCAGCGTGCAGCTGCCTTCGCACAGGCGGTCCTGCGGACACACCCGGCCGCACACTTCCGGCAGCGGATTGGTGCTGTGGCACAGCGCCGCGGCTTCCTCGATGCGGTTCTCCTGCACCAGCTGCAGCCACTGCGGGATCGCGTTGTGCACCGGGCATTTCCAGCTGCAGTACGGATTGCCGCAGTCCAGGCAGCGCCCGGCCTGGTACTGCGCGTCGGCCTTGTCGAACTTGCCGTACAGCTCGTTCCAGTCGCCGGACGTACGCAGTTCCACCGGGATGCGTTGCGGCATCTGCCGGGGCAGGTCGAGGAACTGGAAGGCTTGTTTGCGGCTCATAAAAAATTCCGTGGCGTAATCCCTTCTCCCCTCGGGAGAAGGTGCCCCGAAGGGGCGGATGAGGGTACGGCGCGCGCAGCGCCCTCGCGCACCCCCTCTCCCACAAACAGGAGAGAGGGCGCGTCGATCAAGCAGCGCGCCGCAACGACTCGGTCAGCGACTCGATGCTCGCCGCCTTCGGCTTGACCAGCCAGAACTTGCCGACGTAGTCGCGGAATTCGTCGAGGATCTGCTGCGCCCAGATGCTGCCGGTCAGTTCGCGGTGGCGGCTGATCAGCTTGTGCAGGTGCTGGCGGTGGCTCTCGAAGCCTTCGGCGGAGATGCGATGGATGTCGATCAGCTCGTGGTTGTAGCGGTCGACGAAATCGCGGTCCACGTCGAGCACGTAGGCCAGCCCGCCGGTGAAGCCGGCGCCGAAGTTCAGCCCGACCTTGCCCAGCACCAGCACGATGCCGTCGGTCATGTACTCGCAGCAGTGGTCGCCGGCGCCCTCGATCACCGCCAGCGCGCCGGAGTTGCGCACGCCGAAGCGCTCGCCGGCGCGGCCGGCGGCGTACAGCTCGCCGCCGGTGGCGCCGTACAGGCAGGTATTGCCGATGATTGCGGTGCTGCGCGCCTCGAAGCGCGCGCCGCGCGGCGGACGCACCACCAGGCGCCCGCCGGCCATGCCCTTGCCGACGTAGTCGTTGGCCTCGCCCTCCAGCTCCAGCTGCAGGCCGCCGGCGTTGAATGCGCCGAAGCTCTGCCCGGCCGAGCCGCGGAAGCGCAGGCTCAGCGGCGCGTCGTCCATGCCGTGGTTGCCGTGCACGCGGGCGATGGCACCGGACAGGCGCGCGCCGATCGAGCGGTCGGTGTTGTGGATCAGGAAGCGGTGGTCGCCGCCGCGCTTGTGGGCGATCGCGTCGGCGAGCAGGCCGTCCATCTGCGTGGCCAGGCTGTCCGGCGATTCGTACAGGCGCTGCGCGGCGCAGTGGCTGCCGTCGTAGCGCATGTCCTTGAGCAGCCGCGACAGGTCCACGCGCACGCCTTCGCGCGGCGACACGTCCAGTTGCTGCAGCAGCTCGGTGCGGCCGATGATCTCGTCCAGCGAGCGTGCGCCCAGGTACGACAGCCACTGCCGCACTTCTTCGGACAGCAGCCTGAAGAAGTTCTCCACCCGCTCGGGCAGGCCGGTGAAGTAGTTGGCGCGCAGGCGCTCGTCCTGGGTGGCCACCCCGGTGGCGCAGTTGTTGAGGTGGCAGATGCGCAGGTACTTGCAGCCGAGCACGATCATCGGGCCGGTGCCGAAGCCGAAGCTGTCGGCGCCCAGGATGGCGGCCTTGACCACGTCCAGGCCGGTCTTCAGGCCGCCGTCGGTCTGCAGGATGGTGCGGTCGCGCAGGTTGTTGGCGACCAGCGCCTGGTGCGACTCGGCCACGCCCAACTCCCACGGCACGCCGGCATAGCGGATCGAGCTGACCGGGCTGGCGCCGGTGCCGCCGTCGTGGCCGGACACGGTGATCAGGTCGGCGCCGGCTTTGACCACGCCGGCGGCGATGGTGCCCACGCCGGCATGGCTGACCAGCTTCACCGACACCAGTGCGGTCGGATTGACCTGCTTGAGGTCGTAGATCAGCTGCGCCAGGTCCTCGATCGAATAGATATCGTGGTGCGGCGGCGGCGAGATCAGGCCGATGCCCGGCCTGGCGTAGCGCAGCCGCGCGATCAGCTCGTTGACCTTGTGCCCGGGCAACTGGCCGCCTTCGCCGGGCTTGGCGCCCTGCGCGACCTTGATCTGCAGCACTTCGGCATTGACCAGATACTCGGGGGTGACGCCGAAGCGGCCGGAGGCCACCTGCTTGATCTTGGAGCGCTTCTCGGTGCCGTAGCGCGCCGGGTCTTCGCCGCCTTCGCCGGAGTTGCTGCGCCCGCCGAGGCGGTTCATCGCGATCGCCAGCGCTTCGTGCGCCTCGGGCGACAGTGCGCCCAGGCTGATCGCGGCGGTGTCGAAGCGGCGCAGCAGGTCCGAGGCCGGTGCGACTTCATCCAGCGGGGTCGGCACCTCGGCGCGCTTGAGCTGCAGCAGGTCGCGCAGCGCCGACGGCGGGCGCGCGTGCACGGCCTCGGCGTAGGTGGCCCAGTCGGCCTGCTCGCCGCTGCGCGTGGCGCGCTGCAGGGTCATGACCACGTCCGGGTTGTACATGTGGTACTCGCCGCCGTGCACATACTTCAGCAGCCCGCCCACCTCGGGCTTGAGCAGGTCGTTCCAGGCGCGCGCGTTCAGCTGCCGCGCCTCGGTGTCCAGCCGCGCCAGGTTCACCCCGCCGATACGCGAGGCGGTGTCCGGGAAGCACAGTTCGACCACGTCCGGGTCCAGTCCGACGATCTCGAACAGCTGCGCGCCGCGGTAGCTGGCGATGGTGCAGATGCCCATCTTGGAGATGATCTTGGACAGGCCCTTGTAGACGCCCTTGCGGTACTTGCGGCCGATCTGCGCCTGTTCGCCGCCCTTCTTCAGCAGCAGGATGCCGCGCCGGCCCAGGTCGAACAGGGTCTGGTAGGCCAGGTACGGATACACCGCGGTGGCGCCGAACCCGAGCAGGCAGGCCATGTGGTGCGGATCGCGCGCGGTGCCGGTCTCGATGATCAGGTTGGCGTCGCAGCGCAGGCCGGCGCGCGACAAATGGTGGTGCACCGCGCCGGTGGCCAGCAGCGCATGCGCCATCGGCCGCTCCGGCACCGGGTAGCGGTCGGTCAGCAGCAGCATGACCTTGCCGTCGCGAACCGCCTGCTCGGCCTGCGCGCAGATCCGCTCCAGGCCGGCCTTGAGACCTTCCTCGACGCTGTAGGACAGATCGATCTGCGCGTTGCGCGTCTGGTACTGCTCCATCTTCAGCAGCTGGCGCAGCTTGCGCTGGCTGAGCACCGGTGAGTTGAGAATGACGTGGTTCACCGTCTCCGGGCCGGCGTGGAAGATATTGGTCTCCTTGCCGAGCTGGGTGGTCAGCGACATCACGCAGTCTTCGCGCAGCGGATCGATCGGCGGGTTGGTGACCTGCGCGAACGCTTGGCGGAAGTAGTCGTACAGCGGCCGGGTGTGGCGGCTGAGCACTGCCATCGGGGTGTCGTCGCCCATCGAGCCGGTGGCTTCCTGCTCGGTCTCGGCCAGCGGCCGCAGCACCTGTTCCACTTCCTCGGTGCTGAGTTGGAACAGCTTGTGGTAGCTGCGCAGGGTGCGCTCGTCGAACGGTTCCTCGACCAGCGAGGGGTCGATCAGTTCGGTCTGCAGGTAGGTCACGCCCTGCTGCAACCACTGCTTGTACGGGGCGCGGCCGCGGTTGATGCGGTCGATCGCGTCAGAATCGAGCAGATCGCCGCGCTTGAGGTCGATGGCCATCATCTCGCCCGGGCCGAGCTTGCCCTTGCGGATCACGCGCTCGGCCGGCAGTTCCCACACGCCCGCTTCCGAGGCGACCAGGAAATGGCGGTCGGAGGTCAGCATCCAGCGTGCCGGGCGCAGGCCGTTGCGGTCGAGCATGCACGCGGCGTAGCGGCCGTCGCAGGCGACGATGCCGGCCGGGCCGTCCCATGGCTCGGTGTTGAGTCCGTAGAACTCGTAGAACGCGGCCAGGTCGGCGTCCTTGAACTCCAGCGACTGGGTCGCCGGCGGCACCAGGATGCGCAGCGCGTGCAGCAGGTCCATGCCGCCGGCGACCAGCAGCTCGAGCATGTTGTCCAGGCTCTGCGAGTCCGAGCCGTGCATCGAGATCACCGGGTCGAACTCGGCGATGTCGAAGCGTGGTGTCTTCCACACCTTGCTGCGGGCCTGCGCCCAGTGCCGGTTGCCCTCGATGGTGTTGATCTCGCCGTTGTGCGCGAGCAGCCGGAACGGATGCGCCAGCGGCCAGCGCGGCAGCGTGTTGGTCGAGAAGCGCTGGTGGAACACGATCGCGCTGGAGGCCAGGTCGCTGCGCTGCAGGTCCGGGTAGAAGGTGCTCAGCTTGTCCGGCAGCACCATGCCCTTGTAGCTGATGCCGCTGGGCGAGAGCGTGGTGACGTAGAAGTCGGCGATGTCGCGCAGGCGCTGCTCGGCGCGGCGGCGCGCCAGGAACAGGGCCAGGGCGAAGCCGTCCTCGCTGTGCTCGGCGCCGGCATCGACGAACACCTGCTCGATGTGCGGCATGGTGTCCCTGGCCAGCTGCCCGCACACCGAATCGTCGGTGGGGGTGATCCGCCAGCCGCGCGGCTGCGTGCCGGCGCGCAGCAGCTCCTCTTCCAATACCTGACGGCAGCGCGCGGCGCCGTCCGCGTCGTCGCGCGGCATGAACACCTGGCCGGCGGCGAAGCGCGCGCCGACCGCGATGCCTGCATCGCGCGCCAGCGCGCGCAAGAACGCATCGGGTTTGCGGATCAGCAGGCCGCAGCCGTCGCCGGTCAGGCCGTCGGCGGCGACGCCGCCACGGTGGGTCATCCGCGACAGCGCGGCAATGGCGGTATCCACCAAGGCCCGCGAGGGTTGGTCATCGAGTTGCGCGACCATGCCGAAACCACAGGCATCGCGCTCGTCTTGGGGGTCGTAGAGCCCGTGGCGGTTGCGGGGGGCCATGTCTGCCTCTGAAAAAAGCGATCCGAAGGAACGCGGCGACACTCGCCCCCGCTCTATCCTGGAGCGCATCTTGAGGTCACCGGAACATCGACTAAAGCACATGTTGGTGCGGTGCCGCAATACAAGGTTTCAACTGCAACCGTAGTGGCGGCAACCACTCTGCTGCTGCAGCCGTACGCACCACCTGCAGGCGGCGGCGGACGGGCCTCAGCCGCAGCGTACGCCGGTGATCTGGTTCTTGACATCGACCTCGATGTTGAGCCGTTCGCCATCGAACTCCATGGTCACCGCCTGGTTCGGCTTGAGCACGCGCACGCTCTTGGCGCCGGTGTCGCTGCGCGCCTGGTCCAGCAACGCCTGTTCGGCGGCCTGGCCGACCAGGCCCTGCGCCTGCGAGGCGTCGCACGTGCCCACCGGCGGCGGCTCCGGGGCGCTGGCCGGATCCGGCGCGGCGGCCCGCTGCGCGGCGGCCTGCGCCTTGGCCGCTACCTGTTCCTGCTCGTCCGGCACCGGCGCGGTACACGCGGCCAAGGCCAGCGCCAGGCACGCCGTGCCCAACAGGCCGGCATGCGCGGACGCACGAGAAGAAAGGAAAGTGCTCATCGAGGCTCCTGGTGGATGGAGGGGGGCAGGTCCAGCATAAGCGCACAAGAATCGGACAAGTCGCGTTCGGCGCACGTTAACCGGCCGCCGTTGACGCGGCCTAGGCGGTGCACTGCCGACAATCCCGGCTCCTCACCCGCTGGGGTCCCGATGTCCAACGCGTCCCGCACCACTGCCGCCACCGAGGCGGCCCGCGCGCTGCAGCCCAGGCAGGCCGCCCGCAGCGCAGGCCTGGTCTATGTCAGCGACGAAGAGCCCGGCATCGCTCGCCGCCGCGCTGGCACCGGCTTCGGCTACCGCCTTCCCGACGGCCGCCCGGTGCGCGATGCGCAGACCCTGCAGCGCATCCGCCAGCTGGCGATCCCGCCTGCCTATACCGAGGTATGGATCTGCACCAAGCCCAACGGCCATGTACAGGCCACCGGCCGCGACGCGCGGCGGCGCAAGCAGTATCGCTACCACACCGACTGGGCGCAGCTGCGCGGCGACGGCAAGTTCGAGCGGATCATCGCCTTCGGCCAGGCCTTGCCGCGCTTGCGCCGGCGCCTGCGCCGCGACCTTGCGCTGCCCGGCTACCCGCGCGACAAGGTGCTGGCGATGGTGGTGGCGCTGATGGCCGAGACTCTGGTGCGCGTGGGCAATGCCGAATACGCGCGCAGTAACCGCTCCTATGGCCTCACCACGCTGCGCAACCGGCACCTGGAATTCGTCAACGTCGGCCGCGCGCGGCTGAAGTTCCGCGGCAAGGGCGGGCAAGAGCACGACATCGAGGTCGACGACGCGCATCTGGTCAAGCTGATCCGCGGCTGCCAGCAATTGCCCGGGCAGGCGCTGTTTCAGTACCGCGACGACGACGGCCAGCTGCAGCCGGTGGACTCGGGCGAGGTCAACGATTACCTGCGCGAGGCGATGGGTGAGAGCTTCACCGCCAAGGACTTCCGCACCTGGGGCGGCACCCGCGCCGCGCTGCAAAGGCTGGCGCAGCTGCCCTTGCCCGAACCTAGCAGCGAGCGCGCGCTGAAGCTGGCCCAGAACGCGGTGATCCGCGAGGTGGCCGACGCGCTGGGCAATACCCCGGCGGTGTGCCGAAAGGCCTATATCGACCCGTGCGTGTTCGACGGCTGGCGCGGTGGCGAACTGCACGGCCTGTGCGAGCGCGTGCGCGGCGAGCGGCAGTGGGATTTGGTCACGCTGAACTACCTGGCGCAAGCGCGCGCCGCGACCCGCAAGGCGGCCAAGACGGTCGGGGCCAAGAAAGCGGGTTCCAAAGCGGCCGACGCCAAGCCGGCGAAGTCCATCGCCCCGCGTCGGGCTGGCGGCAGCGCGGCCAAGAACGCCGCGCGTCCACGCGGCCGTGCCGGCTGATCGGAGCGCTGGCGCGGCGGCGCCATGACGTCACGTCGCTACGCGGCGAAACACCGCGCCGCGTCAGCCGCTCAGCCGGCGGTGCGCGCCATCAACCGCAATACAGCGTGGTGATGTTGTTGTACGGACCGACCTCGATGGTCAGGCGCTCACCGCCGTTCTCGCCGGCGCCGCGGGACGCGCTGTCCACGCCGCTGGAGGTGGCGCCGCTGTGGCCGACGCTGCTGTTCACCACCTGCACCTTCAGGCTGTCGCTGTCGACGCGGGCGCGTTCCACGGTGGTCTGCGCGGCGGCCAGGCCGACCGCGCCGCGGACCTTGTCGACGTGGCACTGGCCGGAGATGACGCCGTCGATCGGCTGCACGTTGGCGACCTGGGTGGTGCTGCAGGCGCCTAGCAGCAGGCTGGCGGCGAGCGCGACGGCGGGGGCGAGCGGATGGCGGATCATGGACGGTTCCTGTTGAGAATGACGCAAGCGTGTCGCGGCGGATGTTGGCGCGGCATGAAGCCCGCTTCGCAGATGGTACGCGCGGCTTCGCCTCTGTCGCGAATTGTCATATTGCATGCGGTGTATTAGCGGCCCGTCGTTCTGTGAGGTTGCCATGCGCGTTTCGTACCCCCCTGCTGCTGCACCAACAACTGCGGTGAAAACCGCCGAGGCTCCTTTCGTCGATACCGCGACGGTGTCCACGCCGATGGCCGCCGCGCCTTCCGGGCTGGCGGGACGGCCACGGCCGCGCCTGCCCAACGCCGGCGCCCCGCCGCTGGTGCCGCTGCCGGATGCCGGCGGCAAGCGCGCCCTAGCGCCGCTGGTGGCCCTGGATGGGGATTTCTCCAAGGACCGCCGGGCCGAAATAGACGCCCGGCAGGTCACCGTGCACGCGTTGCAGACCAGGCTGGGAACACTGAGCGCCGACGCCGGGGTGGCACTGAAACCGGGCAGTGTCGCGGCGCAGTTCGCCGCCGGCACATTGACCCCGGTCTATCTGGATCCGCCCGCTTTTCGTGCGATGGCAAAAAGCCTGTCCGGCCAGGGCGCGGGCCGCAAGACGGAGCCGCTGCTGGTGGATGAGCAGGGTCAGCGCATCGTGTTCGACCTGCAGCGCGCCTTCGTTCCAGGTGACCGCCTCAGTGATGAGGCGACCGCTGCGCTGGGCAAGGCGCTGGATCTGCCCGCGCAGGGCCTGAAAAATCCCGACTGGCTCCAGCCTGCCGCGCAATCCAGGACGTCACGCCGGCAATTGCAGAAAGTCCCGCGCTATAAAGGCCATGAGATCCCCGCACAGAACGGCGGTGCCGGTTTCTACAAGCCCAACGACCATCGCCTGCTGGGCGACAAGCGCGAGGTGGTGCGCAAGCAACTGCCCGAGTTCGTGCATGCGAACTATGTCCAGGCAGAAAGCACCAAGGCGCTGGGCAAGGACGTGATGGTGCATCGCGGCTTGTTCGACACCCATGCCGGCATCCCGGAAAATTCACTCGCCGCGATCGAGCACGCTTACGCCGAGGGCTATCGCACCCTCGAACTGGATGTGCAGGTGAGCGCCGAAGGCGTGCCGGTGCTGTTGCACGATTTCGCGATCGGGCGCACCACGGACGACTCCGAAAATCGCCTGGCCACGCAGGTGAAATATGCCGAATTGCAGGACAAGCGCCTGGTCATCCGCAATCCGATGGACGGCAATTTCGTCAGTACCAACCAACGCATCGCCGGCATCGAACCGATGTTGGACAACGTATTGCGCACCAAGCCCGGCATGTCGGTGGTGCTGGATTGCAAGGAACACATCGCCGAGAACGTGGCGCTGATGCTGATCCGGCGCCCGCAACTGCGCCCGATCACCGCGCTCAAGCTGTATTCCGTCGCCTACAAGGGCGGTTTCGACGAATTCTTCTCCAATCTGTGCGAGAAGCTGCAGATCAATCCGCTGCATTCCCAAGATCAGCCGCGCCGCGACAAGCTGCGACGCGATCTGAGCCAGATCAAAGTGGTGCCGCTGCTGATCGAGGACACGCTCAAGGACACCCAGTTGCGCGCGTTGTTCCCCGCTGCCGAGGACACGACAGGGCTGGCCGATACCGCCACCCACTGGATGCAGAGCTGGAACAACATGCGTCCGATCATTGCCGAGATGATGATCGTCGATCCCGACAGCGACGCCGGCAAGGCCATGCAACTGACGCAGGAACGCCTGCGGCAGCCAGGTTCAGGCTACGAAAAAGCGGCCTTCAGCTCCGCATACCGCTACGAGGATTTCTCGATCCCGCGTTCTGGCGGCCAACGCGACTACTACACCTGGGGCGTCTTCGGCGAGATCAATCCGGTTCCCAGCAGCGGCTTCGAGCCGCAGCGCGGCACCGCCGGCGCGTTTCGCGAGCGTGGCGAAAGCGTGCTCACCGACCAGCCGGACGAAGAAGTGCTGGCGCTGCGCGAGAACCGCACGTTGCCGCGCGGGCATACCGGGCTGGAGTTGGACGTGCCACCTGACGCTCCGCTCGATCGCAATCGCGATGCTGACATTGTCCAGGAACGTCGCAAGCAGTTCATGGAGGCCAAGCAGCCACTCGATGAGGTGCATATCCAGGCGGCGCGCGATGGGGCGAGGCTGGATCAAGGTGCGTCCCTGCAGCTGCCGCCGGCGGCACGGCAGGCCATCGACAAGCAGGCCGAAGCGCTGGGCCTGTTGACCGACCGCTATCGTGGCGCGCCGGTGAGCCATTATCTCAACGAGCAGGCCAAGCAGACCGAGCCGGAGGAATAGCGCCGCGCCGCCGCCGCGGTGCAGGCGAGTGAATCGTCTGTACCGCGCGATGGCGGCTGCAACGCGGCGATTTGCGGGCTGCCGCAGGCGGCACATCGCTTTGAGGATGACGCAAGCGTGTCGCGGCGGATGTTGGCGCGGCATGAAGCCCGCTGGACGCGGTGCTGCAAGCTCGCTTCGTGGATGGTACGCGCGGCTTCGCCTCTGCCGTGAATTGTCATATTGCATGCGGTGTATTAGCGGCCCGTCGTTTTGTGAGTTTGCCATGCGCGTTTCGTACCCCCCTGCTGCTGCATCAACAACTGCGGTGAAAACCGCCGAGGCTCCTTTCGTCGATACCGCGACGGTGTCCACGCCGATGGCCGCCGCGCCTTCCGGGCTGGCGGGACGGTCACGGCCGCGCCTGCCCAACGCCGGCGCCCCGCCGCTGGTGCCGCTGCCGGATGCCGGCGGCAAGCGCGCCCCAGCGCCGCTGGTGGCCCTGGATGGGGATTTCTCCAAGGACCGCCGGGCCGAAATAGACGCCCGGCAGGTCACCGTGCACGCGTTGCAGACCAGACTGGGAACACTGAGCGCCGACGCCGGGGTGGCACTGAAACCGGGCAGTGTCGCGGCGCAGTTCGCCGCCGGCACATTGACCCCGGTCTATCTGGATCCGCCCGCTTTTCGCGCGATGGCAAAAAGCCTGTCCGGCCAGGGCGCGGGCCGCAAGACGGAGCCGCTGCTGGTGGATGAGCAGGGTCAGCGCATCGTGTTCGACCTGCAGCGCGCCTTCGTTCCAGGTGACCGCCTCAGTGACGAGGCGACCGCTGCGCTGGGCAAGGCGCTGGATCTGCCCGCGCAGGGCCTGAAAAATCCCGACTGGCTCCAGCCTGCCGCGCAATCCAGGACGTCACGCCGGCAATTGCAGAAAGTCCCGCGCTATAAAGGCCATGAGATCCCCGCGCAGCAGGGCGCCGTGGGCTTCTTCAAAGCCAACGATCATCGCCTGTTGGAAGGCAAGGGCGAGACGCTGCGCGCGCAGCGCAAGGAGCTGGTCCACGAGAACTACCTCCAGGCAGACAGCACCAAGGCGCTCGGAAAGGACGTCATGGTGCATCGCGGGCTCTACGACTTCCACAAGGGGATCCCGGAAAACTCGATCGCCGCGCTCGATCGCGCCTACGATGAGGGATATCGCACCCTTGAACTGGATGTCCAAGTGACTGCCGACGGGGTGCCGATGATGATGCACGACTTTACCGTAGGGCGGATCCTGGACGATCCGGAGGACCGCCTGGTCGCACAGACGCCGTTCTCCCAGTTGCGCGACCAGCCATTGGTGATCCGCAATCCCGTGGACGGCAATTTCGTGCGCACCGATCAGCGTCTGGCCAGCATCGAGCAGATGCTGAATCACGTGCGCACGACCAAGCCCGGCATGTCGATCGTGCTGGATTGCAAGGAGCAGACCCCCGAGGACGTTGCGCTGTTGTTGATGAAACAGCCGAAACTGGGCGGTATCGCCGCCATAAAGGTGAATTCTGCGTTCTACAAGGGCGGGTTCGATCAGTTCTTCTCCAACATGTGCAAACGCCTGCAGATCAATCCCGAGCATTCGCAGGACGAGCCGCGGCGTCTGAAACTGCGCCGCGATCTGGGCAAGATCAACGTGGTGCCGGTCCTGGACCAGGGGCCGATTGAGGAACCGCAAGTCCGCAAGTTTTTCCCTGGCGGCGGAACCGGGGCGGAAGGGTTGGCCGACACCGCCACCGGCTGGCTGAAAAGCTGGAGCCAGATGCATCCTGTCATCGTCGAGGCGATGGTCTCCAATCCCGATACCGACGCGGGCAAGGCCATGCAGATGGCGCGCGCGCGCGTGCGGCAGCCCGGCTCCGGCATGGACAAGGCCGCCTTGGGCGTCGTCTACCGCTACGAGGATTTCTCGTTGCCGAAGTCGGACGGCAGCCGGGAATACTTCACCTGGGGCATCTTCGGTGAGATCAATCCATTGCCGAAGGTGAAATTCGAGGAAGAGCGCGGGACCACCGGCGCGTTTCGCGATCGCGGCGAAAGTGTACTGACCGATCAGCCCGACGAAGAGTTCCTGGCCCTGCGCGAGAACCGCAGGTTGTCACATGGACATACCGGAATGGAGTTGGACGTGCCGCCGGATACGCAGATCGACAAAAACCGCGATGCCGAGATTGCCGCCCTGCGGAAAAAGCAATTCGTCGCGGCCAAGCAGCCACCCGATGAGGTGCATATTCAGGCGGTACGCGACGGGGCAAGGCTGGATCAAGGTGCATCCCTGAAACTGCCGCCTGCGGCGCGGCAGGCCATCGACAAGCAAGCCGAAGCGCTGGGCCTGTTGACCGACCGCTATCGTGGCGCGCCGGTGAGCCATTATCTCAACGAGCAGGCCAAGCAGACCGAGCCGAAGGAGTAGCGCCGCGCTGCCGCCGCGGTGCGGACGAGCGGATCGTCTGTACCGCGCGATGGCGGCAACGCGGCGATCTGCGGGTTGCCGCAGGCGCCGGGCTGGCGCAGGCGGCACGTTCGCTTGCGCCGATCGCGCCAGTCGGCGGCAGCTGTTTGCGTCATGAAGAGACCGCTGCCGGGCTTCACCGGGGTGGCCGCGGGCTTTGCCAGACGGGGGCCTCCCGGCCCACACTTGCATTCCTGTCGCGCTGGCAAGGCAATGACCGACGGCCTATTGACTACACGTGTCGCCACGGATGCGTTTGGCGACACGTGTAGTCACTGGGGTGGGCGGATGCGACGCAAATCGATCGGGGATCAGGAACTGGCCCTGCTGCAGTACATTGGCGAACAGGGCGAGGCCAGCGTCGGCGAGGTCGCCGCCGGCTTCGGCGAGACCCGCGGGCTGGCCCGCTCCACCGTGCTGACGATGATGGAGCGGCTGCGCGCCAAGGCCTATCTGCGCCGGCGCCAGGTGCAAGGCGTGTACCGCTACACCGCCACCGCCGGGCAGGACGACGTGGTGCGCAGCGCGGTCGGCAGCTTCGTCGAGAAGACCCTGCAAGGCTCGGTGTCGCCGTTCGTGGCGTGGATGTCGCAGCGCGCCGAGGTCAGCGACGACGAGCTGGCCGAACTCGAAGCATTGGTGGCCAAACTGCAATCGCAGCGGCGGGACGACTGAGGCATGGACACGATCTTCGGCACGCGCTTGTTCGAGGTCCTGCTGTCGCGGCTGCTGGCGACCAGCGTGCAGGCCGCGGTGCTGGTCGCGGCAATCTGGGCGCTGTGCCGCTGGCTGCCGAGCCTGCCGGCGGCCGCGCGTTGCCGCTTGTGGTGGCTGGTCGGCGCGCAGACCATGCTCGGCCTGGTGTGGGCCGGCGCCGTGCACCTGCCGGTGCTGCCGGCCGTGCCGGCGCCGGCCGCGCTCGCCGCGACGGCATTGCCGGCCGCGGCGCGGCAGAACCCGGCGGCGACGAGCGCAACGTCGCCCGCTTCGCCGCATCTCACCGCGTCGCAGGCCGCGTCTGCCGCCGCGCCGCTACCCTGGGCGCAGGTGCTGGCCGCGCTGTGGCTGGCGGGCGTGCTGCTCGGTGCGCTGCGCAGCGGCCATGCTTACCGCGCCAGCCGGCGCCTGGTGCAGGCCAGTACGCCGTGCAGCGACGCCGCCTTGCTCGGCGCCTTGTGCCTGGCCGCCGCAGCGCACGGCCTGCGCCAGCCACCGCAACTGCGGCTGTCCACACAGATCGATTCGCCGCAGCTGATCGGGCCGTGGTGGCCGGTGCTGCTGCTGCCGGCGCGGCGCCTGGCGGCGATGCACGCCGACGATCTGGATATGGCATTGACCCACGAACTGGTGCACTTGCAGTGCCGCGACCTGTGGTGGGGCCTGCTGCCGGCGCTGGCGCAGCACCTGTTCTTCTTCCATCCGCTGGTGCAGCTGGCGGTGCGCGAATACGCGCTGGCCCGCGAAGCCGCCTGCGATGCGGCGGTGATGGCCGGGCATCGGCACTGCCGGCACAACTATGCGCGGCTGCTGCTGCAGCTGGGCGTGGCGCCGCGGCCGGCGGCCGGTGTGGCCAGCGCCTCGCCCAGCTTCGTCAGCCTGAAGCGGCGGCTGCTGATGCTGCAGAGCACCGCATCGTTTTCGCGCCTGGGCGCCGGGCTGATCACCGCCGCGATCGCGCTGGCCGGGGTGATGCCGCTGCGCCTGGTGGCCAAGCCGGCGCCGGCCACTGCACCGGCTGTACCTGCGGTGCCAGCGCCGGCCGTTCCGATCCTGGCGAGCGTACTGGCGCCGCCGGCACCCGCCGTGCCGGCGGCTGCGGCACCGCCAGCCGCACCTGCAGCTCCCGTTGCGTCGCTGCAAGCCGATGCGCCGCTGCTCAGCCAAGGCTGCGTTTCGCTCTCGCAGCACGGCGACCAGGACGCCTACGTGCTGGTACAGGACGGGCACAACCTGATGGACGCCTCGCTGGACGACCTGCACGAAGCGCGTCGCCTGGCCGGCGACGACGGCGAGATCCTGTGGTTCCGCCATGACGGCCTTCGCTACATGGTCCGCGATCCGGCGGCGCTGGCGCGCTTCCAGGCGCTGCACGCACAGACCCTGGACCTGGCCGATGCACAGGCCGAGCTGGGCGACCAGCAAGGCGATCTCGGCGAGCGCCAGGGCGAGCTGGGCGAGCGCATGGCGGAACTGAGCGCGCAAATGGCCGAAAGCGCTGCGCGCCAGGCCGAGGCGGCGCTCGCCGGCAGTCGTGGCACCGCCAGCCAGGCGCAGATCGATCGCGTGACGGCGCAGCGCGCGGCCGAGCAGATGCGCCGGCAGGAGCTGGCAAGAAGATCCAGGACCTGGCCAGGCAACAGATGCAACTCGGATTGCAGCAATCGCAACTGGGCAAGCAGCAGGCCGACGCCAGCGTACGTGCGCGCCAGCAGGCCGAGCAGTTGATCCGCCAGGCCATCGCGCAAGGGCTGGCCACGCCGATCGACGGCTGAGCGATTCCCCGCCGCGGCGCCCGCGCGGATCGTCGCCGCGGACGCCGACAGAGTGGGGGCAGGGAAGCGCGGGACGCTTTCGCGCCGGACCCTCACCCCAACCGCTCTCCCGTCGGGAGAGGGGCTTTATACGCTGCGCTACGGCGCTTCCGCGAACGGCACCACCTCGCGCTCTTCGGCATCGGCGTCGACCAGGCGTTGCAGCAGCAGCGCCAGCGTCACCACGTCCTGGTGATTGTGGGCGGCGACGCGGCGCAGGTTGCGCGCGCTGCCGCCACGTAAATAGCTCAGCCATGCGGCCGGCGCTTCGGAGCCGGGCAGGTCGTCTTCGCGCACGATGCGCAGCAGCTGGCGTTCGATGGTGGACAGCTTGCAGTTCTCCCAGGTGCCGCGGTAACGGCGGCGGGTGGGATGCAGCAGGTCCACGTGGTCCAGTGCCGACAGCGGATCGGCGCAGCGCGCCAGCCGGTAGCGGGTTTTCAGCAGCGGCGCGTCGTAGCAGCGGCCGTTGTAGCTGGACAGCACCGTGGTCGGCGCCAGCCATGCGCGGAACGCTTCGAGCATGGCCTTTTCCGCACCCATCGTGGCCATCATCAGTTGGCGGATGCGCAGGCCCGGGCCTGCGAGCGGATCCAGGTACCAGTCGGCCGCGCCGATCATGAAGGCGCGGGTGCCGGTGCCGCCGGCCAGTCCGGTGGTCTCGGTGTCGAAGAACAGCAGATCCGACGGCTGCACCGCGTCCTCGCGGCGGGCGAAGGCCAGCGATAGTGCGGTGGCGGGAATCGGCTGCGGCAAGAAGGCTTCGATCAGGTGCAGGCCGGGTGCGATCTCCACGCCGGGCAGGTGGCGGTCGGCCGCCTGCGGCTTGCGCGGCGCCGCGGCCGGCGCCACCGCGCGCTCGCGCATGCCGAGCAGGCGCCGCAGCGAGGCGACGTCGGCACCGCGCCGGTCGAATGGTTCGATCGCGATCGGCGGCACCTCGGCGACGGCGGTGTGGCCGCTGCGTGCCGGCAACGGTGTACGTGGTGCGGGCGGGAGGGGCGCCGCATCGGTGTCGCGTGGTGGCTTGCGCAGCGTCGCCGCTCCGCCTGCTGGTGCCGCTGCCCGTGCAGGAGCGCTCGCCGCTGCGGCAGCGCCAGCTGCGATCGCCTTGCCTGCTGGTCGTACGCCCGGTGCGGGCGCACGTGGCGTCTCCACGCCCGGATCGCCGGCCTGCCTGCGCAGGGCGCGCAGGCGTTCGAGGCTGATGTTCATGCGCTCCACTCCGGCAGCGCATCGCATTCGCTGTCGATCGTGGTCGTTTCCTCGTCCAGTGCCGGGCCACCGTCCAGCAACAGGCGCAGCACCTGCAGGGCAAGTGCCTTCGGCGTGGTCGCACTGTCCTCCTGCGCGGCCAGCACCGGGCCGACACAGGCCGGGCAGCCGGCCACGCAGTCGCAGCGCTGCACCAGTTCGCGCGCGCGCTGCACCAGCTCGGCCTGGCGCTGCCACAGCGGTTCGCTCAGGCCCACGCCGCCGGGGAAGTTGTCGTACAGGTACACGGTGGGCACGAACTGCTGCAGCTCCACGCCGACCGGCTCGCCGTTGTCGCCGCCGCGCAGCTGGCCGCGGCCCTTGGCGTCGGCCATCGCGAACCAGGCGCCGTCGCCGTCGCCCACTGCTTTCTGCAGGTCGCGCGCGTCGGCCATCACCGCCACCGTGGCCGCCACGTGCAGCGCGTAGGCTGCGCCGAGGAAGCCGTCCAGCGCGTCCTGCTTGGCCGCGAACGCCTTCAGCAGCGTGGCCTGCGGCAGTTGCCACCACACCGCGGTGGTATGCAGTTCCTGGTCGGGCAGGGTGACCGGGCCGTAGCCGATGTTCTCGTGAGTGTAGTAGCGGATCTTCTTGTAGCCGGCCACGCGCCGCACCACGTGCACCTCGCCGTGGTGGCTGTCGCCGCGCCCGGCCGCGGCGCCGTCGAAGCGGTCCAGCACCTTGAGCTTGGTGAAGTCGATGCTGTCGGTGTAGTAGTCCACGTGGGTGCGGGTGACGTAGGCCTTGCGCCCTTCCCAGTCCAGTTTCTCGACCTGGTACGGGGTGCTCTGCACCATGTGGATCGCGCCTTCGTACAGGGTGAGCGCGGCGGCGGAATAGTCCACCTCGGCGATGATTTGCTGCTTGCCGTCGGTCTTGTCCACCACCACGAAATTGCCGTCGGCCACCGAACGCAGGCTCACCGCGTTGGCCGGGTAGCTGTCGGCAATCCACTCCCAGCGGTCGCCTTCCTGATGCACCACGTCGCTTTCGGCCAGCGCTTCCAGGAACACCGCCGGATCGACCGGGCCGAACGCCTCGCCGGCGACGAAGGTCAGTTCGAATGCGGCGCAGCGGATGTGGTCGAACAGGATCAGCGGCTGGTCCGGGGCGATGCGCGCGTGTTCGGGCGAGGCATCGGCGAAGAAGTCCGGATGCCGTACCACGTACTGGTCCAGGGGCTGCGAACTGGCCACCAGTACGCCCAGCGACGGCTGCTGGCGGCGCCCGGCGCGACCGAAGCGCTGCCAGGTCGCGGCCACGCTGCCGGGGTAGCCGTTGAGCACCACCACGTCCAGCGCGCCGATGTCCACGCCCAGTTCCAGCGCCGAGGTGGAGACGATGCCGTCGATGCTGCCGGCGCGCATCGCGCGTTCGGCCTCGCGGCGCTCGGTCGGCAGGTAGCCGCCGCGGTAGGCGCGGATGCGCGGCGGCTTGCGCGGGTCGTGGTCGAAGATGTCCTTCAGGTACTTGGTCAGTACTTCCACCATCAGCCGGGTCTGCGCGAACACCAGCGTCTTTAGCCCGCTTTTGATCGCGATCCGCGCGATGCGGTTGCTCTGCGAGCGCGCCGACGCGCGCAGCCCCAGGTCGGCGTTGACCACCGGCGGGTTCCATAGCAGCACGTGCTTGTCGCCGGACGGCGCGCCGGATTCGGTGATCGCATGCACGCGCTGCTCGATCAGCGCTTTGGCGTGCGCGTGCGGATTGCCGATGGTGGCCGAGCACAGGATGAACTGCGGGTTCACCCCGTAGAACGCGCAGATGCGCTTGAGCCGGCGCAGTACGTTGGTGACGTGGCTGCCGAATACGCCGCGGTAGGTGTGGATTTCGTCGATCACCACATAACGCAGGTTCTCGAAGAACTGTGCCCACTTGGTGTGATGCGGCAGGATCGCCTGGTGCAGCATGTCCGGATTGCTGACCACGATGTCGCCGTGCAGGCGGATCGCCTGGCGTGCGTCGCCTGGGGTGTCGCCGTCGAAGGTGAAGGCCTTCATCCCCAGCTCGCCGGCGCGGTTGAGTTCCAGCAGCTCGGCCACCTGGTCCTGTGCCAGCGCCTTGGTCGGGAACAGGTACAGCGCCTTGGCCTGCGCGGTCATCGCCGCGGCCACCACCGGCAGCGTGTAGCACAGCGACTTGCCCGAGGCGGTGGGCGTGACGATGGCCACGTGCTCGCCGCGCTGCGCCGCGTCCCATGCCTCGGCCTGATGGCTGTACAGCTGCTCGATGCCGCGCGCCTTCAGCGCCGCGACCAGTGCCGCTGGCACGTCGTCCGGGATCGGCGCATAGCGGCCCGCGCGGCCGGGGAGCATGAAGCTGCCGGTGATGCGGTCGTGGTAGCGCCGTTCCAGCCGCTCGGTCAGCAGTGCGCCGTCGCGCGAGGGCTCGCCGCCGGTGGTCGACAGGGCGCGCTCGGCGTCCTCGGTGCGGCGGGCTAGGGCGTGGGCGGGCATCGGCACGGCTCTCAAAGCGGGACAGGGAAGCGGAAATGCGTCTCAGGGTATGAGACACGACACTGCGGAAGCCAATGGCCCACTGACCGCGTTCAGAAGGCACGCCAATCGGCAGCGTGCGCGAAGTTGCCGCATCCGGCATCGCATGTGCCGAGGCGTCCCAATCGAGCCAACCGCCATGAAGACCCTGCCCAACATCCATTCCGGCGACGTCTTGCTGGAGGCATTCCTGAACTCGCTGGGCATCAGCCAGAACGCACTCGCGCTGCCGCCGCGCCGCCTCAACGAGATCGTGCTGGGCAAGCGCAGCATCAGCGCCGACAGCGCGATCCGGCTGGCCGCCACGCTCGCTACCAGCGAACGCTTCTGGCTCGGGCTGCAGGCCGACTACGACCCGGAGCAGGCGCGGCGCGCGCTCGGCGCGCAGACGCGCAAGATCGCGCGCATCGCGGCATAACCCACGCAGCTGCGTGGCCGCCGTCGCGATGGCGGATGGCGACGGCGCGTGCGGACCGACAACGCTGACCTGACCTGATCGTCGCGGCCAGCGCGTATCCTGTGCTCCCCCCTAGCGCAGCGGCGCCGTCCCTCGACGCGCCGAAGACTCGCCTTGTCAGTGCCTTCCCCCGCCCCCGCCGCCCACTACAAAACCGCCGGCGCCCGCCGCGCCGACCTGATCGTGCACGCTGCCGGCCTGCTGCTGTCCATCGTCGGCGGCGCCATGCTGATCTGGCGCCCCCATGCCAACCACGCGCTGCTCCTGGCCACCTGCGTCTACGCGCTGGGAATGCTGGTGATGTTCGCCTGCTCGGCGGCCTACAACTTCGCCCCGCCACAGCGCCAGCCGATCCTGCGCAAGCTCGACCACGCCGGCATCTTCGTGATGATCGCCGGCTCCTACACGCCGCTGTTCGTGTTGGCGCTGTCCGGCGCCTGGGTCTGGTCGATGACCCTGGCGGTGTGGGGCGTGGCGCTGTTCGGCGTGTTCGCCAAACTGTTCCTGCCCGGCATCAGCAAGGGCTTCTGGGTCGCCATCTATCTGCTGCTGGGTTGGGCCGGTATTGTCGCGATCAAGCCGCTCATGGCCAGCCTGGACAGCGCCGTGCTGTGGTGCATCGCCGCCGGCGGCATGTTCTACACCGTTGGCGTGGGCTTCTACGTGCGCAAGTCGATGGTCTACAACCGTGCCATCTGGCACGCACACGTGGTGGGCGGCGCACTGTCGCACTGGTGCGCCATCTGGTTGAGCCTGCAGCCGTTGCAGGTGGCCTGAGCGTCCACGGCGCGGCGCTGGTGATGTTCAGCCGGCAACCGTAAGCTCGGCATCTGCAATGGGTATGCCTGGGAAAGGACCGATCTCGATGAGCAATGCCGTGCGTTCCGTCGTTGTCGCCGCGCTGTTTGGCCTGGCCGCGCATGCGCATGCCCAGCAGGCCGCCCCGGATCCCGCAGCCGCCGCGGCCAGCCCGCCGCCGCAGGACATCCAGACCCTCGACGAAGTGCGCGCGCTGCCGCCGGACGAGGAGCAGCCGCTGGACCTGTACCGCTTCAAGAATCCGGTCAGCGCCCAACCCAGCCGCTTCGACAAGGACTGGCGGCCACCGCCCTCGGTGGAGCAGGTCAGCCAGGGCGGAGGCTACCTCGCGCTCGGCGTCTATTACGTTGCCGGCAAGGTCGCCAAGGGCCTGCACACCTTGACCGGTGCGCCGGACCAGATCCAATCGGCCATCGCTCGCCCACCGCCGCTGAGCGACGCGCAGATCCGTCGTGCGGCGGAGCTCTGCGATGTGCAGAACGCGGATTGCGCGGGCAAGCCGTGAGCGTGTTCCTGCGGGTACTGCTGTCGGTGTGAGCGGATCGCCGGCCGGTGCCGTCCATCCCGTGGACGATCGCGCCGCTGCATTCGGGATTCGGTCCCCCGCCTTGCACTTGCCCGGCATCAAGCCTGCACCGCCGCGCTGCGTGGCGTGCGCAGAGAGCGGGCAGGTGCTTGCCGCTTACAGCGGGCAGCGCAAACGGCGGCCGCGGTGCACGAAGGTATCGCTGCGTGTGTCGTAGCTGCGGTAGCGCTGTTGGCAGGTGCGCACGTGGCGATACCAATCGTCGTGCCGCGACCGGTGCGCGGGAGGATTGCCCGGGCGCGGACCCCATTTGGGATCCCAGCGTCCATAGCGCCTGTCGTCCGGGCGATCGTCCCTGCGGTGGTCGCCGGGACGATCGTCATGCCGGTGGTCGTGGCGGGCTTCGTCGCGCCGAGCAGGGTCGAGT
Organism: Xanthomonas translucens pv. cerealis; assembly: GCF_006838285.1. Classification (NCBI taxonomy): domain Bacteria; kingdom Pseudomonadati; phylum Pseudomonadota; class Gammaproteobacteria; order Lysobacterales; family Lysobacteraceae; genus Xanthomonas; species Xanthomonas cerealis. The sequence continues at coordinate 4,022,399 of NZ_CP038228.1, forward strand.
TGGCCCGGCCGCGGCGGGGCGTCGTGGCGCCGGCCATCGTCGTGGCGGTCCTGAGGCGCGACCTGGTCCGCGCCTGCAACGGCGGGAAGGCCGGCGGCCAGGGTGCAAGCGAGCACAACGCCAAGCATCTTGTTCATTCGACTCTCCATGGGCGGGTAACGCACTGTGTGCGATCCGGCGCCGACGCTACGCGCACCGGTACGGTGACGCCGTGATGTCGGCCGCCGCCTGGCGAACGACGTGGCCGCGACGGGTGATCGCTGCCGCCACGCCTGCTCGCCATTTCAGTCCGCACGGCAACGGCGTTTCCAGGCGCTCGCATGCGCTGAAGCCGGCGGCCGTGCCGGTGCCGAACCCCTGCGGCGCCGGCAACGCGTGCCGTCGCGGCCTGTCCACCCGTGCTGGCCGCGGGCACGTCGGGCCATCGGGCCAGTCGCCCAGGGCGATGGCATATGCGTGCATGGATCCCCCGCTGCGGATGGCTGCAATCGCGTGCAGACGGAACCCTCCATCAACGCCGGGGTTGCGTTGCGCAAATGGCGACGAGCTGAGCGGTGACGCCGCACCCGCAGACGCGCCGAATGCGGACATGCGCTCGCTGCGTCAGCGACGTGCGTACTTTTCCAGCTCGTTTGTGCGTGCGTTGATCCGCTCCAGCGCCGCTTCTGCGCGCTGCAAGGCGGCTGCCTGGCCGCCGCCGCCGAGCGCCTTGTCCAGATCTCCCGCCTGCGCAGCGGATTGCTGCCAGGTGTACTGCGCATCGATCAGTTTGGCCCTGTCGCTGCCGCTGAGCCGGTAGCGCAGGGTGTCGTAGGCCCTGGCCATGCGATCTTCCTGCGCTCTGCGTTCGATGCAGCGCTGTTGGTCGTATACGCCACTGGCCTGCTTGCGGCAGTCCAGGTAGGCGGCGGACACGCCCTATGATGCGTTGGCGTTTTCCGACTATTGCTGCTGCAGTTGCTGTTGTTGCAGTTGCATCTGTTGCTGTTCTTGATACTGCTCAGCGCTCGCCTCGGCACTGGCGGCCGCAGCGGCCAGCAACACGATCCACAACAGCCAGCGGCGCTGGTTTCGCTTGGTTTGCACGCGTCCTTCCCCTTCTGCCGATGCCGGTCTTTACCGGCACAGATGTACCAAGCGTGCGGTTAATGTTTTGCTAAGGATGGCGGGCGTCGCGGTCATGTCGGCGTAGGGAGCGCGATCGCAAACGTAACGCTGTGCACGGACATCCTCAGCTTGTGCTTCGACGGCGCGCGGCAGCCCACCGATCCGCTGACCTTCGAATTCGCGCAGAAGACGTTCGTGCCGACGCAGGATCTGGACGTGCTGTTCCTGCGCTAGCTGGATGGCGCCACGCGCGGTCCGCAAGCCAACGTCCCGCTGAACGCCGACCGGCACGCGTCTACAATTTCCGACATTCGCGGTGGCAGTTGTGCCGGGCAATCGGGCAGCATTCAGCTGCGCCGAAGGCCGAGGCTGTCGGCGACCCTGCCCACCGGTGCCTGCCCATGCTCGATCCTGCCGCTGCTGTTTCCGACGATCCCGTTGCACAGGTGGCCGCGCGCATCGATCGCCTGCCGGCGACGGCCACGCTGTGGCGCCTGGTCGCGCTGCTCGGGCTGGGCGGCTTCTTCGAACTGTACGACCTGTTCCAGACCGCCTACATCAGCCCGGGCCTGCTGCGCGACGGCATCTTCGCCACTGGCGCGGCGGGCGTGTTCGGCATCGCCGACCAGGCCGCGTTCGCCTCGGCCACGTTCCTGGGCCTGTTTCTCGGCGCCAGCCTGCTCAGTCCGTTCGCTGACCACTTCGGGCGACGCCCGGTGTTCACCTTCGCCCTGCTCTGGTACACCGCCGCGACCGTGGCGATGGGGCTGCAGAGCACGGCGCTGGGAGTGATCGGGTGGCGTTTCGTGGTCGGCATCGGTCTGGGCATCGAGCTGGTCACCATCGACACCTATCTGTCCGAGCTGATGCCCAGGCACATGCGCGGGTCGGCCTTCGCGTTCGTGTTCTTCGTGCAGTTCCTGGCGGTGCCGGCGGTGGCGGTGAGCGCATGGGCGCTTGTGCCGCACGCGCCGTTCGGGGTCAGCGGCTGGCGTTGGGTGGTGTTGCTCAGCGGCACGTTCGCGGTGGCGATCTGGTGGCTGCGTCGGCGCCTGCCAGAATCGGCGCGCTGGCTGGCGGCGCAGGGCAGGCATGCCGAGGCCGATGCCGTGCTGTGCGATCTGGAAGCACGCTGCGCTGCCGACCTTGGTCGCGCGCTGGACACGCCGCAGATCGAACTGCCGCTCGCCTGCGCTGCGACGCAGCCGCATTTTGGCGCGCTGTGGAAGGAGCCCTACCGGCGCCGCGTGGTCATGCTGGTGGCGTTCCATGTGTTCCAGGCGATCGGCTTCTTCGGCTTCGGCAACTGGTTGCCGACGCTGTTGTCGGCGCAAGGCGCGGACAGCGTGCACGGGCTGGGCTATGCGTTCGCGATCTCGCTGGCGTATCCGCTGGCACCGCTGCTGTTGCTGCGCGGCGCCCAACGCTGGGAGAACAAGTGGCAGGTAGTGTGGTCGGCGCTCGGCGCGGTGCTGTTCGGCACGCTGTTCGCCTGGCAGACCCAGCCGTTGGCGATCATCGCCTGCGGCGCGGCGATCACCTTTTGCAATGCCTGGATGAGCTTCGCCTATCACGGCTACCAGGCCGAACTGTTCCCGACCGCGCTGCGCGCCCGTGCGGTGGGTTTCTGCTATTCCTTCAGTCGCCTGTCCACCGCTGGCAGCAGCCTGCTGATCGGTCTGCTGCTGGAGCGTACCGGCAGCCACGGGGTGCTGGCCTTCATCGTCGCCAGCCTACTGGCGGTGGCCGCGATCATCGGCGTGTTCGGCCCGCGCACCCGCAACCGCACCCTGGAGCAGATCGCCGGGTAGGGCCGCGGCGACCGGCCGGGTACCGGCTTTCCCGCGTCCGTCATCTGCCCTCGACAACACGGCGGCGGCGGCCGGTGCATGCTGTGCGCTCCCACGCCACGACTCCTGGCCATGACCTCCAATCTCCCCGTTCCCGCCATGGATGCCACCGACCACCGCGACTTGGCCCAGGCGCATGCGCTGCTCGAACATCCCGGCCTGGCGGCGAAGATCGCCAATACCGTCGGTGCGCCGATCGAGGATCTGCTCAGCAAGCGCCTGCCCAAGGCGCTATCCTCGCGCATCGACGCGGTCAGCCAGCGCGCGCTGCGCATCGCCTTGCGCTCGGCGCTGCTGACCCTGCGCACGCAGGCGCCGGGCACGGCGCGGCCCCGCCTGCATGGCATGGCGGTGGCGGCCACCGGCGCGGCCGGCGGTTTCTTCGGCCTGCCCGGGCTGCTGGTGGAACTGCCGCTAACCACCACGCTGATGCTGCGTTCGATCGCCGACATCGCCCGCGCAGAGGGCGAGCGGCTGGACGATCCAGCCACCACCCTGGCCTGCCTGGAAGTGCTGGCGCACGGCGGCCGCAGCGCGCGCGACGACGGCAGCGAGTCGGGCTACTTCGCAGTGCGCACGGCGATGGCGCAACAGCTCAGCGCCGCCGCGCAATACGTCGCCGCGCACGGCATCGGCAGCAAGGGCGCACCGGCGCTGGTGTCGCTGATGTCGCGGATCGCGGCGAAGTTCTCGATCACGGTCAGCGAAAAACTGGCCGCGCAGGCGGTGCCGCTGGTCGGCGCGGCCAGCGGCGCGCTGCTCAACATGGTGTTCATGGGCCATTTCCAGGCGATGGCGCGCGGCCACTTCATCGTGCGCCGGCTGGAGCGGCGCTACGGCGAGGCCGCGGTGCGGCAGGCCTACGAGGCGCTGCCGGCGTCGCGCTAGGCTGGATCGAGATTCAGCCGTTATCTTTGGCTGATGCCGAGGAACATCCGGCGCGGCCTAGCTGTTACGAATTGACCCAGACCCAGTGGGGGTGGATCCAATATCTGCTTTCTAGCAAGGCCGGTGATCCTGGCTGTACAGCAGCCGACAATCGGACTTTCGTCAATACATGTTTCGGCTACCCAATTGCATCGAATGCCGCTTGGCCTAGCTCACGCAGTTCCGCCGCATTGCTACGCGGTTTGATCGTAAGCCAACACACTTCCTGTAGCCTCCATCCCAAGGATGGCACTCCGATGCAACGGCTGTTTCAAGATGCGCATGCGCCGGTGGCCCGGTATGCGTTCAATGCAAGCGGGGCCGGTGCGCCCGGACCGCGCTCGTCAATTGGCCCTCGCGTGGCGCGGCTGCACAGGTGTTCTGGCGCCCCGCCTTTGTGAACACCCGCATGAAGCTGCTGCAGCAGTACGATGTGTTGTTCGATGCCCAGGGAGGCCGGTTTGGATTGCGGCCTGCATGGCGTTGAGCGATTCAGGGCGAGTCGCGCATGCACCTGCTTCGGCGGGCGTCATGCAGCCGGTGGCTGGTAGGGTCCGGGCGAGACTGCGATCCGCTGCATGTCGAACCTGAGCGGACCGTCGATCAACCGGCGGCCGGATTCGTCACGCACGTCATAGCGGACATTGGGATTGCCGCTGAAGGGTGTATCCCATTGATCCCACGGATTCCTCAGATTGTTGATGATGTCGTTGTCGGGGTTTCGGTATCTTTCAGCGAAGAACCGTTCGCGTATCGACGGGTAACGCTCACGTTGGAGAGCCAGCTTATTCAGCGCCTCCTGGATGTTCAGGGCCGGCAGAACGGTGCCGGCAGGTTTGGTGTGCCTGAACTGTCCTGCGCTTAGCAGATCCCGATGCATGGAGAGTGCATCCTGGACAAGCGTGGGTGAGGCGAAAGGCGCCCACGGATCCACCACGATATCGTGTGCGGGCTTCTGCCCCCGGATCACCACGAACACGTGATCTTCTCCGTCCAGCATGTCTATTCTGCACTCCCTCAGCGCAGGATTCTGCGAGAGCAGTTGGTACGTCAGGGCAGCCTGCGCGTCGCAACGGCCACCTTGTGACTGGATCGCGATAAAGGCGCGGTCCCCCGGGCTGCTCCTCGATGTACTCGCCATCGAGGAGCAGAGCATACTTTCACCCCCGGTCGCGGCGACATCCTTGATCTGGTTGCCAGCCCCGTAGGGAAGAAGTGCCTTGACCAGGTCGATGGACTCGCGTGCCGCTGCCAGATTGGCAGCGACCGTGGGAGTGATCACCCGCAGCCGCGCTTTGGTGTCCGGCATTCGCCTCTTGACGCTGGGATGCCTGGTGGCGAGCGCGTTGAGCTGAGCCAGGTGGCTCTGCGAAAGCTCGATCAACCGGTCAGACCGCAGCAGCCCGGGGATCAACTCCTGGGCTGGAGCCAGGATCTTCGTATTCGCGCCGGATGCGTCCGCTGCGCGGTACGTGTAGAACTGGTGCGCGCCTTGTTGTACAGGCAGGGTGATGTCCGACGAACGGGACACTGCGATTGCAGTATCAAGCAGGTTTATCCTGGCTGCCTTTGCATGCGGGACGTTGGCATCGATCCAGACCCTGGGGTCCGGGGGGATGCTGAACGACCTCCCCCCCATCCATCCCAGCACCCTGTCGAACATGGAGGTGTGCGACGGCGAGTGGGCGGGCAAGTGGCTGGTCTGGGGGCGAATGCCGACATTGGCACTCTGACGCGGCGGACGTCCTCCTTCCAAGGCAGCCAAGGCCGGTGATGCACTTCCGCTTGACGTCGCGCCTTGACCCGATGGGCCGGGAGGGGGGTCTTCATTTTCGCTCTCGCGGCGGAGCCTGCTTGAGTGGGAGAGTCCGGTCAGTTTGTCCATTTGACTGTTGCCTGCGAAAAAACATCCGCCTTGGAGCGTAAATTCAACGAATGAGACGTAAATTATCGGGACCTGCGAATGCGTCCGCCTGCTACGCGAAAAAGTTAGACGTTGTGCGAACCCAGGCACGATCGGCGGTTTCTTCGGCCTGCCCGGGTTGCTTGGTGGATTTGCCGCTGACCAGCACGCTGATGCTGCGTTCGATCGCCGACATCGCCCGCGCCGAGGGCGAGCGGCTGGACGATCCGGCCACCACCCTGGCCTGCCTGGAAGTGCTGGCGCACGGCGGCCGCAGTGCGCGCGACGATGGCAGCGAATCGGGCTACTTCGCGGTGCGCACGGCGAGGCCGCGGTGCGGCAGGCCTACGAGGCGTTGCCGACGTCGGCGTAAGCCAGCGCAGCCGCATCGCTTCCCGCCGCTGCGATTCGTCACCGGCACGCGTGCGGCTCGCCTACACCCCTTCGCGCCTGATCGATCCAAGCAGCGAAGCGGAGCTGCATGCAGGGGACGGCATGGGCCATGCGTTCGTCATCGCCACGCACTGGCCGCCGCTGCCCCGCAGTGGCACAGTGGCAGCTGGCGCCGCAGCTTGCCAGCGCGGCGCTGCCGTCGCTTTCGTTTCCACGCAGGTCCCCGCCATGAAAACCCGTTCCAGATCCGACACCGACGACGACCAGCCGCGCCTGGCGGTGCTGATCGATGCCGACAATGCGCAGCCGTCGGTGATCGAAGGCTTGCTGGCCGAAGTGGCCAAGTACGGCGTGGCCAGCGTCAAGCGCATCTACGGCGACTTCACCAGCACGCGGATGACCCAGTGGAAGCAGGCGTTGCTGAAACACTCGATCAGCCCGGTGCAGCAGTTCGCCTACACCAGCGGCAAGAACGCTACCGACAGCTCGCTGATCATCGACGCGATGGACCTGCTGTACACCGGCCGTTTCGACGGCTTCTGCCTGGTTTCCAGCGACAGCGATTTCACCCGCCTGGCGCAGCGCCTGCGCGAAGAGGGGCCGACCGTGTATGGATTCGGCGAGCGCAAGACCCCGGATGCGTTCGTGCAGGCCTGCGACAAGTTCATCTACACCGAAGTGCTGCGCAGCGAGGCGGTCAACAGCGAACCGTCCAAGCCGGCGGCCGCTGCTGCCAAGCCGGCGCGCAAGGGACGCAAGACGCCACACGTTGCGCAGGCTGCGCAAACGGCCAAGCCCGAGGCGACGGCTGCCGTGGCCTCGGGCTTGGCGGCGCCCGCCGTGCCGGCCGATGTGAAGGCCGCGCCGCTGTCGGCACCGTTGAAACTGCTGCGCCAGGCGATCGAGGAAGCCTCCGACGACCAGGGCTGGGCCGGGCTTGGCAGCGTCGGCAGTTATCTCAACAAGGTGCGCCCGGATTTCGATCCGCGCCTGTACGGGCACAAGAAGCTGAGCGACCTGCTGCGCCGGCTGTCGGCGCGGTTCGAACTCGAGGAGCGCGGCAACGAAGGCGGCAGCAAGCGCATCTTCGTGCGTTCGCGCAGTTGACCGCGATACGCCTCCGCGAAGCCGTGGCACATGCTGCGGTCACCACCAAGCGATGAGCGATGAGCGATGAACGATAGACCCTACGCACCTTCCTGCGAGCGCAATCGCGCGCCGATCCTGCAGGTGCTGCAGCGGCATTTCGCTGAGCGCCGGCATGTGCTGGAGATCGGCAGCGGTACCGGCCAGCATGCGGTGCATTTCGCCGCGGCGCTGCCGCAGCTGACTTGGCAATGCAGCGAGCGCGCCGAGCATCTGCCCGGCATCGCGCAATGGCTGGACGCGGCGGCATTGTCGAACACGCCGCCGGCCTTGGCGCTGGACGTGCAGCAAGGGCCATGGCCGAGCGCCGGCTACGATGCAGTGTTCACCGCCAATACGCTGCATATCATGGGCTGGCCCGCGGTGCAGGCGTTCTTCGCCGGTGTCGGCAAGCTGCTGGCCGACCGCGATGACGGCACGCTGGCGGTGTACGGGCCGTTCAACTACGGCGGCACCTTCAGCAGCGACAGCAATCGCGCGTTTGACGCCTGGCTGAAGGCGCGCGATGCCGCGAGCGGGATCCGCGACTTCGAGGCGGTTGCCGCGTTGGCGCAGGCGCAGGGTCTGCTGCTGCAGGAGGATGCGGCAATGCCTGCGAACAATCGCTGTCTTGTGTGGCGGCGTGGCTGACGCGCGCCTGCAGCCGCCGTCGTTGCGAAGGCGTGACGGGACCGGGGAGTGGCCTCATCGCGCGCTCACCCCGGTGGCACGGGGGATTAACCGGACCTTCGCCACTGTGCGATCACCACAGGCCGATGCAGATGGCCGGTGATCCTTATCATTGCGGAGCGTTTCCATGAGTAGCAGCAACGAAGCGCGCGATCTCAATCGCGATCCCATCTCCGGCACGCCGGGTTCGCATCCGGTCGGGGTCGGCATCGGCGGCACCGCGGGCGGCGTCGCCGCCGGTGCGCTGGCCGGCACCGTGTTCGGTCCGCTCGGCACACTGATCGGCGCCGCGGTCGGCGTGGTTGCCGGCGCGGCAGCGGGCAAGGGCGTGGCCGAACGCATCGATCCCACCGGCGAAGCCGAGTACTGGCGCGAGGAATACCGCCACCGCGACTACGTGAAGTCCGACTACGACTACGAGCGCGACTATGCGGCCGCCTACGGCCTCGGCCTGCAGGCGCGCGAGCAGTATCCGACCCGCAGCTGGGAAGAGAGCGAAACCGAGCTGTCGCGCGATTGGGGTACGCGCCGCGGCGACTCGCGCCTGGAGTGGGAGGATGCGCGCCTGGCGGCACGCGATTCCTGGCAGCGTGCGGACACCACGTATCGCACCTACGAGGACAGCGACCGCTACTACGCCGAGCGCTTCGACAGCGTGGGCTACCGAGATGCCGATGCCGGTTACGACGACTATCGTCCGGCCTACCGCTACGGCGTGCAGGCACGCAGCCGCTATCAGGGCCGCGACTGGGACGAGCGCCTGGAGACGGATCTGGAAAGCGGCTGGGAACGCGCCAAGGATCGTTCGCGGCTGACCTGGGCGCAGGCCAAGGCGGCGGTGCGCGAGGCCTTCCATTCGGACCGCTACCACGGGTCGGATCGCGGCACGCCGCTGGATCCGCGGGTCTGAACCGGGCGCATCGCCAGGCCAGGGCAAGCATGCCGCCCGATGCCTGGCGATGCATGCGTTCCGACCTGGAAAGCTGATGCCTGCTGTCCAATCTGTAGGGGCGACTGTCTTCAGCTGCGACAAGCGCAGCGGTGAATGTTCCGAACCGGCATGCAGTCGGGACTGAAGTCCCTCCCACAAGAGGCCTCGCCGCCCCGCGGTGCCCGTGGAATCCTTGTGGGAGCGACGTCAGTCGCGACGAGCGCAGCGGCGGGCCGTCCGGCTTCGGAAGTTGTCGCGGCTGAAGCCGCTCCTACAGAAATCGGGGGCCTTGCAGACAAGGCTGTGCTAGTTGCTGCTGGATTCGGACCAGCCCTGCCGTTTGAGTGCTGACAGGCGTGGGAGCGACTTCACTAGTGATGCGTCGCGCTGCATGTCAGCAGTCGTGCTCGCATTGCTTAGTCGCTGACCCCGCTCCACCAAGCGAGCACTGCCGCTGGCGGAGACGGCGCAGCACATCGCAACAGCGCGGTCCGCGGTCCGCGATCCGCCGCCGACTCCCGATCAAGCCGCCTGCACGATATGCAGCGCCTTCGGATTGCGCCAGGTCGCCAGCAGCCGTGCTTGGCGCTGCTTGGCTTCGTGCAGGTGCGCTTGCTTGACGTGGCCGTAGCCGCGGATGTGTTCCGGCACGCTGGCGATCTCCACCGCCAGCGCCAGGTTGTCGGCGCCGAGGCATTCCAGCAGCTCGCCCACGGTGCGTTCGTAGTCGGCGATCAGCTGCCGCTCGCCGCGGCGTTCTGCGCTGTAGCCGAAGAGGTCGAACGCGCTGCCGCGCAGCACGCGTAACTTGGCCAGCCACTTGAAGGCCGTGAACATCCACGGCCCGTATTCGCGCTTGAGTGCGCGGCCCTGCGCGTCCTTCCTGGCCAGCAGCGGCGGCGCCAGGTGGAAACGCAGCGAATAGGCACCGTCGAACTGCTGCTGCAGTTGGCGCTGGAAATCGCCGCTGGTGTACAGCCGCGCCACTTCGTATTCGTCCTTGTAGGCCATGAGCTTGAACGCGTAGCGCGCCACCGCCTCGGTCAACGCGGTGGAACCTGCGGCCACACGCTGCTCGGCCTCGCGCACGCGCTCCACCAGCGCGGCGTAGCGTGCGGCGTAGTCGGCGTCCTGATAATCGACCAGGAACGCGCGGCGGCGCGCGACCAGTTCGTGCAGCGAGCGCGACAGGCGGGTGTCGTCCAGCGGCGCGTGGCCGGTGTCGACGGCGTCGCCAGCGGCGCGTGTCTGGCGCGCGTTGTGCGGATTGCGCGGCGCAGCGCTGGCGCCGCCTGCGTGGCCTTCCCATTCTCCAGGCGGCAGTTGCTGCAGCCGTTGCGCGGCAGGTTCGGCTCCGGCCGCGACACTACCGGGCATGCCCGCAGCCTGCTGCACCGCGGCCAGGTCCAGCGCGGCCAGGCGGCCCCACGCGAAGGCCTGCTGGTTCATCGCCACCGCGGCGCCGTTGAGTTCGATCGCGCGCATCAGCGCGGCGTACGACAGCGGCACCAGCCCCTGCTGCCAGGCATAGCCGAGCATGAACAGATTGCTGGCGATGGCGTCGCCGAGCAGCGCGGTGGCCAGTTGCGTGGCGTCGAGCAGCAAGGGCTCGCGCCCGCCCAGGGCCAGGCGCACGCCGGCGACGATGTCGGCGGCAGGGAACTGCATGTCCGGGTGCGTGGTGAAGGTGCCGGGCATCGCTTCGTAGGTGTTGAGCACCACCTGCGAGCGGTCGCCGCGCACTTTGGACAGCGCCCAGTAGTCGTTGACCACGACCATGTCGCAGCCCAGCACCAGGTCGGCCTCGCCGGCGGCGATGCGCACCGCGTGCAGGTCCTCGGGCTGGCGCGCCAGGCGGATATGGGTGGTGACCGCGCCGCCCTTCTGCGCCAGCCCGGTCTGGTCGAGCACGCTGGCGCCCTTGCCTTCCAGGTGTCCGGCCATGCCCAACAGCGCGCCGATGGTGACCACGCCGGTGCCGCCGACGCCGGTGATCAGGATGTTCCAGGGCTGGCTCAGGTCGCTGCGGAAGCTGGGCAGCGGCAGGTCCTGCAGCAGCGTGGCCGCGTCGGCTTTGCCGCCCTTGCGCAGCGTTCCGCCGTGCACGGTGACGAAGCTGGGGCAGAAGCCGGAGATGCAGGAATAGTCCTTGTTGCAGCCGGACTGGTCGATCTGGCGCTTGCGCCCGAACTCGGTTTCCTTCGGCAGCACCGACACGCAGAAGCTCTTCTCGCCGCAATCGCCGCAGCCTTCGCAGACCAGTGAATTGACCAGCACGCGCTTGGCCGGATCGGGCAGCTTGCCACGCTTGCGCCGGCGCCGCTTCTCGGTGGCGCAGGTCTGGTCGTAGATCAGGATGCTGGTGCCCTTGACCTCGCGCAGGCGCCTTTGCACCGTGTCCAGCTCGCTGCGGTCGTGGAATTCCACCTCGTTGGGGAACAGCTCGCGGCGCCGCGTCCACTTGCCGATGTCGTCGCTGACCAGGACGATGCTGTGCACGCCTTCGGCACGCATCTGCCGTGCGATGTCGGGCACGCTGAGGCTGCCGTCCACCGGCTGCCCGCCGGTCATCGCCACCGCGTCGTTGTAGAGGATCTTGTAGGTGATGTTGACGCCGGCGGCGATCGATTGCCGGATCGCCAGCGAGCCGCTATGGAAATAGGTGCCGTCGCCGAGGTTCTGGAACACGTGCGGGGTGTCGGTGAACGGCGCCTGCCCGGCCCAGGTGACGCCTTCGCCGCCCATGTGGGTGAAGGTGTCGGTGGAGCGGTCCATCCACGTCACCATGTAGTGGCAGCCGATCCCGGCGAGCGCGCGCGAGCCCTCCGGCACCACGGTGGAGGTGTTGTGCGGGCAGCCGGAGCAGTAGTGCGGCACGCGCGGGAAATTGGCGCGCGGCAAGGCCATTTCCGCTTCCTTGGCCTCCATCCAGCGCAGCCGTTGCTCGATCGATTCGGTACTGATCGCGCTCGACTGCAGCCTGCGCAGGATGCGCTTGCCGATCACCGCGGCGATGGTCGCCGGGGTCAGTTCGCCGATGGATGGCAGGATCCATTCGCCGGCCTCGTCGTACTTGCCGACGATGCTCGGGCGCGGACCGGCACTGGCCGGCCAGTTGTAGAACAGCTCCTTCATCTGCCGCTCGATGAAGGCCTTCTTCTCTTCCACCACCACGATGTCCTCCAGCCCCTGCGCGAACGCGGCGATGCCGATCGGCTCCAGCGGCCAGGTCATGCCGACCTTGTACACGCGGATGCCGATGTCGCGGCAGGCGCGCGCGTCCAGGCCCAGGTATTCCAGCGCCTGCAGCACGTCCAGGTAGCTCTTGCCGGTGGTGACGATGCCCAGCCGCGCGTGCGGCGAATCCATCACCGTGCGATCCACGCCGTTGGCGCGGGCGAAGGCCTGCGCGGCGCCTACCGCGTAACGGTGCAGGCGCATCTCCTGGTCCAGCGGCGGATCCGGCCAGCGGATGTTGAGCCCGCCCGGCGGCAGTTCGAAATCCTCCGGCAGCACGATCTGCCGCGCGAACGGATCCACCTCCACCGAGGCCGAGGACTCCACCGTCTCGGCGATGGTCTTGAAGCCGATCCAGCGCCCGGTGTAGCGGCTCATCGCCCAGCCGAGCAGGCCCAGGTCGAGGATGTCCTGCACCCCGGCCGGATTGAGTACCGGCATCATCGCGCTGACGAATTCCTCTTCCGAGCCGTGCGGCAGGGTCGAACTGCGGCAGGCGTGGTCGTCGGCGGCCAGCGCCAGCACGCCGCCGTGGCGCGAGGTGCCCGCGGCGTTGGCGTGCTTGAACACGTCGCCGCAGCGGTCCACGCCCGGGCCCTTGCCGTACCACATCGCGTACACGCCATCCACGCGCGCGCCGGGGAACAGGTTGGTCTGCTGCGTGCCCCACACCATGGTCGCGCCCAGGTCCTCGTTGAGGCCGGGCTGGAACTTCACCCTGGCCGCGTCCAGGTGCTTGCGCGCGCGCCACAGCTCCAGGTCGAAGCCGCCCAGCGGACTGCCGCGGTAGCCGCTGACGAAGCCGCCGGTGTTCAGCCCGGCGGCACCGTCGCGCAGCTGCTGCATCAGCGGCAGGCGCACCAAGGCCTGCACCCCGGACAGGTAGATGCGGCCGTCGGTGCGGGTGTACTTGTGCTCCAGCGTATAGCCGCCATCCACGCTGTCGGCGGCCGGTGCGGTGAGGGAAGACGGCAGACGCGGATCGGCGATGCGGTTCATGGCGTGCCCGTAGATGGAAGGCTGGCGCGTGCGCGGCGCAGGCCATGCACGATCCCTCGATTGTATCAGCGGCATTTTGTGAGCCCGCTCCTCGCCGCCAGCGGCGGACGCGGTTAGCATGCCGATGGGGAAGGGGACCATCCGCCAAGGGGTTGTCAGCAGTGAATGCACATAGATACGCGCTGGCCGCGATGCTGGCCTGGGTGGGCACGGCCGCGGTCGACGCGCACGCGCAGGCCTTGCCCGCGCCGAAGGAGTTCTATTTCGACCAGGACCGCAGCAGCACGCGGCCGGTGGCGGCGATCGCCGGCAGTGGCGAGGCGCTGGTCGATCGTCTGGCCAGTACCGTGCAGCGCGATCCGAACGCGGTCGAGGCGCGCGCGCAGCTCGCGGCGATTGCCATGGCCGGCGGGCGCCGCACACTGGGCGAAGAACTGTACCAGACGGCGTTGCACGCACTGAACGCCGGCGCGCCGCGTCGCCAGATCGAGTGGAACTACGGCTGGGACCTGTTGCGTGCCGGCGATCCGGCGCGCGCGCTGGCGCAATGGAGCGGCCTGGTCAACGGCCACCCGGCCGCGCCGGACTGGCTGCCGCCGACGCTGGCGTTGGTGCTGTGGCGTCTGGACCGCAAGGACGAGGCGGTGAAGTGGTATGCCGCCGGGGTGCGTACCTGGCCGGACCAGTGGGGGGCCGGCGCCGACTTCGCCAAGCTGCTGCCGGCCTGGCGCGACGACGAACGCGCCACCCTGGCCGAAGTGCAGTCCGCCTGGCAGGCCAAGCCGCCCGCATGGCCTTGAACTGCGCTTGCCTCCGCGCCGCGGCCTGATTCGCCGTCACCGCAGCTGGCGATGGCGCGGCTGGGCTACTGTAGGGTCTTTGGCCCCGATGTTGTGCGCGGTCGTCAGCTGCAGCGCTCCGTTCGTCGCGACTGAAGTCGCTCCTGCAAGGGCCTGCGGGAAGCCTGCTGGGCGCACTGTGGGAGGGGCTTCAGCGCCGACGCAGGGACGCTGCATACGCCAGCGCAGCCATGCCGCGCGGCGCAGGTGATCGACCGGCCTGCCGGCACGCGCATGCGATGATGCCGGTGTATCCGCCAGATTCCCGTTGTGCCGATGGCTTTCGACGCGTTCGCCCTGATCCTGGCCATGTTGGCGCTCGGCAAGCTGTTCGCGCGCCTGCGCGCGCTGCCGCCCAACACCACCGATGTGCTCAACCGCGTGGTGCTGTACCTGTGCCTGCCGGCCTCGGTGCTGCTCTACGTGCCGCGCCTGCAGCTGGACCTGGCCCTGCTCGGGCTGATGCTGACGCCGTGGCTGCTGACCGGCGTCACCGTGCTCGCGGCGCTGGCGTTGCGCCGGCCGCTGCGCCTGCACCGCGACCAGTATGCGGCCCTGCTGCTGTGCGTGGCGTTGGGCAATTCCAGCTTCATCGGCTATCCGATGGTGCGCGCGCTGCTCGGCGAGGCGGCGCTGCCGTATGCGGTGGTCTACGACCAGTTCGGTACCTTCGTGCTGCTGTCCAGCTTCGGCCTGTATGTGCTGGCCCGCTACAGCGGCGAGACGCCGCCGACGCTGCGGCAGACGCTGCTGCGCATGGCCCGGTTCCCGCCGCTGTGGGCGCTGGCGTTCGCGCTGACGTTGATGCCCGCGCAGTCGCCGGCATGGATCGCCTCGGGCCTGCAGCACCTGGCCGACGCGATGTTGCCGCTGGTGATGCTGGCCGTCGGTTTCTCGATCCAGCTGCGGCTGCCGCGCGAGGAACTGAAGCCGCTCGCCGCCGGCCTGCTGCTGAAGCTGCTGCTGTTGCCGGCGCTGGCCTGGCCGCTGTCGTGGGCGCTTGGCCTGCGCGGGCAGCTGCTGCAGGCCAACGTGCTCGAATCGGCGATGCCGACGATGATCACCGCCGCCGCGCTGGCGATCTCCCACCGGCTGGCGCCGCGGCTGGCGGCGGCGCTGGTCGGCTACGGCATCCTGCTGTCGCTGGTCACCTTGCCGGCCTGGGCGTGGCTACTGGGGGCGCTTCCGTAAGCAAGGGGTGCAAGCGCGGCCGGGCGTTACCGGGAATGCCAGGTCGGGGTTGAATTCCTCCTGCAAAAACGCGGCTCCTCAATTCGCCGACACCGTACGCTCGCGTGCCCATTCGTGCAGTGTCTTCATCTGTTCGGCCATCATCACCGACAGCGGCCGCGTGCCGCGCAGTTCCTGCAGCGGCAGCTCGCTCATGGGCGAGCCGTTGCCGTGGGGCCGCCACGATAGCAACGTGGCCGGCCCGCCCACCACGCGTTGACTACCGGCCAACGTGGGGCCGGTGTACGCTGCGGCCTCTTCTTTCCGGAAGCGAGGCGCGCATGAAGACGATCCTGGTGGCCGGCTCCAAGGGCGGCGTGGGCAAGACCACGATTGCCACGCACCTGGCCGCGTACTACGCGCTGGCCGGCAAGCGTACGGTGCTGGCCGATGCCGATCCGCAGGGCTCCTCGACCCGCTGGGCCGAGCGCCGCGCCGGCCTGGACAGCGCGGTGCTGCCGATCGACGCCAGCCGCAAACGCAATTGGCGCGCGGCGCTACCGGACGACACCCAGCGGGTGATCATCGACGGCGCCGCCGGCGCCATGGCCGAGGATCTGGCCCAGTTCCTGGACGAGGCCGATGCGGTGGTGGTGCCGGTGATGCCGTCGGCGCTGGACATCGAGGCCACCGTCGGCTTCCTCAACACCCTGGCCAAGGTGCCGCGGGTGCACCAGCGCAAGTTGCCGGTGGGGTTGGTGATCAACCGCAGCAAGCCGTGGACCCACGCCGCGCAACAGGCGCTGGAGATGCTCGGCGGCTGGCCGTATCCGGTGCTGGCGCAGCTGCGCGACAGCCAGGCCTATGTGGTGCTGGTCGGCCTCGGCCGCAGCCTGTTCGACTACCGTTCTGCCCAGGTGCGCGATCACCAGCAGGACTGGGAACCCTTGCTCAAGTGGCTCAAGAAGGCCTGACCGATGACCATCGTCCTGCGTGAAGTGATCCTGCTGCGCCATGCCCATGCCGAACCGGCCGATACCGGCCAGGCCGATGTCGACCGGCCGCTGTCGCCGCACGGCCTGGCCGAGGCCGAAGCCGCCGGGCGCTGGCTGCTGGAGCAGCGGCTGGTGCCCGACCGGGTGCTGTGCTCGCCGGCGCGGCGCGCGCGCGAAACCCTGGAAGCGGTGCTGGAGCTGACCGGCTATGTCGAGCAGCGTCTGGAGCCGCGGGCCTACGAGGCCACCTCCGGCACCCTGGCCGCGCTGTTGGACGAGCACCGCGACGTCGAGCGCCTGCTGCTGGTCGGTCACAACCCCGGCCTGGAACAGCTGGCGGCGCTGATGCACAGCGGCCAGTCCGGCGACTACCGCGGCATGCCCACCGCCAGCGTGGTGGTGCTGACGGTGCCGCAGGACGCGGCGATCGAGCCGGGCGTGGCGCGACTGACCGCATTCTGGTGGCCCTGAACGTACCGCGCCGGCGCCTGCGCCCGGCGCTGTGCACCGCGCTGCTGTCGCTATGCCTGCTGCCGGGCTGTGCCAGCGCGCAGGCCCAGCCGCCGTCGCCGGGGGACTATGCCCTTGATCCGGTCCAGTCGCGCTTTGGTTTCGAGATCCGCACCCGCTTCGGGCAGCGCATCGAGGGCTTCTTCCCGCGCTTCGAAGGCACCGTGGAGATGCTGCCCGACGGCCGCCACCAGGTGCGCCTGCGCCTGTTCACCGCCTACGTGCAGATTCCCGGCAAGCCGCGCTACTCCGGCTGGATGCGCGGCGAGGATTTCTTCGACGCCGAACGCTTTCCGACCGTCTCTTTCGATTCGCAGCCGTTCTCCCCGGAGCTGCTGACCACGGGCGGTGCGCTGGTCGGCACGCTGAGCATCCGCGGGGTCGGCCATACCGAGACGCTGACCATGATGCCGGCGGCGTGCAGCCGCCCAGGCTATGATTGCGATGTGATCAGCCGCGGTACGGTTCTGCGTGGACGTTATGGAATGGATAAGTGGGATCTGGCCTTGAGCGATCGGGTCACCTTCGTGCTGCGCGCACGGCTGACGGCAGCGCACGCTCCGTGACATCGCTGCTGCGGGTCCTGGTGCTGGCGGCGCTGCTGCTCGGCAGCGGTTGCGCGAGCCTGTCGCAGGCCCAGCACGGCCGCGCGGTGGCGATCGCCGAGGCCGCGCGCGACGGCCGCGTCGACTGCACGCAACGCGATCACTGCGCGCTGGCCTCGCCATTGCGCGCGCTGGCCGGCAAGGCCTTCGCCGAGTCCGCCGGCGGCGCCGTGCCGCGCCAATACGCCACCATCCTGGACCACGGCGAGGAAGCGCTGGTGGCGCGGGTCAACCTGATCCGCAGCGCCAGCCGCAGCATCGACCTGCAGACCTACATCTTCGACAAGGACGACAGCGCGCGGCTGGTGATGGACGAGCTGCTGGCCGCGGCGCGACGCGGCGTGCAGGTGCGGGTGCTGATCGACCAGCTGTCGGCGATCTCCGACCTGCAGATCCTCGGCGCGCTGGCCGGCGCGCACCAGAACTTCTCGCTGCGCATCTACAACCCCACCTTCGGCCTGGCCAAGCCCAACTACCTGCACTACGCCGCCAGCGTGCTGTGCTGTTTCCGCCACTTCAACCAGCGCATGCACAACAAACTGCTGGTGGTGGACGATGCGATCGGCGTGGTCGGCGGGCGCAACTACCAGGACGACTATTACGACTGGGACAGCGAGTACAACTTCCGCGACCGCGACGTGCTGGTGGCCGGGCCGGTGGCGCGCAGCATGGCCGCCAGCTTCGACGCCTACTGGGCGGCGCGGCGCAGCGTGCCGGTGGCGCGGCTCAACGACGTCGGCAAGCTGCTGCTGCGCGACGGCGTGCCGCAGCTGCCGCCCGCCCAGTTCCTGCGCCCGCAGCGGGTGCAGCGGGTGAGCGAGGAGGCCGCCGATCCGGCCTTCGTCGAGGACGCCTTCGTACTGCCGGCGCTGCCGGTCAGGCACGTGGACTACGTCGCCGACCTGCCGCAGAAGCATCGCCGCAAGCACGGCCCCAAGGCGATCTCCACCGCACCCAAGCTGGACAAGCTGATCGCCGAGGCCAGGCAGGAGATCATCCTGCAGACGCCGTACCTGGTGCTGTCGGATCCGGCGCAGGCGATTTTCCGCGACCTGCGCAAGCGCGCGCAGCCGCCGCAGGTGATCGTGGCCACCAACAGCCTGGCCAGTACCGACAACCCGGTGGTGTATGCGCTGTCGTACAAGTACAAGCGCCGCAACCTGCGCGAGCTGGGCTTCGACATCTACGAGTACAAACCGTTCCCGCTGGACGCGCCGGTGGACTACGCCAACCTGCTGCCGTCGCCGCTGCAGCTGCCGGACGCCGGGGAGGCCGGCGGCCGCAATCCGCTGATCGGCGGCAGTGCTGCCGGCAGCAATGCGCGCAGCGGCCGCAGTTCGGTGCTCGGCAGCGGCAGCGGCGGCCCCCCCGGCAGCCGCCGTCGCGCCGACGGCAGCCAGGTCGATCGGCGCGTGCTGCGCACCGAGACCCGGCCCTCGTTGCTGAGCCGCCGCGTCGCCAACCGGCCGCTGCCGGTGACCCGCGACGGCGCGCGCATGGGCCTGCACGCCAAGTCGCTGGTGGTGGATCGCCGCGTCGGCGTGATCGGCACGCACAACTTCGATCCGCGCAGCGAGACCTACAACACCGAGGGCGCGGTGATCATCGACGACCCGGCCTTCGCCCAGGCGCTGGCCGCTAGCATAGGCCGCGACATCGAGCCGGAGAACTCGTGGACGGTGGCCGCGCGGGTCAAGCCGCCGCTGCTGTCGGGCCTGAACTACAGCATGGGCAAGGCCTCTGAGGCGCTGCCGGTGCTGGATTTCTGGCCATGGCGCTACGCCACCAACTACGCATTCCAGTCCGGCCCCGAATGCCCGGCGCCGCTGACCCGGCGCGATCCCGGCTTCCACCGCTGCTACAACGCGGTCGGCGACTTCCCCGAGGTCAATGTTGGCCCGAAGTGGCTGCTGGTGCGGATGCTGACGGCGTTCGGCTCGGGCTTGGTGCCGATTCTGTGAGAGGCCGGGAAGCGGGGCTCGGGACCGGGGACTCGGAAAATCGCGTGGGCCGGGGCCGGGGCCGGGGCCGGGCCGCAAAGGCGCAAGGGCCTGATGCATCGCCTTCGATCGCCGATGCCCGGCTGCGGGCCAGGCTGCCTGAAGCTGGCGTTCCAGGAACCTGGTGGCGGAGCGATTGCCGACGGGCGCACGCGTGCGTGGCGCACCGCATCGCCCGCGGTACCGTTTGACGTTAGGCTGGCGCCCTCCTCGTCCACGGACCCTGCGCGATGACCTTCCGCGAACCCGTCAATCTCGATGCCCTCAACGCCGACGCCCGCGGCACCCTGATCGCGCACCTGGGCATCGTCTTCACCGACGCCGGGCCGGACTGGTTGCGCGCGACGATGCCGGTCGATGCGCGCACGCGGCAGCCGTACGGGCTGCTGCACGGCGGCGCCTCGATGGTGTTGGCCGAAACCCTGGGCAGCGGCGCCGGCAACCTGTGCGTGGAAGCGGACCAGCTCTGCGTGGGCATGGAGATCAACGCCAACCACCTGCGTTCCGCTCGCACCGGCACGGTCACCGGCACTGCGCGGCCGCTGCACCTCGGCCGCGCCACCCAGGTCTGGGAGATCCGCATCGAGGACGCGGCCGGTAAGCCGGTCTGCGTATCGCGGCTGACCCTGGCGGTGATCGCAGGCAATTAGCGTGCGCTCAGTCGCAACCGTCCTCATGCTGACACAATAGGGTGCTTCCCCCCGGCTTCCGGTATCTTGACCCGAATGAGCGAGTTCTCCTCACCCGCCACGCGCCAACACGGCGTTGCGCTGCGCTGGGTCCGTTACGCTTACCGCATTCCGCTGCTGGCGTTGCACGTGTCGCTGTCGTTGCCGTTCCTGCTGGCGTGCGTGTCGCTGTCGCCCGGCCGCGCCGGCGTCGAATCGTTCGGCGACCGCATGGTGTGCTGGTGGTCGATCTGGATGCTGCGTATCTTCGGCCTGCGCGTGCGCCGGGTCGGCACGCCGCTGCCCAATCCGGTGCTGTTCGTGGCCAACCATGTCAGCTGGATCGACATCGTGATGCTGCACAGCCAGCGCATGATGGGCTTCGTCGCCAAGCGCGAGATCGCCGGCTGGCCGCTGGTCGGCTGGCTGGCCGCGCGCGGGCAGACCATTTTCCACCAGCGCGGCAACACCGAATCGTTGGGCGGGGTGCTGCAGGCGATGCTGGAACGGCTGCGCTCGGGGCGCTCGGTCGGCGTGTTCCCGGAAGGACGCACCCGCGGCGGCCACGATGTCGGCCCGTTCCACGCGCGCATCTTCCAGGCCGCGGTGGAAGCGCAGGTGGCGGTGCAGCCGGTGGCGGTGCGCTACGGCGCCGGCGGCTCGGCGCAGACGGTGATCGCGTTCGGCGCGCACGAGAGCTTCTTCGCCAATTTCCTGCGCCTGCTCGGCGAGCCGGGCCGCGAGGCCGAGGTGCACTTCCTGCAGCCGATCCGGCTGCAGGACGTGGAAGGGCGCCGGGGCATCGCCGAGATCGCGCGCGCGCGCATCGTCGCGGCGATGGCGCAACGCTGAACCATGGAACACCGCGGCCCGGTCGATTTGATCTATTGCTCCACTCGCACGGGGCAAGCTCGCTGCCGATGATGAATGCTGCCGACTACCTTCCCCCGCGTTGGCTGCGCAACCCGCACTTGCAATCGGTGCTGGGCTCCAGCGCCCTGCGCGTGCGCCGCGGCGAACAACTGCTCGCCGCCAGCGGCGCGACCACCACCTCGCACATCCTCGATGGCGGCGACGGCGTGCGCCTGCAGGGCTGGCTCAGCGTGCCGGCCGGCACCGAGCCGCGTGGCACCGTGTTGCTGCTGCACGGCTGGGAAGGCAGCGCCGACTCCGGCTACATGCGCCTGACCGCCGCGCAGTTGCTGGCGCGCGGCTACCAGGTGTTCCGGCTCAACTTCCGCGACCACGGCGGCACCCACCACCTCAACGTGGACCTGTTCCATTCTGAGCGCCTGGACGAAGTGGTCAACGCCGCCGGCGACCTGTGGCGGCGCTTCCCGGCGCCGACGCTGCTGGCCGCCGGCTATTCGCTGGGCGGCAACTTCGCCTTGCGCCTGGCACTGCGCGCGCCGGCCGCTGGCCTGCCGCTGCAGCACGTGGCCGCGGTGTGTCCGCTGCTGGATCCGGCCACGACCATGCAGCGGATCGAGAACGGCCCGCAGTTCTACGACTGGTATTTCCGCCGCAGGTGGCGCGAGTCGCTGCTGCGCAAGCGCGAACTGTTCCCCGAGCGGCACGGTTACGACGACGCCACGCTGGCGCTGGACATGCGCGAGCTGATGGGCTGGCTGGCGCAGCGCCACGCCGGTTTCGCCAGCCTGGACGCGTACTTCGAAAGCTATTCGATCGCCGGCGAGCGCCTGCGCAACCTGAGCGTGCCGGCCGACATCCTGATGGCCGAGGACGACCCGGTGATCCCGCTGGACGATTTCCGCAACCTGCGCCTGCCTGCCCTGGCGCGGCTGGAAATCGCGCGCTGGGGCGGGCATTGCGGCTTCATCGAGAACGCGCGCGGCGACGGGTTCGCCGAACGCTGGGTGGCCGAGCGCCTGACCGACGGCCTGCGCGCCTGAGCACAGGCTGGACGGCATTCCGCCTGCCGGGCGTCACGCGTACGAGCATCGAGATCGCCGATGTCAGGGTCAGCAACCCTACCGATATCAATCTGCGCCGCCTGGACCCTGGAATCGGTGGCGCGCACATCGCCCATCCACGGCGGCCGGATCGACCCTCGTGCGCTCAGTATTCCGGTGGTACGACAGCAGGCCGAGGCAGGGAGTCCAGGTGGTTGGCTGCCACCAGAACTGATTCAACCGCGGATTGGTGCGCGTAAGAGCCAGGATCCGTTCCATAGGCTTCCTGGATCATCCGTGACGCGATTTCCCGCTGCTGGTGTGCAGGGACACAGGACAATGCGTTGCGCACACTGTTGGCGAACTCCGCTGAAATCACCTGTGATTCTGCGTATTTTTCCCACGATACGGGGGCATTTCTCCTGCAGCGTAAGTTTGCGGCCGTGACGGAATCGTGGTCCGGATGAATCAAGGGAACCAACCCCTCGATACGCTCTTTCAGTAACTCGGCTCTGCTTTTGTCCATCGACCAAGCACCTTTCGTGGCCGGCTCTGCGTTCCATGCACTGTCTTTCAAGCGAACTGCCGGGCCGTTGGCCCACGCATCCATGACCACGGTCGACGTCGGATCGCGGCTTACACGTTGCAGTTCGTTCCAGGTGTGTTTCGTCCTGACGGGTATTTCATTACCTTCGTCCTTTATCTCTTTCATCGGCACGCGAGCTTCAAAGGTCACACTCTGCTCGTTGGCTGCCATGTGTGGAGCGTGGACCATGGCGGTCAGGGGAGCTTGCTGATCGCAGACCGCCGCCCCCATGACGACGGCCCTTGCAACCTTGCTGCTACCGCCTCCCGTTGCCATCTTTGCGACCGACGATCCGATGCCGTTGTGGCCGTACGAGGGAATGTCGTCCGCTTTGACGTTTCCCCGGCCGTGCTTGAGCAGTAGGCGGACGTCGTGAACGGTTTGCCCGGCTGTCGCGAGTCTTCTCGGACTCGTGACCTGGTCACCGACGACATAAGCTCCCATATGGTAGGCGGCCTGCTGGATCTGATGTTGCTCCAGAGGCGCATCTCCACCCCTGCGCAGCGCCGCGGGACGCGTCCCAAGGGAGACTCTCAGCGATGATAGCTCCGGCGATTGCATCGGGCTGCTGCTGTCACTGCCCGGCGCCGTGGATGCGCGCGATGGCGCCTCCGTGGCATATGTGTCATGTCTGGAGGACCCGGAGGATTTGGAGCAGCAAATTCCCATCTCTATTCACCTTTAGCGGAATCTCCGATCGCCGAGGCACGAATACGCGGAAAGCCGTTCGATCATCCTAGAGCGTGTTATGAACTTTTCGGGGATGCAGCTATCGTAGATGGATGCAGAGCAAACGCCCATATCCGACCGATATTTCCGACGAAGAGTGGGCGTTCGCGGCGCCTTACCTGAGCCTGATGACAGAGCAAGCTCCGCAGCGCAAGTACGCGTTGCGGGCGATGTTCAATGCGCTGCGTTGGATGGCGCGTGCTGGAGCGCCGTGGCGCCTGCTACCCAACGACTTCCCGCCATGGGAAGCGGTTTACCAGCAGACGCAGCGCTGGCTGCAGGCGGGCTGCTTTGAAGCCATGGTCAGCGATCTGCGTTCCGTCCTACGTGTCGCCCAGGGGAAGCAAGGCCAACCCAGCGCAATCATCCTGGACGGGCGGACACTGCAATCCACCTGTGAGAGCGGCCCGCGCGCCGGTTACGACGGCTATAAGCGGAAGAAAGGCAGCAAGGTGCACATGGCGGTCGACACGCTCGGACATTTGCTTGCAGTGCAAGTCACGCCAGCCAACGAACAAGAGCGCGCTCAAGTGCGCTCACTGGCGCAGGAGGTGCAACACGTCACAGGTGACACCGTAACGGTGGCATTCGTGGATCAAGGCTACACCGGCCAGGAGCCGGCGCAAGCGGCTCAGGAAGAAGGAATCGAATTGCACGTGGTGAAACTTCCCGAAGCCAAGAAAGGGTTCGTGTTGCTTCCTCGGCGCTGGGTCGTCGAACGTAGCTTTGGCTGGGTCAATCGATTCCGTCGGCTTGCACGCGACTACGAGCGCTTGCCGGAAACCCTGGCTGGCCTGCATTTCGTCGTCTTCACGGTCCTCATGCTCAGCAACGCTGCCGCCATCCTCCAAAGTTCATAACACGCTCTAGTGCAATGTACGGCTAGCTTTGCCTGGTTGCCGCTGGCGGTGAAAGGCAATTGCGAAGAGTGTCACTGCATGGCGAAGCGATGCAGCGACCCGCCGCGGGCGCGCCGGAACCCTGATGTGCTCTGCAGTCCTCGCAATCGCTCGGGCTGCTGACATTGGTCGCTGTTTCAGTCCCGTGGCACAAAGCTGGCCCATTGCAAGTGGCGGCATAAGCTTCGATAGGCACACGCAAATCACCCCGTTGATTCCGCTCTGCAGAGTTTTTGAGGATGCATTTGCAGGCATTCCCGTCGCTGGCGGCGATCCCCGTGGCGCTGGCATTTACGATCTTGGCCAGTTATGCATTGCCCTGGATTGGTAAGGCGCTTGCAAGCAGTCTGGCCCCTCGACGACAAGCACCGATCCTTCCGCTACCGCCTGGCCTCAATTCCACAAGGAACGTCCAGAGCACCCTGAGTTCACGTCTCGCTGAGCCGATAGGCTCACAAGCCTTCGTCCAGCATCGGGAGCTTGTCGTCCAGTTGCAGCCCGCGCTCTGTTGACCATTTTGATGCATATGCCTCCTGGCGTTCGCCGCTGTGACGGCAGCCTGCGCGCCTGAGCCATGCGCTCCCCGGCACTCCCGCTACAATGCGGTTTTGCCACCAGCCGGACGCTCATGCAAGAGCACATTCTCGATGCCCTGCGCCGCCAGGCCAACGCCGATGCGTTGCGCATCGCCCAGGCCTGGGTGGCCGATGCCGCCGCCGACGCGCAGGCGCACCGCTGGCTGGCGCTGGCGCAGCAGCAGAACGACGACACCGCTGCCGCGCTGCACAGCATTGACCAGGCCATCGCGCTGGCGCCGGAAGACGCCGGCCTGCACCTGCTGCGCGCCGGCATGCTGCTCAGCGCCAACGACCTGGCCCAGGCCGAGGACGCTCTGGCACGCACCGCCGCGCTGGATCCCAACCAGTTGCTGGCCTACGTCATGCGCGCCCATCTGGCGCTGGGCCGCGGCGATCTGGACGAAGTGGAGCGGCTCAGCCGCACCGCCGCGCGGCTGGATCCGGACCATCCGCAATTGCTGGGCCTGGACGGCATGCTGGCGCTGCGCCGCGGCGATGCCGATCGCGCGCTGGCGCTGCTGTCGCGCGCCAGCAAAGCGCTGCCCGACGATCCGCGCTTGCTGTACGCGCTCGGTTTCGCCTACCTGGACAAGCAGCACCTGGCCTTCGCCGAGACCGCGTTCCGCCGCGTCGCCACGCTGACCCGCGGCAGCAGTGCGTTGATGGCGCTGGTCGCGCAGCTGGCGCACCGCCAGGGTCGCCTCGACGACGCCATCGCGGCACTGGACACGGTGCTGGCCGATCCGGTCAGCGACACCGCCGGCATGCGCCGGCTGGCGGGCGAATACGCCTTGCAGGCCGGGCGTCCGGCCGATGCGCTGGAGCACCTGCGGCGCGCGTTGGGCGCCGCCCCGGCCGACCGCCGCACCCTGCATGCGGCGCTGATCGCCTGGCAGCGGCTGGGGGCGGTCGAGGATGCCCGCGCCACCCTGGAAGCGGCCCTGGCCACCACCACCGGTGCGCACGACCTGTGGCTGGCGCGGCTGGCGCTGGAGCCGGTCGGCGGCGCCGAGGCGCGCGCGCTGATCGCACGCTGGCAGGCGGCGATGCCGGGCCACCTGCCAGCGCTGGAAGCGCAACTGCGGGTGCACGACATGGCCGGCGAACGCGACCAGGGCGAGGCCGTGGCGCAGCGCATCGTGGCGCTGGAGCCGGGCCGCATCAGCGGCGAGCAGCGCCTGGTCGAAGCGCTGCTGGAACGCGGCGAGCACGACGCGGCCATCGCCCACGTGCGTGACCTGATGCAGCGCATGCCCGAAACCGAGCAGAGCGTGTTGCGGCCGTGGCTGGCGGCGGTGCAGGACCGCGCCGGGCGCCCGGCCGAGGCGTTGGCGACGTGGCTGGCGTTCCAGCATGAACAGCTGCCGCAGCGCCTGCCGCTGCCGCCGCTGGGCCAGGCCCCGGCGCAATGGCCGGCGCTGGCCGAGATCGATCCGCAGGTGCGGGCGCGGCCGCTGTTCGTGTGGGGCGCGCCGGGCAGCGGCGTGGAGCGGGTGGTCGCGGTGATGAACGCGGCCAGCCAGGTGCTGCGCAGCGACCGCTTCGGCGCGCAGCCGCCCACCGACGGCTTCCAGCGCTACCGCAGCGTCACCGAGCTGGACAGCGGCGAACTCGACGGCGCGGCGCTGATCGCCGAGTGGCGCGCGCAGCTGCCGGCGCGCGGCATCGACGACGGCAACATCGTCGACTGGCTGCTGTGGTGGGACAATGCGCTGCTGCGCGGGCTGCGCCCGCAGCTGCCGGAAGGGCGGCTGCTAATCGCGCTGCGCGACCCGCGCGACATGCTGCTGGACTGGCTGGCCAACGGCGCCCCGGCGCCGTTCGGCGTGGCCACCGTGGAGACCGGCGCGCACTGGCTGGCGGCGGTGCTGACCCAGGTCGCCGACTTGCACGAACAGGACCTGTATCCGCACCGGCTGCTACGCCTGGACGGCATCGAGGCCGATCCGGCCGGCGTGGCCGCGGCGCTGCAGCAGGCCTTCGGCGTCCCGTTCCCGAGCGTGCCCACGCTCGGCCCGCCGCGCCTGTCGTCCGGCCACTGGCGCGCCTATGCCGCGCCGCTGGCGGCCGCGTTCGCGCTGCTCACGCCGGTGGCCGTGCGCCTCGGCTACACCGAAACCTGATTCCCCCACCGGAGTTTTCGCATGCGTCTTCGCAGTGACAGCATCCAGCCCGGCCAGCCGATCGCCGCGACCTACGCGATGGGCCAGGCCGATGGCTTCGCCGCCAACCGCAATCCGCACCTGGCCTGGGACGACGTGCCGGCCGGCACCGCGGCGTTCGCGCTGCTGTGCCTCGATCCGGACGTGCCGACCGTGGCCGCAATGGTTGGCCGCGACGACGTACAGATCCCGGTCGAGCAGCCACGCACCAATTTCGTGCATTGGGCTGCCGTTGAGATTCCGGCCGATCTACGCGAGATCGCCGAAGGCAGCGCCAGCGACGGGGTTGTGACCAAGGGCAAGCGGCAACCGCCTGGCTTGCCCGGCGCGCGGCAGGGTTTGAACAGCTATACCGACTGGTTCGCCGGCGATGCGCAGATGGGCGGCGACTACTATGGCTACGACGGCCCGTACCCGCCGGCCAACGACCTGCGCCTGCATCGCTACTTCTTCCGCCTGTTCGCGCTGGACGTGGCCACGCTGGCACTGCCGGCGCGCTTCACCGCCGCCGACGCACTGCGCGCGATGCAGGGCCATGTGCTGGCCGAGGCCAGCCTCTATGGCACGTATAGCCTGAATCCCAAGCTCGCCTAAAGCCCCTCTCCAGTCGGGAGAGGGGTTGGGGTGAGGGTCCGGCGCGCAACGTCTCGCGGAGTTTGGTTGCACGAGGCTGCGCCCGTACCCTCATCCGCCCATGCGGGGCACCTTCTCCCGATGGGAGAAGGAACAGCCGCTTAGCCCCTCTCCCATCGGGAGAGGGGTTGGGGTGAGGGTACGGCCGCCAGCCAACCAGCCCTCAGGCCCCCGGCAACCACGACAACAGCGCCGCACCCAGCACGATGCGATACACCGCGAACGCAGTGAAGCGGTGCGACTTGATGTAGCCCAGCAGCCACTTCACCACGATGAAGCCGGTCACCACCGCGGCGGCGAAGGCGATGGCCACGTCGCCCCAGTCCTCGCTGCCCACCACGCCGTTCTTGTATAGCTCCAGGAACGAATAGCCGCTGGCCGCGAACATGGTCGGGATGCCGACCAGAAACGCGAAGTCGGCCGCGGCCGAGCGCTTGCTCAGGCCCAGCAGCATCGCCAGGAAGATCGTCGCCGCCGAGCGCGAGGTGCCGGGGAAGACGCCGGCCACCACCTGCGCCAGGCCCACCGCGATGGCCACCTTCCAGGTCACCCGCTCGCGCTCGGGCATGCGCGCGGCGAAATGCTCGGCCACCAGCATCCACACGCCGCCGATCACCAGCGCCCAGGCCACCGGCTGCACCGACTCCGGAAGTTGCCAGCCGGCCTTGCGCACCACCAGGCCGACCACCGCGGTGACCAGGAACGCGGTGCCCAGCTTGAGCACGTAGTCGCGGCTGGCGCGGTCGCCCAGCCCGGTGGCCAGCGTCCACAGCCGCTGCCGGAATACCAGGGTGGTGGCCAGGATCGCGCCGGCCTGGATCACGATGTTGAAAAAGTCCGAACGGCGGCCGAGCCATTGCTCGGCGATCAGCAGGTGGCCGGTGCTGGAGACCGGCAGGAATTCGGTCAGACCTTCGAGGATGCCCAGCAGCAGGGCGGAGAACATGTCGCTCATGGGGGAGGGTTCGGCTCTTGGGGGAGGGAAAAGCTGGGCAAGGATAAAACATTGCCTCGAGCACCATTTTGGTGCTTTGAATTGCCATAGAACCACTTTGGTGCATGCAGTTCGCCCCGTTGGCGTGCTTCCTTTACCAAAATCAAGGGCTTGTGAATCAGTCACAGTTGGCACGGTGATTGCTGTCACTGGGACCAAGTCATTCACCAACCCGAGGTTTCATCGATGTCTGCGGAAAATATTGAGAAGCTGGTCAAGGACAACAAGGTCGAGTTCGTCGACCTGCGGTTCGTCGATATGCGCGGCGTGCAGCAGCACGTGACCTTCCCCGTCAGCATCATCGAGCCTGCGCTGTTCGAAGAGGGCAAGATGTTCGACGGCAGCTCGATCTCGGGCTGGAAGGGCATCAACGAGTCGGACATGGTCCTGCTGCCCGACGCCGACACCGCGTTCATCGACCCGTTCATGGCCGATCCGACCCTGGTCCTGACCTGCGACATCCTCGACCCGGCCACCATGCAGAGCTACGACCGCGACCCGCGCGGCGTGGCCAAGCGCGCCGAGGCCTACCTGAAGTCCAGCGGCATCGCCGACCAGGCGTTCTTCGGCCCGGAGCCGGAATTCTTTATCTTCGACGGCGTGCGCTTCGGCAACGAGATGGGCCACACCTTCTTCAAGATCGATTCGGAAGAAGCGGCCTGGAGCAGCGGCAGCAAGATCGAAGGCGGCAACAGCGGCTATCGTCCGGCGGTCAAGGGCGGCTACTTCCCGGTGCCGCCGACCGATTCGCTGCAGGACCTGCGCGCGGAAATGTGCAAGACCCTGGAGCAGGTCGGCATCGAGGTCGAGGTGCACCACCACGAAGTGGCCACCGCCGGCCAGTGCGAGATCGGCACCAAGTTCAATTCGCTGGTGAAGAAGGCCGACGAGCTGATGATGATGAAGTACATCATCAAGAACGTCGCCTACCGCAACGGCAAGACCGCGACCTTCATGCCCAAGCCGATCGTCGGCGACAACGGCTCCGGCATGCACGTGCACCAGTCGCTGGCCAAGGGTGGCACCAACCTGTTCTCCGGCGACGGCTACGGCGGCCTGTCGCAGATGGCGCTGTGGTACATCGGCGGCATCTTCAAGCACGCCAAGGCGATCAACGCCTTCACCAACGCCGGCACCAACAGCTACAAGCGCCTTGTCCCGGGCTTCGAGGCGCCGGTGATGCTCGCCTACTCGGCGCGCAACCGCTCGGCCTCGTGCCGCATCCCGTGGGTGTCCAACCCGAAGGCGCGACGCATCGAGATCCGTTTCCCGGATCCGCTGCAGTCCGGCTACCTGACCTTCGCTGCGCTGATGATGGCCGGCCTGGACGGCATCAAGAACCAGATCGACCCGGGCGCGCCCAGCGATAAGGATCTGTACGACCTGCCGCCCGAAGAAGAGAAGAAGATCCCGCAGGTGTGTTCCAGCCTCGACCAGGCGCTGGAAGCGCTCGACGCCGACCGCGAGTTCCTCAAGGCCGGCGGCGTGTTCAGCGACGACTTCATCGACGGTTACATCGCGCTGAAGATGCAGGAAGTGACCAAGTTCCGCGCCGCCACGCACCCGCTGGAATACCAGCTGTACTACGCCAACTGAGTTCCACTGGCGGCGATGGCGAAGGTTCCCCCTCCCTCCTTCGTCATCGCCGCCACCTACTCGGCTGGGGAGCCGTGCCGTTGGTCCGCGCCCGAACGCAGTGGCAACAGCGGTGTTTCCAGGGGGATGCACCACGAAAGCCAGCGCTTGCGTGCCGTGGGCCACGTTCCCTCCCACGTCGCCGTTGCCGTCGCACTTCGCGTGCGCCGCGCCACGGCGTGATCCGCGGGACGCACCGCGCAGCAGGACGGCGCCGTTCGCGGCGCCCCGATGACATGCAAACCGCCGGCCGGCGTACGGCGGCCGGCTCCTTCCACCAACGGGGTATGCGCATGAAACTGATCACCGCCATCATCCGGCCATTCAAGCTCGACGAGGTCCGCGAGGCCTTGTCGCAGGCAGGCGTGTCCGGCATCACCGTCACCGAGGTCAAGGGCTTCGGCCGGCAGAAAGGCCACACCGAGCTGTATCGCGGCGCCGAGTACGTCGTGGACTTCCTGCCCAAGATCAAGATCGAGACCGTGGTGACCGACGAGCGTCTGGAGGCCGTGGTTGAGGCGATCCAGACCGCGGCCGGGACCGGCAAGATCGGCGACGGCAAGATCTTCGTCACCGCGATCGAACAGGTCATCCGGATCCGCACCGGCGAGATCGGCGCAGATGCGCTCTAACCCCACCCTGGAGCCCCTCATGAAGACAGGTCTTTTCTCCGGGTGGAAGGCCCGGTTCTACGCGGCATGCATGCTGATGCTGGTCAGCGCGATGGCGGTCGGCGTGCCCGCCACGGCCTTCGCCCAGGCCGAAGTGACGCCGGTGCCGAGCGCGGACGTGGTCACCGAACAACTGACGCCGCCGCCGCCGGCCGCTGCCGCGCCGGCCGTCGCCGCGCCGGTGGTGGACAAGGGCGACGTCGCCTGGATGCTGACCTCCACGCTGCTGGTACTGCTGATGGTGGTGCCGGGCCTGGCATTGTTCTACGGCGGCATGGTGCGCTCCAAGAACGTGCTGTCGGTGCTGATCCAGGTCGGCGTGGTGTTCTCGTTGATCGCGATCCTGTGGGTGCTGTACGGCTACAGCCTGGCCTTCGCCGACGGCGGCCTGTACATCGGCACGCTCAACAAGGCGCTGCTGCACGGGGTGGACACCACCACACTGGCCGACACCTTCTCCAAGGGCTTCAAGCTGCCGGAGTACGTGTTCGTCGCCTTCCAGCTGACCTTCGCCGGCATCACCGGCGCGCTGATCGTCGGCGCCTTCGCCGAGCGCGTGAAGTTTGCCGCGGTGCTGCTGTTCATCGTCATCTGGTTCACCTTCGGCTACCTGCCGCTGGCGCACATGGTGTGGGCGGCCCCAGGCTTCCTGTTCACCAAGGGCGCGCTGGACTTCGCCGGCGGCACCGTGGTGCACATCAACGCCGGCGTCGCCGGCCTGGTCGGATCCTACTTCGTCGGCAAACGCCTGGGCTTTGGCCAGACCGCGCTCAAGCCGCACAACGTGACCCTGACCTTCGTCGGCGCCTCGCTGCTGTGGGTGGGCTGGTTCGGCTTCAACGCCGGTTCGGCGCTGGAAGCCAACGCCACTGCGGCGCTGGCCTTCCTCAACACGCTGCTGGCCACCGCCGCCGCGGTGCTGGCCTGGTCGCTGGTCGAGAAGCTGGTCAAGGGCAAGTCCTCGGCGCTGGGCGTGGCCTCGGGCATGGTCGCCGGCCTGGTCGGCATCACCCCGGCTGCCGGCACCGTCGGCCCGTTCGGTGCGATCGCCATCGGCGTGGCCGCCGGCGCGATCTGCGTGTGGGGCGTGACCGGGCTGAAGAAGCTGCTCAATGCCGACGACACGCTGGACGTGTTCGGCGTGCACGGCGTCGGCGGCATCGTCGGCGCGATCCTGACCGGCGTGTTCACCGACAAGGCGCTGGGCGGCGCCGGCTATGCCGAAGGCGTGAGCATGGGTCACCAGGTGCTGGTGCAGGCCACCGGCGTCGGCGTCACTGTGGTCTGGATCGGCGTGGTCTCGGTGGTCGGCTTCCTGGTCGCCAAGCTGGTGTTTGGCCTGCGGGTCTCGGAAGAAGCCGAGCGCGAGGGTCTGGACATCACCTCGCACGGCGAAGCCGCGTACGAGTCCTGAGCAAGAGCGGCCCGCGACCGCGCGTCGCGGGCCGTTGCGGCAATCCCGCCTGCGGCCGGTGCACCGGTGCTGGCGGTCAGTGGCCATCGCCGGCGCTCCATGGGGCGGAACGACGGCAGTTTTCTTCGCGATCCGAGGTATTCCCGCGTGGCCGCTAGCCTCGCCCGACCCCTACGCATTGGTTCCACCGTTGCCCGCGGCGCCTTGTGCCCGCCGGCCGCGCCAGGCCACGCCTCGGCGCCGGCCTGCGTTGCCGGCCCGTTCCGGCAAATGGCCCGTCCGGCCGGGCGTTCAGCGCCTTCCGGCAGCGTTTGCACTACATTGGTGCAATGTCCATGACCGCATCTCCACCCCCGCTCGACGCGCTCGGCACCCCGGTGGTCTGGGCCGATGCCGATGGCCGCCTGCTCGGCGCCAATCCGGCCTTCGCGCGCTGGCTGGGCGTCAGCGCGCGGCGCCTGCTCGACCAGCCATTGGCCTCGCTGGAAGTGCAGGGCGACGCGCTGGCACGGTTTCTGCTCAACGACGAACGCGACGTGCTGCGCCTGCATCGCATGGCGCTGGCCATTCCCGGCGAGGCCCCGCGCTTCGCCGAGGGCTGGCTGTCGCGGATGGACAATGGCGGCTGGCTGCTGGAGGCGCACCCGGTCGACGAATTCCCCACCCCGGATCCGGCACAGGCGTTGCCCAATGCGCTGGGCGCGGCGCTGAAGGGGCTGGCCCACGAACTGCGCAATCCGCTGGCCGGGCTCAAGGGCGCCGCGCAATTGCTGGCGCGGCGCGCGCAGCATCGCGACGAGGACGAGCGCGAGCTGATCGACCTGATCGGCGCGGAGATCGAACGCCTCAACAGCCTGCTCGACCAGCTGCTGTCGCCAGTGCCGGCGCGGCCGCACGCCATGCTCAACATCCACGCCGTGCTGGAACGGGTGCTGCGCCTGGCCGAGAACGAGGGCGGCTGGTCGGTGCGTCTGCAGCGCGACTACGACCCCAGCATTCCCGAATTCCTCGGCGATGCCGACCGCCTGACCCAGGCGGTGTGGAACCTGGTGCGCAACGCGATCCAGGCCGGCGCCGCGCAGGTGACCCTGCGCACCCGCGTCGAGCATGCCCAGCGCATCGGCGACTGCGTGCATGCGCGCGGCGTGCGCCTGGAGATCGTCGACGACGGCCGCGGCGTGCCGGAGGAACTGGCCGAGCACCTGTTCCTGCCGCTGGTCAGCGGCCGCGCCGAAGGCAGCGGCCTGGGCCTGGCGCTGGCGCAGCAGGTGGCGCGCGAGCACGCCGGTTCGCTGAGCTTCCGCTCCCGCCCCGGGCATACCGTGTTTACCCTGCTGCTGCCGCAGGCCGCAGCGGACCCCGAATAGGCGCATTCCGATGACCGAATCCCTGGAAGGATCGCAACGTATCTGGGTGGTCGATGACGACCGCTCGGTCCGCTTCGTGCTGTCCACCGCCTTGCGCGATGCCGGCTACAACGTGGAAGGCTTCGACAGCGCCGCCGCGGCGCTGCAGGCGCTGGCGCAGCGGCCGCTGCCGGACCTGCTGTTTACCGACGTGCGCATGCCCGGCGACGATGGCCTGGTGTTGCTGGACAAGCTCAAGGCCGCGCATCCGCAATTGCCGGTGATCGTGATGTCCGCCTACACCGACGTGGCCAGCACCGCCGGCGCGTTCCGCGGCGGCGCGCACGAATTCCTGTCCAAGCCGTTCGACCTGGACGATGCGGTGGCGTTGGCCGCGCGTGCGCTGCCCGCGGCCGGCGGCGGCGGCGCCGAGGCCGTGCTGCCGACGGCAAGCCAGGGCAGCGCCGAACTGATCGGTGACACCCCGGCGATGCGCGCGCTGTTCCGCGCCATCGGCCGCCTCGCGCAGGCGCCGCTGTCGGTGCTGATCAACGGCGAGACCGGCACCGGCAAGGAACTGGTCGCGCATGCGCTGCACACCGAGTCGCCGCGCGCGCGCAAGCCGTTCGTCGCGCTCAACACCGCGGCGATCCCGGCCGAATTGCTGGAAAGCGAACTGTTCGGCCACGAGGCCGGCGCCTTCACCGGCGCGCAGCGGCGCCACATCGGCCGTTTCGAACAGGCCGACGGCGGCACCCTGTTCCTCGACGAGATCGGCGACATGCCGCTGCCGTTGCAGACCCGGCTGCTGCGCGTGCTGGCCGAGAACGAATTCTTCCGCGTCGGCGGCCGCGAACTGATCCGGGTCGACGTGCGGGTGATCGCCGCCACTCACCAGGACCTGGAAGCGCTGGTCGAGCAGGGCCGCTTCCGCGCCGACCTGCTGCACCGGCTGGACGTGGTGCGGCTGCAGCTGCCGCCGCTGCGCGAGCGCCGCGCCGACGTGCCGCAGCTGGCCGAGAACTTCCTGGCAATGGCCGCGCGCAAGCTCGACACCCCTCCCAAACGGCTGTCGCCGGCGGCGCTGGACGCGCTGCGCGGCTACGCCTGGCCGGGCAACGTGCGCGAACTGGAGAACGTGTGCTGGCGGCTGGCCGCGCTGGCGCCGGCCGAAGTCATCGACGCGCACGACGTGGACAGCGCGCTGCTGCGCGGCAGCCGCCGCGAGCGCAGCGGCGAGGGCGGCGAATGGGACGCGCAGTTGTCGGCCTGGGCGCAGCAGCGCCTGACCGACGGCGCCGAAGGCCTGCACGCCGAAGCGCGCGACCGCTTCGACAAGGCGCTGCTGGAAGTGGCGCTGCGCTTCACCCAGGGCCGCCGCGCCGAGGCCGCCGCGCGCCTGGGCGTGGGCCGCAACACGGTCACGCGCAAGCTGGGTCCGGGGCGGCGGCGGCGCTGAGTGGCGCCGGGACTCGGCACCAGTGACCGGGGACCCGGAAAAGCGCGATGTCTTGCTCTGATCGTTCCGCAGACTTCGCAAGCCACCAGTTGCCGTGCTCTTCCGGGGCCATGGTCCCCGGTCCCGATACGGGCTCCAGCGCCGGTTAGACTTCCGCGCCACCGCCGCAGCCTTCATGAGCTGTGAACGGCCCTCCCTCTAGTTTCGCTGCACAAGGAGCAAATGCCGATGCGTTACAGCTTGCATGCCATCGTGGGAAGCGCGTTGCTGATACTGGCCGGCTGCAGCAGTGCGCCGCCGGTAGCACCACCGCCGCCGCCGCCGAAAGCGCCGCCGATGCCCAGCAGCGGCACCGCGCAGCAGGCGCAGGCGGTGCTCGCACCAGCCTCGGGCAGCCTGGTCAGCGGCAAGCTGTCGCTGGTGGTCGCGCCCGGCGGGGTGCGCATCACCGGCACCGTCGGCGGCCTGCAGCCCAACCGCCCGTTCGCGTTCCACGTGCACGAGCGCGGCGATTGCAGCGCGGCCGATGCCAGTAGCGCCGGCGACCACTTCAATCCGCTCGGTGGTCCGCATGGCCGCGTCGGCAGTGGCACGCACCCTGTCGGCGACATGGACAATCTCGCGGCCAACGCCGATGGGGTGGCCCAGGTCGATGTGCTGCTGCACGGCGTGGTGCTCGGCGGCGGCGCGGCCAACGACATCGCCGGGCGCGCGCTGGTCGCGCATGCCGATGCCGACGACTACCGCAGCCAGCCGGCCGGCAACGCCGGCGCGCGCGTGGCCTGCGGCGTGATCCGCGTGTTGCGCTAACCGATCATCCGCCTGGGGCCTGCCCCGTGGCGACCGTCCGCATTCCGCGGCCCCTCAAGGAGAACCACCATGCGTACGCTTCCCACGGTCCTGTTCCTGGCCACCACCCTCGCGCTCGGCGCCTGCAAGCGCGAAGCGCCTGCCGCAGCCGACGCTCCCGCTGCGGCCGCGACGCCGGCCACCGCTCCGGCGCCGGCCGCACAACCTGCGCCCACCGCCATGCCCGCCCAGGCCGCCGCCAGCGCTGCGTTGAGCCCGACCCAGGGCAACCAGGTCGCCGGCGAGGTCAAGTTCGAGACGGTCGATGGCGCCGTGCACGTCACCGGCACCATCACCGGACTCAAGCCCAACAGCGAGCACGGCTTCCACATCCACGAGTTCGGCGATTGCAGCGCGCCCGACGGCAGCAGCGCCGGCGGCCACTTCAACCCGGCCAAGTCCGAACACGGCCAGGCCAGTGCCGATCCGCACCACGGCGGCGACATGCCGAACCTGAAGGCCGACGCCGACGGCAAGGCCACGATCGACGCGCCGGTGTCCAACAACGTCAACATCGGCAAGGGCGACGGCTTCGACATCCTCAACCACGCGGTGATCGTCCACGCCGATCCGGACGACTACAAGACCCAGCCCACCGGCAACGCCGGCGGCCGCCTGGCCTGCGGCGTGATCAAGGGCAATGCGACCGCGGCGGCCCCGGCGGGCGCAGCGGCGGCGCCTTCCGCGCAGTAAGCGGCAAGTCTTCGTAGGCCTGTGCAGGCGTGACGCCGGTGACTTGATGTCATCTGCTGCGATGGGTTCCGAAGTCGGCAAGTCGCCCGGCTTCGGAGCCGCCGGCCGGGGTTGAGACCGCTCCGACAGCGCGGATGCAGCCCGCCAGATGCTGCCTTTGCAGGAAATGCGCCCGCTCGTGGAGCGGCTTCAGCCGCGACCAACGAAGCGGCGAAGTTGTCAGGTTTCGGATCCTTTCGGGCCGATGGCCCGAGGCCACTCGGCGCCCTTCCACAACGCACCCAAGCACGCTAGTCGCAGATACTGTGGGAGAGACTTCAGTCGCGGCGAACCAAGCGGCGCAGCTGGCAGGTTTCAGTGTCTGTCGGGACTGAAGCTTCTGCTACAAGAACGACAGCAGCCACTCGCGAGATCTGTGGGAGTGCACCCCCCGACGCGTGCACGCCAGAACCTACTGCCTTTGCCGCATCGGCCGAAGCCGCGACGTGGCTGGCCGCGGCGCGTGCGCATTCCACAATCATCCCCGCGCCAGCATCACCCGTGTACCGTTGGCGCACCGCTTGCCCGCCCTGCGCCCGCCATGAGCACCTACCACCTGCAGTCCGTGTTCCGCCCCGCCTCGGTTGCCATCGTCGGCGGCAGTCCGCGCGAGCGCTCGGCCGGGCGCGCGGTGGTGCGCAACCTGCGCACCGCCGGCTTTCCCGGGCAGATCGGTTGGGTCAGCCCGCGCTACCGCGAGATCGACGGCGTGCCCACCGTGCGCCGGCTCACCGATCTGCCGTGGGTGCCGGACCTGGTGGTCATCACCGCGCCGGCGCGGATCGTGCCGCGCATCGTCGCCATCGCCGCGCGGCGCGGCGTCGCCGCGGCGATCATCCTCACCGCCGGCCTGGGCGAAGGCCCGAGCTCGGCCGCGGCGCGGGTCGAAGCGGCCGCGCGCGCCAAGGGCCTGCGCATCCTCGGCCCGCATTGCCTGGGCGTGATCGCCCCGCACGCCAAGCTCAACGCCAGCATCGCCGCGCACTGCCCGCAGCCGGGCGATCTGGCGCTGATTTCCGAATCCAGCGCCATCGCCGCCGCCTTGGTGGAGTGGGGCGTGGCGCGCTCGGTCGGTTTCTCCGCGGTGGTGTCGCTGGGCGATGCGCTGGACGTGGACTTCGGCGACCTGCTCGACTATTTCGCCACCGACTACCGCACCCGCGCGATCCTGCTGTACGTCGAACACATCCACGACGCGCGCAAGTTCATGTCCGCCGCGCGGGCCGCGGCGCGCGCCAAACCGGTGGTGGTGGTGAAGTCCGGGCGTCTGCTGCGCATCGACC
Organism: Xanthomonas translucens pv. cerealis; assembly: GCF_006838285.1. Classification (NCBI taxonomy): domain Bacteria; kingdom Pseudomonadati; phylum Pseudomonadota; class Gammaproteobacteria; order Lysobacterales; family Lysobacteraceae; genus Xanthomonas; species Xanthomonas cerealis. Next base: position 4,060,231 of record NZ_CP038228.1, read on the forward strand.
CCAATGCCGACACCCATGTGCAGGCGCTGGCCAGTTCCGACGCGGTCTACGGTGCCGCCTTCGCCCGCGCCGGCCTGCTGCGCGTGCGCGCGCTGGACGAACTGTTCGCCGCGGCCGAGACCCTGGGCCGGCTCAGCACCTTCCCCGGCCGCCGCCTGGCGATCCTCAGCAATGGCGGCGGCGTCGGCCGCCTGGCGGTGGACAAGCTCGCCGACCTCGGCGGCACCCTGGCCGCGTTGTCGCCGCACACCCTGCAACGCCTGGAGCAGGCGCTGCCGCAGGAGTGGTCGCACGCCAACCCGGTGGACATCGTGGTCGATGCCGACGGCGAGCGCTACGCCGCCGCCGTCGAAGCGCTGCTGGCCGATCCGGAGAACGACGCAGTGCTGGTGGTCAACGTGCCGACCGCCTTCACCTCCTCGGCCGACGCCGCGCAGGCGCTGACCCGCACCCTGGGCCTGCGCCCGCGTCACCATCGCGACAAGCCGGTGTTCGCGGTGTGGCTGGGCAACGACGAAAGCGCCACCGCCGTGCTCAACGCCGCGCATATTCCCACCTATGCCACCGAGGCCGACGCGGTACGCGGCTTCATGCATCTGGTGCGCTACCGCGAAGCGCAGGCGGCGCTGATGGAAACCCCGCCCAGCCTGCCCGAGGATTTCGTGTTCGACGCCGCCACCGCGCGCGGCATCGTCGATGCGGCGTTGGCCGCCGGCCAGACCTGGCTGGATCCGCTGGCCACCACCCGCCTGCTCGCCGCCTACGGCATTCCCACCGCGCCGGTGGTGCATGCGGCCAGCGCCGCCGACGCCGCACTGGCCGCGGCGCCGATGCTGGCCGACGGCCTGGCCGTCGCGGTGAAGATCCATTCGGCCGACATCCCGCACAAGTCCGACGTGGACGGCGTGCGCTTGAACCTGGTCAGCGCGCAGGCGGTGCAGGACGCCGCCGAAGGCATTGTGGCCCGCGCGCGCGCCGCGCGTCCCGACGCGCGCATCGACGGCGTGCTGGTGCAGCCCACCCTGTTGCGGCCTAAAGCGCGCGAACTGATCGCCGGCATCGCCGACGACTCCACCTTCGGTCCGGTGATCGTGTTCGGCCGCGGCGGCACTGCGGTGGAAGTGATCGACGACAAGGCGCTGGCGCTGCCGCCGCTGGACCTGCGCCTGGCCCACGAACTGATCGGCCGCACCCGCGTCAGCCGCATCCTCAAGGCCTACCGCGACGTGCCCGCGGCCGACGAGCGCGCCGTAGCGATGGTGCTGGTCAAGCTCGCGCAACTGGCCGCCGATCTGCCGGAGATCCGCGAACTGGACATCAACCCGCTGCTGGCCGACCGCGACGGCGTGATCGCGCTGGACGCACGCGTGGCGGTGGCGCCGTCGCGGCGCCTGCACAAGGGCCGTGGCCACCCGCGTTTCGCGATTTTCCCATATCCGAAGGAATGGGAACGGCGCATCGCGCTCAACGACGGCGGCACCGCCCTGGTGCGCCCGGTGCGCCCGGAAGACGACGCGCTGTTCCGCAGCTTCTTCGCCCGCGTCACCGACGAGGACCTGCGCCTGCGCTTCTTCCAGGCGGTGAAGCACTTCAGCCACGAGTTCATCGCCCGCCTGACCCAGCTCGACTACGCCCGCTCGATCGCCCTGGTGGTGATCGAACCCAAGACCGGCGACATGCTCGGCGCGGTGCGCCTGCACGCCGACGCCGACTACGACCGCGGCGAATACGGCATCCTGATCCGCTCCGACCTCAAAGGCCACGGCATCGGCTGGCAGCTGATGCGGATCATGATCGAATACGCCGGCTGGCTCGGCCTCAACGTCATCGAAGGCCAGGTCCTGCGCGAGAACCGCACCATGCTGGCGATGTGCGCGCACCTGGGCTTCAAGGCCACCCCGGACCCGGAGGATGCGATGTTGATGGATGTGGTGTTGCCGGTGGGGAAGGGGTAAGGGGGCGCTAAGTCGTGTGTCCGGTTTTTGCGCGCAGTGGCGATGTGCAAAAGACGCGACGGTGCGGATTGGCTGGAAGTCGCCAATCCATCCCAGGGAAGTTGGCGTCCAGCGAAGACGCCAAAAGTCAAGGAGAATCGAGCAGTGCCTATGTTGATGACGATCGCGTTCCTTCCTTTTGCTGCATTGGCAGCGGCATACATCGCAAGCACACTCAAGCCAGCGAAACGCAGGCCGCTGATCTTCATTGCCGGCGGCTCTTTCATATCGGTCTTGGGCGCACTGGGGGGCTATGCACTACGCCCCGCGCTCCAGTCTGGTTATGTCCGCTTCAATAGCAGGTACGCCGGAGATATCCACGCCGTCTTGGCGCAAAATCCTTTGCGATACTGGGCGATCGTGTTTGTGCTCTATGCCATGTTGGTGCTTCTGGCTGGCTTTGGATTCGCAATGATTGGGCTTTGCTTTCGCAAAGGGGCGGCAATACACGCTGATCTAACTAAAGGGGCCAGGGGGAATACCCGTTTGAAGCAGATCCTTCCTCACGCTCCTGACATTGAGCAAGACGCCGCATGCCAGGCGGGGCAAGACACCCCGCCCGGCATGCACTCCATGGCACTGCAACGATGTCGAGCGCACGGCAAACGCGCCGACGTGGCAGGCAGCATCGGGGGAGAATGCTGCGGGGCGGGCGGTGATGCTGCCACGCGGGGCCAGCCAAGGCGTTGTACGCGGATGCGCGCCCATCGTGCAATCCGTCGTGTTGCTCGACCATTTCGACTCTAGCCGATTGTCCCGAGGCAATGAGTAGACAGATGCGCCCAGGGCGCGCTCCGACCACGACAGCGCGTCGTGCCCCAGCTGATGCGCATGCCCGCAGCGCGTTCGGCCGCGTGCTCGCGATGCTGCTGGTGATCGGCATCGGTGCCTATGCTTATTCGCTGATCGCACCGCGCTTCGCGGCCACGCCGACGCCGAGCGTAGCCGTACCGAGGACATCGAGCGCAGTCACGACACCCACTTCCATTGCACAGGCCACAGCCACAGCGCCGGCCGTACCCGCGGCAGCGGCACCCGCTCAGCACTTCCAGTGTGACGGACGCACTCATTGCGCGCAGATGACCTCGTGCGAGGAAGCGACCTATTGCCTGCGCACCTGCCCTGGCGTGCAGATGGACGGCAACCACGACGGCGTGCCGTGCGAGCGGCAGTGGTGTCATTAGCCGCCCTTCCATTGCGGTAGTTCAGAAGCAGTGTTGAGCAACCAACTTCTCGTCGGCGTCGGGTCTTCAGTTGCGGCAGCTTGCTGGAACCGTAGCTGCGGGAGATGGCGATGTTTGACGGAGGTCGCGGCTGAAGCCCCTACAGTGCACACAGCCCGCGACCGCACGTTCTGTTGGAGCGGCTTTAGCCGCGACGAACGCAGCGATGGGGCTGACGACGCTGTTCAGCGTCGCGGCCGGTGGTTCGAGGCGGCCTGCGCGCATGACAAGGGCAAAGCGCCTTGATGGTGGTTGTTCGCGGCGCGGTGGCGCTTACACGGTCGAATCGCCCACATCCGCATCGAAGCGCATACGGCCATGGATCGGCAGCGGCGTCCCCTCGGCGATGCGCCGAAGCAAGCTCAGCCCTCGTCGCGGGTGAACGGCGCCACGCGCAACTTGACCCGATGCTCGACCCCGGCCGGACACTGTCCTGGCGCCGGTCCGCGGAAGTAGCTGCGCTGCCAGCCTTGGCGTTTGGCCTCTGGAGCGTCTTGCTGCAGGTCGTGCAGGAACTGGCCGCGGCTGCGCATCCAGGCCTGATAGTCGCGTTCCAGTTCCGGCGTCTGCGACAGCGGTTGCCAGCGCGGCTCGGTCTCGGCCAGTACCCGCCGCTGCACCGGGAAGAAGTGGCAGAACGGTTCGCCAGCGTCGAAGCGCACGCGTCCGGGGCGGGTGAACTGCCAGTTCATGGTGAAGGTGTACGGACTCCAGTCGGTCTCGATCAGCCCGGTCAGCCCGGCGATGCCGTCCTTGGGCCGGTTGACCGGCGCGGTCACGTACAGGTCCATGCCTGGCTCGGTGCGGAACAGGCAGGGCACATGGAAGGTGAGCACGCCGTAGCCGAAATGGCTGACCGCTGGCGCGTGGTTGCCGACGTCGGGGTGGAGACGGATGGCGTCGAGCGCGTTGCCGCCGCTCCATTCGGCCTCGAACCCGCTCTGGCACAGCAGCTCCCAACCGTGCGCGTTGGCGATGTCCAGCGGCAGGCAGCGGTAGGCGTAGCGCTGGTCGGTGCGGTCCATCCACGGCCGCTCGCGCGGCGCCGGGCGCACGTCGAGGGTGTGGCCGTCGAGAACGTGGGCGGTGAGCTTCATGGCGGCGTACTTGGCTGCGGGCGTGCGCCGAGTGTGACGCGTCGGCGCCGGTATGGCGACCGTGCACGGCGGCCGCCGTGCGCTCGCTGCGGTGTCGCGGCCGTTCGCGGTTGCGCACCGCAGTGCGATCAAGCAGAAGGTGCTTGCGTTGTGCGCGCGCGCCGCGGCGTGCGGACCCGTGCTCAGTCCGCCTCGAACTCCAGCAGCGCCACGCCGTCGCCGACCAGCTCGCCCTCGCGCACACGGTAGCCGTGCACCACGCCGTCGGCAGGGGCCTGCAAGGTGTGTTCCATCTTCATCGCCTCCAGCACCAGCAACGGCGTGCCGCGCGCCACGCGAGTGCCGGGCGCGACCAGCAGCGCGACGACGCGGCCGGGCATTGGCGCGGTCAGCCCGCCGGCATCGGCGACAGGCTGATCGGCCTCGGCGACCGGATCGTGCAGGTCGAACAGATGCGCCTGGCCAGCGACGAACAAATGCAGGCGGCTACCGGCGAATACCGCGTCGGCGTGCACGCGTTGCACATCGAGCTGTGCCAATAGGCGTTGCTCCTGCAGGCTGCCGAAGGCGAGCAGCACGGCATCGGTGGCGTTGTCGTGGATGCGCCAGCCTGCGTCGGTCGCCGCTGCGCGCAGCGTGCGGCGCGTATCGCCCTGTTGCAGGATCAGGTTGCGCGGCGCGGGTTCGCCCAGGCGCCAGCCGTCGCGCAGGTCCCAGGGCGAATGCGGGTCGCCCGATTGCGCTGCGTCGGCGCGATCGTGCAGCAGCCAGGCCAGCGCGGCCAGTGTCCAGGTCGGTTCGGCGGTGGCCGTAGCGGTCTCGAACAGCGCGGCATGTTCGCGCTCGATCAGTGCGGTATCCAGATCGGCCTGTGCGAACGCCGTGGTGCCGATCAGGCGTTGCAGGAACGCGGCGTTGGTGGCCACGCCGACCACCTGGCACGCCGCCAGCGCCGCCTGCATGCGCCGCAGCGCGCGTTCGCGGGTCTCGTCCCAGACGATCAGCTTGGCGATCATCGGGTCGTAGTGCGGGCCGATGACGTCGCCCTGTTCGACGCCGGCATCGACGCGGGTGTGCGCGTCCGCCGCCGGCAGGCGCAGATGCTGCAGCGTGCCGGTCGAGGGCAGGAAGCCGCGCGCCGGGTCCTCGGCATACAGCCGTGCTTCCAGCGCATGTCCGCGGATCGCCAGCTCATGCTGGCGTTTGGGCAGCGGCTGGCCGGCGGCCACGCGCAGCTGCCACTCGACCAGATCGGTACCGGTGATGCACTCGGTGACCGGATGCTCGACTTGCAGCCGCGTGTTCATTTCCATGAAGTAGAACGCGCCGTCGGGCGCGACGATGAACTCCACCGTGCCGGCGCCGACATAGCCGACCGTGCGCGCCGCCTCCACCGCTGCCTGACCCATCGCGGCGCGGCGTTCGGCGCTCATGCCTGGCGCCGGGGCCTCTTCCAGCACCTTCTGGTGGCGGCGTTGCACCGAGCAATCGCGTTCGAACAGGTAGGCCAGTTCGCCATGCGTATCGCCGAACACCTGGATCTCGATATGCCGCGGCCGCAGCACGTATTTCTCGACTAGCACGTGGGCGTTGCCGAATGCGGCCTGCGCTTCGCGCTGGCAGGCGGCCAGCGCGGCGACGAAGTCCTCGCTGCGATCGACCCGGCGCATGCCCTTGCCGCCGCCGCCGGCGCTGGCCTTGATCAGCACCGGATAGCCGATGGCGTTGGCCTGTTCGCGCAGGAACGCCGGCTCCTGGCGTTCGCCATGGTAGCCCGGGGTCAGCGGTACGCCGGCGGCGTGCATCAGCGCCTTGGCCGCGCTCTTGTCGCCCATGGCGCGGATCGCTGTCGGCGGCGGGCCGATGAACACGATGCCGCGCGCAGTGCAGGCTTCGGCGAACTCGGCGTTCTCGGACAGGAAGCCGTAGCCGGGATGGATCGCCTGGGCGCCGCTGGCCTGGGCGGCGTCGAGGATGCGTTCGCCGCGCAGGTAGCTGTCGCGCGCGGGCGCGGCGCCGATGTTGATCGCTTCGTCGGCCAGGCGCACGTGGCGGGCGTCGCGGTCGGCATCGGAGTAGACGGCGACGCTGGCGATGCCGAGTTTGCGGCAGGTGGCGATCACCCTGCAGGCAATCTCGCCGCGATTGGCGATCAGGATCTTGTCGAACATCGGCAGGTCGGGCGTGGCCATGGTCAGTTGCCTGGAAAAGGGGTGTCGTGTCTTGCGGTTGCGGTTGCGGTTGCGGTTGCGGTTGCGGTTGCGGTTGCTGTTGCTGTTGCTTTGGCTGTTGCTGTTGCCATTGCTTTTGACTTACTGGGTTCCCTTCCGAAGCGGCGGCCATGGCGGGGAAAAACCCGAAGGGCGGCGCACATGGATGTGCGCCGTTCGCGGCAGGGGCTTGATGCCCCTTCCGCGAATCCCCGGTATGGACGCGGACCCGGAGCGCGCAGCGCTGAGGGCGCTAGGCAGGGCGCGCTTTCTTTTGGTTACTTTTCTTTGCGCGAGCAAAGAAAAGTGACTCGCCGCAAGGCGAAAGCTTTTGCCGTTGTCGTTGTCTTGGTTCTGGCACTGAGATTTTGAAGCTTTGAAGCAAGAGCAAGAGCAAGAGCAAGAGCTTCCGCTGGCGCGGGTCACTTTTCTTTGCTTGTGCAAAGAAAAGTAACCAAAAGAAAGCACACCCCGCAGCGCGCCCTCCGCGCTACGCGCTCCGGGTCCGCAGCCCCAACGGGCATTTTTCGATGGCACATCCATGTGCCAGCGAAAAACGTCGCGCATCCTGCGCGCCGCCCTTCGGGTATTCGCCCGCCGCGCCTGCCGCGCCGAGGGGGGCCGGTAGATCAAGAGCAAAGCAACAGCAACGGCAACTGCAGAGGCAACGGCAGAGGCAACGGCAGAGGCCGAGGCGATTCTTTCGGCCATGCGGCGCATGGCGGCCAATGACCGTCGCGCTTGCAAAGCAGAGCGATCGCGCCCGCTCACATCCGGAACACCCCGAATCGGGTCGGTTCCGCCGGTGCGTTCAACGCCGCCGACAGTCCCAGCCCCAGCACCCGTCGCGTCTGCGCCGGATCGATGATGCCGTCGTCCCATAGCCGCGCACTGGCGTAATACGGATGGCCCTGGCGCTCGAACTGCTCGCGGATCGGCGTCTTGAAGTCCGTCTCGTCCTCGGCCGACCAGGCGCCGCCCTTGGCCTCGATGCCGTCGCGGCGCACCGTCGCCAGCACGCTTGCCGCCTGCTCCCCGCCCATCACCCCGATCCGCGCGTTCGGCCACATCCACAGGAAATTCGGCGAATACGCGCGGCCGCACATGCCGTAGTTGCCGGCACCGAACGAACCGCCGATCACCACCGTGAACTTGGGCACCTTCGCGCAGGCCACCGCCATTACCAGCTTGGCCCCGTCCTTGGCGATGCCGCCGTGCTCGTACTTGCGCCCGACCATGAAGCCGGTGATGTTCTGCAGGAACACCAGCGGGATGCCGCGCTGCGCGCACAGTTCGATGAAGTGCGCGCCCTTCAGCGCCGATTCGGAGAACAGGATGCCGTTGTTGGCGATGATGCCGACCGGATAGCCGTGCAGGTGGGCGAAGCCGGTGACCAGGGTGGTGCCGTAGCGCGCCTTGAACTCGTCCAGGCGCGAGCCGTCGACCACCCGCGCGATCACCTCGCGCACGTCGAACGGTTTGCGCGGGTCGGCGGGGATCACCCCGTACAGGTCCTCGGCCGGATACAGCGGCGGCTCCGGCGCGCGCAACGCCAGCGCGGGTGTCGGCTTGCGCCAGTTGAGCTGGGCCACGATCGCGCGCACCCGCGCCAGCGCCTGCAGGTCGTTGTCGGCGAAATGGTCGGCCACGCCGGAGATGCGCGTGTGCACGTCGGCGCCGCCCAGTTCCTCGGCGCTGACCTCCTCGCCGGTGGCCGCCTTCACCAGCGGCGGGCCGCCAAGGAAGATCGTGCCCTGCTCGCGCACGATCACCGTCTCGTCGCTCATCGCCGGCACATAGGCGCCGCCGGCGGTGCACGAACCCATCACGCAGGCGATCTGGGCGATCCCCTGCGCCGACAGGTTGGCCTGGTTGTAGAAGATGCGGCCGAAATGGTCGCGGTCCGGGAACACCTCGTCCTGCAGCGGCAGGAACGCGCCGCCGGAATCGACCAGGTAGATGCACGGCAGCCGGTTCTGCTGCGCGATCTCCTGCGCGCGCAGATGTTTCTTCACCGTCATCGGGTAATAGGTGCCACCCTTGACCGTGGCGTCGTTGGCGACGATCACGCACTCCACGCCGGACACGCGGCCGATGCCGGCGACCACGCCGGCGCACGGGACCTCGTCGGCGTACAGGCCCAGCGCGGCGAGCGGGGCGATTTCCAGGAAGGCGCTGCCCGGGTCGAGCAGCGCGTCGATGCGCGCGCGCGCCAGCAGCTTGCCGCGCGCCTGGTGCTTGGCGCGTGCGACTTCGCTGCCGCCCTGGGCGATGCGCGCCTGGGTCTGCTGCAGGTCGTCGACCACCGCGCGCAGCGCCGCGGCGTTGGCGGCGAAGGCATCGCTGCCGGGTTGCAACTGGGTCTGGATCACGCTCATGGCAGGGCCATCGAAAGGAGGAAAAGAGACTTCGTGTAGGAGCGCATCACATCACGACGCATCACATCACTTGGTCCGCTCGAACAGTTCGCGGCCGATCAGCATGCGGCGGATCTCCGAGGTGCCGGCGCCGATCTCGTACAGTTTGGCGTCGCGCCACAGGCGTCCGGTCGGGTAGTCGTTGATGTAGCCGTTGCCGCCGAGCACCTGGATCGCCTGGCCGGTGAGCCAGGTTGCCTTCTCGGCCGCATACAGGATCGCGCCGGCGGCATCCTGGCGGGTGGTGCGGCCGGCGTCGCAGGCGCGCGCCACCGCGTACACATAGGCGCGGCAGGCGTTGAGGCCAACGTACATGTCGGCCAGCTTGCCCTGGATCAGCTGGAAGTTGCCGATCGCCTCGCCGAACTGGCGGCGCTCGTGCACGTACGGCATCACCACGTCCATCGCCGCGGCCATCAGCCCCAGCGGGCCGCCGGACAGCACCAGCCGCTCGTAGTCCAGGCCCGACATCAGCACGCGCACGCCGCCGCCGACGCTGCCGAGCACGTTCTCCACCGGCACGGCGCAATCCTGGAACACCAGCTCGCAAGTGTTGGAGCCGCGCATGCCGAGCTTGTCCAGCTTCTGCGCGGTGCTGAAACCGGGCATGCCCTTCTCGACCAGGAACGCGGTGATGCCGCGCGCGCCCCCAGCGGGGTCGGTCTTGGCGTAGACCACCAGCACGTCGGCGTCGGGGCCGTTGGTGATCCACATCTTGTTGCCGTTGAGCCGGTAGTGGTCGCCGTGCAGGTCGGCGCGCAGCTTCATCGAGACCACGTCCGAACCGGCGCCCGGCTCGCTCATCGCCAGCGCGCCGACGTGCTCGCCGCTGCACAGCCGGGGCAGGTAGCGCGCCTTCTGCGCGGCGCTGCCGTTCTTGCGCAGCTGGTTCACGCACAGGTTCGAATGCGCGCCGTAGGACAGGCCGATGGCACCGGAGGCGCGCGAGATCTCCTCCATTGCCACCACGTGCGCCAGGTAGCCCATTGCGCTGCCGCCGTAGTCCTCCTCCACGGTCAACCCGAGCAGGCCCTGCTCGCCGAGCTTGCGCCACAGCGGCGTCGGGAACGCGTTGTCGCGGTCGGCCTGCTCGGCCAGCGGTGCGATCTCGCGCGCGGCGAAGCCGGTCACGCTGTCGCGCAGCAGGTCGATGTCCTCGCCCAGTTCGAAATTCAACGACGGCATCAGCATGGCGGGCTCCGGAGGCAGGCGTGCGGCGGACGGGACGCCTAGAATCCAGGCGGCGCCGGGGAATGGACCCCAGCGTAGCCGGGAACGACAAAGAAGTGAACAATAATTCATTAATTGAACTTAGAATCAACTCATGGCCTACAAACGCTCCGCGCTGATGGAAGAACGCCTTGCCGGCAACCGCCAGCGGATCTTGCTGGCGGCGCGGCGGCTGGTCGCCGCCGGCGGTTTCCGCGGTGCGCCGGTGACCGCGGTGGCGGCCGAGGCGGGGGTGTCCACCGGCCTGATCTACCGCCACTTCCCGTCCAAGGCCGAGCTGTTCGTGGAAGTGCTGACTGCGGCGGTGGAGCACGAACTGGCGATCCTGCGCGGTATCGCCGCCGAACCGGCGCCGGCGGCGCAGCGCCTGCGCGCGGCGATCGCCTCGTTCGTGCGCCGCGCGCTGGCCGGGCCTGGGCTGGCCTACGCCTTCATCGCCGAGCCGGTGGAGCCGGAGGTGGATGCCGAGCGCATCCGCTGCCGGCGCCTGTTCGGCGATCTGTTCAAGGGCATCCTCGCCGAGGGTGTGGCCGCGGGCGAGTTCCCGGCGCAGGACCTGGACGCGGCCGCGGCCTGCCTGGTCGGCGCCTACACCGAAGCCTTGGTCGGGCCGACCGCGCCCAGCCGCGACGGCCCGCGCGACAGCGAGCGCCTGGTCGAGGCGGTATGTGGCTTTTGCCTGCGTGCGGTCGGCAGTGCGCAGACCGGATAGGGCGTTTGCGCAGCGACCCGGCGGCCGCTGCGCAGCGGCGCGTCGACCGCGACCGGGCCGCATGCAAGGCATAGCGGCGGAGCAGCGCCGCAGCCGCCACTGGCTTGTGAGCGGTGCTGCACGGAAACACCGCGCTGCCGATGGCGTCTTCCCGAACGCAGCAAACCTGCTGCGATGCAGCACGCATCGTCTGCGACTGGCGACGTCGCTTGACTGCCGTGCGCGGCAAACGCTGGCTATACTCGGTTGCGTAGCGGTGGTCCGGTCACCACGTGCCAAAGGGGTGTGATGTGCGGAATTACGACCTCGAATTCCTCAAGCGGTTCTCGTTGGTGATCGGCCTGTTGGCCATCATCACGCTCGGGCTGATCGTGTTCGCTGCGTATTTGCACGGATCGATTCCGCCGGAGGTCTCGCCGGTGGCGCTCAAGCGCACCGAGGAGCGCATCGCCCCGGTGGGCGCGGTCTACGCCGGCAGCACCGGTGCCGCGGCGCAGGCCGCCGCGCAGGCGGCGGCGCTGGCCAAGGCCTCGGCGCAGGTCGCCTACGGCGGCACCACCGACGGCAAGGTGATCTTCAACAACCTGTGCACCGCCTGCCACACCACCGGCGTCGGCAAGGCGCCGACCCTGGACCATTCGCACTGGGATGCGCGCATCGCGCAAGGCAAGGACACGCTGTACAAGCACGCGATCGAGGGCTACACCGGCCCCGATGGCGGGATCATGCCGCCCAAGGGCGGCAATCCGGCGCTCAGCGAAGCGCAGGTCCACGCCACGGTGGATTGGATGCTGTCGAACCTGAAGTAACTTCCGCATTCTTCGGGTTGCCAGCGCCGCCTTCGGGCGGCGCGTTCGTATTCGATGCCCGCCGCATGCCGGCGCACGAAGGAGAGTGATCGCATGCGCCGGTCGCCCCCGCTGTTGTCGTTGCTGCTGGTGGCCGGCGCGCCCGCCGCGCATGCGTTGACGCCGCCGCAGATGGTCCCGATCGGACAGTTGCGGCCGGCCGACAGCGCGCAGGGCGTGGTGTTCGAAGGCGTGGTCACCACGCGCGTGCAGGCCGGCGGCGATGCCACCCTGGTCCCGCCGCGCCGCTGCAGCTGACCGCAGTGCCGGCCCCGGCACCGCCGCAGGTCGCCGGCACGCTGCGCGTGGCCGCGTTCAACCTGGAGAACTTCTTCAACGGCGATGGCGGCGGCGGCGTCCCGACCTTGCACGGCGCGCGCAACGCGGCCGAATTCCAGGCGCAGCTGGCCAAGGTGAACGCCTACGCGATGGAAGACCCACTGCGCCTGCTGCACGACGCCGGCCGGCGCGATGCGCTGGCGCAGGCGCATGTCGAGCAGCCCTACCGCTTCATCTACCGTGACCTGAGCGGCCGCCTCGACCACGCCCTGCTGAGCCCGGCGCTGGCGCTGCAGCTACGCGGCGCGGCCGAATGGCACGTCAACGCGGATTGGCCAGACGCCGACGGCTACCGCGAACGCAATCTGCCCGGCTCATGGCGCAGCTTCGATCATGACCCAGAGAGCCAGGATTCGGAATTCGGGATTCATGGAAGTGGAGAGGCGCGAGTGTGGCGATTGAGGAAACCGCTGACTCGAATCCTGGAAGCGCGCGCGTCCAGATCGCGCGTCCCCACTTTTGCCAATCCGCAATCCCCTAGCAGGGCCGATGCCCGTTGCGCCGCCAATTCCACAGGTGCGCGCTCGCCAGTAGCAGGCTACCGGCCACGGTGACCGGGGTTTCGGCCTGCGCGCTGGGGAACCCGATCGCACCGGCCAGCAATCCGGATAGCCCGAGCACAGCCATCGTCCACAGCGGCCACGGCAGCGACCGCTGCCGGTGCGCGCGCCATAGCGCCAGCCCGGCCAGCGGCAGCGCGAGCGCCACGAACAGCCCATGCACCCATTCGGCCTGCGCCCACACGCCGAACAGCGGCAGGGCGGCAGCCAGCAAGGGCAGGGCCAGGCAGTGCGCCAGGCACAGCGCCGACAACAGTACCGCGGAGGCGTCGAAGAAGGGGTGGGGCAGGGATTTCATGGGCGGCGACTCCGGCGCAATAGCGTTATATAATAACATTACGCCGCGGGCCGCAAACGCGTCGCATCGCGCTTGCTGGATGCACCGCTGCCGCTGCAGGCGACAGCGGTGTCGATGGCGCGATCATGACGCCCAAGCGCAGGGGGCCGCGATGGCCGGGATGCTGGACGACCTGAAATAGCCTTCGCTGCCTGTGTCCAGGCTTGGCATCTCACTGCCATGCCGACCGGCGTTCATTGCATTTCGCCGCGACGCGGGCAGGCGTCCCATCCGGCTCGGATTAGTAGTAGCCCTGAGCGTTTGCCTCATCCTCCTCGGCATAGTCTTTTTCACGCATCTGCTCCCGTTCCTCGGGGGTCGTCGGAATGCTATCCATGAGCCGTCGCGCGCCCATGCGCTCCAACTGATCGTCGGTGTCCTGAACGATCTTTTCCAGCTTCACAAGATTGTCGTAGCCCTGCATCATGCGTTCGAGACGTTGCACATCTTTGGGGCGCGCGCCGCTATCGCGCAAGGACTGCAGACGGCGCTTGGCGTCCGCGTATTGTGGCGTGAACTTGGCCGAATCCAGTCCTTGCTCCTGGACAGCGCGCAATTTGCGCGCATTGGAATGCATGACATCTTGCTGGACGATGTGCGAAACGCTCTGCGTGGTCCTGTGTGGAGTGATCTCCTCCAGTGGCTCGAGCTTCTGCAGCATCTCGTTAAGTTGACTATCCCGCACCTGGTTACGCTTCATGATCAGGGCGAGGCGGCTGTCGCGCAGAGCCTGCTCCTTGGGCGTCGGTCCGCGATTCTCATCTATCAGTCTGGTCGATATAGCGTAATCCGCCTTGCTCAGTTCAGCCAATTGCTTATTCAGGGTGTGGATCAAACGTTCTGGATCGGCATGTTGCGCGACTGGCGTTTCGGCCCGGACCTGGGCCTGGTCGGCTCTGTGCTTCGGTACGGTCAATTCAGCCTTCAGCTCATTGGGCAGGTGCTGCTTCAGTGGGGCCGGATCGCGTCCCTCACGGAGCATGTTGATCGATGCGTCGTGTTTGCCATAGTGCGGTGAGGGCTTGTGCTGGTTCAGTGCGGGGGTTCCAGCTCTCAGCTCATTGAGCAAGTGCTGCTCAAGTGGGGTCGGATCGCGTTCCTCATGGAGCATGTTGATCAATGCGTCGTGTTTGCCATAGTGCGGTGAGGGCTTGTGCTGGTTCAGTAGGGGGGTTCCAGCTCTCAGCTCATTGAGCAAGTGCTGCTCAAGTGGGGTCGGATCGCGTTCCTCATGGAGCATGTTGATCAATGCGTCGTGTTTGCCATAGTGCGGTGAGGGCTTGTGCTGGTTCAGTAGGGGGGTTCCAACTCTCAGCTCATTGAGCAAGTGCTGCTCAAGTGGGGTCGGATCGCGTTCCTCATGGAGCATGTTGATCAATGCGTCGTGTTTGCCATAGTGCGGCGTGGGCGTGGGCGTGGGCGTGGCGCGCGATGGCATGCTCCCCATCGCCTGGGCATGGGCAGGGCGGCGCATCGGCCCGACCTGTGGCGCGGGACGGGCCGGAGCGGCGGCAGCAGGTGGCCGGGTGGTGCGTGGTGGCGCGTTTCCGGGCGACTGCATGGCAGGGCGTTGTTGTTTAGCGAAGGCCGTTGCCGCCGGTGTCGGGGTTGGCCGGCGATCAGCGACATTCGCCCGTCCGGACGCTTCGCGCGATGGCCGTGGCGAAGTTGCAGTCTGCTGCTGGGACATTTTTCTTTGCAGCGAAAGCAGTGATTTTTGTGCCGAATTCAATGATTTCTGCATCGAACTGAGCAGGCCCTTCGGCCTCCCTGCATACCCCCCGAATGGGACCGAGGGGCGCGGCCCAACGGCTGCGGGACGGTTGCCGCGCCATCGGCCTTGGCAGCGCCATGCGCGTGATTGCCAGCAGGCGTGGCGGTTGGCTCAGGAGCGATCCTGGATTTGCTAAAAAAAGATGTCTTCAGCTTCATGGCCAACGCTCAGTGATCGATATAGCGCAACGCTAGGTGATGGCACGCCTTCCAGGCGCAAGCAATGCGAAGTTGTTTCGTCTGAAGCGAGCAATTGGCATGCAGCATCGTGATGCCTCGACGGATGCGCACACTGCGGACGCCCGGCGATGCAGTCAATGACATCCGCCGACGCCGCCATCCGAACCGGATGGACAGGATCGTTACGGACGCGTCACAAACCCCGGGGCGAGGGAGCGCACCGGCATGCGATTCGATGCGGATTCATATGTTATATAGTAACAATCGAAGGTCGCCTCCAGCGCCTCTTGCCAAAGTCTCCCATGCCCTCGTCCGCCGTGCTCGACCGCCGCCTTCCCGTCACCGTCCTGTCCGGCTTCCTCGGCGCCGGCAAGACCACCTTGCTCAACCGCGTGCTGCGCAACCGCGACGGCCGCCGCGTGGCGGTGATCGTCAACGACATGAGCGAGATCAACATCGATGCCGCGCTGATCCGCGATGGCGGCGCCGCGCTCAGCCGCACCGAAGAAACCCTGGTCGAATTCAGCAACGGCTGCATCTGCTGCACGCTGCGCGAAGACCTGCGCCAGGAGGTGCAGCGCCTGGCCGACAGCGGCCGCTACGACTACCTGCTGATCGAATCCACCGGCATTTCCGAGCCGATGCCGGTCGCCGCCACCTTTTCGGTGCGCGACGAACACGGCCGCAGCCTGGCCGATGTGGCGCGGTTGGACACCATGCTCACCGTGGTCGATGCGGTGAGCTTCCTGCGCGATTTCGGCTCGACCGAGCGTCTGGCCGAGCGCGGCCTGCACGCCGGCGCCGACGACGATCGCGGCCTGGTCAACCTGCTGGTGGAGCAGATCGAATTCGCCGACGTGATCGTGATCGGCAAGTGCGACCTGGCCAGCGCGGACATGGTGGCGCGCACCCGCGCGGTGCTGCGCGCGCTGAACCGCGACGCACGCATCGTCGAGGCCCGCAACGGCGATGTGCCATTGGACCTTGTGCTGGACACCGGCCGTTTCGATTTCGTGCGCGCGCAGCTGGCGCCGGGCTGGATGCAGGCGCTGCGCGGCGAGCACACGCCGGAAACCGAGCAGTTCGGCATCGGCAGCTTCGTCTACCGCGCGCAGCGTCCGTTCCATCCGTTGCGCTTCGCGCGCCTGGCGCAGCGCGGCCTGCACGAGGTGATCCGCAGCAAGGGCTTTTTCTGGCTGGCCAGTCGCATGGATTGGGTCGGCGAACTGTCCATCGTCGGTGCGGCCACCCAGACCCAGGCGGCCGGTTTCTGGTACGCGGCGCGCGAACGCGTGGAGCAAGGCCTGCTGGACACCCCGCTGCCGTTGCCGCCGCAGCCGCTGCCTTACACCGAGCTGGGTTGGCAACGGCAGCACAGTGCGTGCTGGAGCGCGCCGCCGCCGCAGGCAGAAGAGGTGGGCGACGCGCGCGAATACGCGGCGTTGCGCGCGTTGTGGCATCCGTTGTGGGGCGACCGCCGCCAGGAGCTGGCGCTGATCGGTGTCGGCCTGGACGAAGCGCGGGTGCGCGCCGAACTCGACGCCTGCCTGCTCGACGACACGGAACTGGGGCGCGGGCCATTGGCCTGGCAGGCACTGGCCGATCCGTTCCCGGTGTGGCGGCGCTGAGGGGTCGCCGGGGCTGTCGGCGTTTCTGGTTCGCTTGCCTGTTCATTGGCCACGAACCATCTCCACATGCAGGCCTCCGCGACACAACCCATGGCACGCACCACCGCTAGCCGCGCGCACCGACCGCGATCAACACGATCGCCAGCAGCGCCGCCAACAGGCCCGCGCGGTTCCAGGCGCTGGTCTTCTCGCCGAAGGCCAGCACGCCGAGCAGCGCGCCGAGCACGATCACGCCCAGGTTCATCGCCGCGAACACCACCGCCGGGCTGTCCGGCAGCGCCTGATGTGCGCGCACATAGAACGCGATGTTGCCGAAGTTGAGCGTGCCCAGCAGCAGCCCGGCGCCGACGTTGCGCCAGGCCAGCGGCCGGATGCCGCGGACGTGCCGCCACAGCTGCACGCCGAGCAGCAGCACGAAGGCGATCGCGAAGGCGACCAGCAGCGAGGCGGCGAACGGCGTGCCGGCCTGGGCGATGCGTTTGAGCAGCACGTCGATCGCGGCGAAGCCGGCCCATACCAGCAGCAGCCATGGCGCCGCCCGCGGCGTGCCGGCCGGTACCGGTTCGGGCCGGTGCCCGATGCCGGCGATGGCCAGCAGGCCCAGCATCAGCCCGGCCAGCTTGTAGCCGTTGGCGCGCTCGCCGAACAGCGCGAACGCGGCCGCCAGCGACAGCAGCAGCGACAGCCGCTGCGCTGCGTCGGTACGCACGATGCCGGCCAGCGCCACCGCACGGCCCAGCACCAGGAACAGCGCCGGCAGCAGCACGGCCAGGCCGAGCAGCGCCAGCCACGGCGTCTGCGCGCTGCGTAACGCGGCCAGCGGCGGTTGCAGCAGCGCCACGCACAGCAACGCCGCGGCCAGGTAGTTCCAGGTCACCGCCTGGGCCAGGTCGACGCGCCGGCGCGGCGCCAGCTTCAGCAGCGCCGAAACCAGCACGCTGCACACCACACTCAGAAGAACGAACGCCACGCGCAGGGGATCCGGTCGGGGAACAGAGCGCTGCGTGCGCGCGGCCTGCATGTGGCCTGCACCCAGCCCCGCTATTATGAGCGCATGACCTCTCCCGCTTTCCCTACCGAATCCGGCGCGTTGACGCTGGTCGGCCCCGTCGGCCAGATCGAGGCCGCGGTCGATCTGCCCGATGCCGCGGTGGCCGCCTTGCCAGTCACGGCGATCGTCTGCCACCCGCTGTCCACCGAGGGCGGCACCATGCACAACAAGGTGGTGACGATGGTCGCGCGCGCGCTGCGCGAACTCGGCGTACATGTGGTGCGCTTCAACTTCCGTAGCGTCGGCGCCTCGGCCGGCAGTTTCGACCATGGCGACGGCGAGCACCAGGACCTGGCCGCAGTAGCGGCATGGGTGCGCGCGCAGCGCCCGCACGACGCGCTGTGGCTGGCCGGCTTCAGTTTCGGCGCCTATGTGTCCTTGCGCGCCAGTGCTGCGCTGCAGCCGCAGGCGCTGGTGTCGATCGCGCCGCCCGCCGGGCGCTGGGATTTCGCCGGGGTGGAACCGCCGCCGCAGTGGCTGGTGATCCAGGGCGACGCCGACGAGATCGTCGAGCCGCAGGCCGTGTACGACTGGCTGGAGACGCTGCCGCAGCAGCCCGAGCTGGTGCGCATGCCCGACACCAGCCATTTCTTCCACCGCAAGCTGATCGACCTGCGCGGCGCCTTGCAGCACGGGGTCAAGGCATGGCTCCCGGCGAAGCAGGCGTGAGCGCCGTGCGGCGCCAGGCGGCCGCAGGGTCGCAGGCAGGGCGCTGCGCGGACACGCGCCAATGAGCGCCGCGGCCACGCCTTCGCAGCGCTACGCCGCCGGCGTGGCGCGCGGCGACTGGCGCGACGACCCGGCGCAGCACGCCGCGCTGGCCGCGCTGGACCGCATCCACGACGCAATCGTGGACAGCGACCAGGACGGCTGGCTGGATCGCCTGGCCGCGTTCTGGAAGAAGCCCGAGCCGGTGCGCGGCCTCTACTTCTGGGGCGGTGTAGGCCGCGGCAAGACCTTCCTGGTCGATCTGTTCTACGACGGCCTGCCGATCGAGCAGAAGTACCGCACCCACTTCCACCGTTTCATGCGCGGCGTGCACGAGCGCCTGCGCGAGCACGCCGGGCAGAGCGATCCGTTGGCCAGGATCGCGCAGGAATGGCGCACCCGGTTGCGCGTGCTGGTACTGGACGAATTCTTCGTCACCGACATCGGCGATGCGATGCTGCTGGCGCGATTGCTGGAACGCCTGTTCGCCGAGGGCGTGACCCTGGTCACCACCTCCAACACCGCGCCGCAGCACCTGTACCTCAACGGCCTGCAGCGCGAGAGCTTCCTGCCGGCCATCGCACTGCTGCAGAAGTACTGCCTGGAGCTTTACGCTGAGGGCACCGAGGACTACCGCATGCGCGCGCTGACCCGCTCGCCGGTGTACCTCGCGCCGCTGGACGCGCAGTCCGACGCATGGCTAGGCGGGCGTTGGGGCGAACTGAGCGGGAATGAAGCCGCGCGTAGCGGCAACATCGTCATCGAGGCGCGCAAGATCCCGGTGCGCAGCCGCGGCAAGAGCATCGCCTGGTTCGATTTCGCCGCGTTGTGCGAAGGCCCGCGCGGGCCGGCCGACTATATCGAGATCGCGCGCGAGTTCAACACCGTGCTGCTCGGCGGCATCCCGCACTTCGACCGCATGAACGAGGACGCGGCACGGCGCTTCGTCAACCTGATCGACGAACTCTACGACCGCCAGGTCAACCTGGTCTGCACCGCGCAGGACCCGCCGCCGCAGCTGTACAGCGGCGAGCGCCTGGCCGGCGCCTTCGAGCGCACCGCCTCGCGCCTGATCGAGATGCAGAGCGCCGAGTACCTGGCCACCGCGCACCGCGCCTGAGTGTGGTGGCATCCCTGCGCGGGCAATGCCTTCAAAGTGTCGGTACGCCCGATGCGCGCCAGGCTTTTCCTATCGGAGCGACTTCAGTCGCGACGAACGAAGCGGAGGACTCGCCGGGCACGGTGCGTCGGGACTGAAGTCCCTCCCACAAAGAGCGGGAGGCAGCGGTATCGCCAATCTCCATTTGTGGTGCGACTTCAGGTGGCCTCGGGGCATCGGTTGCGACGAGCGGAACCGCAGGCAACTCGATCGATGCGAGCTAAATTTCTTGCTATTAAATAGTGCGCTATGTAAATTGCGCGCATGCCGAGGCAGCGCACCCCCGCCGAGATCCCCAGCCGCGACGCGGCGCTGCAGTTGGACCAGCAGCTGTGCTTCGCGCTGTACTCGGCCAACCTGGCCATGCACAAGCTCTACCGCGGCCTGCTGAAGACGCTGGACCTGACCTATCCGCAGTACCTGGTGATGCTGGTGCTGTGGGAAGGGGGTGCACGCACGGTCGGGGCGATCGGCGAGCGCCTGTTCCTGGATTCGGCTACGCTGACACCGCTGCTGAAGCGCCTGCAGGCCGGCGGCCTGGTCACGCGCGAACGCTTGGCCGACGACGAGCGCCAGGTCTTGGTGCGGCTGACCGCCGCCGGCCGTGCGCTGCGCAACAAGGCTGGCGCGGTGCCCGAGCAGGTGTTCTGCGCGGCGGCGTGCTCGCCGCAGGACCTGCGCCAGCTCAAGCAGCAACTGGAAACCTTGCGTGGCAACCTGGGCGGTGGCTGATGCGGTTGCCACTCGGCCGCCACCGCTCCATGACGTGCTGTTAATTAAGTAGTTTGCTATTAAATAAATAGCTGGCAATCAACCGGCGCGACGCGCCTCATCAGGAGCAACCACCATGGCCTCACCCGAAAAGATCCTCTACACCGCCCACGCCACCGCGACCGGCGGCCGCGAAGGCCGCGCCGTGTCCTCCGACAAGGCGCTGGACGTGAAGCTGTCCACCCCGCGTGAACTGGGCGGCGCCGGCGGCGACGGTACCAATCCGGAGCAGCTGTTCGCGGCCGGCTATTCGGCCTGCTTCATCGGCGCGATGAAGGCGGTGGCCGCGCAGGACAAGCAGAAGCTGCCGGGCGAGATCAGCATCGAAGGCAGCGTCGGTATCGGCCAGATCCCGGGCGGCTTCGGCATCGCGGTGGAACTGCGCATCGCGGTGCCGGGCATGCCGCGCGAAGAGCTGCAGGCGCTGGTCGACAAGGCGCACCAGGTCTGCCCCTACTCCAACGCGACCCGCGGCAACATCGACGTGAATCTGGTCGTCCTCGACTGATCGATGCGGCGTGTCCTAAGACCCCGTCGCGCGTCCTGCGCGGTGGGGTTTTTTGTTGTCTGCCATACGGCAATGGCCGAGCCAGCCTGGCATGCGCTGCGACGCCATCGAGAGCGAGGGCGGCAGTTGGTCGGCGGAGAACTAGACGGCCTTGAACGTGCCGGCGGAACCGACTTGGTCGGGCGTGTTCCGGATGTGAGCGGGCGCGATCGCCCTGTTTTACACGCGCGGCGGTCGTTGGCCCATGGCCGAGAGAGTCGCCGCTGCTGTTGCTTTTGCTTTTGCTTTTGATCTACCGGGTCCCCTCGGCGCGGCAGAGCTGGCGGACGAATGGTGGCGGGCCGCCTGTCATGGCGATAGCGATTGCATCGCCTTCGTACCCAACCTTTTGCGGTACCCACAGCCGCGGCGGCATTGCTGTGCTGCAGATTGAGGTGGAACTGGGTCAATGTAATAGCGCGAGGGCCATCATCTTTGCGTGTGCCATGCTCAGCTCCGCTTACAACGCCGAGACCGTCGCCGCTTTCATCCAGGGCGCGCGTCGCCCGCTGGTCCTCACTGGCGCAGGTATGTCCGCCGAGAGCGGCGTGCCGACCTTCCGTGGCCACGACGACAGCCTGTGGGCGCGCTTCGATCCGCAGCAACTGGCTACCTGGGAAGCCTGGCGGGCGGACCCGGCACTGGTGTGGGGCTGGCGGGCGTGGTCTGGTTCGGCGAAGCGTTGCCGGCCGCCGATGCGGCCGACCTGGTGCTGGTGATCGGCAGTTCCGGCCTGGTCCATCCGGTCGCCGGGCTACCGCGGTGCGCCAAGGAGCGTGGCGCCTACGTGGTCGACCTCAATCCCGAGCCCAGCGGCCTGTCTTCACGCGCGGATCTGCACTGGCGCGATAGCGCCGCGGCGGCACTGGCGCTGTTGCTGCAGCGCTGGCCGGCGGGTTGACGCCGGCGCAAGCGCCTCGCCGCGGCAATCGCGACACACCGCCAGTGCCGCCGCGGCAGCCCTTGCAGCGTATGCGATACGGCCCGCTCCAGGCGCGATCCGGCGCCCGGCCGCAGGGTTTTGCCGCCCTCCACGGCAAACTCTTGCCCCGCTTGAGTTTTCGGTTTTATGACTACATTTAGCGTTGACGGCGCCCAGAGACCCCACTATCTTGTGGTGGTCGGTTCCAGCGGCCACCAGGTTGCGGGATCAAAAGGGAAGCCGGTGTGGCGCGCGAGCGCTCAAGCCTGCGCTGCCCCGCAGCGGTAATTGGGAACGAACCCGTCCCCGCACTGAGGCGCCCTGCCTTGGGAAGCGACGGGCTAGGACACCGGCCATCGGCCGTCGCCCATCAGCCCGAAGACCTGCCGACAGCCGCGCGATGCACACAGCGCGGCGCCGACCGTTGCATCTCCGGGGGGAGAGGGTCGGTGAAGCGTTGACCGCCCGTAGGCCTCGCGCCTGCGCCGTTGCGGTCTTTGCGACACCGCGTCTCCACCTGCTGATCCGGTCGGACCGTTGCCTGCGAGGGTCAGGCAGCCAGGTGCACCACGCTTGGAGACCTTCATGAGCCAGACCCACAGCCTGCCGGCCGCAGCCCCCCTCGACACCGCCGACGTCGATCCCACGCCTGCCGCCGCCGCCGCGGCGCAGCCCGATGCGGCCGCCAGCGAGCCGAGCAACGACCAGCGCGCCGTGACCTGGATCGTCAAGGACGGCGGCAACCGCCGCATGGCCTTCGATCGCTCGCGCCTGCAGCGCACCCTGGACCGGATCCATGCCGAGTTCCCGCAGCTGGACGTGGCCGACTACGAGCGCAAGGCGTTCGCCTTCGTCGAGAAGAAGGAAAGCCTGTCGGCCGACGAGATGGTCGACTACCTGATCCGCGAGGCCGAGTCGCGCGTAGACATCGCCACGCCGGAGTGGGAGTACTTCGCCGCGCGCCTGTACCTGCATCGCCTGTACAAGCGCGCCAGCAAGAACCGCTTCTACGATGCCGGCGAGAAGTACGGCTCCTACGTCGGTTTGCAGGAAAGCCTGGCCGACCGCGGCGTGTACTCGATCGACATCCTCAAGAACTACTCCAAGGACGAACTCGCCGAAGCCGGCAAGATGATCGACCCGGAGCGCGACAAGCTGTTCGCCTACAACGGCCTGTACCTGCTGGCCACGCGCTACCTGGCCACCGACAACTCGCGCAAGGTCTACGAACTGCCGCAGGAGCGCTGGTTGACCATCGCGCTGTACCTGATGCAGGACGAAAAGCCGCGCGAACGCCGCATGCAGCTGGTCGGCGAGGCCTACTGGGCGCTGTCCAACCTGTACATGACCGTGGCCACGCCCACGCTGGCCAACGCCGGCAAGATCGGCGGGCAGCTGTCGAGCTGCTTCATCGACACCGTCGACGACAGCCTGCAGGGCATCTACGACTCCAACACCGACGTGGCGCGCGTGTCCAAGCACGGCGGCGGCGTTGGCGCCTACCTGGGTTACGTGCGTTCGTCCGGCTCGGCGATCCGCGGGGTCAAGAATTCCAGCGGCGGCGTGGTGCCGTGGATCAAGCAGCTCAACAACACCGCGGTGTCGGTGGACCAGCTCGGCCAGCGCAAGGGCGCCATCGCCGTGTACCTGGACATCTGGCACCGCGACATCGAGGCGTTCCTGGACCTGCGCCTGAACAACGGCGACCAGCGCCTGCGCGCGCACGACGTGTTCACCGCGGTGTGCGTGCCGGACATCTTCATGGAAGCGGTAGAGCGCCGCGGCGAGTGGTACCTGTTCGACCCACACGAGGTGAAGGAGGTCAAGGGCTGGTACCTGCAGGACTTCTTCGACGAGAAGCGCGGCGAAGGCACGTTCCGCGCCAAGTACGAGGAAGTGGTCGCCGACGAGCGCATCGGCCGCAAGGTGGTCAAGGCCATCGACATGCTCAAGCGGATCATGGTCAGCCAGCTGGAGACCGGCAACCCGTTCATGTTCTATCGCGATGAAGTCAATCGCATGAACCCGAACAAGCACCAGGGCATGGTTTATTCCAGCAACCTGTGCACCGAGATCCTGCAGAACATGAGCCCGACCCGGGTCATCCAGGAGATGATCAGCGGCGACCAGATCGTGACCACCAAGCAGGCCGGCGACTTCGTGGTGTGCAACCTGTCCTCGGTGAACCTGGGCCGTGCGGTCACCGCGCAGCCGGACCTGCTGTCGCCGGACGTGCTGGAGCGGCTGATCCGGGTGCAGGTGCGCATGCTCGACAACGTCATCGATCTCAACGATCTGCCGGTGCCGCAGGCCACCATCACCAACCAGAAGTACCGCGCGATCGGCCTGGGCACCTTCGGCTGGCACCACCTGCTGGCGCAGAAGGGCATCGAGTGGAATTCCCGGCAGGCCGAGGACTACTGCGACGAGCTGTACGAGCGCATCAACTACCTGACCATCCAGGCGAGCCTGGCGCTGGCCAAGGAGAAGGGCGCGTACAAGGTGTTCAAGGGCAGCGACTGGCAGAACGGCGAGTACTTCAGCAAGCGCGGCTACGACAGCGCGCAGTGGCAGGAACTGGCTGCGCAGGTCAGCATCAACGGCGTGCGCAACGCGTGGATGATCGCGGTGGCGCCGAACATGAGCACCGCGCAGATCGCCGGCTCCACCGCCTCGATCGACCCGATCTACAGCGCGTTCTACTACGAAGAGAAGAAGGACTTCCGCCGCCCGGTGGTGGCCCCGGGCCTGAACGTGGACACCTATCCGTACTACGAGAAGGGCGCCTACCGGGTCGACCAGTTCGCCAGCGTGCGCCAGAACGCGCGCCGCCAGCGCCACGTCGACCAGTCGATCAGCTTCAACTTCTACGTGCCCAGCACGATCCGCGCCAGCACCCTGCTCGACCTGCACATGACCGCATGGAAGGAAGGCCTGAAGACCACCTACTACGTGCGCTCCAACGACATCGACATCAGCGAATGCGAGTGGTGCTCGAGCTGATCGCCACCCCGTAGCGGCGCCGACGCGCGCATGGCCTTCCCGCGGGAACGCCATGCGCCCGCTGCGTCCTCCCGCATCGCCGCGCCGCTTGCCGGCGCCGTTTAACCCACTACCGAATCCGACCCATGGCTATTGCGCTCGACCGCATCAAGATCCTCGAACCGATGCATCCCAACCGTTCCACCGGGATCATCAACGGCACCACCAGCGGCATCCTCAACTGGAACGACATCCCGTACCCGTCGTTCTATCGCGCGTACAAGGAGCTGTCGACCAACTTCTGGATCCCCGACGAGGTGGACATGAAGGGCGACGCCAAACAGTACGGCGAACTGTCGGCGCGCGAGAAGAACGCCTACGACTCGATCATCGGCCTGCTGGCCACGCTGGATTCGCCGCAGACGCGCTTCATCTACAACGTCGCCGAATACATCACCGACCCGGCCGCGCACGCCAACGCGGCGATCATCGGCCAGCAGGAAGTGATCCACAACGAGAGCTATTCCTATGTGCTGGCCTCCATCGCCGGGCTGGCCGACCAGAACCGCGTGTTCGAGATCGCGCGTACGCACCCGACCATCATCGCGCGCAACCAGCCGATCATGCAGGCCTACGACGACTTCATGCGCGACAAGACCGCAGAGACCTTGCTGCGTTCGCTGATCCAGTCCTCGATCCTGGAAGGCATCAACTTCTATTCCGGTTTCGCGTATTTCTACAACCTGGTGCGGCAGAACCGCATGACCGGCACCGGCAAGATCATCAGCTTCATCAACCGCGACGAGCTGGCCCACACCAAGTTCATCAGCGAGCTGATCCGCGCGATCATCGGCGAGAACGCCGAGCTGCAGAGCAACGAGCTGACCGACTACGTGCACCAGGCGTTCGAGCATGCGATCCGGCTGGAGACCGAGTGGTCCGCCGAAGTGCTGGACGGCATCGAGGGCATCGACGTGGACGAGATGATCCAGTACGTGAAGTACCGCGCCAACAAGATGTCCGGCATGCTCGGCATCGAGAAGCTGTACACCGACGCCAGCGACAACGTGATGCCGTGGATCAAGGCTTACGCGGACAACTTCACCGAGACCAAGACCGACTTCTTCGAGATGCGCAACGCCAGCTACAAGAAGACCAACTCGGACAACGGCTTCGACGATCTGTGAGGGGTTGGGGATTCGGGATTAGGGATTCGTAACAGCAAGGTCGAACCCCACCTTTCCGGCTTTCTCAAAGCCTAACGGCTGGTCATTCCCAATCCCGACTTCCCAATCCCCGCCTCATGCATATCCTGCTCGCCTACGCTTCGCTCAGCGGCAATACCCGCGACGTCGCCCGCCGCGTGCAGGCGCAGTGCGAGGCCGCGGGGCATCAGGTGACCTTGATCCATACCGACGTGCAGACCCTGCACGGCGTGCTTGGCGACGCCGCGCATGCGGCCGGCTTCGACCTGCACCTGCTCGGCAGCTGGAGCGACAACGCCGGGCGCACCCCGGCGGAGATGAAGCGCTACATCGCCGAACTGGTGGAGGCGGCCGGCAAGAGGATCGAGGTCGCCGCGTTCGGCACCGGCGAGACGCAGTGGGGATTGGAGTACTACTGCGGCGCGGTCAAGCGCATCGCGCGTTTCTTTGAGAGCGCCTATCCGTTGCTGGAGATCGAGCAGATGCCGCACGGGGACCGCGACAACGCGGCGATCGACGCCTGGTGCGCGCAGGTACTGGCGCTGCGCGCCGCGCGTGCGGCGGCGGCCGGTTCCACTGCGGCGACCGACGTGGCGGCCGCCGAGCCTGCAGTGGGCCGGGCCAGCGGCTGCGCCTCGGTGGCGTTGCCGCCGCAAGGCAGCGGCTGACGCCGCATTTCTTGCAACTGCTTTTTCATGGCATCGCCGGCGTCGCGACGTGCTGCGCCAGGCATTCTCCGACATCAGACAAGGTCCCGCTCCATGTTCACCACCATCACCGTCGCCACCGCCGAACAGTTCGCCGACGCCATCGCTGCGCATCCGCGCGTGCTGGTGGATTTCAACAAGGACAACTGCCCCGGCTGCCGCATGCTCGACAAGTCGCTGGAGCGCTTCGCCGAGAGCGACAGCGCGCAGGGTGTGACCTTGCTGAAGGTGAAGATGGAGGACGTGGGCGAGGACTTCTTCCGCGCCCAGGGCCTGCGCCAGACGCCGACGCTGATGCTGTTCCGCCAGGGCGAGGAAGTGGCGCGGGTGCCCGGCTTCGTGCCGCCGGCGAAGATCGACGAAGCGGTGCGCGCGCACCTGGGCTGAGCGCGTTCGGCGCTCGGCTCTTCTGTAGGCTTCAGCCGCGACATGATCGCCGGCGCGTTCCACGTCGGCGAGCACGCGCTTGGCTTCGATGCGGAACGCGCGCCCGGCCTCGGTGAGGTCCGCGCCGCGCGGGGGTACGCACGAACAGCGGTGTGCCCAGCTCCTGTTCCAGCGCACGGATCTGCTGGCTCAGCGGCGGTTGCTGGATGCCCAACTGCGCGGCGGCGCGGGTGAAATGGCCGGCCTCGGCGACGGCCAGGAAATAGCGCAGATGGCGCAGTTCCATGTCATATCCAGAAGATATGGAGGATGCCTGGATCATATATTGGACACCGGATCGGTGCAGGCAAATACTGGCCGCCCATGCCTGGTGCCGCGCCGTCGTGACCTCTTCCAGCCAATGCCCGCCGCTGCACGCCGCGGACGATGCACCGCTGTTGCGCATCCGCCTGGCGCTGTTCCTGGCCGGCTTCGCCACCTTCTCGCTGCTGTATAGCGTGCAGCCGTTGCTGCCGGCGTTCGCGCGCGAATTCGGGGTCGATGCGGCGACCAGTTCGCTGCCGCTGTCGCTGGCCACCGGCGGCCTGGCGATCGCGATCTTCTGCGCCGGCGCGGTGTCGGAGAACCTCGGCCGGCGCGGCTTGATGTTCGTGTCCATCGCGCTGGCCGCCGTGCTCAACCTGATCGCCGCGTGCCTGCCGCACTGGGGCGCGCTGGTGGTGGTGCGCGCGCTGTCCGGCATCGCCCTGGGCGGGGTGCCGGCGGTGGCGATGGTGTATCTGGCCGAGGAAGTGCCGGCGTCCAAGCTCGGCGCGGCCACCGGTCTGTACGTGGCGGGCAACGCGTTCGGCGGCATGGCCGGGCGCATCGGCATGAGCGTGCTCACCGATCACTTCGACTGGCGCATCGCGCTGGCGACGGTCTCCGCCATCGACCTGCTGGCCGCGGTCGGCTTCGTGCTGCTGTTGCCGCCGTCGCGGCATTTCGTGCGCCGCCGCGGCATCAACCTGCGCTTCCACCTGCAGGCCTGGGGCGGGCATCTGCGCGACCGCTACCTGCTTTGTCTGTTCGCGATCCCGTTCCTGGCGATGGGCGTGTTCGTCAGCGTCTACAACTATGCCGGCTTCCGCCTGGGCGGGCCGGAGTTCGGTCTCAGCCAGAGCCAGCTCGGCATGATCTTCAGCGCTTACGTGTTCGGCATCGTGTCCTCGTCGGTGGCCGGCGCCGCGTCGGACCGCTTCGGCCGCGGCCCGGTGGTGCTGGCCGGCATCGCGGTGGCAGCGCTGGGCGTGGCGCTGACCATCGCGCACGTGCTGGCGGTGGTCATCACCGGCATCGTGCTGCTGACCATCGGCTTCTTCATCGCGCACTCGGCGGCCAGCGCCTGGGTCGGCCGCCTCGGTGGGCGCAACAAGGGCCATGCCGCGTCGCTGTACCTGCTCGCCTACTACAGCGGCGCCAGCCTGATCGGCTCGCTCAGCGGCGCGGCCTGGCAACACGGCGGCTGGAACGCGCTGGCCGCTTGCTGCCTGCTGTTGCTGGGCATCGCACTGGTTGCCGCGCAGGTCTTGCGCCGCGGTGCCGACGACAGCCGTCCGTACGGGCGTTTCGGTCCGCACCCGCCGCGCGGCGAATAGCGGATGGGGAATGGGGAGTGGGGAATCGATAGAACAGAGCAAAGACGATTGCCTGTGTTTTCCGATTCCCGATTCCCGTTTCCCCACTCCCGGCTTCATCGGCGTGTCACTGCATCGAGTAGCTCACCGACAGGGTCACGTTGGCATAGCCACCGTTGCCGCCAAGCGGACGGATGAAGTAGCTCCCGGTCGCCGGCACTGCCGTCTGCACGTTCTGCGTGGTGCCGTTGCGCACCGAGACGTAGTCGGCATCGCTGCCGTCCGCACGTGGGGCGCGCGTGGAACGCACATAGAGCTTGAGCTGGCCGCTGCCGCCCAGCGTGCGGATCTGCAGGTTGCGTGCGTTGAGCGGCACCTCCAGGCGGTACAACTGGCCCTGGCCGGCCGCGGCGGACAGCTTGCCCAGCGTGCCGCGGTCGATGCTGATGGCGTTGCCTTCCTCGCCGCCGCCATCGGCGCCGGCGGCACGCGCCACAGCCTTGGCCGCGTTGAGGATGCCGACCCCCAGAGGCAGCAGGGGCTTGACCGGGAACGGATTGGAGGTCTGGGTCAGGATGTCGCGCATTTGCGCCAGCGACGGGACCGGACGATTGGCGTTGAGCGCGGCGCTGATCGCCAGCGCGACCACGCCGGCCACGTGCGGCGATGCCATCGACGTGCCTGCATAGCCTGCATAGATCGGTTGATCGGGTCCGTGCGTGCCGTTGTTGAGAGTGGACCAGATCAGGCCGGTGCGGACCGAGCCGGAGCCGCTGGCCGCGTCGTTGGGATGGACGCCGCCGCCCGGCGCCGACAGGGTGATGCTGTTGCCGTAGTTGGAATAGTAGGCACGGCCGCCGGTGATGCCGGTGGCGGCCACGTTGATCACGCCCGGGCAACTGCCAGGGCTGAATCCAGCTGCGTCCGCGTTGCTGTTGCCGGCGGCCACCACCACCAAGCTGCCACGCCCGATCGCGCTGGCGATGGCGTTGGCGGTGACCGTATCCTGCCCGCAGGGGCCGCCGCCGCCCAGACTCATGTTGATGACCTCGGCCGGGTGCGTATTGTCCGGCACACCGTCGATGTGGCCGCCCGATGCCCATACGATGGCATCGGCGATGTCGGCAGTGGTGCCGCCGCAGTGGCCGAGCGCGCGGATCGGCAGGATCCTGGCGTCCGGAGCGATGCCGACCATGCCCACCCCGTTGTTGGTACGCATGGCGATGGTGCCCGCCACGTGGGTGCCATGCCAGGTGCTGTTGGACTGCTCGCCCGGCTGCGCGCAGCCGCCGTTGGCCGCCAGGTACTTGTCGTCGGTGGTCCAGTCGCCGCTGTCCCAGCCGCCGGCCACGCGCCCGTCGCTGGCACGCCCCGACCTCAGCGCGTCGCTGATGAAGTCGTAGCCGGCGCTGGCCAGCGAGGTGTCCAGATCCGGGTGCGCGGTGATGCCGGTGTCGATCACCGCCACCACCACGCCCTGGCCGGTCCCGTACTGCCACGCCGGCAGCAGGTCGATGCCGCCGCGATTGGCGTAGCCGGTGGTCTCCGGCGCCAGCGTCTCCAGGTGGCCGTCCGGCGTGCGCAGGTGCCACTGCACCACGTAGCCTGGATCGTTGGGCGCGGCGACGGCCGTGGCGCTGGCCTGCGCGGTGCTGCGCAACGGCTTGAGCAGCAGGTTCGGCTCCACGTGCGCCACCGCCGGATCGGCCTTGAGGCTGGCCATCAGCGTCTCCAGCTGCGACTGGCTCAGGCGGCGGTCGGGTCGGACCAGATCGGCGCCGATCCCGAGCCGGCGCACCCGGCTCAGCGCCGGCGCGCTCTGCCGGTAGGTGCTCGACCACATGTTGGCGGCGCTCGGCGCGGCCATGATCTGCTTCAGCTTGACGGCGGCGGCGGCCGCATCGCGGCGCTCGCTGCTGCCGTCGCGATAGGTGACGATCAGGCCGTCGTAGAGCTTGGACTGGCCAGGCGCGGCGGTCTCCAGAACGGAGAAGCGCGGGGCGGACTGCGCATGCGCGCCCGAGGCCAGCGCCAGGCCCAGCGACAGCGCCAGCAGGGTGCGGGGAAACGCGGAAATGTCGGTCATGTCTGGATCTCTACGGAAGGTCGGAGGGATGCGGCGGCAATGCGGCGAGGCGTGGCATCACCAACTGAAGCCGGCACCGGCGGAGACGCTCTTCTCATTGCCGGAGAAGGCACCGCCGAGCGAGACGCTGGCGCGGTTGCCGATCGCGCGCTGGTAGCCCACCGCCAGCGCGTTCTCGCCGCCCTGCGAGCCGACACCGACGCCGACCCGATTGGCACCGGTCAGGCCGGAGGTGTTCGTCGCCATGCCGGCATAGGCCGCGCTGACCGCACCCATCCGGTCGATACGCCGGTCCATGTTCTGGAAGCGCTGGTCGGTGTCGCTGCGTAACCTGGTCAGGTTGTCGTCCCAGCCGGCCATGCGGCTGTCGGTGTAGGCGTTGGCGCTGCGCAGCGTGGCGCTGTCCCCGGCCTGCATCTGGCCGACATTGGCCGCATCGGTGGCGGCGCTGCCGGCCGCCACGTTGCTGATCTGGCGCTCGTTGCCGACGCTGCCCACCGACACGGTATTGGCGCGGGTGGCGCTCGAGCCGCGGCCCAGCGCCACTGCGTTGTCGGCCGAGACCGAGGCGCCCTGGCCCAGCGCGGTGCCGGAGGCGGCGGTGACGGTGGCGCTCTCGCCGACCGCCACCGCGTTGCTGGCATCGGCGCTGATGCTGGCGTTGGCGCCGACCGCGGTGCTGCCGTCGGCGTTGACCCGGGCGTTGCCGCCCATCGCGGTGTCGTTGGGGCCGTAGGCCAACGCATTGGCGCCCATCGCGGTGCCGTTGTGGCCGTTGGCGCTGGCCTCGGCACCGACCGCCACGGCATTGGTGTCGGCGCCGACGCTGGGGGCCCCGCCGCTGCCGCTGCCGACGGCCACACCGCCGCCGCCGCTCTGCGCAAGGTGGCCGACGCGGGTGTCCAGCGTCGACAGCGCGCCGTCCAGCGCCGACAGTGCGGAACCGACGCTGCCGTAGATCTGGCTCTGGATCAGGTAGGCGCTGCCGCCGAGCGTACCGTCGTCGCCCACCACGCTGCCGGCACCGAGCACGGTGGCGATGCTGCGCAGCTGCAGCACGTTGACCGCATCGGTGTCGGCGGTACCGGCGGCGACATAGGTCAGCTGGCGCAGCGCGCCGTCGCTGCCGAATGCGACGGTGTTGTCGCGATCGGCGACCGCGCCGGCGCCGATCGCCACGCTGTTGGCGCCGGTCGCGGCGCTGTTGTAGCCCAGCGCCACGCTGCCGGCGCTTAGCGCGGTGGCGCCGCTGCCGAGCGCGGTTGCGCCGGCGGCGTTGGCGCTGGCGATGGCGCCGAAGGCGCTGGCGTCCTCGCCATCGGCGAAGGCCTGCGCGCCGACTGCGGCGGCATTGTTGCTGGTGGCCACCGATTGGGCGCCCAGCGCCAGGCTGTAGGTCGCGTCGGCGTGGCTGTCGAAGCCCAGCGCGGTGCCGTAGTCGGACAGTGCCCAGCTGCCGGCGCCGATGGTCACCGCGCCCAGGCCCTTGGACTGGGTCGGGATGCCGGCGTTGCTGGCGCCGATCGCCACGCTTTGCTGGCCGGACGAGGAGGCGTTGTCGCCGATGGCGATGCCGCCGGCACCGGTGGCCATGGCGCTGTAGCCCATGGCCACCCCGAAGAAGCCGGAGGCCACGCTGTAGCCGCCGGTGGCGATCGCACCGACGCCGCTGGCGTTGGCGGCATAGCCGAAGGCGCTTGCCTGCTCTGCCCCGGCAACGGCAGAGGCGCCGGCGGCGATGGCGTGGTCGGCGGTGACCGAGGAAATGGCGCCGATCGCCGTGGCGCCGGCGCCGCTGGCGCTGGCGTTCCAGCCCAGCGCGCTGGCGTTGGCGGCAGTGGCGTTGGCGGCGGTGCCGACGGCCAACGCACCGAAGCCGGTGCTCTGCGCGCCGGCCGCATCGCCGTAGGTGCTTCCGAAGAAGCTGCCGCCGATCGCGATCGCCGACGTGCCGCTGGCCACCGCACCGTCGCCCATCGCGATGGCGGCGGCGTCGGAGGCCACGCTGTGGTGGCCGATGGCGATGGCGAAGGCACCGGATGCGTCGGCGCGGGCGCCCATCGCCACGGCACGCAGACCCGCGGCGGCGGCGATGTCGCTGCCGTCGTTCAGGCCCTCGGCCATGAAGTAACCGGTGGTGTTCTGGCTGCCGGGCTGAACTGGCGTGGAGGGATCCGCGTCCGCGGCGGGCTGCGCATCGCCGCTGCTTGCCGCTGTCGTGGTCGTAGCCGTAGTCGCGGCTGGCTGGGCGGCAGGCGTGGCGGAAGCGGGCGCATCGGCCGCGCTGGCTGCCAACGGCGCCGCTGCCAGCAGCAACGCGACCGTCAGCAGGCTGTAAGGAGCATGCGACAGAGTGGAGGAAGGGCGGGCGTGGCGCGAGCGGGCGAGCATGTGCTTGACGGGCATGAGCGGTTCCGTGGAAGCGCTGGGACGATGGTCCCGGCAATGGGTTTAGCCCCGATTAAGGCGGCAAGCCCAGGCCGCCTTCAATGCCGATAAATTCACCTCAGTCTCACGTTAGACTCACCGACATGGGAGTCTGGGTGCGACGCATGCCACAAAATCTTCTGATCCGGCTGTGGCGTCGGCAGTGGACATGGCTGCGGCGCGTCCCCATCGCCGATCCGGTCGACCGCCGCAATGCGCCTGCGCTGCAGGTGCTGTTCCTGTTCCTCGGTTGCGAGATCCCGCTCAACAAGCTCTACCACCTGCTGACCGCTCCGCAGATCCAGATGACCGCCGGCCAGCTGGCGGTGGACGTGGGCACCGACGCGGCGATGTCCGTGGCCGCCTGGGCCGGGGTGTGGATGATCCGCCGCGGCCTGCTGCAACAGGCCGCCGCCGCGTTCATCGCCGTGGTGCTGTGTTCGGCGGTGGTGGCCAACCTGGCTTTCGGCTATCAGGTGCAGGCCTTCGATCCCTACCCGATGATGATGTTGACCTTGGCCGCCCTGGTGATCGGGCGGCGCGCGCTGTGGGTGGTGTACCTGTGCGTCACGCTGATCTTCTGGGTGGGCATGGAGAGCCCGTGGGGCCGCGATCCGCGCGGCACGCGCAGCCCGTTCCAGAACCTGCCGTCGCTGGCGCTGAGCTATCTGATGATCACCCTGGTGCTCGACCGCACCGTGGCCGCGTTGCGCGAGAGCCTGTGGCGCGCGCGGCGCAGCGCCGCGCGGCTGCGGGTGGAGATGCGCGAGCGCGCGCAGGCGCAACAGCGATTGCTGCATCTGCAGAAGATCGAACTGGTCGGGCAACTGGCCAGTGGCGTGTCGCACGACTTCAACAACGTCCTCAGTGCGATCCTCGGCTATGCCGAGCAGCGCCACTGCGTGCACGAACTGGATTTCGATCCGCCGCGCGATGCGCTGGCGCTGGCCGACGCACTGGACGGCGTGGCGCTGGCCGCGCAGCGCGGCGTGGCGATCAGCCGCAAGCTGTTGAGCTTCAGCCGACGCGAAGTGAACGTGCCCGAGCGCTTCGATGCCGGCGAGGCGTTGCACGGCATCCAGCCGATGCTGCGGCAACTGTTCGGGCCGACCGTGCGCTTGCAGCTGGACGTGGCGCCGGAACCGCTGCCGCTGTTCCTGGACCGCAGCCGGCTCGACCTGACCCTGCTCAATTTCGCCGCTAATGCGCGCGATGCCATGCCCGGCGGCGGCAGTTTCTCGATCTGCCTGCGCCGCGACGGCGCCTGCGCCCGCATCGAGATCGCCGATACCGGGGTGGGCATGAGTGCGGACGTGCAGCGGCAGGCGTTCGAGCCGTTCTTCACCACCAAACCGGCTGGTCAAGGCACCGGCTTGGGGCTGGCGGTCGCCTTCGAAATGGCACAGGAGGCGCACGGCAGCCTGGAGGTGCGAAGCGTGCCGGGCGAGGGCAGCTGCTTCGTGCTGCGCCTGCCGCTGGCGGCGATCAGCGCTCCTGCGGCATGAGCAGGTAACCCTGGCCACGCACCGCCTTCAGCGGCAGCGCGACGCCGGTGCGTTCCTGCACCTTGAGCCGCAGCCGGTGCAGCAGCGCATCCAGGCGATGCGGGTCGACTTCCAGGCCGAGGTTGCCGCCGAGCATGCCGATCAACGCATCGCGGGTGACCAGCCGCCCGCGCGCGCTCCACAGGCTCTGCACCACCTTGCGTTCGGAGCCGGTCAACGGCACCGCCTGGCCATCGGGTGAGAACAGGCACCAGCCATCGTCCTGCAACTGCCATTCCTCCACCGCGTTGGGCGAGGACAACGGACGCGACACGCGCCGGGCCACGCTGAACAGCGTGGCAGCCAGGATTTCGATCTGTACCGGTTTGATCAGATAGGAGTCCGCGCCCTGGATCAGGCCGCGCACCAGATCCGGCTGCTCGCCGCGCCCGCTCAGGATGATGATGCCCAGCCCCGGGCGCTGCGCTTGCAGCTGCCGGGTCAGGGTGAAGCCGTCGCTGTCCGGCAGGCCGATATCGAGCACGATCAGGTCGAAGCGGTGGTCGTCCAGCGCCGCCCACAGCGCCTGCGCGGTGCGCAGCGGCGTGACTTCGAAACCGTGCCGCTGCAACCCTGGCACCAGGATCCGGTCGCGCAGCACGTCGTCGTCCTCCAGCAGCGCCACCCGCAGTGGGGCGGTGGCGGTGGCGGCGATCGGCTGGCCTATCGGATCGGAAAATCTGCTCACGACGCGGAATCGGGATGGGCGGCATTCCTTGCGGAGGCATCGTGTGGCAGCGAGGCTGCGCGCAGCCGATGCATCCTGCCGATGCTCGACAGTAGCCAGTTTCTGCAGCGCTTTCAATGCGTGGCGCGCTGCGGCTGCACGCGTATTCGGCGCCGCGCGCCGTCTTCGCGCGGCAGATGCCGCACTGCGAAGCCAGCATGCTGGCGCTTGCGTTGCCGCGCGGCTGGCCCAAGATGGGAGCTATCGGGTCGCTGGCAGCGCAGGTCCACGCCGCACCAACGCAACCGCCCAAGGACACCGTACGATGCACCAGACATTGCCGGATCATGCCCTGCCCATGCCTGCACCGGCCGCCGCGGCCGCCGCGCTGGAAGCGTTCGTCGCGCGCCACCGGCGCCTGTTCGTGCTGACCGGTGCCGGCTGCAGCACCGATTCGGGCATCCCCGATTACCGCGACGCTGCCGGCGACTGGAAGCGCGCGCAGCCGGTCACCTACCAGGCGTTCATGGGCGAGCTGGCCACGCGGCAGCGCTACTGGGCGCGCAGCCTGCTCGGCTGGCCGCGCTTCGGCCACGCCCGGCCCAACGCCACGCATGCGGCGCTGGCGCAGCTGGAAGCGCGCGGCCAGGTCGAACTGCTGCTGACCCAGAACGTGGACCGCCTGCACCAGGCCGCCGGCAGCGCAGCGGTGATCGACCTGCATGGGCGCCTGGACGTGGTGCGCTGCATGGAGTGCGAACGGCGCCTGCCGCGCGAGGACTTCCAGCACCAGCTGCTGCAGCGCAATCCGCACTGGGCGACGCTGCAGGCCGAGCAGGCGCCCGATGGCGACGCCGACCTGGAGGACGTGGACTTCGCCGCCTTCGCGGTGCCGGCCTGCACGCAATGCGGCGGCGTGCTGAAGCCGGACGTGGTGTTCTTCGGCGAGAACGTGCCGCGTGAGCGCGTGGCCGCCGCCTTCGCGCATCTACAGCAGGCCGATGCGATGCTGGTGCTGGGCTCGTCGCTGATGGTGTATTCCGGCTTCCGCTTCGTGCAGGCCGCGGCCAAGGCCGGCGTGCCGATCGCCGCAGTCAACCTGGGCCGCACCCGCGGCGACGACCTGCTGAGCCTGAAACTGGCGCAGCCCTGCGCGCAGGCGCTGGAGTTTCTGCTGCCGCGCGCGGCCGCCTAGCGGCTCCGGCGCGGCGCGTTCCGAATCGGCGCACGAACTGATCCATCGGCAGTGGTTGATCGGCAGCGCCGGCAGGAGTGCAATGGCAGCTTGCCCGCAGTGCAGCGGGCGCCCCACGGAACGCCACCTTGAGCCATCTCTTCTCGCCCCTCGCGCTGGGGCCGCTGTCGTTGTCCAATCGCATCGTCATCGCGCCGATGTGCCAGTACTCGGCCGAGCATGGACAGGCCAGCGACTGGCACACCATCCACCTTGGCCAGCTGGCGCAGTCCGGCGCCGGCCTGCTGATCCTGGAAGCCACCGCGGTGGAGCCGCGCGGGCGCATCAGCTACGCCGATCTGGGCCTGTGGGACGACGCCACCGAAGCGGCGCTGCGCGGCGTGCTGGCCTCGGTGCGGCGCTGGTCGCCGATGCCGCTGGGGATCCAGCTCGCGCATGCCGGGCGCAAGGCGTCCACGCACAAGCCGTGGGACGGCGGCGGCGCGATCGCACCCGGTCAGCCGAACGGCTGGCAAACCGTGGCGCCGTCGGCGCTGGCCTTCGCCGACAACGGCACGCCGCCGCAGGCGCTGGACCTGGCCGGCATCGACGCCATCGTCGCCGCCTTCGTCGCCTCGGCGCAGCGCGCCGAACGGCTGGGCTTCGAACTGATCGAATTGCATGCCGCGCACGGCTATCTGCTGCACCAGTTCCTATCGCCGCTGAGCAACCGGCGCGACGACGCCTACGGCGGCAGCCTGGAGAACCGCATGCGCCTGCTGCTGCGCGTGCGGGCGGCGGTGCGCGCGGCGGTATCGGCTTCGATCGCGGTGGGCGTGCGCATTTCCGCCACCGACTGGGTCGAAGGCGGCTGGGACGTGGCGCAGAGCGTCGCGCTGGCGCAGGCGCTGCAGGCGCAGGGCTGCGACTACCTGCACGTGTCCAGTGGCGGCCTCGACCGTCGCCAGCAGATTGCGCTGGCGGCCGGCTACCAGGTGCCGCAGGCCGAGGCGATCCATCGCGCAGTGCGCATGCCGGTGATCGCGGTCGGCCTGATCACCGAGCCGCAGCACGCCGAGGCGATCCTGGCCGAGGACCGGGCCGACGCGATCGCGCTGGCCCGCGGCATCCTCTACGACCCGCGCTGGCCGTGGCACGCTGCCGCCGCGCTGGGCGCCAGACTGACCCCGTCGCCGCAATACCTGCGCTGCGAGCCGCGTTCGGCGCGCGGCCTGTTCGACGCGTGATGCGCCCGCGCTGCGCCTTGCAGGACGCGGCATCCACCCAGAGTTGGGCAAGGAGCTTGCAATGAGCATCGGATTTCTCGGTCTGGGCACGATGGGCCAGCCCATCGCGCACAACCTGCTGCGCGCTGGGCATGCGTTGACCGTGTGGAACCGCAGCGCGGCTGCGGCGCAGCCGCTGCTCGATGCCGGCGCGCAACTGGCCGCGCAGCCGGCGGACGCGGTGCGCGGCCCGGTGCTGTTCTCGATGCTGGCCGACGACGCGGCAGTGCGCGAGACCCTGCTCGAGCGCGGCGCGCTCGACACGCTGCCGGCCGGCAGCGTGCACGTCAACATGGCCACGATCTCGGTGGCGCTGGCGCGCGAGCTGAGTGCCCTGCATGCCGAATGCGGCGTGGCCTACCTGGCCATCCCGGTGCTGGGCCGCAGCGACGTGGCCGCGGCCGGCCAGCTCAACCTGCTCGCCGCCGGCGACGCCGCCGCGCTGGCGCGGGTGCAGCCGCTGCTCGATGTGATCGGACGCAAGACCTGGTATTTCGGCGCGGCGCCGGAGCAGGCCAACGCGGTCAAGCTGGCTGCCAACCTGTGCCTGGCCAGCGCCATCGGCACCATGGCCGAAGCCTCGGCGCTGGTGCGCGGGCACGGCGTGGACGCAGCCGATTTCCTGGGCATGCTCAGCAGTACCGTGTTCGCCGCACCGGCGTACCAGAACTACGGCGGCATGATCGCCGAGCAGCGCTACAGCCCGGCCGGCTTCAAGACCACGCTGGGGCTCAAGGACGTGCGCCTGGCCTTGAACGCCGGCGAGAGCCGGCACGTGCCGATGCCGCTGGCGGCGGTGCTGCGTGACCAGTTCATCGACGCGATCGCGCATGGCGACGGCGCGCTGGACTGGTCGGCGTTGGCCAAGGTCGCCGCACGCCGCGCCGGGCAGGCCTGAACGCGCGAGCCGGCGGCGCCGCGCGTTCAGGCGGCATGGTCGCGGCCGCGTGCCGGATGCGATCAGCGAGCGCATGGTGGTGCGGCTGCTGCCGCTTGCGACAAAATACGGCTTCGACCAGGTTAGTCACGTGGTGCTGGGCCGCGAGCTGGGCGAGGTGGAGCAGGCCGAGAACGCGTTCCTGGTGCGCGGCGACCTGGACGACCGAGCGCATCTGCGCGCGCACATCGCCACTCACGAAGCGGTCGGCATGTCGGTGGAAGAGTCGCTTGCGCGGCTGGAGAAGGTCAACCGGCGCCTGGCGCTGCGCTTGCGCCCGGAGTGAGCGCGGCCTGGCGCGCGGGCGAGGCCGCCTGCCGCCAGCACGCGGATGCTGCAGCTTTAGCCGCGACGGCCGACCGAAGCGGTGTAGCTTCCTTTGCCGCAGAGCGTCGGGACTGAAGTCCCTCCCACCGTGCACCGGTTGGCTTGGCGCAAGTCCCGGTAGGAGCAACTTCAGCCGCGACAGGCACTACCGGTAAAGCCCGTCGCGGCTGAAGCCGCTCCTGCATTTGGCAAACACCTGGCAATACCCCAGCGGCATTCCACCCCCGATGCCCTGTCAACATCCGTAGCCGACCATTCCATCTCAAGTCCCAAGTCCCGAATTCTCCTCTATCATTGTCCGGATGCGCCCCGACTACATCCTGACCCTGTCCTGCCCGGACCGTACCGGCATCGTCTACCGCGTCAGCGGCCTGCTGTTCGAGCACGGTTGCAACATCCTCGACGCGCAGCAATTCGGCGACGAGGAGAGCGGCCGTTTCTTCCTGCGCGTGCACTTCGATGTGCCTGCCGACGGCAGCGTCGCCGCGGTGCAGGCGCAGCTGGCGCCGCTCGCCGCCGACTACGCGATGGACTGGCAACTGCACGACGCGCGGCGCCGCGCGCGCCTGCTGGTGCTGGTCAGCAAGCAGGGCCATTGCCTCAACGATCTGCTGTTCCGCGCGCACAGCCGGCAACTGCGCGTGGACATCGCCGCGGTGGCGTCCAACCACGACGATTTCGCCGGCTTGGCGCGCTCCTACGCGGTGCCGTTCCACCACCTGCCGGTCGGCGCCGACAACCGCGCCGAGCAGGAAGCGCAGCTGCTGGCGCTGGTGGAACGCGAACGCATCGACCTGGTGGTGCTGGCGCGCTACATGCAGATCCTGTCGCCGACGCTGTGCGCCGCGCTGGCCGGGCGCGCGATCAACATCCACCACAGCTTCCTGCCCAGCTTCAAGGGCGCGCAGCCGTATCACCAGGCGCACGCGCGTGGGGTCAAGATCATCGGCGCCACCGCGCATTACGTCACCAGCGACCTTGACGAAGGCCCGATCATCGAACAGGACGTGGCCCGCGTGGACCACGCGATGACCCCGCGCGAGCTGGTGCGCCTGGGCAGCGACACCGAATCGCTGGTGCTGGCGCGCGCGGTGCGCCGCCACGTCGAGCATCGCATCCTGCTCAACGGCCATCGGACGGTCGTTTTTCGGTGAGGCCGGGATGACCCGCCGAATGGCCGGTCATCCCGGTCGCTCAGCGCGCCGCGTTGGCGTTCATCGTCGCGTTGCGGCTGGCGTCCAGGTATTGCGCCGGATCGCGCATCCCGGTGGTGTGGCACTGGCCGGTGGTGTGGCCGCGGTTGACCCCGCCCGGTAGCTGCGCGTTGACCTTCTCGACCACGCCGTCCTCCGGGTCGTCCAGCACCAGGTCCGAGGCCGCGTTGCAGTAGTCGTTTTTGTACCAGGGGGTTTTGGCGAAGGAGGTCGTGTAGTAGTTGACCAGCGCCCGCGCCGAGCTCGGGATGCCCGCCAGCCAGGCCTTGGCGCCGTCATAGGTCATGTCGCTGTTGCTGCCACAGCCCATGCCGAACCACGATCCCGCCGTGGCCATGATGCCGGCCATGTTGGTGCCCTGGTACGGCGTGCCCACCGACTGCATGACAAGGCCGCCGCTGGCATTGTCCAGCCCGCTCCAGTAGTAGCTGTACAGGTGCAGCGCGGCCATGCCGCCTTGGCTATGGGCCACCGTGCCGAACGAATTCCATTGGCTGCCGAACTGTGCCAGCAATTGCGCGAACTGGTCGTTGCTGCGGTTCTGGTTGACGTCCAGGAACGCCGAGGCATTGCTGAACTGCGCCACCGGCCAGACCCCGCCCGAGCAGTAGCCATGCACCAGCACCAGGCGTGAGCCGCTCGCTTGCGCAGCGGTCGCCGCGCGCTGCAGCGTCGCCGGGCGCTCGCCCATGCGCATGCTGGCGTCGATCGTGCCGCCGCGCGCCACGCTGCTGCGGCGCAGGGTGGGCAAGGTCAGCGCCAGCGTGTCGCGTGTGGCCAGTGGCACGAAATGGTCCGGGTCCTCAATGCGCAAGTTGCGCAGCGTGAACGGCGCACGCGCGCCGGCACGGACGATCCAGCGTTCGTCCACGCTCAGCGGTAGGCGTCCGTTCTGCGGCGCCAGCATGCCGCCGAGCCAGGCCACCGGCACCGCACCGCCGTCGCGGCCGGTGCCCCACAGTTCGCCGAACACGCGGTAGTGCGCCGGCGCGTGGCCGGCGGCGCTGACCGGGATCGGCAGCGCCAGGCGGGTGCCGTTCTGCGTGCTGGCGCTCACCGCGTCGGCGGCGATGCGCAAGCTGGTGTCGAGCACCGGCAGCACGTGTTCGCTGGTGCGCACGAAGGCCTGGCCGGCCGCGTCCTCGCCGTGCACCACCACCTGCGCGAGATAGCTGCCCGGCGCCTTTGCCGGGAAATCGCCGGCATACACGCCGTCGCCGGCGGCACCGTCGCCATGGCGGCCGTCGTCGGCCATCGGCCACTGGGTCACCGTGCCGTCGGGCGCGGTGACGCGCAATTGCGCCTCGCGGATGCGCCCGGCATTGGTGGCGAGCGTGGTGGCGCCGTGGCGGTCGCTGCCGCCGAGCATCGCGGTCAGGCCGATGCGCTGCCCGCTGTGCAGTTGCCGGCGGTCGCTGGGATAGGACGCCAGCTGCGTGCGCCCATCGCCTTCCATCAACAGGTAGCCGCGTTGCGCGGCGCTGCCGTCGGCGCGCAGGGTCAGCGTCCAGCTGCCGTTGGCGGCGCCGTCCACGCGGTACTCGCGCGCCGGCAGCGCGGCGTCGCCGCTGCCCAGGCGGGTGGCGACCGCGTTCGGCACGATGCTCACGGCGTCAGCGTGCGCGTTGGCCGCGCCGGGCGCGTGCAATTGCGGTTGCCAGTCGTGCGTGCCGGACAGCAGCACGAAGCGCAAATTGCCGTTTTCCACTGGCAGCATCGCCTGCCATTGCGCGGCTGCGCCGCTGCGCGCGGAGGAGAATTCGACGGGCAGCAACGCGCTCTTGGACAGGATCGCGGCCTCGGCCGGTGCCGGCGCGCGCATCTGCGCGAATTCCTCGGGCGGGCCAGCCAGTTGCTTGGGAACCAGATCGGCCGCATGCGCGAGCAGGGGCGACAGCAGCAGCGTGGACAGCAGGGACAAGCCCGGTAGTGTCGGCATGGCGGCTTTTTTCCTTGAACAATGAGAAGCCAGGCAGGATGGGCGATCGCGATCGCACGCCTGCGCAGCGGATGCAGCGCCACCTCGCCGCAGCGTGACTGCGTTATACCCAGCCTAGATGACAGCTTCACCGTGCGCTGCAGCACCGCGAACCTATCGCCGTGGCGATCCGGTACGGCCGTGGCACGGATGGGCCAGTGTCTGCGCAGCGGATGCTTTACCGCACTGCGCAGTACATTGGGGCAGGGCAGCCTGTTTCCAGCGTCGGCGCATGAACCATGCACTGCGCGGCGATGCCCGGCGTGCAGCACGCCGGGCATCATCGGCTCAAGCCGCTTGCTTACGCCGCCTGCGCCTGCTGCGCACGCAGCTGCCGCGCCGCGGCCACCATCGCTTCCAGCGCGTTGCGCGTTTCCGGCCAGCCGCGGGTCTTCAACCCGCAATCCGGATTGACCCACAGCTGCTGCGGATCCAGCACTGCGCGC
This sequence comes from Xanthomonas translucens pv. cerealis, assembly GCF_006838285.1. NCBI lineage: Bacteria > Pseudomonadati > Pseudomonadota > Gammaproteobacteria > Lysobacterales > Lysobacteraceae > Xanthomonas > Xanthomonas cerealis. The sequence goes on from NZ_CP038228.1 coordinate 4,102,920, forward strand.
GCCTTGTCCAGCAACTGCACCATCTCCTGCGTGCTGGGTACGCGCGGCGAGTGGATGTCGTACACGCCCGGGCCGATCGCATTGGGATAGCGGAAGCGCACGAACGCATCGAGCAGTTCCATCCGCGAGCGCGAGGTCTCGATCGAGATCACGTCCGCGTCCATTGCCGCCACCGCCTCGATGATGTCGTTGAACTCCGAGTAGCACATGTGGGTATGGATCTGGGTGGCGTCGCGCACCCCGGCCGCGGCGATGCGGAAGCATTGCACGGCCCAGTCCAGGTACGCCTGCCAGTCGGCACGGCGCAGCGGCAGGCCCTCGCGGATCGCCGGCTCGTCGATCTGGATCACGCCGATGCCGGCCGCCTCCAGGTCGCGCACTTCGTCGCGCAGCGCCAGCGCGATCTGCCGGCAGGTCTGCGCGCGTTCCTGATCGTCGCGCACGAACGACCATTGCAGCACCGTCACCGGCCCGGTCAGCATGCCCTTCATCGGCTTGTCGGTCAGCGACTGCGCGTACTGGGTCCAGCGCAGCGTCATCGGCGCCGGCCGCTGCACGTCGCCGTAGATGATCGGCGGCTTCACGCAGCGCGAGCCGTAGCTCTGCACCCAGCCATGCTTGGTGAAGGCGAAACCGTCGAGCTGCTCGCCGAAGTATTCGACCATGTCGTTGCGCTCGAACTCGCCGTGCACCAGCACGTCCAGCCCGATCTGCTCCTGCGCGCGCACGCAGCGCTCGGTTTCGGCGGCCAGGAACGCGTCGTACTCGGCATCGCCGAGCTTGCCGGCCTTGTGCTGCGCGCGCGCCTGCCGCACCTGCGCGGTCTGCGGGAACGAGCCGATGGTGGTGGTCGGGTAGGCCGGCAGCTGCAGCGCCGCCTGTTGCGCGTCGCGCCGCTGCGGATACGGCGACTGGCGGCGTCCGGCGTCCTCGCTCAACGCCTCCACCCGGCGTGCGACCTCGGGGCGATGCACGCGCGCCGAGGAACGCCGCGTGGCCAACGCCTCGCGCGCCTCGTCCAATTCGGCCTGCGCATGCGGCAACTCCTGCAGCGCGTCGGCCAGCGTGCGCAACTCCTGCAGTTTCTGTTTGGCGAAGGCCAGCCAGGCGTGCAGTTCGCGGTCCAGCGCCTTTTCCTGTTCCAGGTCCACCGGCACGTGCAGCAGCGAGCACGACGGCGCCAGCCACAGGCGCTCGTGGCCGACATGCCCGGCCGCGTAGCGCGCCAGGGTCAGCGCATTCTCCAGCGGCGTGCGCCACACGTTGCGGCCGTTGACCAACCCCGCCGACAGCACGCGCCCGGCCGGCAACGCCTGCAGCACCGCGTCCAGCTGCGCCACGCCGCGCACCAGGTCCACGTGCAGGCCGTCCAGCGGCAGCGTCGCGGCCAGCTCCAGGTTGTCGCCCAGTTCGCCGAAATACGTGGTCAGCAGCAGCTTCGGTCGCGGCGCCTTGGCCAGGAACGCATAGGCGCGGCGATAGGCCTCGCGCGCGGCCTCGTCCAGGTCCAGCACCAGCGCCGGCTCGTCGATCTGCACCCAGTTGGCGCCGGCCGCGTCGAGTTGCTGCAGCAGTTCGGCGTAGACCGGCAGCAGGCTGTCCAGCAGCGCCCAGCGATCGCTGCCGTCCACGGTCTTGGACAGCAGCAGGAAGGTCACCGGCCCGATCAGCACAGGTCGCGTGGTGATGCCCAGCGCCTTGGCTTCCAGGAATTCGGCCAGCGGCTTGTCGCCGCGCAGGCGGAAGTGCTGGCGCCGCGCCAGTTCCGGCACCAGGTAGTGATAATTGGTGTCGAACCACTTGGTCATTTCCAGCGCGTGCAGGTCCAGCCCGCCTTCCTGCGTGCCGCGCGCCATCGCGAAGTAGCCGGCCAGCGGATCGGCATCGGCCAGTGCGCGGTAGCGCTGCGGGATCGCGTCGACCAGGAACGCGGTGTCGAGCATCGCGTCGTACAGGCTGAAGTCGTTACTTGGCGGCAGCTCCACCCCGGCCTCGACCTGCAGTTGCCAGTGCCGCTGGCGTAGCTGCCGCGCCGTGTCGTGCAGACTTGCCTCATCGGTTTCGCGGCGCCAGTAGCTTTCCAGCGCACGTTTGAGCTCGCGCCGCGCACCGATGCGCGGGAAGCCCAGGTTGGTCACGATCGTCATTTGCGTTTCCTCATTGCGGTCATAGGCATTGAGGAACGAAGGAACCGCGCGCCGACCGCCCGTTCGCACGGGACGCCCGCCACGCCAGCGACCTTCGCCCCCGCGGGCGAACCGGCGCCACGCGGGCAGGCGGAAGAGCGCGGCGCGGCGCAGGGCCACGGCACGGCTTCCGGCCGCCTCCCCGCGGAGGCGCCAGGTCGAATCGGAGGACGCACAGGTCCTCCGGCCGGGGCCGGTATTCGGGCTGATGGACGAGCGCACCGTGCCGGCTGCGCGCCTACTGTCCGCCGCTTCCCAGGCCGGCATGCGCCGGCCCAGTGCCATTGACGGAGGTCGTTTCCATTCACCGCTGCGGGGCAGCTCCGGAATGGGCAGGCGCTTGCGGCGCCGGCCTTCACCGGATTCCCGTTTAAATCCATCCCTTCATCCGAATGAAGCGATGGATACCTTCGGCGAGCGCACGATAGGCCGGATGCGGCGGCGGGTCAAGCGCCAAGTGAATTCGCCGGCGTTCACCGGCAACATTCACGGCGAGCGTGTAAGCTATTGATCCGAAAGCCAATGATCTGACGCTTCCGCCAGCAGGCGACAGCGCACACCGCCACGCCTGATGACGCTTCCGTTCCCGCCCTCCGACCTGTCCGCGGCCTACGCCGCCTCCCTGCCCCTGTCCGTCGCGCCGATGATGGACTGGACCGACCGCCATTGCCGCGTGTTCCACCGGCTGCTGGCGCCGTCGGCGCGGCTGTATACCGAGATGGTGCACGCCAATGCGGTGGTGCTGGGCGATCGCGCGCGGCTGCTGGGCTTCGATGCGGTCGAGCATCCGCTGGCGCTGCAGCTCGGCGGCAGCGATCCGGCGCTGCTGGCGCAGGCGGCGCGGATCGGCCAGGGGTGGCGCTACGACGAGATCAATCTCAATTGCGGTTGCCCGTCCGACCGGGTCCAGGCCGGGCGTTTCGGCGCCTGTTTGATGCGCGAGCCGGCGCTGGTCGCCGACTGCGTGGCGGCGATGGTGCAGGCGGTAGACATTCCGGTCACGGTGAAGTGCCGGCTCGGGGTGGACCAGGACGACGACTACGCGGTGTTCCTGGGCTTCGTCGATCAGGTCGCCGCCGCCGGCTGCGGGCTGTTCGTGGTGCATGCGCGCAACGCGTGGCTACAGGGCCTGTCGCCGAAGGAGAACCGCGAGGTGCCGCCGCTGCGCTACGACTGGGCCTACCGGCTCAAGCGCGAGCGCCCGCAGTTGCAGATCGTGCTCAACGGTGGGCTGGCCGACGTGGACACGGCGCGGGCGCAGCTGGATGCCGTGGATGGCGTGATGCTGGGCCGCGCTGCGTACCACGATCCTTACGTGCTGCACCGGCTGGACGCGGCCCTGACCGGCGCTATGCCGCGGCCCCGCGCCGAGCTGCTGCGCGCGCTGCGGCCCTATGTCGAGGCGCGCCTGGCCGACGGCGTCGCCCTCAAGCACATCGCTCGCCACCTGCTCGGCCTGTTCCACGGCCAGCCGGGCGGCCGCGCGTTCCGCCAGATACTCAGCGAGGGCGCGCACAGGCCGGGCGCGGACTGGGCGCTGCTGGAACAGGCGTTGCTTGTGACCGAGGGAACCCCCCGCGTCGCGGCGTAGCGACGTGTGGGTACGCACGGCGGTTCGCGGGCCACGCGCACGTCGCTACCCAACGCAAGCTGTCCAGACGAATGCCGCGCTTCCCTTTTGGAAGCCCGTTCAGTTATTTTGTTCAGCTTGCCGCGGCAGTCTGCGCCGCTGCGGCAGAAGCGGCAGAGCCTTGCCGAGGCGGGCCGGGCAACGGCAGGAACGGCTCGCAAGAATGGAAGCGGAAGTTCATTTCACTGAACGCCTCCGGCTGCTGCGGGAAAAGTTCAGACCAGATTCACCCCGAAAAATCAAGAATTTGGCTTAATTTTGCGGAATCGTGGCGCCGCTGGCCGGCATACGGTTTCACAATTTTTGAACGTTTCCGATCAGTCCGTTAGGATGCCAGCTCGTGACCTCGCCCACTCTCCGCCGCTCCAGCACCGCCGCCGTGATCGCATTCGCGCTCATGGCCGTGGCCGATGGCTGGGCGCAGCAGCCGGGTCCGCCGGGTGTGGCGCCCATGGCGCCGCCTGGCGAGGCGGCCCGGCCGCGCGACTACAACGGCAGTTCGCTGTCCGATGCGGTGCGCCGGGTGCAGCGGTCCACCGGTGGACAGATCCTCGGCGCCGAGCGCGTGCCGTTCGACGGGCGCGATATCAACCGCGTCAAGTACATGGATGGCCGTGGGCGCGTGCGTTATATGGACGATCCGCAGCCCGGCCGTACGGCGCCCCCGCGCGTGCCGCGCCCCAGCGACGCGCAGGAACCACCACGCGACGATAACCCCTGACCTGGATAGTCTGGTTCAGCTTGTCACACACTGCCCCGGCCCCCGGCCACCTGTAAGTCACTAGGGAGAGTTCATGCGTATCCTTCTGGTCGAAGACGAAGCCCCGCTGCGAGAAACCCTGGCTGCTCGCCTGAAGCGCGAGGGGTTTGCGGTGGATGCGGCGCAGGACGGCGAGGAAGGCCTGTACATGGGCCGCGAAGTGCCGTTCGACGTGGGCATCATCGATCTCGGCCTGCCGAAGATGTCGGGCATGGAGCTGATCAAAGCGCTGCGCGACGAAGGCAAGAAATTCCCGGTGCTGATCCTCACCGCGCGTTCCAGCTGGCAGGACAAGGTCGAGGGCCTGAAGCAGGGCGCCGACGATTATCTGGTCAAGCCGTTCCACGTCGAGGAATTGCTGGCGCGGGTCAACGCGTTGCTGCGCCGCGCCGCGGGGTGGAGCAAGCCGACCCTGGAATGCGGGCCGGTGGCGCTGGATCTGGCCGCGCAGACGGTCAGCGTCAGCGGCAGCAACGTCGATCTGACCAGCTACGAGTACAAGGTGCTCGAGTACCTGATGATGCATGCCGGCGAACTGGTCTCCAAGGCCGACCTCACCGAGCACATCTACCAGCAGGACTTCGATCGCGATTCCAACGTGCTGGAAGTGTTCATCGGGCGCTTGCGCAAGAAGCTGGATCCGGACGGCGAACTGAAGCCGATCGAGACCGTGCGCGGCCGCGGTTACCGCTTCGCCATCCCGCGCACCGAAGGCTGATCCCACGCGCCTGCGACAAGCAAGCGAAGGACGCGACGGCGTGGTGGCACGGCCCAAGTGGTACAAGCGCTGGCGTCCGCGTTCGTTGCAGGCGCGTCAGCTGCTGGCCGCCAGTCTGAGCCTGGTGGCGTTCCTGGCCGCGGCCGGCTATGCGCTGGACCAAGCCTTCGCCGACACCGCGCTGAGCAACCTGCGCGAGCGCTTGAAGAGCTACGCCACCGCCTACGCCAACAATGTCGACGTGGCGCGCGACGGCTCGCTGTACATCAACAACGACAAGCCGCCGCCTGATCCGCACTTCGACCGGCCGGGCAGCGGCCTGTACGCGCAGATCGTGATGCCCAACGAACGCTGGATCTCGATGTCCAGCGAGGGTCCGCTGCCGCCCAAGGGCGGCATGCTCGAGCCGCGCCAGGAAACCTTCGACGGCCCCTGGCCGATGACCCAGATCGACGGCAGCGAAGGCGAGGTCTACCGCTACGGCATCGGCCTGGCCTATGTGCGCCGCGACAAGGAAACCCCGGTCACCATCTACATCATGGAAGACACCCGCGCGCTGGGCGCGCAGCTGCGCGTGTTCCGCGGCCGGGTGTGGTTCAACCTCGGCGGCGCCGGGCTGATCCTGTTGCTGCTGCAGGCCTTCATCCTGCAATGGAGCCTGCGCCCGCTGCGGCGGGTGATCAACGAACTGACCAAGGTGCAGCGCGGCGAAGCGGTGCGCATGGGCGATCGCCATCCGCGCGAGCTGGAGCCGCTGACCGACAGCATCAACGCCTTCATCGAGAGCGAGCGCGAGAACCTGGACCGCCAGCGCAACACCCTGGCCGACCTGGCGCACAGCCTGAAGACGCCGCTGGCGGTGCTGCGCACCCAGCTCGACAGCGGCACCCAGGGCCTGGAGCTGCGCGAGGAACTGGACGCGCAGCTGCGGCGCATGAACAACCTGGTGACCTACCAGCTCAGCCGCGCCGCTTCCAGCGGCCACAAGCTGTTCTCCGCGCCGCTGCCGATCGAACCCAACGCCGAGGAGATCGTGCGCGGGCTGGAGAAGGTGTACGCGGCCAAGGGTGTGCTGTGCGAGTTCGACATCGAGCCGAGCGCGCGTTTCCACGGCGAACCCGGCGACCTGCAGGAACTGCTCGGCAACCTGCTCGAGAACGCCTTCAAATGGGCGCGGCGGCGGGTGCTGCTGAGCGTGCGTCCGGCCCCGGCCGCCGGCAGCCGCCGCGCCGGTCTGGTGATGTCGGTGGAAGACGACGGCCCCGGCATCGCGCCGGAGGAGGTCGCGCACATCCTGCAGCGCGGCGTGCGCGGCGACGAACGCGTGCATGGCCACGGCATCGGCCTGGCGATCGTGCAGGATCTGGTCAAGGGCTATCGCGGCGAGCTGCAGGTCAGCCGCTCCGAGGAACTGGGCGGCGCGCGCTTCCTGGTGACCATGCCGCCGGGGCTGTAGCAGCCGGGCCGTGCGCTTCAGGTGAATCCCGCGCAAACGCCGGGTGGGCTTCCGACATCCGCTTAACCCCTGGCGTACACAGACGCGGATACTGCATTGGTTGTGACACCCGGTCTTTCCGTCCAAGGAGCGCCGCATGCCCGAGCCCCTGCATCGTCCTGTAGTGCGTCTGCGCGTGCATGGACTGCGTGCGTTGCGCACCGCGCAGCGGCTGCTGCTGGCGCTGTTGCTGGTGTTGTTCACCGTGGCCGCCATCGCCGGCAGCCAGAAGGTGCTCGAGCGCGACGATGCGCGCTGGCTGCAATCGATGACCACCGGCCTGGACAGCGCCAGCGGGTCGCAACTGCAGCACGATGGGCGCAAGCGCTTCCTGAACGATCCGCTGCAGGCCACCCGCGGCGACGCGGCCGCGCCTGCGCCGGTGCGCGCGCCGCTCGATAGTTACGAGGCGGTGCATATGCCGTTACAGGAGCTGCTCAAGGAGCTGTAGACGCGCCAGCCGTAAATCGGCGATACCCGGCGGCGATGCCAAGGTTGCGGCGAAGAAGGCGCTGCAACAGCGCGCCGATGCGCTGCTGGCGCAACCACTTCAGCGTGTTCGCCGACAAGGGCTGCCTGCACTGGACCGTCGCCGACTACACCGACAACGCGATCCGCCCGCACGCGCTGGGCAAGTTCTCCGAGTCAACGAGAACTACGCGCGCGAACTGATGGAACTGCACACGCTGGGCGTGGTCAGCGGCTACAGCCAGCACGACGTGCAGCAACTGGCGCTGATCCTCACCGGCGTCGGCATCGCCGCGCCCAGCCGCGATGCGCCGCCGAAGCTGCTGCCGCCGCAGCAGGTGCAATACCTGCGCCGCGGCACGTTCGAATTCAATCGGGCGCGGCACCAGCCCGGCGACAAGACCTTGCTCGGCCAGCGCATCGCCGGCGGCGGTTTCGACGAGGTCGAGCGCGGTACAGCTGATCGTGCGCCAGCCGGCGTGTGCGCATTTCGTGTCGCGGCTCCTGGCCGAATAGTTCGTCGCCGACGATCCGCCGCCGGCATTGGTGGAGAAGATGGCGCGCACCTTCCAGCACATCGATGGCGACATCGCCGCCGTGCTGCAGGTGCTGTTCGCCGCGCGGGAAATGGCCGCCGAGGCGACGCACAAGTTCAAGGATCGGTACCGCTTGCTGGTGTCGTCGCTGCGCCTGGCCTACGAGGGGCAGACCATCGTCAATCCGCTGCCGCTGCTGGGCTGGCGGAGCCAGATGGGCGAGCCGAGCTACGGACGGATCAGGTCCGACGGCTGGCCGCTGCAGTCCAGCGCCTGGAACAGTTCCGGGCCGATCGCGCGCGCGATCGGCGGCGGCAACAACCAGTTGTTCACCAGCCACGGACCGCTGCGCGGCGGTTTCCCGCAACTGCCACGCCGCTGTACTACCAGGCGATCGAGCCGCAGCTCGGCGATGCTACCCGCAAGGCGCTGGCGCAGGCGCGCTCGCAGCAGGAGTGGAAAGCGTTCCCGCTGGCATCGCCCGACTTCAATTACTGCTGATCCGGCCCATAGCGCTGGGCGCCGCGCTCGGCGCTGCGTCCAGCGATCACCGAGGTCCCTGCCACGCACCGTCGCCACTTCCTGTTCGCCGCCGCCGCGCTGGTGCCATCGCCGCGCTTGCTGGTGGTGTTCCTGCCCTGCGGCTACGACAGCAACAACCTGCTGATTCTCTAAGCCAGCGATTTCTACTATGCGTCGCGGCCGACCCTGGCGATCGCGCGGCCGGATCCGGCCAACCTGAACAGCGCCATCGCGCTGGACGCGCAGTGGGGCCTGAACCGGCGGTTGCGCGACAGCTTGCCGCCGAGGTGGAACGCCAAGCAGCTCGCGTTCGTGCCGTTCGCCGGTACCGACGACCTGTCGCGCAGCCATTTCGAAACCCAGGACAGCATCGATGGTCCGCTGGCGACCAATCCGGGCAACCTGTCCGAGGGCCTGGCTGCCTATGCCGGGGCGCTGGGACCGGAATGGCGCAATACCGTGGTGGCGGTGCTGTCCGAGTTCGGCCGCACCTTCCGCGAGAACGGCGACAAGGGCGCCCACCACGGCCACGGCACCACGTATTGGGTGATGGGCGGCGCGGTCAACGGCGGCCGCATCGCCGGCGAGCAGGTCGTGGTGAGCAAGGACACGCTGTTCCAGGATCGCGACTATCCGGTGTCGCCCAACTCCGCGACCTGTTCGCCGGCCTGCTGAGCCGCATGTGGCGCCTGTCGCCGCGCAATTGCAGCAGCTGTTTCCGCAGGCGCACGCGCGGGATCTGCAACTGGTGTGAAGTGTGCGGTATGGCATTGCTGCAGGAACAACGGCGCGCCGGCTGGGTGCACGGTGTGAGGGGTCTCTGCGTCGATGCCGTTCGATGCAGTGAGGTCTACCGCTCCGTTCGTCGCGACTGAAGTCGCTCCCACATCAATGGCTTGCAGCGAGCCGGCGGGGTGCATGGTGGGAGGGACTTCAGTCCCGACAGCATCCGGAGCCGGAGGGGTTCTCGCTGCAGCTGTCGCGGTTGAAACCACTCCTGCCGGGCACTCCCCATGCGGTGATCGCCGCATGCGCACTTCATGTCGCGCTTACGCCGCCGCGAACGGAGAACGGCCGTAGAACCGCTCCAGGTGCGCGGCGACTTCCGGCATCTCGCGCTGCAGCCGCTCCGGCGCGGAGAAGTGGTATTCGCTGACCACCGCGAAGAATTCTTCCGGCGCCTCGGCGGCGTAGGCGTCGATCTCGCTGGCGCGGCCGCGGTCCACGCGCTTGCAGAACGCGTCATAGCTGCGCTGGAAATCCGCGGCCCAGCGCCGGTGCCAGTCGCGCGGCAGCGGCGGCGTGCCGTCCAGCGCGCCGTCTAGCACGTCGAGCTTGTGCGCCATCTCATGCACCGCCACGCAGTAGCCGGCGCGGGGGTCGTCCAGGTCGGCCTGCACGTCGGCCCAGGACAGGATCAGCGGGCCGCTGTCCCAGGATTCGCCGATCAGCTCGTCTTCCCATTCGTGCAGCACGCCGGCCGCATCGACGTGGCTGCGCTGCACGCGGAACGCATCCGGATACACCAGCAGTTGCGACCAGCCGCGCAGGCCGTCGGCACCAAATTCCAGCAACGGCAGGCAGCACAACGCGGCCAGCACGGTGCGCTGCACCGCGTTCAGGGTCAGCCCGTCCAGCGGCGAGATGGTCTTGCGTTGCAGGAAGTGCGCGGCCAGCGCGCGCAGTGTGTGCTCGCGTTGCGTATCCAGTGCCGCCACCCACGCGCAGCGCTGCCGCACCAACTGCCAGGTCGTGTCGTCGATCGCAACCGGCGCCTGCCGCAGCCAGCGCAACCAGCGTGAGATCAGCGGAACATCCCCGGCAGGAAGCTGTGCCACTTGGGCATGCGCAGGCGCGGCACCAGGTCGCTGTCGCTGCCGCCGCCGCTTGGCGCCGCCGGCTTGGCCGCAGCGGAGGCCGGGCGCGCCGTGGAGGCCGGGCGCGCCTGCACGGCGTCCGCGTCGGTCGCGTCGGTATAGACGCAGTCGTTGCGCTGCTTGCTCGCCAATGCTTCGGACGCCTGGGCGGCGGCCAGTGGGAGCAACAGCAGGATCAGGCACGGCAGGAAGCGGCGCATCGTCGGCATCCAGGGCGAGCGGCGGTGAATCGCGATTCTAACGCGGTTTTCACCCGCTGCGGGGCCGGCGCTGGGCGCTGGGCCGGCGCTTCCCGCATACTTTTGCGTTCCGAATCACGTCTTCAGGGGCGTGTGGATTGAAACGAGGCGATGGAACCGGCGTGGACGAGCGCGAACTACTGGCCCGGCTCAGCCAGGGCCGCCTTTCCGGCGACGCCCTGGCGCGTTCGTTCGGGCTGACCCGGGCGGCGGTGTGGAAGCGCATCCAGGGCCTGCGCGCGGCCGGGGTGGAGATCGACGGCCGCGCCGGCGAGGGTTATGGGCTGGCAAGGCCGCTGGAACTGCTCGAGGCCGAGCGTATCCGCGCCGCGCTGGCGCCGGCGGCGCGCGCCGAACTGGCCGGGCTGGAAATCGCCTGGAGCCTGGCCTCCAGCAACAGCACGCTGCTGGGGCGGCCGGCCCCGCCGCGCGGCAGCCAGGTGCTGCTGGCCGAGCGCCAGACCGGCGGCCGTGGCCGCCGCGGCCGGGTCTGGGCCTCGCCGCTGGCGGCGCATCTGTACCTGTCGGTGGCGCGCGGCTTCGACGGCGGGCTGGGGCGGCTGGGCGGGCTGAGCCTGGCCGCCGGCGTCGCCGTGGCCGAGGCGCTGCGCGCGGCCGGCTTCGCCACGGTTGGGCTGAAATGGCCGAACGACCTGCTCGCCGACGGACACAAACTCGGCGGCTTGCTGGTCGAAGGCGGCGGCGAGTTCGCCGGGCCGGCGCGCGCGGTGATCGGCCTGGGCCTCAATGTGCGCATGCCGGTGGCCAGCGCCGCCAGCATCGACCAGCCGTGGACCGACCTGGCCACGCTGGCCGGCACCGGCGCCGAGGTCTCGCGCAACGCGATCGCAGCCACAGTGCTGTCGCACCTGCTACCGGCGCTGGCGCTGTTCGACGCGCAGGGCCTGGCGCCGTTCCTGCCGCGCTATGCGGCGCTGGACCTGCTCGCCGGGCGCGCGATCCGCATCGACGAGGGTGGCGTCGCCAGTGAGGGCGTGGCGCTGGGGCTGGCCGACGACGGCGCATTGCGGGTGGCTTTCGCCGATGGCGAGCGCGCCCTGCATGCCGGCGAAGTCAGCGTGAGGCCGGCATGAGCGACTGGTTGTTCGACCTGGGCAATTCGCGCTTCAAGTTCGCCGCGCTGGAGCGTGGCCATCCCGGCGTCGTGCAAGCCTGGCCGCATGGCGCCGAAGCGATGGACGCGGCGGCGGTGGCGGCGCTGCCGCGCGGCGACAGCGCCTATGTGGCCAGCGTCGCCGCGCCGGCATTGACCGCGACGGTGCTCGATGCCTTGCGCACCCGCTTCACCCAGGTGCAGGTGGCGCGCACCGAGGCGGTCTGCGCCGGCGTGCGCATCGCCTATGCGCAGCCGCACAAGTTCGGTGTGGACCGCTTCCTGGCGCTGCTCGCCGCGCACGGCGGGGGCGACGTGCTGGTGGTCGGGGTCGGCACCGCGCTGACCCTGGACCTGCTCGATCGCGACGGCCTGCACCACGGCGGGCGCATCGCACCGTCGCCGACCACGATGCGCCAGGCCCTGCAGCAGCGGGCGGCGCAGCTGCCGGCCGAGGGCGGCGACTATCGCGAGTTCGCCGCCGATACCGCCGATGCGCTGGCCTCCGGTTGCGACGGCGCGGCGCTGGCGCTGATCGAGCGCAGCCTGCAGCGGGGCGAGGCGCTGCTGACGCGGCGCCCGCGGCTGCTGCTGCACGGCGGCGGCGCACCGCCGTTGCTGCACGCGTTGCCGGCCGCCGAGCAGCGGCCATCGCTGGTGCTGGACGGGTTGGCGCTGTGGGCGCAGGCGCACGCCGCGGCCGGGCGTGCCGGGTAGAATCGGCGCATGCTCGTCCGCGCCCTGCTCGTCGTCCTGACCATCCTCAATCTCGGCGTCGCGCTGTGGTGGGCGACGCAACCGCAGACCCCGGCGCCGGCACCGCTGCCGGCACTGCCGGCAGGGGTGGCGACGCTGCAATTGGTGCAGGTGCCGCAGGCCACACCACAGAGCTCTGCCCAGGTACCTACTGCTGCTGCCGCGGGGCCATCCGTGGCCGACCCCGCCGCCAGCGCGCCGGCCGCTGTCGCCACGGTGGTCCCCGGCGCACCCGTCGCGGATGCGCCGGCGAGCACGGTGGTGCCGGCGACCGCATCGCCGGTTGCCGCCACGGCGCCGTCCGTGCCGGTCGAGGTGCCCAGGGCGGCAGCAGTGGCCGCCGCCGCCGATCCTGCCGCCGCGCCGGTCTGCCTGAGCCTGGGCCCATATCCCGACCGCGCTGCCGCCCAGACGGCCGTGGCCGCACTTGGCACCGCCGCGTCGCGCCCGCGCCTGCGCGAGGTCGGCGATGACGCCGCCACCAGCTTCCGCGTGCTGCTGCCGACCATCGGCGGCGAGGACGGGGTCAAGGCTGCGGTCGATCGCATCGTCGCCGCCGGCATCCGCGACTACTACCCGATCCGCGAGGGCGATGCCGGCAACGCCATCGCCCTGGGCCAGTACCGCAGCCGCGAAGGCGCAGAACGCCGCAAGGCCGAACTGGCCCGCGCCGGTTTCAACGTCGACCTGATTCCCAGCGGCGGCAGCGGCCAGTCGCGCTGGTGGCTGGACCTGCGCGCCGACTCCGCGGCGCAGGCCGCGGCGCTGCGCCGGCGCCTCGGCGCGCCGCGGCAACGCGCGCTGGATTGCGCCACGCTGCGCTAGAATGCCGCCTTGCGTTGGCTTCGGTCGTGTGCGGCCGGCGCGGATCGCGGTCCAGCGCCGCCGCCGCGATCTGCCGCAGCGGCCTGCCAGCAGGTAGACTGCGACGGCCCGCAGCGCGGGTAGCACAGTCCTCGTGCCGCTTTAGCTCAGTCGGTAGAGCAACTGATTTGTAATCAGTAGGTCGTCCGTTCGATTCGGACAAGCGGCACCACTTTTCGCATCGCACAAGCCAGCGCCACACTGCGTCAGCAGCATGCCGTATGCCGATTGCCTGCATGCACGTGCAAGCGCGCCGCGGCACTCCCAGTATGTTTCCGGCAATCAGCGCATAGCGCCGGCGCTAGCCTGCTGCGCCGCGGCGGGTCGCGCTGCAAGCGGCTCGCTAGACTGGTGCACATTATTTCGCTGGAGCGTGTCCGCATGAATTCCTCTTTTCTGCCGGTGTCCCTGATCGGTGTTCCCACCGATATCGGCGCCGGTCACCGTGGCGCGCGCATGGGGCCGGAGGCGCTGCGTATCGCCGGTCTGCACGAGGCGCTGGCCGGTCGTGGCATCGAAGTGCGCGATCTGGGCAACCTCGACGGTCCGCGCAATCCGTGGCAATCCCCGGTCGGCGGCTACCGGCATCTGGACCAGGTGGTGGCCTGGAACCGCGCGCTGATGGAGGCCAGCTACGCCGAACTGTGCGCCGGGCGCATGCCGATCATGCTCGGTGGCGATCATTGCCTGGGCATCGGCTCGATCACCGCGGTGGCGCGGTATTGCCGCGAGCAGGGGCGCAAGCTGCGGGTACTGTGGCTGGATGCGCATTCGGACTTCAACACCAGCGCGGTGACCCCGTCGGGCAACGTGCACGGCATGCCGGTGGCCTGCCTGTGCGGGCTGGGGCCGCAGGCACTGACCGAACTGGGCGGCGCCGCGCCGGCGCTGCGCCCGGAGCAGATCCGCCAGATCGGCATCCGCTCGGTGGATCCGGACGAGAAGCGGCTGATCAAGCAGCACCGCATCGACGTGTACGATATGCGCTACATCGACGAGATGGGCATGAAGCGGACCATGGAAGCGGCGCTGGATGGGGTCGATGCCAACACCCACCTGCACGTCAGCTTCGACGTGGATTTCCTGGACCCCAGCATCGCGCCGGGCGTCGGCACCACCGTGCCCGGCGGCCCCAACTACCGCGAGGCGCAGCTGGTGATGGAGATGATCGCCGACAGTGGGCGCATGGGCTCGCTGGACATCGTCGAACTCAATCCGGTGCTGGACCATCGCAATCTGACCGCCGAACTGGCGGTTGACCTGGTCGAGAGCCTGTTCGGCAAGTCCACGCTGATGCGCGACTGACGCGGCTTTTCGGCGCAAAGCTGAATGTCGTGGCGCTTCATTCACGTGACATCCACAGTCGTGAAGTCAGATTCAGCGGCAGACGGTAGCTCGGCAATTGCTATCGCCGCTGTCCCAGACCCGATCCACTGCGAGGAATCCCCAATGAAGCGACTGTTCACCTTGACGATGCTGACCCTGTTCTGTGCAGGCATGCTGACTGGCTGCAACACCATGGCCGGTGCCGGCAAGGATATGCAGAAGGCCGGCGATAAGGTGGAAAACAAGGCCGACGACTGCAAAGACGGCAAGTGCTGATCGATTGTCCGCAGTGGCTTGGCGTTGACCGATGACCCAATGCGTAACCCAGCGCGGCGCGTACGCCGCGTTCCCATGACCAAGAAGGAGTAAGACCTATGAAGCGTACTTTTGCGTGGATGCTGCTGGCGATGTTTTCGGTGGGCCTGCTGTCGGGCTGCAACACGGTTGCCGGTGCCGGCAAGGACGTGAAGAGCGCCGGCGAGAAGGTCGAAGACGCCGCCAAGAACTGAGCCCAGCGCTCGGTGACGAAAGACGGGCCGGCTTGCCGGCCCGTTTTTTTTGCGCTTTTGGCCATCGCCGCCGGCGTTGACGGTCAACGCTTCAGCGCCCTCATGCGCCGTTGACGGTGCATTGATCGATCGGCAACGGTGCCGGCGCAACGCTGTGCACGCGGTGCAATCGCCGCGGACATCCAAGGAGCGCCACGCTATGAACAAAGACATCATTTCCGGCAAGTGGACCCAGCTCAAGGGCAAGATCAAGGCGCAGTGGGGCGATCTGACCGACGACGATTTCGACGTGGCCACCGGCAACGCGCAGTACCTGTCGGGCAAGTTGCAGGAACGCTATGGCTGGGATCGCGACCGCGCCGAAAAGGAGGTGCGCACGTTCCAGGACGGGCTGGGCAAGGAATACCGCGACTGAGGCGCGCGCTGCGCCTGACGTGGAAACGCCGCGGATGCGGCCAGCGGCGTTTTGCGCGTTGCTGCAGGCTCAGTACGCTGGCGGGTCCGCTACGAAGTCGCCGGGGAAGGCCTGCGGCACGTCGGCCACGCGCGGGTACCGCCGCGGCTGCGGGATCACGCCGCGCGCGACCAGCCGCGCATGGCTGTCGTAGCGTAATTGCAGGCGCTGCTGCGGCAGGTCGCTGGCCCGTTCGAATTCGGTGACGCGGGAGGGCGACCATTCGCGCTCGCCGTGGCCGGTGCCCACGCGCTGCGCCTCGCCCTGCGCGGCATCGCGTTCCTGCACCGGCGCGGCGGCCATGGCGGCCGCGGCCGGCATCGGTGCCTCCGCGCGCTTGCGGCGTTGCGCGACGCTCGCCTGCGGCACCATGGTCGGCGCTTCGTCGAACACGGCCATGCCGATCACGCCGACGTTGTCGGGGCGGCCGGTGCGCGCGGCATAGCTGTCGGCGAGATCGGTGAACACGAACTGCGCGACCTCGCGTTGCGACTTGCGCCAGCCGGCGATCTCGGTGCTCTGCCATGGCGCCAACACGTAGCCGCGCTGGTCGCTGGATGCGGTCTGTCCGCTGACCGCGTTGACCCCGTCCACCGACAGCACCACCAGCACGCGGCGGTCGCTGTGGTCGGTCAGGTGCAGCGCATAGCGGTGGCCTGGCGTGGCGGCGATCCAGCGCCCGCCGCGCTGCGCGTATTGCGGCAGGTCGGCGCCATCGGCATCGCGGTCGATCACGCGCAACACAACCGGTGCGGTGGACGCGGGCGGTGGCGCGCAGGGGCGGAAACCGCACATCAGGCCGATGCACAGCAAGGCGATCGAGAGCTGGCCGAGCGAGCGGATCGGGCGGATCGGGAAAAACAGGCGGGCGGGCTTGCGCATCACGGCCACTCCATGGAAGGAACCTGCTGTTGAACGCGCCATGCGCCGGAACGGGGTTGCCGCGCAGCGGTTAAACTCGCCGGGTTTTCTTCTGGCCGTCGATTCCCCGCATGACCACCCGCGTCCTTACCGGCATCACCACCTCCGGCACCCCGCACCTGGGCAACTACGTTGGCGCGATTCGCCCGGCGCTGCAGGCCAGCCTGCGCCCCGGCATCGAGAGCTTCTATTTCCTGGCCGACTTGCACAGCCTGATCAAGGCGCAGGACCCGGCGCGCACCCAGCGCTCGACCCTGGAGATCGCTGCCTCGTGGCTGGCGGCCGGGCTGGATCCGTCGAAGGTGTGGTTCTACCGCCAGTCGGACGTGCCGGAAACCAACGAGCTGACCTGGTTCCTGACCTGCGTCGCCGGCAAGGGCATCCTCAACCGCGCCCACGCCTACAAGGCGGCGGTGGACAAGAACCGCGCCGACGGCGAGGACGACGATGCCGGGATCAGCGCCGGACTGTTTATGTACCCGGTGCTGATGGCCGCCGACATCCTGCTGTTCAAGGCGCAGCAGGTGCCGGTGGGCCGCGACCAGATCCAGCACATCGAGATGGCGCGCGATTTCGGCCAGCGTTTCAACCATGTCTACGGCCGCGACTATTTCACCCTGCCCGAAGCGCTGATCGACGAGAACGTGGCCACCTTGCCCGGGTTGGATGGGCGCAAGATGAGCAAGAGCTACGACAACACGATTCCGTTGTTCGCCCCGCGCGAGGAATTGAAGAAGCGCGTGTTCTCCATCGTCACCGATTCGCGCGCGCCGGGCGCGCCGAAGGACACCGATGGCTCGGCGCTGTTCCAGCTGTACCAGGCCTTCGCCACTGCCGAGGAAACCGCTGCGTTCGCGCAAGCCTTCGCCGCCGGCATCGGCTGGGGCGAGGCCAAGCAGCAGCTGTTCGCGCGTATCGATGCGGAGATCGCGCCGATGCGCGAGCGCTACGAGGCGTTGATGGCGCGCCCGGGCGAGATCGAGGCGATCCTGCGCGACAACGCGCAGCGCCTGCGTACGCGCTATGCCACGCCGTTCCTGGCCGAACTGCGGCGTGCGGTGGGCCTGCGCAGCCTTGTCGTCGAGCCGGCAGCGGGCGTGATCGAGACGTCAGCTTCGGCGAGTGTGCTGATCACATCGGCGTTGCCGGTGTTCAAGCAGTACCGCGAGCAGGACGGCCGCTTCTACTTCAAGCTGCTCGACGGCGAAGGCGCGCTACTGCTGCAGAGCGGCGGTTTCGATTCGCCGCGCGAGGCCGGGCGCGTGATCGGTGCGCTCAAGCAGGCCGATCACGCCGATGCGCTGCACGGCGCGGAACTGACCCTGGCGGTGCCGGCCGATGCGGTGCTGGCCGCGCTGCAGCGGCTGCGCGACGCGGGCTGAGGCGGGAGTACACCGCGAGCCTGGCCATGATGTGTTGGAGGGACTTCAGTCCCGACGAGGCCTTGGCGGTAATGCGTCGGGA
Source organism: Xanthomonas translucens pv. cerealis (assembly GCF_006838285.1). NCBI lineage: Bacteria > Pseudomonadati > Pseudomonadota > Gammaproteobacteria > Lysobacterales > Lysobacteraceae > Xanthomonas > Xanthomonas cerealis. The sequence goes on from NZ_CP038228.1 coordinate 4,120,759, forward strand.
CTGAAGTCTCTCCCACAATGGCCGAAAATCGCGGTGGTCCATCAGGACGGCTGGTTGGCGCCACCGTCCGCCAGGAGGGCATGTGCCGATGGCGACCGCGGGCGTTCTGGATTGCTGGGACACCAGGGCACAGCCGGCAGGCCTGGCATCGGCTTCCATACGGCCTAGAATGGAGGTTCGCCTAGCCACCGCCCTGCGCCATGCCACGCGACCCCAGCATCCATCTCATCGACACCGGCTTTCAGCGCGCGCAGTTCGATGCGGCCTACCTGATCGTGGAGCACGGGCGCGGCGCCTTCGTCGATTGCGGCACCAGTCACTCGCTGCCGGCCATGCTCGCCGCGCTCGACGGCGCCGGCCTGGCGCCGGGCGACGTGGACTGGCTGATCGTGACCCACGTGCATCTGGACCATGCCGGCGGCGCCGGTGCGCTGCTGCAGCACCTGCCGAATGCGCGCCTGCTGGTGCATCCGCGCGGCGCGCCGCACATGATCGATCCGGCGCGGCTGATCGCCGGCGCCACCGCGGTGTACGGCGAAGCCGAGATCGCGCGCAGCTACGGCACGATCGTGCCGGTGCCGGCCGAGCGCGTCGTCGTCGCCGAGGACGGCCATCGGCTGTGGCTGGGCGAGCGCGAACTGTTGTGCATCGATACGCCGGGCCACGCGCGCCATCATCTGTGCGTGTGGGACGCGCGCAGCCGCAGCTGGTTCAGCGGCGACACCTTCGGCCTGTCGTATCGCGAACTGGACAGTGCGCAGGGCGCGTTCGTGCTCCCGACGTCCTCGCCGGTGCAGTTCGATCCGGAGGCGATGCGCGCCTCGATCCAGCGCATGCTTGGCCATGCGCCGGAGACGCTGTATCTGACCCACTACGGCCCGGTCGGCGCGGCGGGCACGCTGGCGGCGGATCTGTTCGAGCAACTCGACGCGATGGTGGCGATCGCGCGCAGTTGCGACGGGCGTTCCGATCGCCATCGCTGCCTGGTCGCCGCGCTCGGCGCGCTGTACCTGGAGCGCGCGCGGCTGCATGGCTGCCCGCTTGACGATGCCGGCGTGGAACGGGTGCTGCAGATGGATATCGAGCTCAATGCGCAGGGCCTGGCCTGCTGGCTGGAGCGTTGAGGGGCCGGGAAACGGCAATTGGGGAATCTGGAATGGGAGCAGCGTGTGTCTGCGCTTCTCGCGTCTGGATCCGCCTCATTGCTGTTTCATGACGGCGTCGCGTTCTACACTGTGCGGCCAGCTTTTTTCAGGTCGTTGCCGTGAACCCGATGCGCATGTTGCTGCTGTCCGCCTGCCTGTTCATGGGAGGCGCCGCACAGGCGGCGAACGAGGCGCTGCCCGGTGGCGGCATCGATGCCGAAGCGCTGGAGCGGCATGTGCGTACGCTGGCCTCCGATGCGTTCGAGGGCCGCGCGCCGGCCACGCCGGGCGAGGACAAGACCATCGCCTATCTCAGCGAGCAATTCCGCCTGGCCGGGGTGCAACCGGCGGGCGACGACGGCGGCTGGACCCAGGCGGTGCCGCTGGTGCGCGCGCAGGTGGACGGACCGGTGACGGCGACGCTGCGCGTGGCCGGCGCGGCGCAGGCGCTGGTCAACGGCGAGGATGTGGTGCTGCAGAGCCTGCGGCCCGGCAGCAACGTGGCGCTGAAGGATGCGCCGCTGGTGTTCGTCGGCTACGGCATCCATGCGCCCGAGCGCGGCTGGGACGACTACAAGGGCGTGGACCTGAAGGGCAAGATCGCGGTGATGCTGATCAACGACGCCGACTTCCAGACGCCGCAGCCCGGCGCCTTCGACGGCCGCGCGGTCACCTACTACGGGCGCTGGACCTACAAGTACGAGGAAGCCGCGCGGCAGGGCGCGGCCGGCGTGCTGATCGTGCACGAGACCGCGCCGGCCGCGTATGGCTGGGCCACGGTGAAGAGTTCCGGGCTGTCGCCGCTGTTCGACATCGAGCGCAGCGACGCGCAGGCGCGCGCGCAGCACGTGCCGGTACGCGGCTGGATGCAGCGCGCGCTGGCGGTGTCGCTGTTCCAGCGCGCCGGGCTGGATTTCGAGGCGGAGAAAAAGCGTGCGCAGCGCGCCGACTTCCGCCCGCAGGCGCTGGGCGATGCGGCGCTGTCGGTGCGCTTCGCGCTCAAGCGCGAGCGCGTGGTCACCCACAACGTGGTGGCCAAGCTGGAAGGCGCCACGCATCCGCACGAGACCGTCATTTATTCGGCGCATTGGGATGCGTTCGGCATCGGCGCGGCCGACGCCAGCGGCGATCGCATCCGCCGCGGCGCGGTCGACAACGCCACCGGCGTGGCCAGCGTGCTGGAGCTGGCGCGGGTATTCGCGGCCGGGCCGCGGCCGCAGCGCACGCTGTACTTCCTCGCGCTCACCGCCGAGGAAACGGGCCTGCTCGGCGCGACTTATTACGCCGCGCATCCGCTGGCGCCGCTGGCGACCACCGTGGCGGTGATCAACAGCGAGATGTTCAGCCCCGACGGCGCCACCGGCGACATCGCCTCATGGGGCCGCGGACGGGTCTCGCTGGAGCGCGACCTGGCCGCGGCGGCGCAGGCGCGCGGCCGCGCCTATTCGCCGGATCCGAACCTGGAGGCGGGCTTCTTCTACCGTGCCGACCACTTCGCCTTCGCCCGTGCCGGGGTGCCGGCGATCACGGTGGGGCCGGGGCTGGACAAGCGCGAGGGTGGCGTTGCGGCAGGCAAGGCGATCCGCGACCGCTATTTCGCCGACTGTTACCACCAGCCCTGCGATCGCTGGAGCGACTCGTGGGATCCGGCTGGGCATGCCGCAGACACGCTGTTGCTGTACGACCTGGGTCAGCGTCTGGCCGACAGCCGCGAATGGCCGCGCTGGGACGACGGTTCCGAATTCAAGCCGGCGCGCGACGCGAGCGAGTCAGTGCGTCGCTGAGTGTGGGGTGGGTGCGGCGCGGGCGTTGCTTTGCCGGGGAAACCGTAGGAGAAGCTCTTTTCGTACCGACAGCGTCTGAGGGCGGTGCAGTTCCCGACTTCGCGCATCGCGGCTGAAGCCGCTCTACAGTGCACCCAGCAGGCGATCCGCAGGCGATCCGCAGGCAGTGTAGGAGCAGCTTCAGCCGCGACTGGCATGACCGGTGAGCCCCATCGCGACGAGGGATAACCTGACGCCACCCGGAGTCGTTCCGACGGTGTCTTCTGCGCGATCCGAGCTTCCAGGTGGGGTCGGGACATTTCGATTCAGACCTCTGCCGCGAGTGCAGCGCCAGTCGCTTCGCTCGTCCCGGTGAAACCGCTCCTGCAGCGAGCAGGGCCGCCGGCTAGGGCTTCTTCGCCGGTGCCGGCGGCGGCGTGTTGACGGTCTGCTCCAGGTCCTTTTGCAGGTCGGCGAACAGCGGGGTGATCTTCTGCTGGATCGTGCCCATCAGGTTCTGCATCAGCTGCGGGGTCTTGTCGAGCATGCTCTGTCCGGCCGGGCTCTCGTAGAACTCGGCCATCGCCAGCACGTCCTGCCTGGAGAACGACTGCTTGTAGAGGTTCACGTACAGCGGGCGCATTTCCTGCCACGACAGCGCCTTGCGCACGGTGGCCTGGGTGCGCTCCTGGATCTGCTGCACTTTCTGCTGCTGCGCCGCGTCGAGCGGGCGCTGCGCGGTCAACTGCGCGAATTGCTGGCGCTGCATCGCCTGGATCTGCGGCAGCATGCTGTCGAGCATGTTCTGCGCGCGCGAGGCCGACAGCAGGCGGTTGATGTCGCCGTCGCTGGGCGGTTCGGCCAGCGCAGGGATTGCGGCCAGGGCCAGCAGCGCGGCCAGCAGCAGGCGCTGCGGCCAGCGGCGGGAAAGCAGCGGGGTCGGGTTCATCGAGCGTCCTGCAAGGCTATGGCCGGCGGCCAGGATACGGGAATCGTCGTGGCCTCGCCGTCGGCGCCGGCCCGCGTCTTCATGTCGCGGTCGCGGGCCTCGGAAAACCAAGCCATCTGGCAGATGCCCTACAATTCGCGGATGAGTCATGGGGCCATCCACATTTCGAGCAGCCTGGCGATTCCGGAAACCGAAATCGTCGAGCGCTTCGTGCGCGCCAGCGGCGCCGGTGGGCAGAACGTCAACAAGGTCTCCACCGCAGTGGAACTGCGTTTCGATCTGGCCGGCTCGCCGTCGCTGCCGGAGCCGCTGCGTGCGCGGCTGCTGGCGCGGCGCGACCGTCGCATCACCGCCGAAGGCGTGCTGGTGATCGATGCGCAGCGCTTCCGCACCCAGGACCGCAACCGCGACGATGCGCGCCAGCGCCTGGCCGAGTTCATCGCCGCCGGGCTGTCGGTGCCGAAGCGGCGCATCGCCACCAAGCCCTCGCATGGCGCCAAGCTGCGGCGCCTGGACGCCAAGCGCGAGCGCAGCCAGATCAAACGCGGCCGTTCGCCCGGCCGCTGGGAGTGACTTTTGAGCGAACGCAATTTTTCGTTGCCACCCGCAACCCCGAACATGCCGATGGTCAAGCCCAGCCGCCTCGCCCGCTGGTTCGGCCGCACCGCGCTGCGCCTGACCGGCTGGCGGGTGGTCGGCGAGTTCCCGGACGTGCCGAAGCTGGTGATGATCGTCGCCCCGCATTCGTCCAACTGGGACGGGTTCCTGGGCTTCGCGGTCAAGTTCGCGGTCGGCTTCGAGGTGCGCGTGATGGGCAAGACCCAGCTGTTCTGGTGGCCGCTGGGGCCGCTGCTGCGCAAGCTCGGCGGCATCCCGCTGGACCGCAAGTCGCCGCGCGGGGTGGTCGAGCAGGCGGTGGCGCTGATCCGGCAGGCGCCGCGCATGTGGTACGTGATCACCCCCGAAGGCACGCGCAAGCGGGTGGAGAAGTGGAAGGTCGGCTTCTGGAAGATCGCCCACGGCGCCGAGATCCCGATCTTCCCGGTGTACTTCGACTATCCCAGCCGCACCGTCGGCCTCGGCCCGCTGTTCCACACCAGCGCCGACATGCACGCCGACATCGCCGCGATCCGCACCTGGTACCGGCCGTGGCGCGGCAAGCATCGCGATACGTTGTGAGGCGTGCCGGCACGTCGATGCGAATGGGGTTCCTGTAGCGGCTTCAGCCGCGGCAGGATCTGTCCGCAAAGCGCCGCCCAGGCCCCTGCGCCAGGGCGGTCGGCGCCATGTCCATGCCGCGCGCGCCCACTCCCAGATCCAATGGCACATGCCGCCCCCGCGCAAACCGCGTAGCGTGCGCGGCTGCCCCGCCACCATGTCCCTGTCAGGAGTTCCACCCCATGTCGCGTACTGTCATTCTGGCCGCCGCCATCAGCCTGGCGCTGGCCGCCTGTTCCGGTAAGGAGTCCCCCCCCGTGCCCGCCGCCCCCGCCTCGCAGTCCCCCGCTCCCACCGCCGCCAATCCGCTGTTGAGCGCCAGCACGCTGCCGTTCCAGGCGCCGCCGTTCGACAAGATCAAGGACGCCGACTACCTGCCCGCGTTCGAAGAGGGCATGAAGCAGCACCTGACCGAGATCCGCAAGATCGCCGACAACGCCGAGCCGGCCACCTTCGCCAACACCATCGAGGCGATGGAGCGCAGCGGCGAGACCCTGGACCGGGTCCGGCGCATCTTCTTCGGCCTGGTCCAGGCCGACACCAACGACGCGCGCCAGAAGATCCAGGAAGCGGTCGCGCCGAAGCTGGCCGCGCACCAGGACGAGATCAGCCTGGACGCGAAGCTGTTCGCGCGGATCAAGGCGATCTACGACCAGCGCGACACGCTGGACCTGGAGCCGGAGCAGAAGCGCCTGGTCGAGCGCGACTACGAAGAGTTCGTGCGCGCCGGCGCGCAGTTGTCCGATGCCGACAAGGCGACGCTGCGCAAGCTCAACGTAGAGGAAACCACGCTGGCCACCCAGTTCCACACCAAGCTGGTCGCCGCTTCCAGCGCCGGTGCAGTGGTGGTGGACGACAAGGCCAAGCTCGACGGCCTGTCCGAGGGCGACATCGCATCGGCCGCGCAGGACGCCACCGCACGCAAGCTCGACGGCAAGTATTTGCTCGCGCTGCAGAACACCACCCAGCAGCCGGTGCTGGCCTCGCTGAAGGACCGCGAGCTGCGCATCCAGGTGATGGCCGCCTCGCAGTCGCGCGCCGAGAAGGGCGACGCCAACGACACCCGCCAGACCATCCAGCGCCTGGCCCAGCTGCGTGCGCAGAAGGCCAAGCTGCTCGGCTTCGACAGCTACGCCGCCTACAGCCTGTCTGACAAGATGGCCAAGACCCCGGCCGCGGCGCTGAAGCTGCTCAACGACACCGTGCCGGCGGCCACCGCCAAGGCGCGCAGCGAAGTGGCCGAGATGCAGAAGGTGATCGATGCCCAGAAGGGCGGCTTCAAGCTCGCCGCCTCCGATTGGGACTTCTACGCCGAGCAGGTGCGCAAGGCCAAGTACGACCTGGACGAATCGCAGATCAAGCCGTACTTCGAGCTGGACAACGTGCTCAAGAACGGCGTGTTCTACGCCGCCACCGAGCTGTACGGCATCACCTTCAAGGAACGCACCGACATTCCGACATACAACCCGGACATGAAAGTGTACGAAGTGTTTGACCAGGACGGCACCTCGATGGCGCTGTTCTATACCGACTACTACAAGCGCGACAGCAAGTCCGGCGGCGCGTGGATGGACGTGTTCGTCGAGCAGGACGGCCTCACCGGCGCCAAGCCGGTGGTCTACAACGTCTGCAACTTCACCAAGCCCGCGCCCGGCCAGCCGGCGCTGCTCAGCTTCGACGATGTCACCACCATGTTCCACGAGTTCGGCCACGCGCTGCACGGCATGTTCTCCAAGGTGAAATACCCGTCGATCGCCGGCACCAGCACTCCTGCCGACTTCGTCGAGTTCCCGTCGCAGTTCAACGAGCACTGGGCCTCGGATCCGAAGGTGTTCGCGCACTACGCCAAGCACTACCAGACCGGCGCGGCGATGCCGGCCGAGCTGGTGGAAAAGATCAAGAAGGCGCGCACCTTCAACCAGGGCTATGCGACCACCGAATACCTGTCGGCGGCGCTGCTCGACCTGGCCTGGCACACCCAGCCGGCCGATGCGCCGCTGCAGGACGTGGACAAGTTCGAAGCCGACGCGCTGAAGAAGTTCAAGGTGGACCTGGCCGAAGTGCCGCCGCGCTACCGCAGCACCTATTTCGACCACATCTGGGGTGGCGGCTACTCGGCTGGTTACTACGCCTATTTCTGGTCGGAAGTGCTCGACGACGACGCCTTCGAATGGTTCAAGGAGAACGGCGGCCTGTTGCGCAAGAACGGCGACATCTTCCGCGCCAAGATCCTCTCGCGCGGCAACAGCGTCGACCTGACCACTCTGTACCGCGATTTCCGCGGCAAGGACGCCACCGTCGAATCGCTGCTGGAAAACCGCGGTCTGAAGAACTGAGTCGAACCTCGCCGCCAGCGGTGATCGAGAACGGGATGGCCCAACGGCCATCCCGTTTTTCGTTGCCGCCGCCGCGAAATGGCCGCGGCAACCCTGCAGGAGCGGCTTCAGTCCCGACCGCCTCCCAAGCCCAGGACGCATCCTCGCCCGACGCCCGATGGCGCAAGCGCCGCCCCATGCCTTCCGTCACTGGTACCCGCGCCGCGCCGCGCGCACTGTCGCGATGGCAATGCCGCGATGTCCTCGGCGCGTCGGCCCCGGCGAGCTGCGCGAATAGCCAGGCTATCGGCTGCTCGGTCTGCAGCGGGTGCCTGGCGCACAGCGCCTGCAGCAACGGCAGTGGGGCGGCGCCGTCTTTGAGCCGCGCCTGCGCCGGCGGCCAGGCGTACGCCGCTCAGCTCGCTGCCCGGCGCCACCGCCGCGCTGCTGGCGCAGTGGTCCGGTCCGGCCACGAACAGCGCGCGGCCATCCCTGATCAGGTCCACGCAGCCATCTGGCAGCACCCGCGTCGGCAGCGCTTCGCCAGCGCCCTGGCGAAAGCGCCAGCTGCAGCGCAGGCGATCGCGCAATGCCGGCGGCGCGTCGCGTTCGGCGTAGCGGGAGGGCGTTGGCAAGGCAGTGATCGGATCGACCGGCGGCGGTGCGGCAGTCTACTGCAGCGCGTACCGCGGCCGATCCATTCTGCGTCGCGTCCGGCGTGGGTTCAGGCCGGAGGCGTTGCCTTTTCCTCTTCGATCTGCACCGTGATCTCACCCGAATGCGACGCAGCGCGTTGCCCTGGCCGTAGTTGCTGCACCGCCTCGTCTAGCGTCAGCGGGTTCGACGGCCCAGCAGCTTGCGTCTGGCACAACTCCCTGGCCTTCTGCAGCATGGTGTGCACGTCGGCGTCTCCCAGCTTTGCGTTGATGGCCTTGCTGGTCTTGGTGCCGCTGTATTGCGCCATTGCTTCCTGCGCGCCGCCCATGATGCCGCGCGTGATCTGCTTGCCCAGCCCGATGTCCGGGCTGGCTTCGCGCCGATTGTTCTTGACGCTGATGGCCACATGCTGGTTCAACGCACCGACCGCCGCCATCGCCCCGGACAGCGCGGCCACGCCCGCCACCTGCGGGATGGGGACGTTGCGCGTGCCTCCCTGCGCGGCCGAGGTCAGCTTGCCGATCACCGAGGATGCCGCACTGCCGAACACGCCCAGATGGAACGCCTGGCCCAGGCGCTGGGCGGTCTGCGCGGAGAATTCGCGCATCGTGTACTTGGCGCCGATATCGCGGACCAGTTGTTCGGAAATGACCGACGTTGCCGACCCGGCCAACAGCCGCGCCGCGGCTCCGTCGTGCGCCAGGTCGGTCAACCTGCCTTCGCGCAGGCAATCCAGGTCCTTTTCCAGTTCGACCAACGCCGCGGGCTTGTTGCCGTGGCCCAGCTCCAGATCGACCTCGTGCCCGGCTTCTGTGCTTGCCGGCCCGGCGTTTTCCAGTTTTTTGCTGAGTTCCTTTTGCACGGCGGTCAAGCCGCTGGTCACCCGCTTGACCAGCGCCTGGGTGGGCGACTGGATCAGCTTGCGCAACTTGCCCTCGTCGATGTCCTGGCCACCGAGCGGCTCGCCGCGTGCAAGCTTCTGCGCACCTTCCGGGGTGAACACATCGGCGTGCAGCAAGTTCAGCGTGTTGTTGGCCTCCTGCTTGGCGCGTTCGTCGAATCCCGCCGCCACATGCTGCATGCCGGTGACCACAAGCGAGGCGACGGCCTGTGCGCTCGGCGACAGGGCGCGTATCGCCGGGGTCTTGCTGATCAGTCCCAGCGAACTGGAAAGGGGCGAGCGCAACGTACGCGGTATCGATTGCCAGCGATTGCCCTTCCATTGCCGATCGTGCGCACCCTGGGTCATCACGAAATCGCCTTGCGTTTTTTGCAGGGCGCTCTCCGCGCGCATCAGCGCCTGGGCGGCCTGCACGACCTCGGCATCGCTGGCCAACGCGCCCGCATCGTTTGCTGAGTGCTTACCAACCGCCGCGCTGAAATCGTCGTAGCACTTGCTGAAATCGGCCAGCTTTTCGCTCAATTTGATCGCTAGATCCGGCAACCACTGCTTGTCGTTGATCTGGCTCTTGTCGGGCACGATCACATGTCCGCCATGTTCGCGGATCGATTCGCACAAGCTGACCACGGCCGACTGCTGGGCGGCATTCATCGGCGCTGCGATGGCCGCGGTCGCGAAGCCGAAGCTCGCGCCCGCCCAGGGATTGCCGGTGGCGTAGTTGATCCATGGCGAAGCGATGTACTGCATCGCGTTGTTGAGAAAGCTGCCGGACGGATTGGGCATGCCCGACAGCAACGCGGTGCGGCGCAGCGTGTGCACATCGGATTCCTGCAGGCCTTGCGCCTGGTACCAGCGCATCACATCCTGCTCGCTGACCTGGCCGACCAACTCCGCACTGGTCGCAAGGTTGCGCGGGGCGCCTGTCGCCTCCGAAGAGCGCAGCGGCCGCAGTGCGCTGATGAGTTGTGCGGCGAGGTCCTTGTCTACCGGGCGTTGCTTGTCTTGCTGCAACTGCGTGTGGAGCCCTTGCAATGTCGCCGACACGGACGCGTGCGCTGGCGCAGCGGTCGCCTCGGCGGTGACGGATGCAGCGCTCAGCGCGGTTGCCGCTGCCGTGGCCTCCACGCCGCGCGGGCTGGGGCTGCGCGAAAGGCCTGCCAGAGCGGCAGGGCCGCTTTCCGGCTGTGCGTGAGCCGGCGCTTGTGGCTGTATTTCCGATTGCGCGGAACTTGTGGAGGCTTCCGAGCGATTGGTCGTGCTGCTGAGGTTGAGGTGTTGATATAACTTCATGGTGGCAGATGTCCTGGCGATGCGGCGAGGGCAGCGGCTCGGGACACGGATCGCAAGCAGACGGTCCCCCCCGAGCCGGGCTTAATGCCAGGTATCGTGTGTTACGCGCCGTGGGGGTAGCGCTCGATGGCGATTTGCGAGCGTCGGTGCGTAGCGCATGGAGTCTTCGTCGCCTGCAGATACATTGGCACACTTCATTCAAACACCCTGCCAGCGTCGCCTTGCTGCGGCGTGCGAAGTGATGTGCGCTTGTCAGAAGGCTTTGCCGCTACCCATCGGAATGTTGAGCTGATCCACTGTTGCGTTGCGCGCTGATGCCGGCGTGGCGGCAGCGCGCCATGCGCGGGTGTGCGCGCAATGGACGGTGTCGCGGTCGGCGTTGTGCGTGGCGATGCGCGAGCCGTGGCTAGCGCTCCGACGGCCCGCTTTCGTCGTAGCCGCGCGGGGTGAACAGGTCCGGCCGGATCAGTTCGATAAAGGCGCGTGCCTGCGACGACAGGTACTTGCCTTTGCGCACCACCACGCCGTAGCTGCGGGCGGGGAAATAGTCGCCCAGCATGCGCGTGGCGAGCTTGCCGCGGTCGGCCTCGGTGACGCAGATCGAGCTGACGATGGAGATGCCCATGCCCATCGCCACGTACTGCTTGATCACCTCCCAGCCACCCACTTCCAGCGCCACCGTGTACGGCACCCGCGCCTGCTGGAACACCAGGTCGACCAGGCGATAGGTCACCTGGCGCTTGGGCGGCAGGATCAGCGGATACGGCGACAAGTCGTGCAAGGTGAGCGTGGGCAAGTTCGCCAGCGGGTGCTCGCGCGGGGCGATCAGCAATTGCTCGAAGCGGTACACCGGCGCGTAGCTGAGGTCGGCCGGCACGTCGAGCATCGAGCCCACCGCCAGGTCCACCGCATCCTTGCGCAACAGCTCGGTGCCGTCGGCGCTGATCGCGTTGTGCAGGGTCAGGCGCACGTCCGGGTAGCGCGCGCGGAAGTTCTCCACGATCTTCGGCAACAGATACAGAATGGTGGAGCTGTTGGCGGCGATGTTCAGTTCGCCGGCGTCCAGCCCACGTGCCTTTTCGCGGAAGTCGGCCTCCAGCCGGTCCAGGCTTTCCACCAGCGGCTGCGCCATTTCGTACAGCAGCTGGCCTTCGCGGCTGGGGATCAGGCGCCGCCCGCTGCGCTCCAGCAGTACCACGCCCAGTTCGCGCTCCAGCGCCTGCAGTTGCAGGGTCACCGCCGGCTGACTGACGAACAGCGCCTCGGCGGCTCGTGAGACGGAACCCAGGCGCACCGTCTGGCAGAACGCGCGCAACGGCTTCAGTCGGTCGGATTTGTAGGGAAAACGCGGAGTTGCAGTGTCGCGCGTGGCCATGACATAGCAACTATAAGGTGTACTTATTTAATGCATTGATAAAACTGTATTGTCAAATACATGCTGCGGCAGCACGGTGAGAGTCCGGAAACATCGAGGAACCCCACCATGTCCGCCGCCGCCTTCGCCGCTTCATCCCTGTCCGCCGAACGCTCCACCCCCGGCATCACCCTGACCGCCGCGCTGGCCGGTCAGAACGCCCTATTGCCGCCGGCGGCGCTGGCCCTGCTGGTGTCGCTGCACCGGGCGATCGAACCCGAGCGCCAGGCGCGGCTGGCGGCGCGCCGCGAACGCCAGGCCTGGTTCGACGGCGGCGGGCTGCCGGACTTCCGCGCCGACACCCAAGCGATCCGCGCCGGCGACTGGCGTGTGGCGCCGCTGCCGGCCGCGCTGCAGGATCGCCGCGTCGAGATCACTGGCCCGACCGATCCGAAGATGGTCATCAACGCGCTGAACTCCGGCGCCAAGGTGTACATGGCCGACTTCGAGGATTCGACCGCGCCGACCTGGCGCAACCTGGTCGCCGGCCAACGCACGTTGGCCGAGGCGGTGGCCGGCACGCTGAGCTTCAGCGCGCCGCCGGCGCGCGACGGCAGCCCGGGCAAGCGCTATGCGCTAAAACCCTACGACGAGCAGGCGGTGCTGATCGTGCGTCCGCGCGGCTGGCACCTGGACGAAAAGCACGTGCTGGTCGATGGCCAGGCGCTGGCCGGCGGCCTGTTCGACGCGGCGCTGTTCGCCTTCCACAACGGCCGCGCGCTGCTGGCCAAGGACCGTGGCCCCTACCTGTACCTGCCCAAGCTGCAGTCGATGGAAGAGGCCGCGCTGTGGGAAGCGGCGCTGTCGCACATCGAGGCGATGCTGGGCCTGCCGCAGGGCCAGATCAAGGTCACCGTGCTGATCGAGACACTGCCGGCGGTGTTCGAGATGGACGAGATCCTGCATGCGCTGCGCGAGCGCATCGTCGGCCTGAACTGCGGCCGCTGGGACTACATCTTTTCTTACCTGAAGACGTTCCGCCGCCACCGCGACCGGGTGCTGCCCGAGCGCGGCCAGGTGACCATGACCCAGCCGTTCCTGAAGGCGTATTCGGAACTGCTGATCCGCACCTGCCACCGCCGCGGCGCGCATGCGATGGGCGGCATGGCCGCGCAGATCCCGATCCGCCACGACGAGGCGGCCAACGAGCAGGCGATGGCACGGGTGCGTGCGGACAAGCTGCGCGAGGTCAGCGCCGGTCACGACGGCACCTGGGTCGCGCATCCGGCGCTGATCCCGATCGCCCGCGCCATCTTCGACGAGCACATGCACGCGCCGAACCAGCACAACGTGCGCCGCGAGGACGTGCAGGCCGACCGCGACACGCTGATCGCGCCATCCACCGGCACCATCACCCGCGCCGGCTTCGAGGGCAACATCGAAGTGTGCGTGCGCTACCTGGCCGCATGGCTGGACGGCAACGGCTGCGTGCCGATCCACCACCTGATGGAAGACGCGGCCACCGCCGAGATCAGCCGCAGCCAGCTGTGGCAGTGGCTGCACGTGAGCGGCCTGCATCTGGACGACGGCACCGCGATCGACTTCGCGCTGTTCGATGCCTGCATGCGCCATCTGCCGGCGCGCCTGGGCGAGCGCGCGCTGCTGCCCGGCGGCAACCGCCTGGACGACGCCATCGCGCTGCTGGACGCGCTGACCCGCAGCGAGGACTTGGCCGAATTCCTGACCTTGCCGGCTTACCAGATGATCGATTGATTGGAGTTGGGAGTAGGGAATCGGGAATGGCGAATCGTGAGAGCGATGTCCTTGCGCCCGACTTGTTCCATGCCTTCCACGCGTTTCATCCGATACACCGCGCCACCGTTTCATCGCCGTATCCATTCCAAGGAGAGCGCAAGATGAGCACCACATTGCAGACCGCCGAGCAGATCCAGCACGCCTGGGACACCGATCCGCGCTGGGCCGGGATCGCCCGCAACTACACCGCCGCCGACGTGGTGCGCCTGCGCGGCACCGTGCATGTGGAGCATTCGCTGGCCCGGCTCGGTGCCGAGAAGCTGTGGAAATACCTGCATGAAAAGGACTTCGTCAACGCGCTGGGCGCGCTGACCGGCAACCAGGCGATGCAGCAGGTCAAGGCCGGGCTCAACGCGATCTACCTGTCCGGTTGGCAGGTCGCCGCCGACGCCAACCTGGCCGGGCAGATGTATCCGGACCAGTCGCTGTACCCGGCCGACTCGGTGCCGGCGGTGGTCAAGCGCATCAACAACACGCTGCTGCGCGCCGACCAGTTGCACCACGCCGAAGGCAAGGACGAGATCGACTTCCTGCAGCCGATCGTGGCCGATGCCGAGGCAGGTTTCGGCGGTGTGCTCAATGCCTTCGAGCTGATGAAGGCGATGATCGAGGCCGGCGCCGCCGGGGTGCATTTCGAAGACCAACTGGCCTCGGTGAAGAAGTGTGGACACATGGGCGGCAAGGTGCTGGTGCCGACCCGTGAGGCGATCGAGAAGTTGAACGCCGCGCGCCTGGCCGCCGACGTGCTGGGCGTGCCGACGCTGCTGGTCGCGCGCACCGACGCCGAGGCCGCCGACCTGGTGACCAGCGACATCGACCCCAACGACCGCCCGTTCACCACCGGCGAGCGCACCGTCGAAGGCTTCTTCAAGACCATCAAGGGCCTGGACCAGGCGATCAGCCGCGGCCTGGCCTACGCTCCCTACGCCGACCTGATCTGGTGCGAGACCGGCAAGCCGGACCTGGCGTTCGCGCGCCAGTTCGCCGAGGCGATCCACGCCAAGTTCCCGGGCAAGTTGCTGGCCTACAACTGCTCGCCGAGCTTCAACTGGAAGAAGAACCTGGACGACGCGACCATCGCCACGTTTCAGCAGGAGATCGCCCGCTACGGCTACAAGTTCCAGTTCATCACCCTGGCCGGCTTCCATGCGCTGAACTACTCGATGTTCAACCTGGCGCACGGCTATGCGCGCCGGCAGATGAGTGCCTTCGTCGAGTTGCAGGAAGCCGAGTTCGCCGCCGCCGATCGCGGCTTCACCGCGGTCAAGCACCAGCGCGAGGTCGGCACCGGCTACTTCGATGCGGTGACCCAGGCGATCCAGCAAGGCCAGTCCTCCACCACCGCACTGAAGGGCTCGACGGAAGAAGAGCAGTTCCACGGCGAAAAGGCCGCCTGACCTGCAGCCGGGCGGCCGTTGCTTGCCGATCCCCAGGGAGGGGAGAGCCCGGGTTCGCCCGGGCTTTTTTTGCCCGTGCGGCGGCCTGCGCCCCGGCGTGATGCGGTGTCGATGCGTTGCGCCAAGCCGCCGCGCCGCAGCGTGGCGCGAGTGCGGCGGCAGCGCGCGATTGCATGCCTTTTGCCGTCTCTGCCAGCTGCGAGATCGGCTGCGACCTCCCGGTGAACGCCGTGTTCAGATGGTATGCTTCGAAGAAGATGGCGGGCGACGCCAAGAGCAGTAGGGGGGCTGGATGAGCTGCGACAGCGCCGCGTCCAATGCACGCGAGACAACTTCGACGATTGGTGTGGTCGCCCCCAAGCCCAATGAGCTGGCGGTGTTGACCGCAGCGGAACTGCGTCTATTCTCCGAGTTCGGCCGTTCGCGCACGGTGCGTGCCGGCGACGTGCTGTTCCGTCGCGGCGACGGCGGCAGCGCCATGTTCGTGATCGGCAGCGGCGTGATCGACCTGGATTTCGGCGAAGACCTGGTCGTCAAGCATCTCGGCCACGGCGAATTCTTCGGCGAACTCGGCTTGTTGATCGGCAGCCACATGCGCAGCGCCGACGCCATCGCCGCCAGCGACGGCGTGCTGGTCGAGCTGGATCACGACGACTTCCAGCGCCTGGTGGAGCGCGACCCGGGCGTGGTTGCCTACTTCCTGCGCCGCACCATCATGCGCGTGGTGATGAACGAGCAGACCCTGATCCGCCAGCTGCGCCGCCGCAACCACGACCTGGAAGCGGCACTGGACAACCTCTACACCACCACCCACCAGCTCACCCAGACCGAAGAGCTGGTGCGCACCGACGAATTGACCGGCCTGCACAACCGCCGCGGCCTGATCCTGCGCCTGCAGGAATGCCGCCGCGACGGCCGCTCGCCCGGGCCGGGCCTGCTGCTGATCGACTGCGACCGCTTCAAGCACATCAACGACGAACACGGCCACCTGGTCGGCGACCGTGTGCTGCAGAACGTCGCCAACATCCTGCGTTCGGTCGTCGGCCGGGACGACATCGCCTGCCGCCTCGGCGGCGACGAATTCTGCCTGCTGGTGGCGACCGGCAACGTGCAAGACCTGCGCCGCATCGGCGAGTTCGTGATCGCCACGGTGCAGAACCTGCTCGGCGTGCCGCACCCCTCGCCGCATATCTGCCCGGTCAGCATCGGCATCAGCCGGGTTGATCCGCAGTCCGACTGGAACGACTGGTACGCCAACGCCGATGCCGCGCTGTACGAGGCCAAGCGCCTCGGTGGCAACCGCCTGTATTGGCACGACCGCGCCTCCGCACCCTACTGACGCACGCGCGTCCTCGAGCTGCCATGAACGATGCCTACCCGTCACAGCCCGAGGTCCCACAGCTACGCACCCTGCTGCTGACCGACCTGTGCGATTCGATGGCGCTGGTAGAGCGGCTCGGCGACGCCAACGCCGCCGAGCTGTTCAAACTGCACGACGCGCTGGTGCTGGAACTGCAGCAACGCTGGCGCGGGCGCCTGATCGACCGTTCCGACGGCCTGCTGCTGCTGTTCGAGCGGCCGATCGACGGCCTCGGTTTCGCCCTGGACTACAACCGCGGCCTGCACGCGCTGGGCACGCAGCGCAAACTGGAACTGAACGTGCGCGCCGGCCTGCACGTCGGCGAAGTGCTGACCTGGCGCAACAGCGATGCCGCGGTGCAGGTCGGCGCCAAACCGCTGGAAGTGGAGGGCCTGGCCAAACCGACCGCGGCGCGGCTGATGACCCTGGCACGTCCCGGGCAGATCCTGCTGTCGGCGGTGGCCGAGTCGCTGACCCACCGCGCCGCGCGCGAACTTGGCGAGCGCGGCGAGCGCCTGCTGTGGAAATCGCACGGCCGCTGGCGCTTCAAGGGCGTGCCGACGGTGCAGGAGATCTACGAAGTCGGCGAGATCGGCAACACCCCCCTGCGCGCGCCGAAACCGACGCCGAAGGCATGGCGGGACATCCCGCTGTGGCGGCGGCCGGCCGCGCTGGTGGCGGAGGCGACGCTGACCTTGGGGGCGGTCGCCGCGCTGCTGTTCTTCGGCCGGCCGGAGCCGGCCATCGCGTTCGCCGAGCGCGACTGGGTCGTGGTCGGCGACCTGCGCAACCTCACTGGCAACGCGATGCTCGATGCTTCGCTCGACCAAGCGTTCCGGATCAGCCTGGAGCAATCGCGCTACGTCAACCTGCTCAGCGACCTCAAGGTGCGCGACACCCTGGGCCGGATGAAGCGTAGTCCGGACAGCAAGCTCGATCGCGCGGTCGCCTCGGAGATCGCGCTGCGTGACGGCGCGCGCGCCGTGATCCTGCCGACCGTCGCCGAAGTGGGCGGCCGCATCCGCGTCACCGTGGAATTGGTCGACCCGGCGACGCAAGCGACCGTGCATACCGAATCGCAGACCGGACGCGGGCTGGAGTCGGTGCTGGCGTCGGTGGATACGGTCAGCGGCCAGTTGCGGCAGCAGCTCGGCGAAGCCATCCAGTCGGTCGAGCAGGCATCCAAGCCGTTGCCGCAGGTCACGACATCCAATCTGGATGCGTTGCGTTCCTACGCATTGGGTCTGGAGGCGACGGGGCAGGGCAACTGGACGCAAGCGGAACAGCATTTCCGCGTGGCGATCGAGCTTGATCCGCAGTTCGCGCTGGCCTACGTCGGCATCGCCCGGGTGCTTGCAGCGACCTCCGACCGCGCTGCGGCGATGCCGTATCTGCAGAAGGCACAGCAATACGCATCGCGTCTGCCGGCACGCGACCGGCTCTATCTTGCGGCATGGGCGGACGAACTCCAGGACAGTCCGGCCGCCTTGGCAGGATGGGAGCAGTTGCTGCGCTTGTATCCGGACAGCTTCGCCGCACACGGCAATGCGTTCTGGCATCTGTTCCAGGCCAATCGGTTCGCCGACGCATTGCCGCATGCCGTCGCCGCCGACACCGGGCAGGATCCGTATCGGTCGATCGCCACCGACGACATCGGCCGCATCTATCTGGTGCAGGGAAAGTTGCAGCAGGCCAAGACACAGTTCACCCGGATTGCGCTGCAGGACAAGAGCGGACCCGGCCGGCGCCTGGCCAATGTGCTGGCGCTGCAGGGCAAGTATGCCGAGGCCGAGGCGCGGCTGCGCGCCATTCCCAAGAGCGACTATGCGAACGATGACATGGTGCCGCGCCTGGACCTGATCGCGCTGAAGCTGGACCAGGGCAAATGGGACCAGGTCGCCGCCGAACTCGGCGATGCGATCAAGGCCAGTCGCTCGGCCAACGACTTCACCCAGGCACAGTTCGGCTTCGTGCAGTTGTCGGTCCTGGCGTTGACGTTGCCGCCCGGCAAGGTGTTGCCGCGGCTGCGGCAATGGCAGAACGTCCAGCTGCAGATGCAACAGAGGGTGCTTCCGGGCGAGCCATACGCGGCCGATCGCGCCGCGCTCATTCTCGCCTCCGCCTATCTGGCGCAACGGCTGGGCGACGACGCGCTGTCGGCGCGCACGCTGAAGGTTGCAGGCCCGTGGGCGCAGACATCGGCGGATCCGGCACTGGGCAAGTTGCTGCGGGTCGTGCAGGCGGGTCAGCTCCGCTTGCGCGGCGAGTATGCGCAGGCGCTCGCGTTGCTGGCACCCCGCGATGACGATCTGCTGCAGTCGCGGGTGGCGCTATACCTCACCTTGCAGGCGGCGGGGGAGCATCGGCAGGCGCTGGTGCAGGCGGATTGGATCGGCGAACACCGAGGCCTCGCCTATGGCGAAGCCTCGGTATCGCAGTCGCTGCAGGCCTTGAATGTCGCCGATACGCGCATGGCTTCACGTTGGGCGGCGCAAACCCTGTCGCAGATGGACAGGGTCCCGGATGCGCAGCGGCGAATCGAAGCGCTGTTCGCCGCATGGCCCAGCGCCGCGATGCCGGCTTACTTGAGAGAGACGGTCGAGGCGACCTTGCCGGCTTCGAAAGCGAAAATGACGTGATGGTTGCCGTCCACCGTCAGGTGGCTGACCAGTTCCTTGCGCGCCTTGGCGATTTCTTCTTTCGACGCCAGTTGCTGCGAGGTCATACAGTAGAACGGCGCGCCCTGCTTGGGCGGCTTCGGGTCCGCGGCCAGCGCCTGGTCGGCCGGCTTGTAGCCGAGACTGGCCAGGGCGGCGACCGGATTTTCCTGGAAGCTGGCGCGGAACGCGTCGTCGGTGCTCAGCAGCTCCAGCAGGCGGTCGGCGATGTCGGCAGGCAACGGATCGTGGCGGGCGGTATTCATTAGGCGTGTCATCTCGCAGGGAAGAGCGGTATTGGGCACGAGGCGTAAGGCGCAACCACTATATCCATCGGCATAATCGCCTACCAGTTGAATCGGTCTTTCCGCATGCATGTGCGCCGCTGTTTCCATTTGTTCCTTGAGCCGCGCGAGGTCAGCCGCTTCGATATGGCCTCGTTGTTGGCAGGAGGCAACGGACTGCGGCGCGAGCGGCAATGGGTGGCCCTGGCGCCGCATCTGGAGCAGGAGCTGGAGGTCGATGCGCTGGAGCGCGAGCTGCTCGGCGCGCTCAGTGCGGGCGATTGGACCGATACGCAAGCATTGCCGTCGCATTGCACCGCCGCCGGCGCGCGCCTGCTCGAGGTCGGCCTGCTGCTGAGCGACGCCGACGATGCGCCGGGTGGCTTCGCCGAGCGCGATGCGACCATGCGCGAGGCCTATTGGTGGGGGCCGGCCGTGCTGGCGCACCGGTTCGGGCGCTGGCAAGGCAGCGACAGCGTCGTGGCGATGGAAGCCAATGGCCTGACCACCGCGGCGGGCCTGTGCGAGAAGCTCGGTCCACCGCCTGCTGAAGTGGGCGAGCGCGGCGCGGCAACCGCACGCCTGCCGCTGCCGCGCGCGCGCGCGGACGACTTCGATGCGCTGCTCGCGCGCCGCGCCACCTGCCGCAATTTCGATACCGCGCGGCCGTTGCCGCTGGTTGCATTCGCGCAGTTGATGCAGCGCGTGTTCGCGGCACGCGTCAGGGTCGAGGCCGACGGTGTCGCCGCATTCCTGAAAAAGAACGCGCCCTCCGGCGGCGGCTTGCACGCCACCGAGGCCTATCTGATCGTGCAGCGCGTGCACGGCCTCGCGCCGGGCGTGTATCACTATCACCCGGTCGATCACGCCTTGGAACCGTTGCCGGCCCCGGACATCGCGCTGGACGTGCTGGCACGGACCGCCGTGGCCGGTCAGCATTGGTTCGCCGATGCGCCGGTGCTGGTGGTGATGGCGCCGCGGTACGCGCGCATGTACTGGAAATATCGGCATCATCCCAAGGCCTATCGAGCCTTGCTGCTGGATATCGGGCACCTGTCGCAGTTGCTGTACTTGTGCGCGACGCAGGCGCAGTGGGGCGCGTTCGTGACCTCGGCGATCAACGAAGTGGACATCGAGCAGGCATTCGGCATGGACCCGTTACGCGAAGGGCCGCTGGTGGTCTGCGGCTTCGGTTGGCGGGCGCCTGCATTGACCACCGCGGAGTTCGATCCGGCCGGCGCGGTATGGCAGGCCAGCGTCTCCCGATCGCCCTGACGAGAGCGCGCGCTGGCATGAGGCATTTCCCATCAGAGCCAGCGAGCATGGCCGCCGCACTGGTGCTGCGCCCCTGCAGCTGCGGTTCCGTCCGCGGTTAGTCGCTGCCTGCGCTCAGTGCGCCTGACTGTGCGTCGCTGTGGTTGCGGCCACGATCGCTTCGTCGGATGCAGCCGGCTTGGTTGGCTTGCCGTTATGTTCGAGCAGGTCCAAACGCTTGCCGCCAGGCAACCGGTAGTCCAGTTGCTGCTCCAACGCATCGAGTGCCGCGACCTGCGTGCACAGCGCGTTGGCCCTTGCTTCCAGCGCCTTGCCACGCGCGTCCATGCGCCGCTCCATATCCTTCTCCATCGCGTCGGTGCGTTTCTCTATGTCGTCGGCGCGACCGGTGAACACCGCGAACATCACCCCGCGGGTCAGCGCGCCGGCCATTTCCTCGGCCGCGGCGCTGACGTCGGCCTCGAACGCCTTGTCGAACGGGTCCTTCTGCCATTGGCCCTTGCCCAGGGTGCGGTCCAGGTGGGCGAGGGCGGCGTCGCGGTGCCGCTCGATCTTGCGTGCCTTGCTGCGGCTGCCGGTGATCGCTTCGACTACACCGCCGAAGGCATCGAAGGTGATGCCGACCACTTCGCGGGCGACGCTGGCCACTTCGGGCATCAGCGCCTGCGCGCCCTGTTCCATCTGCCGCACGCGCTGCGCATCGGTATTGCTGAGCGGCTGGGCGAGGCCGTTCACCTGCAGGTGGCCCTCATGCAGGAACACGGTCTTCGGCGTGCCGGCACTGCGGGTCAGGGCGACGCCGGTCCGGTCGACGATGACGTCGTAGGGCGTGGAGAAACCGCATTGCTGCGAGGAGAGTTGCGGGCCGGCGGCGGCGCTGGCGGCGGCTCCGAGCAGGGAGAGCGTGCACATGGAGAGCAGCAGGCGCATGGCGGCGGTTCCTTTGGCGATGACCGCAGCATCGGTGCTGGGCCGCACCCTGTCGTCTGCGGGAAGTCAGGGTGCGGGAAGTCATGCCCGCACCGCGGCGCACCGGCATGCCCGCGTGGATCCAGCCCGGATCCTCAGGCATCTTCCAGTACTGGAGAAGCGGGCGTTGCGCCCCGGTGACGGGATCGCTGGGTAGGAACGGCAGCTGGGCGATGCGTCGGGTCATCTCGGTGCCGGGCGCCTGCCGGCAGCAGCAAGGCGTCGCCGGTCGCCAGCGTGGTGTCGGTGCCGCCTGGGCCGCCGATGACCAGCCGCGCGCTGCCGCTGGCCACGTCAAGCACCTCGTGCGCAGTGGAATGGTGGTGATAATCGTAGATGCCATCGCGCCACTGCGGTGGCCAGCCGTGGGCGGCGAAGCGGCGTTCGAAGCCGGCGGCATCGCCATCGCCTTCCTCCTGGCGGTACAGCAGGACCGGCAGGAACGGATGGTTGGGGACCCAGGCGTGCGGTGGCATCAGCCAGTGTTGCAGAGGCATCGGCGAATCCTCGCAGCCATGGTGCGCCGGGCAGCGTGCAGCCCGCTACGGGGCATGCTAACAAGGCCGCGTGGTCGTGGCGTCATGGCACGCTGCGGCGGCGTCAACAGCGTTGCGCTGCATTTGCTCCCGCATCGACCGGCACGGAAACACGAACGCCATTCGCTGACCTGCACACGGCAGCGCAGGCGCTGTCGCCAGCGCTGCCGCTGTGCGCCTCAATGCAGCGGTGCCGCGCCTGCGTCGGTACGATGATGCGTGCCCAGGTCCCCGACCATGGCCGCGCTGGCCGCATTCAGTCCGATCACCTGCACCTGCGCGCCATGGCGGCGGAACTTCAGTACCACCTTGTCCAGCGCGCCGATCGCGCTGATGTCCCACAGGTGCGCCTGCGACAGGTCGAGGGTGACCCGCGCCGGCGCGTGCGCATAGTCGAACGCGGCGGTGAAGCTGCCGGCCGAGGCGAAGAACAGCTGGCCGCCGATGCGGTAGGTGTGGCCGCCATCGGCGTCCTCGGTCTTGCCGATGTCCAGCATGCGTCCGACCTTGCGCGCGAAGAACAGCGCCGACAGCAGCACGCCGGTCAGCACGCCGCGCGCCAGGTCGTGGGTGGCCACGGTCACCACCACGGTGGCGAGCATCACCACGCTGGAGCTCTTCGGATGCGTGCGCAGCTGCGCCAGCGAGCGCCAGCTGAAGGTGCCGATCGAGACCATGATCATCACCGCCACCAGCGCGGCCATCGGGATCTGCCGCACCCACGGGCCGGCGAACACCACCAGCATCAGCAGCACGCTGCCGGCGACCAGCGCCGACAGGCGGCCGCGGCCGCCGGACTTCACGTTGATCACCGACTGCCCGATCATCGCGCAGCCGGCCATGCCGCCGATCAGCCCGCTGGCGATGTTGGCGGTGCCCTGGCCGATGCATTCGCGGTTCTTGCCGCTGGGGGTGTCGGTCATGTCGTCGACGATCTGCGCGGTCATCATCGATTCGAGCAGGCCGACCACCGCCATCGTCGCCGACACCGGGAACACGATCTTCAGCGTCTCCAACGTCCATGGCACGTCCGGCAGCAGGAACGTCGGCAGGCTGTTGGGCAACTGGCCCTTGTCGCCGACGGTGGGCACCGCGATGCCGAAATACAGCGCTATGCCTGTCAGCAGCACGATCGCCACCAGCGGCGGCGGCAATGCGAGCGTGCGCGTCCAGCGATGGCCGAGCAGCAGCGCGGCGGCACCGATCGCCGCCACCGCGTACAGCGCACGCGCATCGAGGCTGCCGGCGGTCAGCGCGGCGCCGAGCAGCAGCAGCCACAGGCCGAGTCCGGCAAAGGTGCGTTGCGCCAGCCACGGCAGGCCGTAGATCACCAGCAGGCCCAGCGCCACCAGCGGGTAGACCAGCGCGGGCACGCCGATCAGTTCCGGCAGCTGCGCCATGAAGATCAGGATCGCCAAGGCGTTGACGAAACCGGTGATCACCGAGCGCGACACGAAACGCATCAGCGCGCCGAGCTTGAGCAGGCCGGCACCGATCTGCAGCACGCCAGTCAGCAGCGTCGCCGCCAGCAGATACTGCAAGCCATGTTCCTTGACCAGGCCGACCATCAGCAGCGCCATCGCGCCGGTGGCGGCGGAGATCATGCCTGGCCGGCCGCCGACGCAGGCGATCACCACGCAGATGCAGAACGAGGCATACAGCCCGACCTTGGGATCGACTCCGGCGATGATGGAGAAGGCGATGGCTTCGGGGATCAGCGCCAGCGCCACGACCAAACCGGCGAGCACGTCGCCACGGATGTTGCCGAACCATTGCTGGCGCAGCGGGGGATAGAGATTCACGAGAAAAACGCTCCTGACGCCGCGCCCGTCGCGGGGCGGCGCTACACGAATGGAAAGCCAGAACACACCGGGCGTCCCGCAAGGGGACAGCGTGGAAAGCGCGGCGCGGGTGTCAGGGTGGCGTCATGTCGTGGCGTGGAGAGCTATTGAAGCGCGTGCGCGGCGATGCGCTGCGTGTCGCGCCAGTATAGAACATCGCGCCTACGCCGGTCTTGCGTTGCTTCGCACTTGTGCGTGCTGCGGGGGATGCAGCGCTGCAGGTCGGCATGCGGCCTAGTGGCGCGGAACAAGCTACTGTCCGATGCGGCTGCTCGCAGCCGATCGCCTGCCTGCCCAGGCCGAATCACCGAACGCGCCGTCCCACTGCCGGAGAGGCTGCGGCTCACAATCTCCTCACTATTTGCGCGCAGAATGTGGCAAGCAGATTGCGCGACGTGGAGCGCCAGCGAATGAACGACTTACGCATCGACCATGTCGACGCTGCCTTGTCCGCGCTGGACCAGGCCGATCCGCAACGCAAAGCGGCGTTGTGGCAGTGGGCGTATCTGGAAATGCTGCACGAGACCCTGAGCGCGATGCATCAGCTGTCGCACCGGGTCGGCGTGGCCGAGCTGGTCGCCGATGCCTGGCTGGCGCCGGTGGACGTGATCGCACCGGAGCAATCGTTCCTGGACCGTGCGACGCTGGCCGACCCGCGTGTGCAGGCCTTCGCGCTGGCGCTGGCCGAGGCGTCTTCGCGCCAGTCGCGTGCCGAGCTATGGCGCAGCGGCTATGCCAGCGCGGTGCAGGCCACGCTGCAGGGCATGCAGGCGCTGGCCGGCAAGCACCGGATCGATGCGCAGGTGGCTGCGCGCTGGTTGTCGGCCGGAGCCGACGCCCCAAAATCTGCAGTGCGGGCGTAGGCGGGTGGCCTACGGCACGTAGAGGGCCACCATGCCCGGCGGAGGCTGCATATCGGCGCCGCCGCGCCGCGCTGCCAGCCTCGTTGCCGCCGCGTCGCTGACGCGCCCGCCACGCTGCGTTCACCCATCCGCAACGCGGCGGCGGACAGCCTGGGCGTATGGCCGTCCCCTCCCGCCATTCCGCGCCGCCGTCCGCTTCGCCGCCGCGCCGTGCGCACCCGGCACTCGCCGCAGCAGCGGGTACCTCGGAAGCCGGCACCTGGTGGCGGCAACTGCGCGCCGCCGTGCCGCGCTGGCTACTCGCCGTGGCGGCGTTGCTTGTGCTGGGTCTGTTGCTGTACGGGTATGTTCGTGCTTGACCTGCTGTCCTCCTCGAACGGAGTTCCGCGCATGGCGCCATCTGCCGCACACGATCATGTCCGTCGCTGCAGCGTGCGCCTGCATCCGCCCGGCGGGCACGAGGCCGCGACGCATGCCTGGATCGCCGCCGAAGTGGCGCGGCTGATGCGCCTGCCGTTGCAGGATGCAGGCGCGGCACAGAACGGTTTCCATGTGCCGGACGACACCCTGACTGTCGCGCAGGCGCAGCAGCTGGGCGTGCGCATGGCGGCCGACCTGCTCGGTGGCGTGGTGCCGCATGCGTTCGTCGCCACCAAGGCGATCAGCCATCCGCTGGTCGATCCCGGCGCGGCTGCGCCGCAAGGTTGGAACCATGCGCTCGGCGGCGCACTGGGTGCGGCGACGGTACCCGGCTACACCGCCTTCTCGGCAGCCGACGCGCGCGTGGCCTATGCGCGCCTGTGCGGCGACGGCCAGGTGCGCTTGAAGTTGCCGCATGGCATCGCCGGGCAGGGCCAACTGTTGCTGCATGACGCACCCGCATTGGACGCCGCGCTGGACGCGTTGGCGGCGGCGGATCTGGCGCAGCAGGGCGTGGTGCTGGAGCGGCAACTGGACCGCTCGACGACCTTCAGCGTCGGCGAAGTGGACTGCGCTGGCATGACCATCGCCTATTACGGCACGCAATCGCCCACCGCGGACGGCGCCGGCCGCCAGACTTATGGTGGCTCGCAACTGTTCGTGATCCGCGGCACGCTGGATGCGCTGCTCGAACGCGCAGTGCCACCGCCGCAGCGCCAGGCGGTGCAGAAGGCGCGCCACTACGATCGCTGCGTCGCCGAAGCCTATCCCGGCTTCTACGCATCGCGCCGCAACTACGACGTGATCGACGGCATTACCCAGGACGGCACGCGCCTGTGCGGCGTACTCGAGCAGTCCTGGCGCATCGGCGGGGCGACGCCGGCTGAGTTGGCCGCGGTCGCTGCCTTCCAGCGCGAACCGGTGCTGCTCGCGGTGGTCGCGGCCACCGTCGAGCGCTACGGTGCAGTGGCGCTGCCGGCCGACGCCGAGGTCTACTACACGGGCGAGGATCCGCGCGTGGGCCGCCTGACCAAATACCGTTATGTGAGCGTTGCAGACTGAAAATGGAAACCAAACTCTCCAGCATCGATATCGCGGTGGACGGCGACGCCTTGAGCGGCACCTTGCTGACTCCGACCAACGGCATGCCCGGCGTGCTGTTCGTGCATGGCTGGGGCGGCAACCAGCATCACAATCTGGTGCGCGCGCGCGAAGCGGTCGGCCTGGGCTGCGTGTGCCTGACCTTCGACCTGCGCGGCCACGAAGGCATGGCGTCGATGCGCGAGACGGTGACGCGCGCGCAGAATCTGGACGACATCAAAGCGGCCTACGACCGGCTGGTGGATTGCCCGCAGGTGGACCCGGAATCGATCGCGGTGGTGGGCCTGAGCTACGGCGGCTATCTGGCCTCGCTGCTGACCCTGGAGCGGCCGGTGGAGTGGCTGGCGCTGCGTTCGCCGGCGCTTTACAAGGACGCGCAGTGGGACGGTCCGAAGGTGGCGTTGAACCGCGATCCGGACTTGATGCCGTATCGGCACCGCGTCATCGCGCCGGACGACAACGTCGCGCTGGCCGCGTGCCAGCGCTTCCGCGGCGATGTGCTGCTGGTCGAAGCCGAGCAGGACCTGATCGTGCCGGGCCAGGTGCTGAAGAACTATGCCGCCGCGTTCTCCAATGCGCGTTCGCTCACCGCGCGGGCGATCAAGGGCGCCGACCATGCGTTGAACCGCAAGGAGCACCAGTTCGAATACACCCGCTACCTGATCGACTGGCTCACCGAGATGGTGGTGGGGCGCCGCGTGGCGCTGGCCAAGAATGTGGTCGAGCGGCGCAAGCAGAGCCTCAAGCACACGCAGGGCGATGCGGCCACGTCGCCCGGCCAGGGTTCCAAGCAATTCCATGGCCAGATCGAGGCCAAGGAACGCACCTCCGAGGCCGTGCCGTCACGGTGAACCGCTGGCACGGCGCAATGGCTGTGTGTGATCAGGGCGCATCGCGCTGCAGTCGGCAGCGCGATGCCCTGTCCCGGATCTGCCGCGCCCGGCGTCAGTGACTGCGACCGGATTGCTGCAGACGGTGCCAGGCATGGCGTACCAGCCAGCGCGCTTCGTCCCACGGCACCGAAAGCGACGGTGCCAGGTGGTGATAGGACTCCTGCAGCACGCGGTACAGCTGCGCCTCGGTGGCGCGCGGATAGGCCAGATAGACGTCGTAGCCCATCTTCAGCAGCGAGGCGTAGTCGGAGAAACCATGGTGACCGAGGCGGCCATTGGCATGCGCCTGCCGCCAGTAGGCCATTTCGGCCTCCAGATCGACGGTGCGCCGAGCGTGGGCAGGACGAGCGAGAGCGGAAGCGGTCTGCATGGGTAGGATTCCTCTCGAAGCTACCCCCTGTCGCTGCGATCCTAGCGGATATTTCCCGCGTTTTGCGCCTGAACGACGCCGTCGCGCGCCGATCGCTGAACCGATCAGCGAGATGAGCGGACAGGCGTCCGGTCGCAGCCGACGCCATGCCGGGCTCGGCCTGCCGCGCGTGCCGATCGTCGAACAAGGCCGCCGCATATCCGACGCAACGTCGAACAGGCGGTACACGCCGCGCGTGCTGCCACGCTCGAAACGCCGGTTGCGATCCATCAGGCCGCGCTCGCTGACGCCATGTTGCTATCGAATGCAGTTTCCCGATTGCGGCTTCTTTCGAAACGGCAATTCCTGCGTCGAAGCGATTCCCGCCACCCACGTGGACGCGGCGCTTGCGCGCCTCGCGAGCAAAACTTCCCTGTTTTCGTGCAGCAACGGATTCGTCGATATCCGTTTCCAATTCTGGTGTTTTGGTTACTGTGGTCGGCTCCGCAGAGCAGGAAAATTCATCGGCAAATCGCCGGATTTTTCATTGCCCATGGCCGACCTGGCGCCATGCGCACTGTTAGGCTCACGGTGCGTCCTGCAGCCGCCAGTCACTTACGTTTCGGTCACTGGATGGAAGCTGCGATCAAGCCATTTTCCCCATGGAGCCATCGAAATGAAAATTCGTCTGTATGCGTCTCTCCTCGCCTTGCTGCTCGCGTTCCCCGCCGCCTCCGCGTTCGCGCAAACCGCGGTCACCGCCAATCCCAACCATCAGCAGCTGCTGCAGGGATCGGATGGCCGGACCACGGCGAACAAGCGCCTGGTCTACGACTTCTGGCGCATCGTGTTCGAAGCCGGGCACACCGAGTACGCGCCGATGTACATGGCCAAGGACTACATCCAGCACAATCCGAACGTTGCCGACGGCCGCGATGCGTTCCTGCAGTTCCTGACCGCGTTCGTCAAACCGCAGCCGATCAAGCCGCGCGTGCAACTGCCGCTGGTGGCGATCCTTGCCGAGGGCGACTACGTGACCCTGGTATCGGTAAGCACGCTGCCCGATCCCAAGGACCCCACCAAGACCTACACGACCACCTGGTTCGACATGTTCCGCATCCAGAACGGCAAGATCCAGGAGCATTGGGATCCTGCGACCAAGTGACCTAGACCGGGCGGGCCGCAGCGCTGCTGCGGCCCGCAGCGACGGCTCGGGCATGCCGGCAGGGCATGAGCAGGCTAGACTCGCAGACGCCGATCGCGGCCGCCGGTCGCGCGCGTCTCCCTCCCTAGCAGACATCGCCGCCATGCCGTTCATCGAGCTTCCGACGCATCACCTGCATTACCGCATCGACGGCAGCGATGGCCGTCCATGGCTGACCTTCTGCAATTCGCTCGGCACCGATCTGCACATGTGGGACGCGCAGATCGACGCGTTGGCACCGTACTACCGGGTGCTGCGCTACGACCGCCGCGGCCACGGCGCCTCGAGCGCCGCGCCGGGACCGTATCGGATCGAGGACCTGGCCGGCGATGTACTGGCATTGCTCGATGCGCTGTCGGTGGAGCGCACCCATTTCTGCGGCCTGTCGATCGGCGGGCTGACCGGGCTGTGGCTGGGCATCCACGCCGGCGCGCGCCTGCACACGCTCAGCGTGTGCGCGACCGCGGCCAGGATCGGCACCGAGGATGGCTGGCTGGCGCGCATCGCGCAGGTGCAGGCCGACGGACTGGCGCCGCTGCTCGCCGGCACCCGCGAGCGCTGGTTCACCCCGGCCTTCGTCGAGATGCAGCCGGCGACGGTGGAGGCGATCCTGGCGCGCTTGCTGAGCACCGATGCGCAGGCCTACACGGCCTGCTGCGCAGCCGTGGCCAGCGCCGACTTCCGTGGCGCTTTGGGCGAGATCGCCACGCCGCTGCTGGCGCTGGCCGGACACGACGATCCGGTCTGCCCGCCGGCCGATCTGCAGGCGATCGCCGCGCAGGCGGCGCGCGGCAGCTTCGCCCAGGTGCATGGCCGGCATCTGTGCAATGTGGAATCGCCGCACGCCTTCAACGACGCGCTGCTGCGTTTCCTGTTGCAATAGCCGGAGCGGCCGGGCTGCAGACACAGTCGCCGCTTGGTCGCGACCACGCAGCGCAGGCTCTCCAACCCCGAATCCCTAATCCCGGTGCTCATCAAGCTGCACTACCAGCTTGCCGAAGTTGCCGCCGCCGAGCATGTCGATGAAGGCCTGCGGCGCGTTCTCCAGACCGTGCACGACATGCTCGCGGTAGCGCACGCTGCCGTCGGCCAGCCATGCGCCCATCTCGCGCAGGAACTCGGGATAGAGCTTGACGAAATCGCCGACGATGAAGCCGCGCAGGGTCAGCCGCTGGCGCAGCACCTGGCCCATCAGCGCCGGCAGGCGATCCGGCCCGGGCGGCAAGTCGCCCTTGTTGTTGTAGGTGGCGATGGTGCCGCACACCGGCACCCGCGCGAAATCGTTGAGCAGCGGCAGCACCGCGTCGAAGACGTGGCCGCCGACGTTCTCGAAATAGACATCGATGCCGTCCGCCGCCGCGGCACGCAGTTGCTCGGCGAAATCCGCGGCGCGATGGTCCAGCGCCACGTCCACGCCGAGTTCCTCGCGCAGGTAGCGGCATTTGTCGGCGCCGCCGGCGATGGCGATGACCTTGGCGCCGCGCAACCTGGCGATCTGCGCCACGCTGGCGCCGACCGGGCCGGTAGCGGCGGCGACCGCCACGGTTTCGCCGCTCTGCGGCTTGCCGATCTCGTGCAGGCCGGCATAGGCGGTGAAACCGGGCATGCCGTACACGCCGAGCGCGGTACTCGGCGGCAGCGGCGACTGCGGATCGAGCTTGCGCCGCAGGCCGGCGCCATCGGCCACCAGATGCGTCTGCCAACCGCCGCTCTGCACCAGCACCAGGTCGCCGGGCTTGAGGTCGGGATGGTGCGATTCCAGCACTTCGGCGACGGTGCTGCCGACCATCACTTCGCCCAACTGCACTGGCGGCGCGTACGAGGGTACATCGCTCATGCGCCCGCGCATGTACGGATCCAGCGACAGCCAGCGGTTGCGCAGCAGCACCTGGCCGGGGCCGGGCACGGCCAGCGGCGCCTGTTCGATGCGGAAATTCTGTGCGGTCGGCGCGCCTTGCGGACGCGAGGCGAGGACCACGCGGGTGGTGTGAGAAGCGGTGCTCATACGGTTTCCTTGCTGGCAGAATCCAGTTGCGCGAGATCGTCGGCCGACAGCGCCAGGCGCGCGGCTGCCAGCAACTGCTGCAATTGCTCGATGCTGGTGGCGCTGGCAATCGGCGCGGCGATGCCGGGACGTGCGATCAGCCACGCCAGGGCGACCTGGGTCGGCGTGGCCGAATGCTTGCCGGCGATGTCGTCGAGTGCGGCCAGGATGCGCAGGCCGCGCGCGTTGAGATAACGCGCGATCACGCTGTCGCCGCGCGCCTGGCTCTTCGTCGCATCGGCGGGGCTGCGGTACTTGCCGCTGAGGAAGCCACGGGCCAGCGCGTAGTAACAGAGCGTGCCCAGGCCCTGCTCGCGCACCAGCGGTTCCAGGCCGTTTTCGTAGCCGCTGCGGTCGTACAGGTTGTACTCGGGCTGCAAGGTCTCGTAGCGCGGCAAACCATACTGCGCGGACACCTTCAACGCCTCGGCCAGGCGTTCGGCGCTGTAGTTGGAAGCGCCGATCGCGCGCACCTTGCCTTGCTCGATCAGTCGCCCGAACGCGGCCAGCGAGGCTTCCAGCGGCACCGACTCGTCGTCCTCGTGGGCCTGGTACAGATCGATCACGTCGGTCTGCAGGCGCTGCAGCGATTCGTCCACCGCCGCGGCGATATTGTCGGCGGACAGGCCCGGGCGTTCGGCCCATTTGCCGACCTTGGTCGCGATCAGCACCTTGTCGCGCTTGCCGCTGCGCTTGAGCCACTGGCCGATGATGGTTTCCGATTCGCCGCCGCGGTTGCCGGGTACCCAGGCCGCATATACGTCGGCGGTGTCGATCAGGTTGAAGCCGGCATCGACGAAGGCATCGAGCAAGGCGAAGGACGTCTTGGCGTCGGCGCTCCAGCCGAACACATTGCCGCCGAAGGCGAGCGGCGCCGCGTGCAGGCCGGAACGGCCGAGTTCGCGCGTGTGCAGCATGGGGAACGCTCCGCTGTGGGGAAGGGCGACAGGATAGTCGCCCGAGGTTTCGGTATCGCGGCGATGGTCGCGAAAACAGCGTTCCGTTTGTGTGATTCGCGCTAACGCGACGACAACATTCGGGGGCGCGGACATGCATGCTAGGCTCGCCTCACATCGATAACGGACGTAGACGCCATGAGCCTTCGCACCACGCTTGCCTGCGCTTGTACCCTCGCCATTGCCGCGACGCTGACGATCCCGGCCGCACAGGCGATCAAGCCTGCCGACAGCGCCAGCTTGCCCGCGCCGGATGCGGCCTTGCAGACCGCCATCGACGGCAGTTGGCGCGACCGCGTCTATGTCGAGCGCGATGCCTATCGCCACCCCGGGCAGACCCTGGCGTTCTTCGGCATCAAGCCCACCCAGACGGTGATCGAGATCACTCCGGGCGGCGGCTGGTATGCGGAAATCCTGGCGCCGTATCTGCGCGAGCGCGGCCAGTACATTGCCGCGGTGGTCGATCCGACCGCGGTGCCGGAAGGGCGTGGCCGCGACTATCAACAGAAAGCGCGCGCGACGCTGGAGCAGAAGTTCGCCGCCGCGCCGTCGCAATACGACCGCGCCAAGCTGGTGGCGTATTCGCCGACCGCGCCGGTCTTGGGTCCGGCTGGCTCGGCCGATCTGGTGCTGACCTTCCGCAACGTGCACAACTGGCGCATGTCCGGCCAGGCCGAGGGCATGTTCAAGGGCTTCTACGCGGTGCTCAAACCCGGCGGCGTGCTCGGCGTGGTCGAGCACCGGGCCAAGGCCGATGTGCCGGCCGACGACAAGAGCGGTTATGTCGGTCAGGCGCAGGTGATCGCGATGGCCGAGGCGGCCGGCTTCAAGCTGGCAGGCAAGAGCGAGCTCAACGCCAACCCGCGCGACAGCAAGGACTACCCGGGCGGCGTGTGGACGCTGCCGCCGAGCAACGACCACGCTGCCACCGACGACGCCAAGTACAAGGCGATCGGCGAGAGCGACCGGATGACGCTGAAGTTCGTCAAGCCGTAACGCGTGCAATCCATGCCCGCGGCCTGCGCGGGCTGGAGGCGATGGCGATAGCGACGGCGAGCGGAGCGGGGAGCGCGCGTGGGAGAATGCGCCCGGGCTGTGCGGTGCAGTGTGTCGTGCTGTCCGCTCCGTTTCCCTCCGCCCGCCTGCCTCTGCCGCAATGCTGATCGCGTTCAACAAGCCGTTCAATGTGCTGTGCCAGTTCACCGATCGCAGCGCACCGCCGCGGCGCACGCTGGCCGGGTTCGGCCTGCCCGCCGGCGTATACGCGGCGGGACGGCTGGACTACGACAGCGAAGGCCTGCTGCTGCTGACCGACGATGGCGCGCTGGCGCACCGCTACACCGATCCGCGGCACAAGCAACCGAAGACGTACTGGGTGCAGGTGGAAGGCGTGCCGCAGCCGGAGCAACTGCAGCGGCTGCGCGATGGCGTGGTGTTGAACGACGGACCGACCGCGCCGGCGCAGGCCAGCCTGCTGGAGACGGCACCGGCGCTGTGGCCGCGCGATCCGCCGGTACGCTTCCGCAAGACCGTGGCCGATGCCTGGCTGCAGATCGTGCTGCGCGAGGGGCGCAACCGCCAGGTGCGGCGGATGACCGCCGCGGTCGGTTTGCCGACCTTGCGTCTGGTGCGTGCGGCGATCGGCGCGCACCGGCTGGAAGGATTGGCGCCGGGCGCGTGGCGGGCGCTGTAGCGCCAGCAGCAACGCCCTTGTAGGAGCTGCTTCAGCCGCGACGCTTTTACCGATCGATCTGTCGCGGCTGAAGCCGCTCCTACAGAAGCGGGTCGCGTGCATCGAGGCGGCGCGCAAAAAAACAGCGGCCGGAACGTCGTCCCGGCCGCTGTTTTCTGCGGCGTCGCTGTCGCCAGCGACGCTGCCGCGGTGCTTATTCTTCGGTGGCGTCCTGCGCGGCCGTGGCACGGCGCGAGGTGCGTGCAGCCGAACGGCGGGCGCCGGCATTGCCGCGCTTGCTGGCTTCGATGCGCTGCGAATCGCCTTCGATCGGCGCGCTCTTGTCGCGCTGGCGCTTGCGGTAGATCGCATAGCCGAGCAGGCCCACGCCCACCGCGGCCGCCGCGATCGCGATGACCGGATTGCGCCGTACCGCGGTCCGCGCGACCCTGGTGCCGGATTTCACCGCACCCAGTGCCGCACCGGTCTTGAGCGCGCCCATGGCCGCGCCGGAGTGCAACCACTTGTTGGCCTGCGGCCCGATGTGACGGAGGCTGTCGCCGGCATGGCTGGCGAGATCCAGTGCGCGATCGGTGATGATGGTGAGCTTGCTCATGGGGGCGTCCCTACTGGCAGGAATAAGGAACGCAGTGTCCCCTGGACACCGTATAGACCGCGTTAGCGCGCCGCTGTGGAATCGTCTGCCGGCTGAATGCGCCGCTGCGGGAAATCAGGTGCCGCGCGGCTTGGCACGATGGCTGGCGGTGGCGGTCCATGGATCGTCCGGCCATGGGTGGCGGGGATAGCGGCCCTTCATTTCCTTCTTCACTTCCGGATAGGTGCTGGACCAGAAGTTGCGCAGGTCCTGGGTCACCTGCAGCGGGCGCCCGCCGGGCGAGAGCAGGTGCAGCAGCAGCGGCACGCGGCCGTCGGCGACGCGCGGGGTGTCGGCCAGGCCGAACAGTTCCTGCAGCTTCACCGCCAGCACCGGCGGTTGCGGCTGGCCGGCGTGGTCGAGCGCGTAATCGATGCGTCGCTCCATGCCCGAGGGTACGGTGATCCGCGTTGGCGCGTGGCGATCGACGGCCTGCCGCTGGTCCCACGGCAGCAGCGACTTCAGCGCTTCGCCGAGGTCGTTTTCGCCCAGCGCGTCGAGCCGGGTCTTGCCGGCGAAAGCCGGGCGCAACCAAGCGTCCAGGCTTTCCAGCAACGCTGCGTCGCCGAGATCGGGCAAGCCCAGCTCTGGCATCCACGTGCGCAGGGCGACCACGCGTGCGCGCCACTGGCTCAGCGGCTCGCTCCACGGCAGCGCCTGCAGGCCGAGTTCGCGCACCGCCTCGGTCAGCGCCGCCGCCGCATGCGCCGGATCGACGCGGCCGGCGGGGCGGCTGTCGAGCACGATGCGCTCGAAGCGGGTTTCGCGCAGCGCGCTCAGCGCGCGCCGTTCGGCGTCCCAGCGCACCACGTCCTGCTGCACGAAGCGCTGCGGGAAATCCGTGCGCAGCCGTGCCTCGTCCACTGGCGCGGCGCGCAGCAGCAGCGCGTCCTTGGCCTCGTAGCGCAGTTCGGTGGCGACCAGCCACGGCTCGCCGCGCAGGTCGCTGTTGTCGAACAAGCGCGCGCTGCGGCCGTTGGCCAGCAGGTAGCGCAGCGGATCGGCCGGATGCCGGGTGGCGATGCGGTCGGGGAAGGCGTGGGCCAGCAGGTCGCCGAGTTCGTGCGCTTCCACGCTGTCCGGCGCGGCGGCGTCGCTGCGCAGGCGCCGCCGCCATTGCTTGGCGGCCGCGTCGATCGCGGCAAGGCCGCCGCGGTTGGCGTCGTGTGGGGCGCGGCCGCGGCGGAACCCGGCCAGTGCGCGCCAGCGCGCCGCCAGCGCGTCGCCGCCCTGGCGCAGCGGGTCGCGCGCCTCGACCAGCGCGGCCAGGTCGCAGGCCAGCGCTTGCGCCCGCGCATCCGGCGCGGCCAGCAGCATCGCCGCCAGCCGCGGGTGTGTGCCCAGCGCGAGCATACGCCGGCCGCTCGCGGTGATCGCATGATTCTCGCTCAAGGCGCCGAGCCGCTGTAGCAGCTCGCGCGCGGCGGCCAGCGCGCCGGCCGGCGGTGGATCGACGAAGCGCAACGCATCGCTGCCCCAGGCCGCCAGTTCCAGCGCCAGCCCGGCCAGTTCCACCTGCAACATTTCCGCGCGGCGCTGTGCCTCCAGGCGCTGCGATTGCGGCCATAGCCGGTAGGCCCAGCCCGAGGCGACACGGCCGGCGCGGCCGGCGCGCTGGTCGGCCGAGGCCTGGGCGATGGCGGTCACGTCCAGTCGCGAGAAACCGCTGTTGGGATCGTAGTGCGGCTCGCGCGCCAGCCCGGCATCGATCACCACGCGCACGCCGGGCAGAGTCACCGAGGATTCGGCCACGTTGGTCGCCAGCACCACGCGGCGGCGGCCATGCGGATCGGGCTGCAGCACCTTGGCCTGCTGCTCGACCGGCAGCTCGCCATGCAACGGCAAAACATCGACACCGCTCCCTTGTCCCTCTGGGAGAAGGTGGCGCGCAGCGCCGGATGAGGGTACGCCCGAAACGGTGCTGGATGAGAGAGCGCCCGAAGTGGCCCCTGATGCGAGCACGCCCAATCCCACCCCGGCCGCTTCCAACGCCGCCTGCACCCGCGCGATCTCGCGCTGACCCGGCAGGAATACCAGCACGTCGCCGGGATGCTGCTGCAGCGCATGTTCGATGGCGCGGCGGGTCTGCGCTTCCAGCGCTTCCTCGCGCCGCACCGGGAAATGCGCGATCTCCACCGGATAGCTGCGGCCGGCACTGGACAGCCGCGGCGCGTCCAGGAACTGCGCCAGGCGTTCGCCGTCCAGCGTCGCCGACATCACCACGATGCGCAGGTCCTCGCGCACCTGGGCCTGCACGTCCAGCGCCAGCGCCAGGCCCAGGTCGGCGGCCAGATGGCGTTCGTGGAATTCGTCGAACAGCAGCGCGCCGACGCCGTCGAGCATCGGGTCGTCCTGCAGCATCCGGGTCAGGATGCCTTCGGTGACCACCTCGATGCGGGTGCGCGCGGACACCTTGTTTTCGAAGCGGATGCGGTAGCCGATGGTCTCGCCTGGTGCCTCGCCACGCTGCCGGGCCATGAACGTGGCGGCGCTGCGCGCGGCGACCCGGCGCGGCTCCAGCATCACGATGCGGCGGCCCTGCAGCCACGGCGCGTCCAGCAGCGCCGGCGGCACCTGGGTGGTCTTGCCGGCGCCGGGCGGGGCTTCCAGCACCAGCCGCGGATGCGCGGCGAGGCTGTCGCGGATCTGCGGCAGCAGCGGGTCGATCGGAAAAACGGGAGAGGCCATCGGCCAAGGATACGGATCGGCTGCGCCGCTGTAGAGCGCGTCTATCTCGCGGGTAGCGCCGGCCCCGTACAATCCTCCGCTTTCCTGCCCGGCTTCCTCGGCATCTGCGCATGACTCTGATCGATATCGGCGCCAACCTCACCCATGACTCCTTCGATCGCGACCGCGACGCGGTGCTGCAGCGCGCCCGCGACGCCGGCGTCGCGCAGCTGGTGGTCACCGGCGCCAGCCGCGAGCACTCGCCGCTGGCGTTGCAGCTGGCGCAGCAGCATCCTGGCCTCCTCTACGCCACCGCCGGCGTGCATCCGCACCACGCGCTCGAGTACACCGCCGAGTGCGACGCCGAATTGCGCGCGCTGCATGCGCAGGCCGAGGTGGTGGCGGTGGGCGAGTGCGGGCTGGACTACTTCCGCGACCTGGCGCCGCGCCCGGCGCAGCACCGCGCCTTCGAGCGCCAGCTGCAGCTGGCCGCCGACACCGGCAAGCCGCTGTTCCTGCACCAGCGCGACGCGCATGCGGACTTCCTGGCGCTGATGCGCCAGTTCGACGGCAAGCTCGGCGCGGCGGTGGTGCATTGCTTCACCGGCACCCGCGAGGAATTGTTCGACTACCTGGACCGCGACTGGTATATCGGCATCACCGGCTGGCTGTGCGACGAGCGCCGCGGCGCGCATCTGCGCGAACTGGTGAGGAACATCCCGGCATCGCGGCTGATGATCGAGACCGACGCGCCGTACCTGCTGCCGCGCACGCTCAAGCCGCTACCGAAGGACCGGCGCAACGAGCCGGCGTTCCTGGCGCACATCGCCGAGGAACTGGCGCGCGACCGCGGCGAGGACGTGGCGGCGACCGCGGCGTCGACCACCGCCACTGCGCGCGGGTTCTTCCGCTTGCCCGCCGCCGCGTGAGCGGAGTCCGCCGCCCGGCTGCGGCGATCGCCGTTGTGGGTGGCGATGTGTGCCTGTCCTGTGCCGAATCTTGTAGGAGCGGCTTCAGCCGCGACCGGCATTATCGGGGACCCCTGTCGCGGCTGAAGCCGCTCCTACAGGGGTCATGGCCTGCCGGTTTCCCATGGCGCGCATCCGCGCTATTCGACCTGCGCGTCCTCGCGCTTGGCCTCGGCCATCGCTTCCGGCTCCAGTTCCTCGGCGCTGCGGTTGAGCTTGACGAACACGCCCCAGGCGATCAGCAACAGCGCCGCGCACAGGCCGACCGCGGTGGCGTAGGGCAGCTTGGCCGGGTCGTCGTGCATCAGTTCGAAGATCGACACCAGCGTCTCGATCGCCAGGGCGATGACGATGACCACGAAGAACCGCGACAGGTAGCGGCGCACCCGCGTCGGGCCGCTGATCTTGACGTCGCGCTGCACTTCTTCCTCGAAGATGGTCTGGCCCAGTTCCAGCGTCACCAGCGCCACGGTGAGCAGGCCGATCGCCTCCAGCACCACGTTGAAGCGGTCGCGGATCACCAGGTCGCCGCCGGGGGTGAGGCCGTGCCACAGCTCCAGCACCGCCATCGCCACCAGGCCGGCGGCGCACAGCAGGAACAGCAGGATGATGACGAAATGGCCGCCGCGGAAGAGTTTTTCCATGAACTTCATCGCCATTCGCCGTGGTCAGGTCGGTGAGCATAGGCGTCGCGGACGTCAGCGGCGCGCGAAGGTGTGCCCCAGGGGCGGGGCGGCGGCCAGTGGCGCATGTCCCAATGCGCGGAAGGCGTTCCCTCCGCACGGCGTTGCCGCGGTTGCAGCGATTACCGGACGCGCGCCGTGAGCTGGCTGGCCGGCGCTGCACAAGAGGCGTGGCGCGGCGATCGTCGGCCGGAGCCACTGTGGGAGGGACTTCAGTCCCGACGCCTGCCGGGCGGACAAGCGCATGGCTCCGCGCGTCGCGGCTGAAGCCGTTGCCGCAAAATGCATTGCGCATCATCCATCGCGGCGTGCCGCATCCCGCGACCGTGAGGCGGCAGAGGCCGTGCGGCGGCTGTGGCAACGCGCAGCGTGCCAGGCGTCGCCACGCCGGCACCGGCGTCAGCGTTCCGCCAACCCCGCCTGATAGGCCTGCAGATGGCAATAAGCGGCCATCAGCCAGGGCGCGGCATGGCCGGCGGCACGGGCGCGCGCCAGCATGTCGCCGACGATCTGCTGCGCTTCCACCTGCTGCCCGGCTTCCAGGTCGCGCAGCATCGACGCCTTCATCGGCGAACCGGGCTGGGTCAGCAACTGCAGCGCGTTGGCCTGCGCCGCGTCCGGCACCGGCTCGCCCGCGGCGGCAGCGACCGCCGTGCATTCGGCATACAACCCGTGCAGCAGCGCCACGCCGTCGTCGCTGGCGACGATGCGGCCGGTCGGCGCGCGCAGCAGACAGGTGGCCGCGGCCAGCGCGGTCAGGAAGGTGTACTTGATCCATTGTTCCTGCGCGATCCGCGGCGTGGCGACATGGTCGATGCCGGCCTGCGTGCAGGTGGCGGCCAGATCGCGCACGCGTGCGCTGTCGGCGCCGCGCCCGTCGCGCTCGCCGAAGGTCAGCGAGGCTGGCTTGGCCAGATGCCGGATGCTGCCGTCCGCGTCCAGCGTGGCGCTGATGAAGCACAGCCCGCCGAGCACACGGTCGGCCCCGAAGCGCGTGTCCAGCAGCGGATAGTGGCGCAGGCCGTTGAGGATCGGCAGCAACGCGGTGCCGTAGGCCATCGCCGGCGCCAGCGCGTCCAGGGCGCTGTCCAGGTCGTAGGCCTTGCAGCTGAGGATCGCCAGGTCGAATGGCTGCGCGGCAGCGGTTGTCGGCAGCGTGTCCGCGGTCAGCGTGGCCACCGCGATGTCGGCATCGCCGCGCGGACTGCGCAGGCGCAGGCCGTCGCGCTGCAGGCGCTCGGCCCGCGCCGGACGGACCAGGAAGGTGACGTCGGCACCGGCCTGGGCCAGGCGTCCGCCGAAGTAGCCGCCGGTCGCGCCGGCGCCGAGGATCAGGATACGCATGCGCCGATGGTAGCAGTGGCGCCGGCCTGGTTCAGTGTGATGCGTCGCGCGCGTGCGGCGTGCGCAAGCCATCCGGCTGGCGAAGATCTCGGCGGGCACGGGCGCGTCGCTGACCGCATCCCCACGCAGGCTGCGTTCGTCGCGACGCGTGCCGATGCGGCCGCGATCGCCGGGCAACAGGCCGCTGCTGTCCAACCACAGCGTGCCGCTGGTGGTGCCGTCGGGTCCCTGCGTGGCGGATGGATAGCGCCAGCCGGCGGCCGCATGGGGGCTCGGCGCAGCCTCCGTAAAGCCGCGCCGAATGCACCGGCATCACCCGCGACGGGGCGCCGCAGCGCTTCGCGCACTCAGGGCTGCTTGACCAGTTCGACCCTGCGGTTCTGCGACTTGCCCAGCTCGGTTGCGTTGTCGGCTACCGGGTCGGCGTCGCCGAAACCAGCAGACGACAGCCGGCCCGCATCGATACCCTGGGCGGTAATGGCGGCGACGACCGCCTTGGCCCGGCCTTCCGACAGCGTCTTGTTGTGCGCGGGGTCGCCGGTGCCATCGGTGTAGCCGTTGACGGCCAGCTTCAGTGCGGCGTCCTGCTTGAGCAACTGCACGACCTGCGCGATCTGCGGTTGCGAATCCGCCAGGATGTCGGTCTTGTCGGTGGCGAAGTTGACGTGCAGCGCGACCTTGCCGGTCTTGTCGATCCGCGTCTTCAGTTCGCTGGCAGGCAGCAGGCTGGCGGTGACCTGCAGCGGCTTGGTCTCGGCGATCAGCAGGCCGCCGCCGAACTGGTAGCTGCACAGGTGGATCCAGATATCGCGATCGGCGCGATGTACGACGAAGACCTGCGCGGGGTTGTTCCAGATATCGCCCAGGCCGCTGTTGTACTTGCTTGCGACATTGCGCGGCCATTCCTTGATCTTCTGAGTAGCCGCTTCAGTAAGCTTGCCATCGAAGATCTTCTTGCCGCCGAGCGCGGTGACGACAGCCTCGATGTTGCGTTCCAACTCCAGGTCGGAGAAGGTCTTGCCCTGCGCCGCGTCGATGTGCGCCGACCAGACCTTGCCCTCGACCGGCTGCAGGCGATCGCCGGTCCAGAACGGCACCTGATCGAAATCGGCAATATCTGGTGTGGCTCCCGCGACATAGCCGCTGGGTAGGGCAATGTACGGGAAGTCTCCCAGCGGCGCGCTGGACACCGGCAGGCTGGCCGGGTCGAATGCCGTACTGACGGCGGCGCGCTGCGCGGGAGTTTCCCGCGCGCCGCTGGCGGTCGTCGCGGGGGGAGCTGCCTGATCGTCTGGATGGGCAGCCTGCT
Source organism: Xanthomonas translucens pv. cerealis (assembly GCF_006838285.1). Classification (NCBI taxonomy): domain Bacteria; kingdom Pseudomonadati; phylum Pseudomonadota; class Gammaproteobacteria; order Lysobacterales; family Lysobacteraceae; genus Xanthomonas; species Xanthomonas cerealis. Next base: position 4,161,613 of record NZ_CP038228.1, read on the forward strand.
CATGCTTCTTGCAGGCGCTCAGACTCGCCATGATGGCCAGTGCCAACGTCGCCGCTACTGCTTTTTTCACAGAGATACTCCTTGGTCGGGGGACGAACGAAAATAGTGTAACGGCGGGATCGGTCGATCTTGCCGCGGAACCACGAACCCGCCTCGACCGGCTGCGCGCGGTGCACCGCGCAGCAGCATGCGAAGACTGGATCAGCGCGCGAGGTCGGGCGGCTGGAACAGCGCATCCGCCTGCGGGCCGTACTCGACGCGCTGGATGTCCCATTGCTGAGGTTGCTCCAGTCCGGTCTTGCTGCGGTAGGTGAGCACCAGGCCGGTCTCGCGGTCCAGCCACATCGTGCCCTGCCGGGTCATTCCCGGGCCGCCCGGATTGACCAGGCGATAGCGCCACTGCACCGCGGGCCGGCCTGCACGCAGACCGCTGTCGCTACGCCGGCAGTCGGCGAAGATGCCCAGGCCCGCGCAGGGGTGTTCCGGGTCGAAGCGCAGCGGCCAGCGCATGCCGGGCACCGGCATGGCGCCGCCCTGCTGGCCGACGATCCAGCCGGTTGGCGCGTCCTTCGCCAGGATCAGCGCATACGGCGTGCCGCTGGCATCCTTGAGCTGGATGCGCAGCGCATCGTCGCGAAAATAGACCGTCACCAGCTGCGAGGCGCCGCGCGGCTGGATCCGGCTCAGGCTGCCCAACTGATTGGTCATGACCTGCGCCACGCCGGACAAGGCGCCATCCGCGGCGCAGGCCGCGCCGACGATGGCCTGGCACAGCAGCGCAACCGAGGCCAGCAGTGGAAATCTCTGCATCACTGGTCCAGATTCCCCTGCTTATAGATCGGCGACTGCATGCGCACGATGGCGTAGCTCTCGATCGGAAGGCGCTTGCTGAAAGCTGGGAGCGTGGACGATTCGAACGTGTCAGGTTTCAGATATTCCGACTTTCCTCCCAGCACCCAGCCGACGAAAGGAACGACCAAGGGCGCGTCATAGACCACCTTGACCTTGAGGATGTTGGCGTCCTGGACGTTGACGCCGCTGCTGCCGACCGCGTCGCTGCGATAGGCGAGCGTGTCGTTGGGCAGCGCATAGCGGCCGTCGTACTGGCGCTCCCGAAAGTTGTTCCACGCGGCGCGGGTCGGATTGATGACGGTAATGTGGCCGTGAAGCGTAAGGTCGGCCAACGCCTTGCCGTACGCCAGTTCCAGCGCGGCCTGCCCGGTGTCGTGCGCGTACAGCGGCATCATGCCCTTGGCCAAACCGTTGCGCATCTGCATGCGATCCACCCCGCTCACCGCGCCGGCACGCGCGGCCAGCAGCGCGGCGTAATCGAGCGTGGACTTCATCCGGTACAGCAGTACCGCCTGGATAACAGCCAACAACAGGAACAACAGCACCGGCGTGATGATCACCAGTTCCACCATGGATTGGCCGCGTATCGACGAGCGGCTGCGCGGTGCGCGGACGCGTGCTTTCATGACTAGGCTCCCGTGTCCGAAGGCGCGAGCGCGGTGGCGCGCCAGTGCCAGTGTTCGCCGCGTTGCGGTTGCAGGCGGTCCAGCGCACCGCCATGGAACTCGATGGTGGCCGCGGCGCGTCGGCACAGCGCGGCCCGGTACGGCCTGACGTTCTCGCGCCACTCCAGCACGGCGTCGTCGCGTGTCAGGAATACCAGGTCCAGCGGGTAGACCATGCCGATGGTGTGGACGCTGGCGCAGGGGCGGATCAGCAAGGCCTCCGATCCGTCCGCGGCCAGTGCCGGGCGCGCCAGCAGCCCGCGCGCGCGCGACCACCAGGTGTCCGCCGCCCACACGCGCGGGATCGACGTGCCGCCGCTGCGTTCGATGCATCCGCGCTTCACAGGATGCCCTCCTGCAGCATCTTCAAGTAGATGAAGTAGCCCAGGAACAGGAAGATCAGCGGGAAGAAGAACATGACCAGCGGCAGCATCATCTTCACCGGTGCCTCCAGCGCCAGCTTCTCGGCGCGCAGGAAGCGTTCCTCGCGGCGCTGGTTGGCTTGCGCGCGCAGCGTATCGCTCAGGTTGGCGCCGACCCTGTCTGCCTGGATCAGCGCGCTGGTGAAGCTGGTGATCTGTGCGATGTCCATGCGCTCGGCCATGCGCCGCAATGCCTCGGCACGGGGCAGGCCGGCGCGCAGGTCGCGCAGCATGCGCGAGAACTCCTGCGACAGCGCGCCGGCGGGGCCCTTGGCCACCGCCTGCTCGATGCCGCCGGTGACGTTCAGGCCGGCCTCGACCGACATGGTGATGAAATCCAGATAGATCGGCAGGTCGCGCACGACGGTCTTGTGCCGCGCCTTGCGGCGTTCGCCCAGCCACAGGGCCGGGTACAGCCAGCCGAGCAGGCCGCCGAACATCAGGCACATCAGGCCCGAGCCGATGCCCAGATGGCCGAGCATTCCGGTGCACAGCAGGAAGAAGGCGATCACCACCAGCGCGCTGGCCATGCGCAAGCCGTAAAATTCTTCCGGCGACAGGGTGTAGTCCTGCCCGGCCGCCTGCAGGTGCCGATGGGTCTGCTCCAGTTGCGCGACCCTCAGGTGCGGGGCGATGCGCCGGGTCAGCACGGTCACCAACGGCCACATCAACTGCATCAGCCGCGGCAGGGGATCGTAATAGGTACGGTCTTCGAGCTCGACTTCGCGGATCACCCCGCGCGTGCCGATGACCACCAGCGCGACGGCACCGGCGGCCAGAAGCGCGACGAAGGCGAGCATCCAGGTCATACGTCGATCGTCATGATCTTCTTGCACAGGCGGTAGCCCAGGTATTCCATGACCAGGCAGATGCTGATCACCACCCAGCCGTGCCAGCTGTGGAACATGGGCTGCATGGTTTCGCTGTACATCAGGCTGAGATAGCCGATCAGGAACACCGGCAGCATCGCCATCACGATGCCTTGCAGGCGGCCCTGCGCGGTCAGCGACTTGACCTTCTTCTCCATGGTCAGGCGCCGGCGCAGCGTCTCGGCCAGTGTCGCCAGGGTTTCGGCCAGGTTGCCGCCGACCTCGCGCGAGATGTTGACCGCCGAGACGAACAGCTCGGCATCGGTGATGGGGACGCGTTTGCTGAAATTCTCCATCGCCTCTTCGGCGCGAATGCCCATGTGCTGTTCGCGCAGCACCAGCGCCAGTTCCTGCGCCAGCGGCGGCTGCCCGTCTTGGACCAGTATCTCCATCGCCGGCGCGAAGCCGACGCCGGCGCGCAGGCTGCTGGACAGCATCTGCAGCGCGTCGGGAAGCTGCTCCTGGATCTGCTCCAGCCTGCGCTTGCGCAGGAACGCGTAGATCTTGCGTGGCGTGAAGATCAGGAAGATGCCGATCAGCACCGCGATGATCAGGCTGCCGGTCAGCATCCAGATGATCAGCGGAACGAGCACCATCACCACCGCGCTGATCATGTAGACCTGCGCGGGATCCAGGAACAAAAACATGTCCGTCAGGTTCATGCGCGCCTGGTCCATGAAGCTTTCGCGGTAGCGCTTCAGGAACCGCTCGCCGGAGCGCGCGATCAGCACGAACGCCATCACGGTCCCGCCGAACACCAGCAGGGCGATCAGCCAAAGTGCCATCAGCGCGCGCTTCCCTGGTTGCGGAAGATGCCCAGGTCCACCGACACGCCGCGTTCGGCGAGTTCTTCGTAGAACTCGGGCACCGCGCCGGTCGCGACGAAGTTGCCGGCGACCTTGCCGTCCGGGCCGTGGTAGGTGGTGGGTTTGAACAGGAACAGATCCTGCATCTGGATGGTGCCGCTTTCGATGCCGGTGATTTCGGTGATGTGGCTGACCTTGCGCGAGCCGCAGGGATAGCGGCGCTGGTGCACGATGAGGTTGACCGCCGAGGCGATCTGTTCGCGCACGACCGCCATGGGCAGTTCCATGCCGGCCATCATCACCATCACCTCCAGGCGCGACAGCGTCTCGCGCGGGTTGTTGGCGTGCGCGGTGGTCAGCGAGCCTTCGTGGCCGGTGTTCATCGCCTGCAGCATGTCCAGACATTCGCCGCCGCGGCACTCGCCGACCACGATGCGGTCGGGGCGCATGCGCAGCGCGTTCTTGACCAGGTCGCGGATGGTGATCTGACCCTTGCCCTCCATGTTGGCGGGACGCGCCTCCAGCGCCACCAGATTGGGCTGCACCAGCTTGAGTTCGGCCGCATCCTCGATGGTCACCACGCGGTCGCCATCGGGGATGAAGTTCGACAGGATGTTCAGCAGCGTGGTCTTGCCCGAGCCGGTACCGCCGGACACCACGACGTTGCGGCGCTCGCGCACCGCCATGATCAGGAAATCCAGCATCGCCTGGTTCAGCGAGCCGTACTTCAGCAGGTCCTCGCCCATCAACCGGCGCGTGGCGAACTTTCGGATGCTGATGCTCGGCCCGCGCAGGGCGACGGGCGGGATTACCGCATTCACGCGCGATCCGTCCTTGAGGCGCGCATCGACCAGCGGCGAGCTTTCGTCGATGCGCCGCCCCAAGGGGGTAACGATCCGCTCGATCGCGGCCAGACAGGCGCGTTCGTTGGAGAACACCACGTCCGATTTCTGGATGCGCCCGGCACGCTCGATGAAGATGTCGTCGTGGGCATTGACCATGATTTCGGTGACGGTCGGGTCGTCGATCAGATCTTCCAGCGGCCCCAGTCCGATCGCCTCGTCCAGCACCTGCTTGGCCAGCCGGCGCGGGTTGATGTCGGCGGGCAGATCGCTGAACTCACGCTTGAGGATGTCGTCGATCAGGTTGATCGTGCTGTCGCGCAGCGCGCTGTCGCCCATGCTGCGCACATCCATACGCCGCAGATCCATCTGCTGCACCAGCGCCATGTGCAGTTTGGTTCTCCAGGTCGCGATGTCCGACGGCGGCGGGCCTGCCACGACCATGTCGGTCGCCGCAGGTACGGCAGGCGCAGCGGTGGAGGTGGCCTCGGTCGTCGATGCCGCCGCCTCCGCGGCCCTGGCCGCGCTACCGTCGTTGGCGGCCGGCGTCTGCCTGACGATGCGCGCCTCGTCACCGCTGACCTTGAGCATGTACTGGCCGATGCGGATCTCGTCGCTGCCGTCGATCGGGCCCTGCTTGGCCAGCACCACCTTGCCGTTGAGCGTGATCGGCTCGCGCCCGCCCAGCGGCAGGATGAACACGCCTTCCTCCTCGCGCAGCAACGTGGCGTGTTTGCCGGCAATGTTCCAGCCCTGCAGCATGACCAGATTGGCATCGGCGCGGCCGATGCCGCACTCGCGGTGCATGCATTTGACCTGTCGCGTATCGCCTCCTGGGGTAGTGATCAGCACTGTGAACATGATGACGGTGAACCCTTCGCGCTGCGTGGGAATTACTTGATCAACTTGTCTTGTCTGGGGTTGATGTCGTCCTGCAACGCCTTCTCGATCGCGTCGCCACGCCGCAGATCCTGCAGGTTTTCCGGCGAGGTCGGGCCGACGATGCGCGGGGTCACGAAGACCACCAGTTCGGTCTTGTTGCCACGGAAGCCGTCGGAGCGGAACAGCTTGCCCAGGATCGGGATGTCGCCCAGCAGCGGCATCTTGTCCACGGCCTTGGAGGCCTCCCGATCGAGCAGACCGGAGATGACGATGGTCTGGCCGGCATTGACGTTCAGTTCGGTCTCGACGCGCCGGGTCAGAAAGCCGGGCACGCCCTGCACCGACACCGACGGATCGATCCTGCTGACTTCCGCCATGATCGAGGTGTTGACCTGATTGGAGGAATTGACCGTCGGGTTGATGTTGAGACGGATGCCGTATTCCTTGTATTCGATCTGGGTCTGCCCAAGCACCGAAGGCACCACGATCGGAACTTCGCCGCCGACCAGGAAGGTCGCATTGCTGCCGCTCTTGGCGCTCAGCTTGGGTTGCGCGAGCACCCAGGCCTTGCCGCGGCTCATCAGCAGGTTGATCTTCGAGGCGATCGTTGTGGCGATGCCGAAGTAGCCCTGCGGCCCGGGCAGCTTGGTGGGCAACCGATCCTTGATGTCCTGAAAGGTCTGGTTGTCCTGCGGCAGCACGCGGAAGTAATTGTTCGTGGTCACGTCGCGGATCATGCCGCCGATCGGACCATCGATGGTGCTGTCCCAGCGGATGCCCAGATCCTCCACGGCGTTCTTGTTGAACTCCATGATGGACACGTCCATCTGCACCATCGGCCGCATGCCCACCGGGTCGGCCCCGGCGAAGTTCAACACCTGCGGATAGATCTTCTGCAAGGCCTGGATCTTCGCCGTTGTAGCGGCATCGATGTCGTTGCCGGAGATCACCACATTGGCGCCGATGGCCCGCACGGTGACGCCCGGCGTATTGCCCAGCAGTTCACGCACGGTGTCCGCAGCACCCTCGGACTTGCTGCCGCTCACCGTCACGTTGACGTCGCGCTGGCTGCCATCGGACATCCACAAGTGCACGTTGGTGTCGCCGGGCTTGGTGCCGATCATGACCAACTCGGACTTGCCGACCGAGAAGACGCTCAGGACCTCGCCGTCGCCGACCGCGATACGGCGCAGTGCACCCGGCACGCGCCGCACCACTGCCTCGCCGGCGTAGATGCTTTGCGACGGCTGGATGAGCGGCGCGATCGAGGGCTTCCTGTCGCCGGCCAGGGCGACGCCGCCGCCCGCCGTCGAGCCGCTGTTGCCCAGTTCCTGGATCGGCGATTCGGCCGCCTGCTTGAGCTGGTCTACCTGGCGGCCTTGCGCCATTAGCTGCGCCTGCTCCGCCGACGGGATTTCCGTCGTCTGGCCGGCCGCTGCTGCGGTGCTCTGCCCGGCGGGCCGTGTCGCCGCCGCGGACGTTGCGGCCTGTTGGGCCGATGCGTTCCATCCGCCGATGCCCGCCAGCAGCAAGCCGGCCAACCATGGCGCCGATGTCCCGGCCTTGCTCCTGCGACGGCGTGCTGCTTGCCTCATGCTCAACCCTTTCCGCCAATGATGAATTCCACGCGGCTGCTTCCGCTGCCCATGCTCGCCGGATCGTCCGATCCCAGCGATCGCAACAACTGACTTTCGCTCATGCCTGCCGCCGCACCGGGCGAGGTGTCCTGGACTTCGCGCAACAGTACTCTCACCGCACCCACCTTGGAGGCGACGGCCAACTGCTTGGCCTGGTACTGATCCAGCTCCAGGGTGACGCTGGAGAAGCCGGTGGACGTGTTGGATTCCTCGCCTTCCTTCGGCGTCGGCGCTTCGCCGATGCGGCTGCCGGCCGCCAGCACCTTGATCTTCTGCAGCAGCGGGAACACCTGCGCGCCCGCTGCCTGGCCGCCAGCGCCACCATCGCTGCCGGTGGGGGCGTCCTTGACGAAGAAGATGTCGATCAGGTCGCCTGGCGCGATCATGCCCGAGATCGAATTGTTCTCGTCCACGCTCATCGTGTAGGCGACCTTGCCCCTAGGGATCAGTCGCGAGAACTGGTCGTACAACGGGACCAGGGCACTGGCGCTCAGCGGTGCGCCGCCACGCGCCGGTGCCCGCAGCATCCTGCCTTCGAACTGGGCGTGGTTGTCCGGCGTGACCGCATCGGCGGGCGCGAATTCGGCAGGGACCGTGCGCAGGGCCAGATCGCTGCCCTGCAGGATTGTCCCCTGCGGCAGATCGTTCACCGGTACCGCGACGTCGACCATCGGCCGATTGTCCTGGGTGCGTTCGGCCACGGTGGTGCGGATGTAGCTGACCGCGATGAAGGCGGCCAGGCCGGCCATGACCACCGCGATCAGGATGAAAAGGACGTTCTTGCTGAGTTTGGGTTTCTGCATGAAGAGGCGCCGTCGGGTGGGTCATCGCGAGGGAAGGGGATCAACCCACCGGCACGTCGGACGCCGAGATGGCGTAGACGAAGGCGGCATAGAGATCTTTCAGGGCTGTCACCAATTCGGTGATCACATCGGGCTTGGCGATCAGCACGATCGCCAGGGCCATGACCACCACGGTGTATTCGATCGTGGACTGGCCGCGTTGCAGATGTCGGCCAGGCACGGCGAGCGCGTTCATTCGACCACCGCCACGATCACGGTGCCGCTCTGCCCTCGGCTCGAGGTGACCGTCACCCGATCGTCCTGCCGGGTGAAACGGGAAACGCAATGCGGGCTGCTCGCCGTACACGCCGACGAAGAGCCGTCTCGGGCATAGCCCTGCCCCGCGAAGTGCCGCGCGTAGTACTGCTGGTTCTGCAGCGGGGTATAGCGGTTGAGCATGCTCAGTGTCCTGACGTGACGCGGCGTATCCATATAGACGATGTCCTCGGCGACCTGCGTGTCAGGTAGGCGCCCGAAGCCTTTGCCGACCTCGCCGGCGGGAAGATCCTTCTTCGGAATTTCCATCACCCCGATCTGGCCCTGCGTGCGATTTGCGTCGCCGCTCAGTTCCACCGTGATGTAATAGCCGCTCTTGGTCATGTGGCCGAGCACAGTCTTGCTGCCGGCGGGCGTCGCCACGACCAGATCGCCCCATTCCTTTAGATAGAACTGCTCGACCTGCCGCGGCGACTGGGCGACGCTGAAACGGCTGGCACGCATCGCGATGCCGTTGTAGAGCATGTGATCGGACACGACCTCCCCCGAGGCCGCGTCCGGGACCGGGACGTCGGGCCAGTCCACGGCACGCACCGGCTGCGCCGCCAGACCGGACAGTAGCGCGCCCAGCGCCCTCGTGCGCATGCGATGGCAGACCCGCGCGCTCATGGCTTGACCGGCTTGATCGGAGAGTTTGCCAGCTTGTCCGAGGGCACGATGTCCGGCTCGATGGTGCCCAGTTCTAGGTCGCCGAGGGAGCCGACCATCGGCAGGATGGGCTTTAACGGCTTTACCATGTCGAAGATGCGATCGAGACCACTGAAGTACGACACCGGCGCCAACGGACGCACCGCGCTGACCACGCTACGCGGTCCGCTGCGCGGACCGGAAGCATTCCAGGCATCCGTCAACAGGGTCTGGTGGCGCTTTTCGACCAGATTGAGATTGTCCAGCGGTTCCAGGAAACGCGCAGGTCGCCCATCCGTTGTCTTCAGGTCGCGATAGTTCAGTGCCACCTCTGCAGTGACATAGCCGTTGCGATTGGGGGGAAACGCGCTGACGGCAAAATTCCGCGGTAACAGCGCGGCCGCGTTGTCGACATAGCCGGGCGAACCGCTGTTGCTGGTCCGCGTGATTGACAGGTCGCTCTTTTCCAGTAGCTTCCTGTTCGAAAAAGTATTGAGCATCTGGTCGGCGAAAGCGCCACTGCTGCTAGACACGCGACTAGTAATTGGCGTATCGGCATCGGCAAAGCTGCGGTCCAGCGCTCGTTGCTGCAACAGCGCGGGGCTCGGCGGTTGATAGTTGTTGGCCACACTGGCCTCCCAGGCTGCATTGCGTGCAGCCTGCATCGCCATCTGCTTGCTATGCCCCAGTTTGGCGACGACGGGAATCAGCAGGAACAGCGGCACGAGCACGGCGGCACACACCGCCAGCTCTACCATCCCCTGTCCGCGCATCCTGCGCGCTGGTGAAAAGAACGTCGTCTTCATCCTGCGTCCTCCTAATTTTCTTCCTTCCCACCCGCCACGTTAGAAGGAATCAGGCCGCTGCCGAGGCTGAACGATTTGACCTGCAGCAAGCAACCGTTGCCGCCCTGGAGCGGCTTTGCGTCCAGTGGAATGGATTGCAGATAGTTGCCTGCGCCGTCAACCGTGCAGCCAGCAACATCAGCTGGCGAATCGGAAAAGCCCCACTTGGTGCCGCCAGACCACATGCACACTTCCTGCTTGCCGTTCTGCCAGCGCGTGCACGGCTGTCCCTTGATCTGGCTCTCGCCCGCCAACTTCCAGCCAATTGATTGAACATTCTGACGCTCTTGGGTTCGGGCGTCGCTATCCAACGCGGTGTACATGCCGCTCGTGTCTTCGACACTGCTATTATCCGTGTGTTGCTCAAGCTTGATCATGCAGGTCGCTTGCGCGCTGTCGCCGTCGACGCCAAGCGTCCAACCGACCTGATGTGCGAACTGGCGGTGGGCGTCGATCATGATCTCGACCTCGCCTGTTCCCAGCTTCGCCTCTTCTTCTGCGGAGAGCGCGCGCATAGGCATGCCTGAACTACGACAGGCATCCAGCTTCGCCTGATAGTTCTTGCGCTCCCAGTTTTCGCCTCCCATGCGCGATTCCCATGTCAGGACCACGTGGAGTGCGGGTAGTAACTTGACGCCACTTTCGGAGGACGAAGATTCTTCGCCGCTATTGCTTTCTGCCGCATCATGCGATTGGCAACCTGCGGTGAAAGCGAGAGAAGCCATGCACACAAGTGCCAAGGGTCGAAGTCGGTTGGTCGATAACATCATGGAGCAGTCACCAGGAATCTACGGTCAAAATCGGGAGTCTTCACCAAGCGTGCCTGCCAGTAAGGGCTGAACAGGCTACCTTTTTCGAACTTTCCATCGCCTCTGCCCCACACCGAGCGCCGGAAGGCGCTGAGTTCATAGGGCCGGTTGAAGTAGACCTGCGCGCTTGCCATCGCACGCAGTTGCTCGCCGTGCGCCTCGTCGTTGAGTTGCATGCGTCCGCTCCCGATCTTCAGCGCGGAACTGGTACGAGCCTTGGCGATCTGAGTGCCCACTTCGACGGTATAGATCGGCCCCGCGTTGGGGCCATCAGGACTTTGCGAATAGGTGTCCTTGACGTCGTGATACCGGGGGCTGATGCCATAGCGATAGCCACTGATGAATGCCCTGTCGCGCCTGAATTCCGGCGAGACAGCGGGGTCGCCTTCGATGAATCTGCCAGCGATATCGCTACTGCGGGTGCCGTTGTAGGCTTGGTAGCGGTGACCGTCATAGGGGGATTTCCAACCCTGCCCATTGTTCATGCCGGCGAAGAAATTCGGTTTGCGCCCGCTCACCGCCTGGGTACCGCCCCAGCCGATTGGAAACTTGAAGGTCTTCAAGAACAAGGGCAGCCGGAACTGAAAGGCGTCCACGCCCGACCAGCGATCATACTCGACCATGTCGGTGCCGCCATTGTTGTTGAACACGCCGAACGCGGTGCCGTCGCGCGCGCGCGTGAACGTGTCGCGAGACGCCATCACGACATTGCGATAACGCTCGCCGCCTTGATTGACGCGTCTCAGACCTGCGCCACGGCCAGGATCATAGGATTGAAGTTGGTTGCCGGCCAAGCGAACGTTGTTTGCAAGCAGGAATTTGCCGGCCGTCGTCAGGTCGGCATCTGGCACGTTGTCCTTGACCACTTTGCTTGCCATCGTGAAGACGTTGGCTTCTGACGCGAACGTACTTGTTGCTGCCTCGGCGGCCAACGAATAGGGGTGGTCGAGTGCCCGGTCCAGCCAGGTCGTGGTGAAATTCGCGGCCTGCAGAAAGATGGTTCGGAAGGCCTTGATGGCTCTGTTAAGCACGGTCATTGCGCGATCAATGGCGATCAGCGCTTCCTCTAGGCCAGGTACCCAAAACAGCAGAACTTCAGCGAACTTGTTGAATTTTTCGAAGTGGACCGTGGTGGAATGGACCATGGTCAACCAGGAGTTCAGGCTGACGATCTGCGCGACCGCCACCTCATTGGCAACGCGTCCGCGATTCAGATAGGCCGCGAAATTGCGCGCGCGCGCCTGCTCGATAGCGATGCTGTACGCCGCGGCATCAGCGGCGTTGGTGAGTTCGACTTTCTTGCCGACCACCTGGCCAGTGTTGAATGTCACCAGCAAGCCAACGCACAGCACCATCAAAAACACCAGCACCATCGGCATGGACTGCCCTTCCATTCTGGAACGGGTGCACGCTGGGGCTGGCGCGGCATTCGTGGTCGGGGGGCGTTGGCGACGATGATCACCATGCGGCTTCCTTCAGGCAATACCCCGTCCAGAGCGCGACGCATGCGCATCGTGCCCGGTTGGGTTCCATGGATTGGGTTACTCACTAAAGTGCAGGGGCCTGCCTATGGCTGCTGTCTGCACAACCGATGACATGCCACCATCTGCCCTTGCTCGGGCAGATGGTGGCAAGGGCGTTACTTGTTGCCGTTGTAGGCGGCCATGCCCTTGTCCTTGTCGGCCTGGCCCTGCGCTTTGTCCGCGCGTGTGCCGGCGCGCTGGATCATCTGGTCGGCATCTTTGCCCGACAACTCCTGCGCCATACCTGCGACCTGGCTACGGACGGTGCCGCCGAAGAACGTGAACACGCCGATCGCCGCGATCGCGATCAGGGCCACGATGATGATGTACTCGGTCATGCCCTGGCCGAGCTGGTTGCGGCCGAAACGAATGTGCCTGCGTTGGTGTTTCATTGAATCCTCTCCTTGGCTCTGGCGCCTACTGGACTGGCCGCACACTTACGTCCGCGCGGTTGCGTGCAGGCGTGTGGGTTGCATAGGTGAAATGTGCATCGCTATGAAGTGATTTTTGGTCCGCACATTTGACATCGCTGACAAATGTTTCCCGGACGATGAAACTTTAGCGTCAACAATTTGCTGGAACAAGAAAAATGACGTTAATACGTTGACAAATATGATATGCGCATCACAGAAATTGGTCAAAATTCAGGCGCGACGTTTCATCAATTGATTCACTCTGTGCTGATTTCGGAATGCCAGCGTGTTGGTTGACTAAAGCGCACAGGCAAGCTCGATCCTGAGAATTTTTGATACAAAAAGGTTGCATCGCTGACATCCATCTGGATGACTAGGGAATACGGCCATTCCCTGGATTTCCGGGCGCGCGGCGCCGTTGCGAAAAAATCGGAATGAATATCCCAATTTTTTCGTATTGAGCGGGATAAGCCGTACGCTCTCGACGGTTGGTCGTCTGTCGCCTCGTCGCTGCTCCCGTGCAACGGGATCGCACAGTTCAGCGGCGCAGTCGGCCAGCGGCCGTACGAACGCGGGGCTTTCGTAGCACGGACGCTGGGGAATTGGACTGTCGCTTTCTCGGCAGGCGCGCGCTGCGCAAGCGGCGGCGCGATGGCGCCATCGGGGGGCGTCGCGCTGCAGCTGCTCGGCCGTCGCAAGTGGCTGCGCTGCCGATGCCGATGCCGACGATGCCTTGTCCCGAGCGCGATTCAGGCACCCGCCGTGCCTCGCGTCGTTCCGCTACCGCGAGGCGCGCCGTGTATCGGATGTGGGTTGTTCCTGCTGTGCGGCCCGCAACACGCGGGCTGCATACTGCATACGTCAGGGCCGCGCGCCGATCAGCTGCGCAACCCCACCCCACGCTTCAGCAGCCACAGCGCCAGCGCGCTGAGCACCGCGACGAAGCCCAGCATCAGCGCGTAGGCCACCCACACCGGCACGTCGCTGCTGCCGAGCAGGCCGTAGCGGAAGGCGTTGACCATGTAGAAGATCGGGTTGGCGTGGGTCGCCGCCTCGGCCCAGCCGGGCAGCAGCTTCACCGAATAGAACACGCCGCCCAGGTAGGTCAATGGGGTCAGGATGAAGGTCGGCACGATCGCCACGTCGTCGAATTTCTTCGCGTACACGGCGTTGATGAAGCCGGCCAGCGAGAAGATCGTCGCACCCAGCAACACCGTGGTCAGCGTCACCAGCGGGTGCGGGATGCGCACCGGGGTGAAGAACATGGCGATGATCAGCACCAGCACGCCGACCATCAGCCCGCGCAGCACCGCGCCGGCCACGTAGCCCCACAGGATCACCCAGTTCGGCATCGGGCTGACCAGCAGTTCCTCGACGTGGCGGCCGAACTTGGCGCCGAAGAAGCTGGAGCTGATGTTGCCGTAGCTGTTCTGGATCACGCTCATCATCACCAGGCCGGGGACGATGAACTGCATGTAGCTGTAGCCGCCCATCTCGCCCACGCGCGAGCCGATCAGCCCGCCGAAGATCAGGAAGTACAGGGTCATGGTGATCGCCGGCGGCACCAGGGTCTGGCCCCAGATGCGCAGGATGCGCTTGACCTCGCGGCGTACCACGGTGCCCAGCGCGACCCAGTTGCGCTGGGCCGGCGTGGTCTCGGGGAGGGGGGATTGCGGTTTGGCGGTGGCGTTCATTGGCGTCCAGCGAAAGAGGGGTCAGGCGGCGGGCGGTGGCGGCTTCGGCGAATCCGGCGCCGGGGCCGGGCCGCTTGCGCCGTCCCGGTGGTCGCCGGTCAGGCGCACGAACAGTTCCTCCAGGCGGCTGCTCTTGGTACGCATCGAGCGCACGCGGATGCCGGCGGCGCCGAGCGCGGCGAACACGCGGTTGAGGTCCATCGCTCGCGGCATGTCCAGGTCAAGCGTGTGCGCGTCCTGTGCGAGCAGGACGGTGCCTTCGATCGCCGGCAACTGCGCCGGCAGTGCGCCGTCGATGTCGAGCAGGAAGCCTTCCACGTCGAGCTTGGCCAGCAGGTCGCGCATCGGTCCCTGTTCGACGATGCGGCCGCGGTCGATGATCGCCAGGTTGCGGCACAGGTTTTCCGCTTCCTCCAGGTAGTGCGTGGTCAGGATGATGGTGGTGCCGGCGGCGTTGATCTCGCGCAGCAGCCGCCACATGTCGCGGCGGATCTCGATGTCCACGCCGGCGGTGGGTTCGTCCAGGATCAGCAGGCGCGGCTGGGTCATCATCGCGCGGGCGATCATCAGCCGCCGCTTCATGCCGCCGGACAGGGTGCGGCTCATCGCCTGCGCCTTTTCCCACAGGTGCGCGCGCTTGAGTTCCACTTCGGCCCGCTGCTCGGCCTGCGCGCGCGGCAGGCCGTAGAAGCCGGCATAGTTGACCAGGATGTCGAAGGGGTTCTCGAACAGGTTGAAGTTGATCTCCTGCGGGACCAGGCCGAGCAGGCGCATCGCCGCGCTGCGCTGGGTGGCCAGGTCGGTGCCGAACACCTCGACCTGGCCGGCGCTGAGGTTGACCAGCGAGCTGATGATGCCGATCAGGGTGGACTTGCCGGCGCCGTTGGGGCCGAGCAGGGCGAAGAAGTCGCCGGGCAGCACGTCCAGCGACACGCCGTGCAGCGCCTGCACGCCGTTGTCGTAGGTCTTGCGCAGCTCGCGCACGCGCAGCGCGGGCACCGGCGTGGGGGAGGGAAGTGGGGAGGCGGGATTCAAGGCGGACCTTTCGCGCCTTGTTGACGGCGCTGAAGAAATGCAGCCGCTATTATAGAAGACCTCGTGGGCTCGGCCCCGCTATAGACTGTTGCATCCGCGTGCCTGCTCAATTCCCGTTGAAACTGGTCGACCGCCACATGCTGGCCCCTGCCGTCGGCCACTACCGCTTCGTCCGCGACGACGGCCAGCCGCTGCCGTTCGTGCCCGGCCAGTTCGTGCAGGTGCATTTCCACTATGCCGACGGCACTGCGACCAAGCGCAGCTACTCGCTGGCGACCCGCCACGACCCGGCGCAACCGGCCGATGCGACGGTCGAGATCGCGGTCAGTTTCGTCGCCGGTGGCGCGGCCACGGCCCTGTTCGAAGGCCTGGAGATCGGCGGGCAGGTCTCGGCCAGCGGTCCCTACGGCCGCTTCTGCCTCGGTCACGGCGACAGCAACCGCCGCTACCTGCTGATCGCCACCGGCACCGGCGTCACCCCGTACCGTTCGATGTTGCCGCTGCTGCAAGCGGCGATGGCCGAGCGCGGCGCGGAGGTGGTGTTGCTGCTGGGCGCGCGCACGCCGGCCGAGCTGCTGTACGGCGACGAGTTCCGCGCCTTCGCCGACGCGCATCCGGGGTTCCGCTTCGTACCGTCCTTCTCGCGCGAGCTGCCCGACGCGCCGCATGCCGATGTGCGCCACGGCTACGTGCAGCAGTTCCTGGCCGAGTTCGCGCCGCAGGCGGACGGCGACATCGCCTATCTGTGCGGCAATCCGAACATGGTCGATGCCTGCTTCGAGGCGCTGAAGGAGGCCGGCCTGCCGGTGCAGCACATCCGCCGCGAGAAGTACGTCAGCAGCAAGTAGCGGCTGCGCGGCACCGTCCGGCCAGGCCGCGCGCCTGGATGGCCGGCAGTGTGCCGGCCGCGGCCGCGCCGGATGGCCGAGCTTCCTTCCGACAATGCGGGCCACGCCGAGCACGACGGCATGTCGGTCTCTGCCGCCTGTAAAGGACGTTTGACAGAGGCGCGGGCCACGCGCATCCTCTTGTAAAGCTTGCTTGACAGGGGGCGTATGGAAAATGCCGTGGGGGTCGCCGTTCGCCGTCATCCGTGCCTTGCCGGTGCCGGAGTGCGGCCGTGACCCGCTGCAAGCGCAGCGCGATCGTGGTGCTGAGCGTGAGCGTGGCCTTGCTCGCGGTCACGCCGTGGCTGCGGTGGTTGCGCGGCGACGATTACTTTCGCGGGTTGTGGTTCGGTGTGTGCATCGGCGGCGTGTTGCTGGCGCTGATCCTGTGGTCGTCATCGGGGAGCCTGCGCGACAGCGCGGTGCCGGCGCTGGCGCGCCGCTACTACCGTGAATTGGGTCCGCCGATGTTGCTGTACGTCGCGGTGATGCTGTGCTGGAGACGCTTGCTCCATAGCGTAGAGGCGGACTGGGCACGGGTGCTGATCGCGCTGCTGCCGGCCCTGCTGGTGGTGCTGGTGATCCGCGCGGTGGCGCGCTTCGTGCGCGACTCCGACGAGATGCAGCGGCGCATCGAACTGGAGTCCATCGCCATCGCCGCCGGGCTGGTCGCCGGTGGCTACATGACCGCCGGTTTCCTGCAGGCGTCGGGCACGATCGCAGCGCCGGCAGCGGCGGCGATGCTGTGGTTGTTCCCGCTGCTGTGCGCGACCTACGGCATCGCCAAAGGCGTGAATGCGCGCCGCTATCAATGAACAGCCGCATCCGCGAACTGCGCGAGGCCCGCGGCTGGTCGCAAGGCGAGCTGGGCGAGCGGCTGGGCGTGTCGCGGCAGACCATCAACGCGCTGGAAACCGGCAAGTACTATCCGAGCCTGCCGCTGGCGTTCCGTATCGCGCGGCTGTTCGCGCACAGCATCGAGCAGGTGTTCCTGTTCGACGATTCCGCGTAGCGCCCGCGACCTTCCATCGGTCGCCTACGAGGCCATGCTCCGGCATGGCATCCTGCACCCATGAACTCAAGGATCCGAACCATGCGACACCGCTGCAGACCGCTCGCCGTCGTCGCGGCGACCTTGCTGCTCGCCGCCTGCCAAGGCGGACACGGACCGGCACCGCAGAATGCGGGGCGCAGCTACGGCACGCTGCGCTTCCATCCCTGCACGCTGACCAGTCCGGTCGCGGCCAACAACGTCGAGGCGCAATGCACGCGCATGCCGGTGGCGGAGAATCCGGCGGTGCCTGGCGGGCGCAAGATCGCGCTCAACATCGCCTGGTTGCCGGTCACCGGCCAGGGCGGCAGCGATCCGGATCCGGTGTTTTTCCTCGCCGGCGGCCCAGGCCAGGCGGCGACCGAGGTGGCCAGCATCGTCGACATGGCCTTGCGCGAAACCCGCAAGCGCCGCGATGTGTTCCTGATCGACCAGCGCGGCACCGGCCAGTCCAATCCGCTGACCTGCCTGGGTGCGGACGGCAAGGAAATGCAGCTGTCCGATCCGGCGCGCGCGCCTACCGCTGACGAGTTGCTCGACTATGCAGGGCGTTGCGCGCAGTCGCTGCAGGGCCGCGCCGACCCGCGCTACTACACCACCACCCAGGCCATCGCCGATCTGGATGCCGTGCGCGCCGCGCTCGGTGCGGACAAGATCAACCTGATCGGCGGTTCCTACGGCACCCGCGTCGCCCAGCAGTACGCGGCGCGTTATGCGGCGCATACCCGCAGCGTGGTGATCGACGGCGTGGCGCCGAACGATCTGGTGGTCGGCGGCGAGTTCGCCACCACCTTCGAGGATGCGATCAAGCTGCAATCGGAGCAGTGCAGGGCCACCGCGGCCTGCGCCAAGCGCTTTCCCACCGACACCCGCGCGCAGCTGCGCACGGTGGTGGAGCGGTTGCGGCAGGCGCCGGCGCAGGTGGATTACCGCGATCCGGCCAGCGGCGAGAGCAAGCACGACCGGGTGACCGCCGATACCGTCACCAGCCTGGCGTTCTCGTTCTCGTATGCGCCGCAGACCGCCTCGTTGCTGCCGCTGGTGTTGGACGAGGCCGCGCACGAGCGCTACGCGCCGCTGATGTCGCTGGCGAAGATGATGGGCAAGCAACTGGACGGGCAGATGAACCGCGGCATGCAGTGGTCGGTGATCTGCGCCGAGGATGCCGACCGTTACCACCCGCCTGCCGCCGGTGGCGACACCTTGCTCGGTCCGGAGGTGGCGCAGATGTTCTTCGCCGCCTGTCCGGCATGGCCGACCGGCACGCGCCCGGCCGGTTTCACCGCGCCATTCAAATCCGAACTGCCGGTGCTGCTGACCTCCGGCGAACTGGATCCGGTGACCCCGCCGCGCTACGCCGCGCGCGTGCTGCAGGGCCTACCCAACGGCCGCCACCTGGTGGTGCATGGCCAGGGCCACGGCACCATGACCCTTGGCTGCATGCCCAAGCTGCTGAGCCAGTTCTTCGAGAACGCCGACGCCAAACAGCTCGACGCCACCTGCCTGGACGCGATGAGCGGCGTGCCGGCCTTCACTTCGTTCAACGGATGGGAACCATGAGCCGCGCAGCGTTTCGCAGGGAGGACCGCGCGTGATCGTCGCCGACAATCTGCACAAGGCGTTCAAGACCAAGGCCGGCACCGTGCAGGCGGTGCAAGGGGTCAGCTTCGAAGCCGCCGACGGCCAGATCACCGGCCTGCTCGGTCCCAACGGCGCCGGCAAGACCACCACCTTGCGCATGCTGTACACGCTGATGACGCCCGACCAGGGCCAGGTGCGCGTGGATGGCATCGACGTGGGCGCCGATCCGCTGGCGGTGCGCCGCGCGCTGGGCGTGCTGCCCGACGCGCGCGGCGTGTACAAGCGCCTGACCGCGCGCGAGAACATCGCCTACTTCGGCGAACTGCACGGGCTGTCGGCGGCGCGCATTGCCGAACGCACGCGGCTGCTGTCGGCGGCGCTGGACATGGACGACATCCTCGACCGCCAGACCGAGGGCTTCAGCCAGGGCCAGCGCACCAAGACCGCGATCGCGCGCGCGCTGGTCCACGACCCGCGCAACGTGATCCTCGACGAACCCACCAACGGCCTGGATGTGATGACCACCCGCGCGATGCGCGGCTTCCTGCGCGGGCTGCGCGCAGAGGGGCGCTGCGTGATCTTCTCCAGCCACATCATGCAGGAGGTGGCGGCGCTGTGCGATCGCATCGTCATCGTCGCCAAGGGCACGGTGGTGGCCGCCGGCACCGCCGACGAACTGCGCGCCCTGACCGGCGAAGACAATCTGGAAGACGCCTTCGTCAAGGCGATCGGCAGCGACGAGGGACTGCACGCATGAGCCTGTTTCGAACCGTGTTCACCGTGATGCGCAAGGAATTGCGCGATCTGTCGCGCGACCGCCGCACCTTGGCGCTGGCCCTGCTGCTCGGCCCGCTGCTGTATCCGGCGCTGATCCTGGGCATGGGCGCGCTGGCCGAGAGCCGGGTCAGGACCCAGATCGACACGCCGCTGGACATTCCGGTGATCGGCCGCGAGCGCGCGCCGAACCTGGTCGCGTTCCTCGCCGCGCAAGGCCTGAACGCCGTCGCGCCGCCGAAGGACCTGACCGCGGCGATCCGCAGCCAGGACGTGGATCTGGCGCTGAAGATCGACGAGGACTACGCCAATGCCTGGCGCGAGGGGCGCCCGGCGCTGGTGGAGATCATCAAGGACAGCACCCGCCGCGACGCCGACATCCCGACCACGCGGGTGCAGACGGGGCTGAGCATGTACAGCCAGCAGGTTGGTGCGCTGCGGCTGCTGGCGCGCGGCGTCGATGCGCAGGTGGCGCGGCCGCTGGACATGGCGGTCCAGGATCTGGCCACGGCCGAAGCCAAACGCGGCGCGCTGCTGGCGATGCTGCTGCCGGTGCTGCTGACCATCACCTCGTTCATCGGTGGCGCCTATCTGATCCTGGATGCCACCGCCGGCGAACGCGAGCGGCAATCGCTGGAGCCGCTGCTGGCCACGCCGGCCTCGCGCGGGGCCATCGTCAGCGGCAAGATCGCCGCCGCCTGCGTGGTCGGGCTGGCCTCGCTGCTGCTGACCCTGCTCGCATTCAAGCTCAGCGCGCAGGTGGCCAGCGGCATCGGCCGCCAGCTCAACGTCAGCTTCGTGGCGATGTTGCAGATGCTGTTCGTGCTGCTGCCGATGCTGTTCATCGGCACCTCGCTGCTGACCGTGCTGGCCGCCGCGGCCAAGAGCATGAAGGAAGCGCAGAGCCACATGACCTGGCTGATGCTGCTGCCGATGCTGCCCGGTTACGCGCTGATGGTGTATCCGCTGAAGACCACGCTATGGCAGTTCGCGGTGCCGTTCCTGGCGCAGAACCAGATGCTGCTGAAGATCATCCGCCGCGAACCGATCGACCTGCAGATCTGGGCGGTGTACCTGGCCGCCGGCTTCGGCCTGGCCGCGGTGCTGTGGCTGGCCGCGGTGCGCCGCTACCGGCAGGAGCGGCTGGCGATATCGGGGTGATTGGGCGGGACCCGGGACTCGGAAAAAGCGGCGGCCGCCTGTGCTGCAGGATCATCGCACTGACGCTGCTTCGCTCTTACGGGTCCCGAGTCCCGAGTCCCGAAAAAAAACCCGGCACATGCCGGGCTTTTTGCAGGATCAGCCGCCGGGATTGAACGCCAACGTGCGTCGCGTCGTGACCGGCGCGCTGACCGGCTCGAAGCGCCAGCGCTTGGTCGCGTTCAGCGCTTCGCGGTCGAACACCCGTGGCGGGGTGGCGCGCAGCACGCGCGCGCTGGTGACCGAGCCGTCGGTGCCGACGGTGATCTCCACCAGCACTTCGCCGGCAGTGCCCGAGCGCAGCGCGTCGGGCGGGTAGCGCGGCGCCGGGGTGCTGATCGCGCGCAGCGATTGCGGGCTGGCAGCGGCTGCCGCTGGCGTGGCCGCCGGCGGCGCTGCAGGCGGCACTGCTGCCGGGGCCGGCGTCGGCGCGCTGCGCGCAGCGGCGGCCTGGCGCTCGGCTTCCTGGCGTGCCCTCTCGCGGCGCGCGGCGTCCTGTTGCGCGGCGATCTGCTGCGCGGCCTGCGCCTCGCTGGCCTGCTGCTGCGCCTGCTTCTGCTGCTCGGCCAGCAGCCTGGCCTTCTGTTCGGCCTCCTTCTTGACCTTGTCGGTCTCTTCCTGGCTGCGCTGCGCCGCGGACTGCATGCCGTTGCTCACGCCCAGCTTCAGCCGCGGCAATGCCGGCGCCTGGCTGTCGATCTTCTCGATCAGCGCGACCAGCCGCTGCGCTTCCGCGAAGTCTTCGCGGTTGATGCTCTGCTCGGCGGCGATCAGCGCGTACGGCATCAGGTCGGTCAGCGCGCTCTTGACCCCGGCGTCGTCCGGCTGCTTGTCGCGCAACGCCAGGTAGTATTCGACCGCGTTGTTGCCGGCCGGCGCGTACATGCGGTTTTCGCGCAGCGCCTGGCTGGCCGCTGCGTGCAACTGCTCGGTGCCCATCGACCGCACCTTGGCCGAGACCGGCGGTGCGGCCGGCGCGGTGGCTGCGGGTGCCGCCGCCGGCGTGGCGACCGGCGTGGCGTCTTCCTGCCTGGAACAGGCCGCCAGCGTGGCGAGCAGCAAGACCGGCGCCATGCGGCGCGCCTTCGCGAATGTCGTAACCTGCAACATGCTTTCCCCTACTCCCCGGTGATGGCAATGAAATACGCAGCGGCGGTTCTCCCGCGCAGCCGGCATGGCTCCCTCGTTCCCTGCCAGCGCACCCCGCCCGTCAATCTAGCATCCACTTCCGCCGCGTGCTCGACGGCTGCGTGGCGGCCGCCGCAAAAGCGTGAGCGCGTGCACGCGAGGTCAGTGCGCCGGTTTCGCCGGCGCGGACATCAGCCGGTCGGTCCAGGCGATGCCGATCGCCGACAGGATGAAGATGCCGTGGATGATGGTCTGCCACAGCACCCCGGTCTGGGTCAGCGTCGCGCAGCTCTTCAGGTCCACGGTGGCCGCCGCGCTGGCCAATTGGTCCGGCGAGCACAGCGGCATGCCGCCCAGCGCGCCGACCGCGATGAAGGTCTTGAGCAGGTGGATCGAGGAGATGCCGATGATCGACAGCGCCAGCTTCACCTTCAACACGCTGGCATTGACGTGGCTCAGCCACTCCGGCTGGTCCGGATGGCCTTCCAGGCCCAGCCGCGAGACGAAGGTTTCGTAGCCGCCGACGATCACCATCACCAGCAGGTTGGAGATCATCACCACGTCGATCAGGCCGAGCACGATCAACATGATCTGCTGTTCGCCCAGGCTCGGCGCCTCATGGATCAGGTGCCACAACTCCTTTCCGAACAGGAACACATAGACGCCCTGGGCCACGATCAACCCCAGGTACAGCGGCAACTGCAGCCAGCGCGAGGCGAAGATCAGGCTGGACAGCGGGTTGAGGCGGGGCGGCTGAGGCGCAGGGCTCATGGCGTGGTATCGAATGCTGCGGTGCAGGAAGGCGCAGGGTACTGGCCCGCCGGGATGCTGCCAAGCGCGCACCACGGCTACACTGGACACCCCGTTTCCGGACCGCCGCCATGATCGATCTGTACTACTGGCCCACGCCCAACGGCCACAAGGTCACCTTGCTGCTCGAAGAGGCCGGGATGGACTACACCATCAAGCCGGTCAACATCGGCGCCGGCGAGCAGTTCGCGCCGGCGTTCCTGGCGATCTCGCCGAACAACAAGATGCCGGCGATCGTGGACCATGCACCGGCCGACGGCGGCGCGCCGCAGAGCGTGTTCGAGTCCGGTGCGATCCTGCTGTACCTGGCCGAGAAGACCGGGCGCTTCCTGCCGGCCGATCCGCGAGGGCGCGTCGTCGCGCTGGAGTGGCTGTTCTGGCAGATGGCCGGGCTCGGCCCGATGAGCGGGCAGATGGGCCACTTCAACGTGTATGCGCCGGAGAAGATCGGCTACGCGATCGACCGCTACAACGCCGAGGTGCGGCGCCTGCACGGCGTGCTCGACAAGCGCCTGGCGCACAGCGAGTACCTGGCCGGCACCGAATACGGCATCGCCGACATGGCCAGCTATCCGTGGATCGAGGTGTACAACGGACTCAGCCCCGACTATGCCGCGTTCCCGCACCTCAAGCGCTGGCACGACGCGATCGGTGCGCGCCCGGCCACGCAGCGCGCCTACGCGCTGAAACGGCAGGTCAACCCGGACGCCGGCAAGCCGCTCAGCGATGCGCAACGCAAGCATCTGTTCGGCCAGCGCTGAACCGGCCTGCGTCACGCTTCTCAATCCCCGGGCGCACGCGCATCCTGCTGCGCCGGGTGCTCCGCCAGGAACCTTCATGCGCTCTGTGTTCGCCGCTCTCGCCCTCATGCTCGCCACGTCCCTCGCTCCCGCGCACGCCGAAAAACTGACCCTGGACGCCATCACCGGCAGCAAGCCGCTGTCCGGGCCGACCTTGATGAAGCCGCAGGTCGCGCCGGACGGCTCGCGGGTGACCTTCCTGCGCGGCAAGGACAGCGACCGCAACCAGCTCGACCTGTGGGAATACGACATCGCCAGCGGCCAGACCCGCTTGCTGGTGGATGCGAAGGTGGTGCTGCCCGGCACCGAGACGCTGAGCGAGGAGGAAAAGGCGCGGCGCGAGCGCCAGCGCATTTCCGCCTATGCCGGCATCGTCGATTACCAGTGGGCGCCGGATGCGCATGCGCTGCTGTTCCCGCTCGGCGGCGAGCTGTATCTGTACGACCTGCGCAAGACCGGCAGCGCCGCGGTGCGCAAGCTGACCCAGGGCGAAGGCTTCGCCACCGATCCGAAGATCTCGCCGAAGGGCGGCTACGTCAGCTTCGTGCGTGCGCGCAACCTGTGGGTGATCGACCTGGCCAGCGGCCAGCAGCACCAGCTGACCCGCGACGGCAGCGAGACGATCGGCAACGGCGTGGCCGAGTTCGTCGCCGACGAGGAGATGGACCGGCATACCGGCTACTGGTGGGCGCCGGACGATTCGGCGATCGCCTTCGCGCGCATCGACGAAGCCGGCGTGCCGGTGCAGAAGCGCCCGGAGGTGTATGCCGACCACACCGAGGTGATCGAGCAGCGCTATCCGCAGGCCGGGCAGCCCAACGTCAGGATCCAGCTCGGGGTGATCGCGCCACGTGCCGACGCGCAGCCGCAGTGGATCGACCTGGGCAAGAATCCGGACATCTACCTGGCACGGGTGGACTGGCGCGATGCGCAGCGGCTGACCTTCCAGCGCCAGTCGCGCGACCAGAAAAAGCTCGAACTGATCGAGGCGACCCTGGCCGGCGGCAAGCAGCGCGTGCTGGTCACCGAGACCAGCAAGACCTGGGTGCCGCTCAACCACGACCTGCATTTCCTCAAGGACGGGCGCTTCGTCTGGGGCTCGGAGCGCAGCGGCTACGCGCACCTGTACCTGGCCTCGGAAGACGGGCGCAAACTGGCGCCGCTGACCCACGGCGACTGGATCGTGGACGAACTGCTGGCAGTGGACGAAGGCGCCGGCAAGGTCTACTTCGCCGCGACCAAGGAATCGCCGACCCAGACCGAGCTCTACGCGGTGCCGCTGGCCGGCGGCGCGATCGAGAAGCTGTCAAAGCCCAACGGCACGCATGCGGCCAGCTTCGCCAAGAACGCCAGCGTCTACGTCGACAGCTGGTCAAACACCACCACGCCGCCGCAGATCGAACTGTTCCGCGCCAATGGCGAAAAGATCGCCACGCTGCTGGTCAACGACCTGGCCGATCCGCAGCATCCCTACAGCAAGTACCGCGACGCGCAGCGTCCAGTCGAGTTCGGCAGCCTGACCGCGGCCGACGGCAAGACGCCGCTGCACTACCGGCTGACCAAGCCGGCCGGCTTCGACCCGTCCAAGCGCTATCCGGTGGTGGTCTACGTCTACGGCGGCCCGGCCGCGCAGACCGTGCTCGACAGCTGGCCGGCACGCGGCGACGCGCTGTTCGACCAGTACCTGGCGCAGCACGGCTACGTCGTGTTCTCGCTCGACAACCGCGGCACGCCGCGCCGCGGCCGCGATTTCGGCGGCGCGCTGTACCAGCGCCAGGGTACGGTGGAAGTGGACGACCAACTGCGCGGCGTGGCCTGGCTGAAGGCGCAGCCGTGGGTGGATGCCGCGCGCATCGGCGTGTACGGCTGGTCCAACGGCGGCTACATGACCCTGATGCTGCTGGCCAGGCACAGCGAGGCCTATGCCTGCGGCGTGGCCGGCGCGCCGGTGACCGATTGGGGGCTGTACGACAGCCACTACACCGAGCGCTACATGAACCTGCCCGCGGCCAATCCGGACGGCTACCGCGACGGCCGCGTGGCCGCGCATCTGGACGGCCTGCATTCGCCGCTGCTGCTGATCCACGGCATGGCCGACGACAACGTGCTGTTCACCAATTCCACTTCGCTGATGAGCGAGCTGCAGAAACGCGGCAAGTTGTTCGAGCTGATGACCTATCCCGGCGCCAAGCACGGCCTGTCCGGCACCAATGCGCTGCACCGCTACCGCACCACCGAAGCGTTTCTGGCGCGTTGCCTGACGCCCTGACCGCCCTCCGCACCCACGCTCGCCGAAAAGGAGTTCTGCATGTCCACGCCGCCGCCGCTGCCCGGTTCCCCCCTGTCTGATCCCGTTGCCGCCGCGTCGCCGACGGCGGCCCGCAAAGGCTGGTGGGCACGCCACTGGAAATGGGCGGTGCCGCTGCTGGCCTTGCTGCTCGGCGCGATGCTGCTGGCCTCGATGGCGGTGTTCGTGCTCGGCATCGCGCGCGTCACCAAGGCATCCGAGCCGTACCGCGTCGGCCTGATGGCCGCGCAGCGCGACCAGCGGGTCATCGCGGCGCTGGGCGCGCCGGTCAAGGATGGGATCATGCCCAGCGGCAGCATTTCCACCAGCAACGGCAGCGGCAGCGCCAATCTCAGCGTGTCGCTGCACGGCGCGCGCGGCAACGGCACCTTGTACATCGAGGCCGAACGCCATGCCGGGCAATGGCATTACACGACGCTGCAGGTGCTGCCCGACGCCGGCGAGGCGATTCCGCTGCTCGAGGATGTCGCGCCGGACCAGGAGGACGGCGGCGAAACCGATGCCGAATCCGATTCCGACGCGGATGCCGCCAGCCAGAGACAGGCCGAAGTGGACCCGTCTGCGCCGGTCGCGGCGGATAGCACGCAGTAAGCGCATCAGCGGCTGTGGCGTGCGCCGCGGCTGCAGACGGGACGCAAGCCGCCCGGCCATTCCGTCGAGTCGCTGCGTTGCGTGGGCAGGGGGATGCCGTGCATCGCGCTGTCGCCGTGCTGCCGATCGCAGACGGTGTAGCCGTGTGCACGACTCGCGGGCCTGCAGCGACCGTCGCGCAATTCGGATCGCTACCCTGACCGCCTCCGTTTCGTGCGCGATCGCCGGCCATCCGGCGCGGCCATGACCTGCGGCAGCTTGCCGGCCGCACGCGCGCCGCGTACGGTCGCCGCATCGCCCCGCTGGAAATCCGCCGATGAGAACGAGCGCCTGCTGCTGCCGTAGCAGGATGCGCCGCAGATGGTGCTCGGCGGGCTCAACAACCTGCTGTCCGAACAGGTGCCGACGGCGCGCCGGGCCAAGGCGCTGGACCGGCTGTAGCGCTATGTCGGCCTGCTGCCCGGCAGCACTTCCATGCTGCTGGCGCGCCAGTGTTACGAGGAAAAGCGCGCCGACGGTTCGCTGTTGCCGCCGACCCGACGCGAGGTCGAACAGGCCTTGAGCAACGTGGACACCTATGCCAGGGGCATTATAGGATCGACGGCACCGAACCGGCGCTGGCGGCGATGGACAGACAGTTCAAGGACTACGCCGCTTGGACGCGCAAGGTGGTGCTGCCGAAGGCGCGCGAGGACGCGCGCCTGCCGCCGGAACTGTATGCCTTCCAGTGCGCCTGGGGTCGGCGGCCGAGAGTGCGGCGCAACCGGCGCCGCATTTCCGCCCGGCGCCGCTGGTCGGCAATACCGGCGAGCAGGGCAGCTTCGTGCTGCCGCTGGGCAATCCGGATACCTCCGGCAAGGGCGAGCATTACGACGACTTCAACTTCGGCTCGGCGGCGTGGACGCTGAGTGCGCACGAGGGCCGGCCCGGCCACGAACTGCAGTTCACCGCGATGGTCGAGCGCGGCGTGTCGCTGGCGCGCAGCATGTTCGCGTTCAATTCGGTCAACGTCGAGGGCTGGACGCTGTACGCCGAGGCCGAAATGGTGCCGTACGAACCGCTAGACGGGCAGCTGATCGCGCTGCAGTTCCGCCTGCTGCGCGCCGCGCGCGCCATGCTCGACCCGATGCTCAACCTGGGCCTGACTGACCGCGAACGCGCGCGCCTGGTGCTGGAGAACGACGTCGGCCTGTCGCCGGCGATGGCGCGGCAGGAACTGGACCGCTACATGATGCGCGCGCCCGGCCAGGCCGGCAGCTATTTCTATGGCTACAGCCGCATCATGGAATTGCGCATGCGCACCGAACTGGCGCTGGGCGCGAAGTTCGACCGGCTGAAGTTCAACAACTTCCTGCTCGACCAGGGCTTGCTGCCGCCGGATCAGCTGGCGACCGCGGTGGACGAGGTGTTCGTGCCGGCGCAGCTGGAGTGATCGGGCTGTGACCATGCCGCGCCGCTGCGTGAATCGCGCAGCGGTGCGGCCAATACCGATCAGTGATCCTTCGGCACATTTTCCGGACGCTGGCGCCCTTTCCAGTCGCTCGCCTTGCCGCCGCCGACAGGACAAATACGCTCATATTGGTATACGGCTCTTACTGCCGTTTGTGTCCAAGACATGAGGCAGTAAGTGCCAACGCAGCATGGCTCTGTGGTCGGATACAGGCAATAGCCAGGAGCTCCCATCTACATACCTGTGGACGGGGACGTGGGTATCCATTTCTTGTCTGGTGACTTGCAGCCTTGTGTGCAAAAAACAAAAGGATCGTTGTCGCGACAGGCCAGCCTCTCGTATATGGGCGCAGCGTTGGCTGGGCCGAACAAAACTAAGAATGCGACCAATATCCATATCCAGCGTTTCATAACGAGTCCTTCTGTCAATAACGGTTTACACCGAGCGCCCAGGCTAACGACCTGTCATTACCTTGGCGGGTCTGGGCGTAAGCCTGACAAGTCCTTGCAATGCCCGCGTGTCGGTCAATACTTATAATCCGGCCAATAGCTTACCAAGGGGGCTGCGACGGCGGTCGCCTATTCCTGGGCTGCTGCGCCACCCGGGAGACGGTGAAGCTGGACATGGAGCTGGGCCAGCATTGGCCGGCCGGCCGTGGTCGGCCCATTGTCCAGGAGGCCAGCGCTCCAACAGCGGAAACGGCCGGGTGCATTCTCCCCAGCGACGCTCAGCGTTCTTGCGGCGGCAACGGCTGCGCGGGCTGTGGCGCCGCTGGCGCCTGCGCCCCCGGCGGTACCCAGATCGCCATGCCGGCGGCGCGCTTCTGCGTGGTCGGGATGCCGATGCCCAGGCCGCCGCCGACGTGGCCGCCATAGCTGCCGCCGCCGATCGATACGCCGCCGCCCGAGCGTTGCGAGGCCACGCCCATCAGCACCACGCCGTTGGCGCCGAGCTTGGCCGCCTCGCGCTTGAGCCGCGTCATCGCCGCATCGGTCTGGCCCTGGGTGCCGAAGCCGGCCGCGCTGGAGGATTCGAGCTGGGCGATATCGACCGCGCCGAGCGGTGGGGTCGAATAGATCTGGACCAGGGCCGGGTCGATCGGCGGCCGCGGCGCGCCGACCATCACCTTGGAGGAACTGGCGCAGCCGGCCAGCGCGAACAGCAGCGCCAGCGGCAACAGCGGTCGGACGTTCATGGCATTACCCCCGTGGATCGGATACGAGGCGATGATAGGCGCGACCAGTGAACCGCGACGTACCCGCCATTGCCGCGCCACCGTGGCACGCCCGCCGTGAGTCCCGTGCCAAGAGTTGGTTTGCGCCGGCGGGCGCGCGCGCTATGGTGCGCACTGGCATTCAGCGAAGGGCGGCGGCATGGGCTTGATCAGTCTGATGTGGGGCATCGTGGCGTTGCTGTGGATGATCCTGGCCTTCATCCCGCTGCTGGGCTGGGGCAACTGGTTCGTGATTCCGTTCGCCGCGGTCGGCGCGATCATCGCCGCGATCGGGCTGCTGTTCACCTCGGCCCCGAACCGCGGCCGCGCCAAGACCGGGCTGATCCTCAATGGCCTGGTGATCGTGGTCGGGGTGATCCGGCTGAGCCTGGGCGGCGGCGTGATCTAGCCAGCGCAGTCGGGCACGGCGGCGGCATGCCGTGTTGCAGCATGGCGCCGCCCACAGGTGGCCGGAAGGCGTAACATTCAGCGGTGACGATCGCTGCGGTGGCCGTCACCGTTCGCGCCGGTGCGTGCGGCGCGGCTCGGTAGACCGGGCGCCGCCTCGCGTTGCCGCGTGCGCGACGCCCGATCCATCCCTGCAGGAGCCTCGCGTGGCCCATCCCCATTACCGTCCCCGGCGCATGCGCCGCGACGATTTCTCGCGCCGGCTGATGCGCGAGAACACCCTGACCGCCGACGACCTGATCTGGCCGGTGTTCGTGCACGAGCTGCCCGGCCGCGCGCCGATCGCCTCGATGCCGGGCGTGGCGCGGCTGTCGATCGACGAATTGCTGAAGGACGCCGAGACCGCGCTGGAACTGGGGATCCCGGTGATCGACCTGTTCCCGGTGATCGACCCGTCCGGCAAGAGCCTGGACGCGGCCGAGGCCTGGAATCCCGAGGGCCTGGCGCAGCGTGCGGTGCACGCGCTGAAGACCCGTTTCCCCGAACTGGGGGTGATGACCGACGTGGCGCTGGACCCGTACACCACCCATGGCCAGGACGGCATCATCGACGCGCGCGGCTACGTGCTCAACGACATCACTGTCGAGGCGCTGGTCAGGCAATCCATGTCGCATGCGCAGGCCGGGGTGGACATCGTTTCGCCTTCGGACATGATGGACGGGCGCATCGGCGCGATCCGCCGCGCGCTGGATGCCGACGACCACCTGCACGTGCGCATCATGGCCTACTCGGCCAAGTACGCCTCGGCGTTCTATGGCCCGTTCCGCGATGCGGTCGGCAGCGCCGGCAACCTCGGCAAGGCCGACAAGACCACCTACCAGATGGACCCGGCCAACGGCGACGAGGCCATGCGCGAGATCGCGTTGGACCTGGAGGAAGGCGCGGACATGGTGATGGTCAAGCCCGGCATGCCGTACCTGGACGTGGTGCGGCGGGTGAAGGACGCATTCCGCGTGCCGACCTTCGCTTACCAGGTCAGCGGCGAGTACGCGATGCTCAAGGCCGCCGCCGCCAACGGCTGGCTGGACGAACGCAAGTGCGTGCTGGAATCGCTGATGGCGTTCAAGCGCGCCGGCGCCGATGGCGTGCTGACCTATTTCGCGCCGCAGGTGGCACGCTGGCTGCGCGAGGCGCGCTGAGGCGGTGGGCGTACGTTCGGTGCAGATGACGCGGCTTGTTGTAAGAGCGGCTTCAGCCACGACAACGTCCGAAGCCGGAAGGCCCGCCGCTGCGTTCGCCGCGACTGAAGTCGCTCCCACAAGGATTCCACCGGCACAGTGGAGCGGCGAGGCCTCTTGTGGGAGGGGCTTCAGTCCCGACTGCATGCCCGTTCGGAACATTCACCACTGCGCTCGTCGCGACTGAAGACAGTTGCTCCTACAAAGGCAGGATGCGCGCAGGGAAAAACTTGCAGACATAGGTGCAGTATTTATGCGGACGTCGGCGTGGACGATGGATGCGCCCGGACGCCCCGGTTTCACCATTCCCTGCGCGAACCAGCTGTTGCCCACGCGCGGGCCAAAAAAGTCGTCCGCGCGCACCACGATGACCCGCGCACCGTGCGCGGTCGCGGCCTGCAGGCGCCGCTCCAGCTCGACCCGGATCGCGCCCTAGCGCGTGGCCTGCGCCGCGTCTGCGTCCTGTGCCGGGCAGGCATCCAGGCCGTAGTTGTAGACCGTGCCAGGCAGCACGATGGTCGCGCCTTCGGCGCAGGCCGCGGCGATCGTGTTGTCGATCAGCGGCAGCACCAGTTCGGACCAGCGCCGGTAGCCGGGCGGATTGACCGCATGCACGATCACCGCGCAGCCTTGCGCGGCGTGCAGCACGTCCTCGCGGCGCATCGCGTCGCCGCGCAGCCAGTGGATGCCGTCGCGGGTTTCGCTGGCGGCAGCGAGTCCGCGTTGCAGGGCGCGCAACTGCCAGCCGGCGTTTTGTGTATGGGCAAAGCTATCGGTTGGGAGCTGTGCCGGTCCTTGCTCGCGGTGCTGGAGGAGGGGTCGCTGTCGGCGGCCGCGCGTGCGCTCGATCTGACCCAGTCCACCGTCGGCCGGCATGTGGCGTCGCTGGAAAAGGCGCTGGCGGTGCCGTTGTTCGTGCGCTCGCAGAGCGGATTGCTGCCGACCGATGCGGCGCTGGCGCTGCGCGGCCATGCCCAGGCCATGGGCAACATCGCCGTCTCGCTGCGGCGCGCGGCCGGCCGCCACGGCGAGGCGGTGCAAGGCACGGTACGGATCTCCGCCAGCGAGATCATCGGCGCCGAAGTGCTACCGCCGGCGCTGGCCGCATTGCGCCGCGCGCATCCGCAGCTGCGGCTGGAACTGGTGCTCAACAATCGCGTGCAGGACCTGCTGCACCGCGAGGCCGACGTGGCGGTGCGCATGACCCGGCCGCAGCAGGATCTGCTCATCGCCCGCCGCATCGGCGAGATCGCGCTCGGCCTGTACGCCCATCCGGACTACCTGGCCCGGTACGGCAGCCTGCAAAGCCTGGACGAGCTCATGCAGCACGCGCTGGTCGGCTTCGATGCGGAGACGCCGTTCCTGCGCGCCGCACGTGCGGGGCTGCCGCGATGGCGGCGCGAGGCGTTCGCGCTGCGAGCCGACAGCGACCTGGCGCAACCGGCCTTGATCCGTGCCGGCTGCGGCATCGGCTTCTGCCAGGCGGCCCTGGCCCGGCGTACGCCGAACCTGCTGCCGGTGCTGGCGCAGCAGGTACGCATCGGCCTGGATACCTGGATCACCATGCATCAGGACCTGTACGGCAGCGCCGCCTGCAGCGCCTTGTTTGCGGCGCTGGCGGAAGCGATGACCGCGCACGTGTGCTGAGCCACGCACGCGGTCGTCTTCGGCGTGTTGCGAGCAATTGCCCGGCAACCTCGACAACGGCTCAGCAGAGCATGACGCTATTTGCGAGTCCCGAGTCCCGAGTCCCGAGTCCCGAGTCCCGAGTCCCGAGTCCCGGCCTTACGGCATCGTCAACGCGATCGGCGTGGACTTCATCGCCGCGGAGATCGACGGGAACGGATCGACGCTGGCCATGGTGATCACGTCGTCGATCGACACCACATCGCAGTTGATGCTGTCGTCGTTCACGCACAAGTACGCGGCCGCGCCCACGCCCGGCTCGTACACCGCCTTCCACACGTACTCCGGCACTTCCACCTTGTCGCTGCCGATGGTCGTCGCGTTGCTGTCGAAGGCCGGGCCGGTCACCACGTAGATCTCGCCGCGCTGCTTGGCCAGCTGCCGCACCTGCTCTTCGATACGCGCCCATTCGCCGGTGTTGAGCTTGTGGTCCTGCGGCACCACGTTGGCCATCGAGAAGGTTTCCTTCTCCGTGCTCTCGGTCGAGGCGTCGCCGGCCGGGGTCATGTGGCCGCGGTCGAAACCGGTATTGGTGTAGTCCGAGCTCTTGGAGCGGTCGGCGGCGGGAATGGCGGTTTCCTCGTGGAACGAACCGACCCGGCCGATCGACTCGGCGCCGGCGACCTGCTGGTCTGTAAGGTGTTCGGCCGAGTACAGCGGACCCTTGGTCACGCCCGAGGCCAGGATCGCGTATTCGCTGTGGCAGACCTCGGTAGTGCGGGCGCTCAGCGAGGCATCCACGCTCGGCGGCTTGCCGCCTGCATACAGGGTGGCGCAACTGGTGGCGGCCATCGCGGTTTGGGCCGTGAACAACGCAAGCAGAACCAGACAACCGCGCAGGAAGAAGGACATCGCGTACCTCGCTAGCCAAGGGGAGTGAAGAAACTGGCGGGGAGCGATGTCGCTGCGGTGACGATTAGATGTGGTGCGCATGGAAAATGCACGGCCTGTCACGTTTATGGGTAGGCGGTGCGGGTTGGTCCGCAGCGGATCCGATAAGCGTTCTCATTTACAATGCGCGGCCGCCTTCCGAACGTGTCCTGCGCCGTGACCAAGAAGCTGTTGTTCCAGCTGCACTGGCTATTGGGCATCAGCGCCGGGCTGGTGCTGTCGGTGATGGGGCTGAGCGGGGCCACGCTGGCGTTCGAGGACGAGATCGTGCGTTGGGCCAACCCGCCGCTGGCCGTGGCGGCCGCGCGCCACGCAGCCGGCGAGTCGCCGTTGCCGCTGGCCGAGCTGGCGCGGCGGCTGGACCTGGGCGGCACGCATCGGGTCACGCGCATGCTGATCGACCCCACCGGCATGCGTCCGTCCAACCTGCGCCTGGCCGGCCGCGACGGCGGGCGCCTGTACTTCGATCCCTACACCGGACACACGCTGCCGGAGCCGCGGCTGAGCGGCTTCTTCGCATTCGTCGAAGACTTGCATCGGCATCTGCTTGCCGGTGAACGCGGCAAGGCGGTCACCGGCGCCTGTGCGATCGCGCTGCTGTTCTTCTGCCTGTCCGGGCTGTACCTGCGCTGGCCGCGCCAGTGGTGGAGCTGGCGCGCATGGTGGGTAGTGGAATGGAAGCGGCAGGGACGCAGTTTCCTGTGGAGCCTGCATTCGGTGATCGGCACCTGGTGCCTGGCAATCTACCTGTCGATGGCGTTGACCGGGCTGTACTGGTCCTACGACTGGTACCGGCAAGCGCTGGTGGCGGTGCTCGGCGGCGAGCGCGCGGACAACACCGACAACGCCGGCGGCGGCCGCGGTGGCAAGCCGCCGGCCCTGGACTATGCGCGCCTGCAGGCCACGCTCGATGCGCTGCCGGGCGTGCGCCGCGCCTACCTGGACCTGCGCCTGCCCAGCGGCGCCGGGCAGCCGCTGAGCGCGCGCTACCTGGCCGCCGATCCGGTGCACAGCCGGGCCTTCGACGGCCTGGAGATCGATCCGCGCAGCGGGCGCATCCTGCGCCGCCTGGACTATCGGCAGCAGCCGCTGGGGCGGCAGCTGCTGAGCAGCGTGTTCGCCCTGCACACCGGCAGTTTCTTCGGCCTGGCCGGGCGCGTTCTGGTGATGCTGGCCAGCCTGTGCCTGTCCTTGTTCTTCATCACCGGCTTGCTGCTGTACCTGGACCGGCGGCGCAAGAAGCGCGCGCTGCAGCACGCGCGGCGCGGCCTGGGCGCGGTTGCGCCGGCCGCCGCCGAGCCGTGGCTGGTGGGCTTCGCCAGCCAGAGCGGATTGGCCGAACGCCTGGCCTGGCAGGCCGCCGGCCAGCTGCAGGCGGCGGGCGTGCCGGTGCAGGTGCAGTCGCTGGCGCAGCTGGATGCGGTGCAACTGCGCGGTGTGCGGCGTGCGCTGTTCGTGGTCAGCACCTTCGGCGACGGCGAGGCGCCGGACCCGGCGCGCGGCTTCGAGAAGAAGGTGTTGCGCCAGGCGCAGGCCCTGCCCGAGCTCGGCTATGCGCTGCTGGCGCTGGGCGATCGCCAGTACGCGCGCTTCTGCGGGTTCTCGCGGCGGCTGGAGCAGTGGCTGGCCGCACAGGGCGCGCAGGCGCTGTTTCCAGCGGTGGAAGTGGACAACGCCGATCCGCAGGCGCTGGCGCAGTGGCAGCGGCAGCTGTCCGCGGTCACCGGCGTGGCGGAAGCGGCGCCGGCGCTGCAGGCGCCGCCGGCGCTGGAGTGGCGCCTGGCCGGACGCGCGCTGCTCAATCCCGGCAGCGCCGGCGCGCCGGTGTGGCGCATCGATCTGCTACCGCCGCCCCAGGCGCAGTGGCAGGCAGGCGACATCCTGGAAGTGCAGCCCTGCCACGCGCCCGATGCCGTGCGCGCCTGGCTCGCCGCGCATGGGGTGTCGATCGACACGCCGCTGCGCGCGGGCGGCGTGGCGCTGCCGCTCCAGGCGGCGCTGGCCGATCGCGCATTGTCGCCGCCTGGGGACGCGCACCATCTGCAGGCCTGGTTCGATGCGCTGCCGCCGCTGCCGCTGCGCGAATACTCGATCGCCTCGGTGCCGGCCGACGGCCTGCTGCAACTGGTGGTGCGCCTGACCCGACGCGACGACGGCAGTGCCGGCCTGGGCTCGGGCTGGCTGTGCCTGCATGCGCCGCTGCAGACCGCGCTGCAGGCGCGGGTGCGCGCCAACCCCGGGTTCCGCCGCCACGGCGCTACGCCCTTGCTGCTGATCGGCAACGGTACCGGCATCGCCGGTCTGCGCAGCCTGCTGCGCGAGGCCGAGGTTGCCGGCGTGCATGGTCACTGGCTGCTGTTCGGCGAACGCAACGCCGCGCACGATGCGCTGTTCGGTGCGCAATTGCAGGCATGGCAGCACAGCGGCCACTTGCAGCGCCTGGACCTGGCGTTCTCGCGCGACCAGCCGGGCAAGGTCTACGTGCAGGATCGCCTGCGCGATGCCGCCGACGAGGTGCGCGCCTGGCTCGCGCGTGGCGCCACGCTGCACGTCTGCGGCAGCCTGGACAGCATGGCACGCGGCGTGGATGCGGCGTTGCGCGAGATCCTGGGCGAGGACGCGCTGGATGCGCTCAGTGCGGATGGGCGTTATCGGCGCGATGTGTATTGAGGTGGGCCGATGCGGTTGCAGCGATTCGGGCGGAGCCCTTGACCCGTACCGCATCCGATCGCGTTGTTTCCACCGCTGCGCTTGTCGCGACTGAAGTCGCTCCCACAAGGATTGGCGATGTGCCGGCTGGGTGGCACTGTGGGAGGGACGTCACTCCCGACGCCCTCTGAGTGGCCCACCGCTGCGGCAGCGGCGGGAGACGGATATGCGGCAAGCGGCTTGCAACAGCCACACGATCCGCTCCAGAAACCGTCGCCGCTCAGCGCACACCTGCACAATCGCCGCCGCCGCTCGCAACCGGGGCCTTCATCCGGTACACGTCGAGCTTGCCGGCCTTGGGCGCGCGTGCGCTGCCGACCACCAATAGTTCGGTCGGCTTGGAGGCATCCACGACCGCGCCGCGCGTGTCGCCGTCGGCACTGTTGAACGACAGCGCCAGCGGCTGCGCCTGCACGTAGTGCCCGCCGGCGCACTGCGCGAGCAGCAGTTGCGTGCCGTGCGCCTTGCGCGCCCGCGCGAACACCAGCGCACGGCCGTCGCCCAGCCAGGCGGCATCGGTTTCGTCGTCGGCGCTGTTGCTGCCGTCCAGCGCCGTTGGCTGGCCGAAGGTCTTGCCTTGCCGCCGCGCCACGAACAGGTCCATGCCGCCGGCGCCGCCGTGGCCGTCGCTGGCGAACAGCAGCCGGGTGCCGTCCAGCGACAGCGTCGGCGCGCGTTCGTCGCCGCGCGAATTCACCGCCGCACCCAGGTTCTGCGGCGGGCCGTAGCGGCCGTCGGCCAGTAGCGGCGCGCGGTACAGGTCGCTGCCGCCGTGGCCGCCGCCGCGATCGGAAGCGAAGTACAGCCAGTGCCCGTCGGCGCTGAAGAACGGGTCGGTGTCGGCGCTTGGCGCGTTCAGCGGCGCCGGCAACGGCTGCGGGTCGGCCCAGCGCCCGTCGCGCAGCGTGGCCTGCCACAGGTCGCCGCCGCCGGGCCCGCCGGCGCGGTCGGGGCTGGCCCAGACGATGCGTTGTCCGTCCGCGGAAACGCTGGCGCGGGTCTCGTCGGCCTTGCTCGAGACCACGCCCATGCCTTCGATGCCGAACTCGGAAAGCGCGAACGCCGACGGCGCGCAGAGTAAACTCGCGGCCAGCGCGAGCGGCAGGGCGGGGGTCCGCATGTCGGATTCCTTCGGATGTCGCGACCAGTCTAAAACAACCAACGAGCGTTCCATGCCCACATCCCGTTATGCCGTGTTCGGCCATCCCGTCACCCATTCGCTGTCGCCGCGCATCCATGCCGACTTCGCCAAGCAGACCGGCACCGCCCTGCAGTACGACGCGATCGACGCCCTGCCGGACGGCTTCGCAGCGGCGCTGGCGGCGTTTGCCGCGGAGGGCGGCGTGGGCGGCAACGTGACCTTGCCGCTGAAGGAAGCTGCGTATGCGCTGAGCGTGGTCCACAGCGCGCGCGCGCAGCGCGCCGGGGCGGTCAATACGCTCAGCTTCCGCGACGGGCAGTGGCACGGCGACAACACCGACGGCGCCGGCCTGGTGCGCGATCTGACCGGGCGCAACGGCCTGGACCTGCGCGGCCGCCGCGCGCTGCTGCTCGGCGCCGGCGGCGCCGCGCGCGGCGTGGCGCCGGCGCTGCTGGACGCCGGCGTGCAGCAGTTGCTGATCGTCAACCGTTCGCCCGAGCGCGCCGATGCGCTGGTCGATGCGTTGGGCGACCCGGCGCGCGCCGTCTCCCGCTACTGGGAAGACCTGCGCGAGCAGGGCGACTTCGAATTGATCGTCAATGCCACCGCCGCCGGCCGCGACGACAGCGCGGGGTTCTCGCTGCCGCTGTCGCTGGTCAACAGCATGACCCTGGCGGTGGACCTGAACTACGGCGAGGTGGCGATCCCGTTCCTGGCCTGGGCGCGTGCGGCGCACTGCCGCGATACCGTGGACGGCCTGGGCATGCTGGTCGAACAGGCGGCCGAGAGCTTCGAGCGCTGGCACGGCGTGCGCCCGGACACCGACCCGGTCTACGCCGCGCTGCGCGCGCGCGACGCGGTGCTGGTCAGCGCCGACTGACACGCGCGCTCCGGCGCTTTCCTTCAGCTCCCACGGAGATCCCATGGACACGGCATTCCTGCTTCAGTTGTTGACCACGGTGGGTTTGCAACTGCCGATCCTGATCGTCCTCGGCACAGGCCTGGTGCTGCTGGCCACGCGCCGTCCCTGCCGCGCGCGCACCCTGGGCTTGTGGGGAGTGAGCCTGCTGCTGATCGGCGGGCTGTGCGGCACGGTGGCCGCGCTGTTGCCGATGTTGATCCTCGAGCAGGGCGGCAGCTACGCCACCTACGCGGTCTGGTTCGGCATCATGCAGGCGGTATTCACCCTGCTGCATGCGGTGGCGATGCTGCTGGTGGTACTGGCGCTGCGCCTGGCGTTGCCGCGCTGACAGGCGCGGCGCGGCATCGGCGGCCGGGCCGTTCACCTTTCCCCGGCACGCGGCGCCCAGACCTGGGAAAATAGCCGGCCGATCCCCGGCACGAGCAGACAGGCGGCATGGAAAAGGCAGCACCCACGCGGCAGTTGACCGACGAGATGAAGGCCGGCATCCGCGACGCCTACACCAAGCTGCAGGCCAACACGCCCGGCTTCATGGTGCGCCGCGCGCAGAGCCAGATGATCGGCGTGGTGTCGCGCGCGCTGGGCACCAGCGGCGGCGTCGGCGTGGCCGAGGCGCCCACCGGCGTCGGCAAGAGCCTGGGCTATCTCACCGCCGGCGTGCCGATCGCGCTGGCCAGCAAGAAGAAGCTGGTGATCAGCACCGGCACCGTGGCGCTGCAATCGCAATTGGTGGAACGCGACATCCCCGCCTTCCTCAAGGCCACCGGCATCGAGGCGACGGTGGCGCTGGCCAAGGGCCGCACTCGCTACCTGTGCGCGCGCAACGTCGCCGAGCTGCATGGCGACGTCGCGCAGAACAGCATGTTCGAAGACGAGGCGCCGCTGTACGACCGCCCGCTGAGCCCGGCCGAGGCCGAGCAGGCGCGCGCGCTGGCCAAGGCCTACGCCGACAAGACCTGGAACGGCGACCTGGACACCGCGCCGGAACCGATCCCGGCGTCGCTGCGCGCGCGCATCACCACCAACGCCGCCGGCTGCGCCGGGCGCCGCTGCTCGTTCGCGGTGCAGTGCCCGGTGCTGAAGGCGCGCAGCGACGTGCGCGATGCGCAGATCGTGGTCACCAACCATGCGCTGCTGTTGTCGGCGCTGGCGCTGGGCGACAGCGACAACGGCCAGCCGCTGATCGCGCCGCCCGCGGACATGCTGCTGGTGCTCGACGAAGGCCACCACATCGCAGGGGTCGCCATCGACCAGGGCGCGGCCAACCTGGCGCTGGACGACATGGCGCGGCGCACCGGCCGCCTGCAGGCGCTGGTCGGCGCCGCCTATCGGCTGGTCGACAAGGACAGCATCGGCAACCAGCTGCCGAACGAGGCGATCGAACTGGCCACCCAGGTCAGCAAGGGGCTGAAGAGCTTCCGCGCCGAGATCGAACGCGCCTGGGTGCCGGAGCCAGGCCAGGAAGAGCCGATGTGGCGCGCCCCCAACGGGCGCCTGCCCGAGGACTGGAAACCCTTCATCGATGCGCAAGCGCAGGACACCGCCGCGCTGCTCAACTGGGTGCAGGCTGCGCACCAGCTGGTGAGCAAGTCCAAGCAGGAGGACGCGGCCAAGGAACGCCTGCAGCGCAGCCTGGGCATGGCCCTGGAGATGGTCGAGCAGCAATACGCGCTGTGGCTGGGCTGGCGCCGTGAGGACCAGGACGGGCAGGCGCCGATGGCGCGCTGGATCACCCTGTCGCGCGATGCCGACCTGGTCTGCCATTGCTCGCCGGTGTCGGCCGCGCAGGTGTTGCGCGCGTTGCTGTGGAGCGAAGTGGACTCGGCGGTGCTGACCTCGGCCACGCTGACCGGCGGCGGCGATTTCCAGGCGCTGGCGATCGACAACGGCCTGCCCGCGCATGCGGAGATGGTGTCGCTGTCCTCGCCGTTCGACCTGCCCAACCAGGCCGAGCTGATCGTGCCGAAGTTCCCGGTGGCGCCGGACGACCGCGAGGGCCATCCGCGCGAGGTCGCACGCTACCTGGTCAAGGAACTGGACTGGGGCAAGGGCTCGATCGTGCTGTTCACCTCGCGCTGGAAGATGCTCAAGGTGGCCGACCTGTTGCCGATCGCGCAGCGCAACCGGGTGCTGGTGCAGGGCGACGGCTCCAAGTCGCAGATGATCGGCGAGCACATGCGCCGCATCGGCGCCGGCGAAGGCTCGGTGCTGTTCGGCCTCAATTCCTTCGGCGAAGGCCTGGACCTGCCCGGCGAGGCCTGCACCACCGTGGTCATCACCCAGGTGCCGTTCGCGGTGCCGACCGATCCGCAGACCGCCACCCTCGGCGAGTGGTTCGAAAGCCGCGGCCTCAACGCCTTCAACCTGATCGCGGTGCCGCACGCGCTGCGCACGCTGACCCAGTTCGCCGGGCGCCTGATCCGCAGTTCCAGCGACCACGGCCGGGTCATCATTCTCGATTCGCGCCTGCTGACCAAGCGCTACGGCAAGC
The DNA here is from genome assembly GCF_006838285.1 of Xanthomonas translucens pv. cerealis. Classification (NCBI taxonomy): domain Bacteria; kingdom Pseudomonadati; phylum Pseudomonadota; class Gammaproteobacteria; order Lysobacterales; family Lysobacteraceae; genus Xanthomonas; species Xanthomonas cerealis. Next base: position 4,201,931 of record NZ_CP038228.1, read on the forward strand.
GCATCATCGATGCGCTGCCGCCGTTCAAGCGGGTGATCGGCTAGCGCCGCGGCACGCGCGCCGCGCTCAGTAGTCGCAACTGTCCGGCACCGTGCCGCTGCTGGTGTTGCCGAGCGGGAAGAACAGCGCGTAGCGGCCCACGGCCGTGTCGTACACGCTCGGCTGGTGCGCGACCGCCGGCACCACGCAACGGAACTGACTGCTCGTGTCCGGGGCCTTGCCGCCATTGTGGCGCACCGCCAGGTCGCGGCTGTAGTCGAAGAAGATCCGCGAGCGCGCGTTCGCGTCGCTGCCTTGCACGCGCGCTTGGCAGCCGCGATCGCCCACGCTGGAATCGTTGGCGCCGACCAGGTAGATCACGCTGCGTTGCAGGAAGCGTCCGGCGATGTCGTGCCGATCGGCCGCGTTCAGCCCGCTGGCGACATAGCCCGGCACTGCGCCGCGGTAGCCATAGGGATAGTCGTCCAGTGTGCGGCAGGCTTCGCTGCCATTGGCGATGCCTGCGCTGCGATCGGTGAAGGCATGGCGTTTTGGATCCCAGCGGCTGCTGTCCAGGTAGGTATAGCGATCGGGGCTGGCGACCACCCAATTCAACTGCAGTGGCGGATTGAGGCGCGCCAGCGCTTCCGGCGCCGCCGACGCGGTGGCGTGGCGCAGCACCAATTCCGCGCCGCGGCCGAAACCGGTGATGGTGATCTGGCGCAGGTGGGGATAGCGCTTCGGGTCGGCGACCACGGCCAGCAGTTCGTCCACCACCGCGAATGCGCTGGCCGTTGCGCGATCGGTGGAGACAGCGCCGGCGGCCCAATCGGTCTGGCCCCAGTTCGCCAGATGGCGCGCGGTCGCGGCTTGCGGCTGGTAGTCGATGGCAACGATCAGCGTGGCGTCGGCCAGTTGCGCATCCGCCGCGGCCGCCGCGATGCGCGGATACAACGCGGACTGAGGATGCTGCCCGATGGCGATGACCGCATTGCTGATATGCGCGTCAGCCGTCTCCAGCGCGGCGCGATTGGCATAGACATGCAGGCGAAGACCGGCGGCATCGAGCGAGGGCAGCGCCACGCCGGCATCGTAGGGTGGCGTTTGGGCTGCCATGGCGTTGGCGGACAGCGCTGCGGCGGTCGCCAGCAATGCTGCTGCGCGTGCGAGGAGACGGGTGCGAGTGCATGAGGACCTAGAGCGTGTTATGAACTTTGGAGGATGGCGGCAGCGTTGCTGAGCATGAGGACCGTGAAGACGACGAAATGCAGGCCAGCCAGGGTTTCCGGCAAGCGCTCGTAGTCGCGTGCAAGCCGACGGAATCGATTGACCCAGCCAAAGCTACGTTCGACGACCCAGCGCCGAGGAAGCAACACGAACCCTTTCTTGGCTTCGGGAAGTTTCACCACGTGCAATTCGATTCCTTCTTCCTGAGCCGCTTGCGCCGGCTCCTGGCCGGTGTAGCCTTGATCCACGAATGCCACCGTTACGGTGTCACCTGTGACGTGTTGCACCTCCTGCGCCAGTGAGCGCACTTGAGCGCGCTCTTGTTCGTTGGCTGGCGTGACTTGCACTGCAAGCAAATGTCCGAGCGTGTCGACCGCCATGTGCACCTTGCTGCCTTTCTTCCGCTTATAGCCGTCGTAACCGGCGCGCGGGCCGCTCTCACAGGTGGATTGCAGTGTCCGCCCGTCCAGGATGATTGCGCTGGGTTGGCCTTGCTTCCCCTGGGCGACACGTAGGACGGAACGCAGATCGCTGACCATGGCTTCAAAGCAGCCCGCCTGCAGCCAGCGCTGCGTCTGCTGGTAAACCGCTTCCCATGGCGGGAAGTCGTTGGGTAGCAGGCGCCACGGCGCTCCAGCACGCGCCATCCAACGCAGCGCATTGAACATCGCCCGCAACGCGTACTTGCGCTGCGGAGCTTGCTCTGTCATCAGGCTCAGGTAAGGCGCCGCGAACGCCCACTCTTCGTCGGAAATATCGGTCGGATATGGGCGTTTGCTCTGCATCCATCTACGATAGCTGCATCCCCGAAAAGTTCATAACACGCTCTAGGCATGGAATTCATCTCTGGAGAAAATCGACGCGCACGATTGCGGCACGGTCATCTTTGGCCATCGCAGATGGCCGGCGTCTGAACTTCCAGCGCCGAGGTGCGATTGCCCACGCGCAAGGCAGCTAATGCAAAGACGGTCACGATCGCGACGTTGCCGCGGTCAGGATGTGGCAACGGCGACGTCGTGTTCGCAGGTAGGCATTGTCTACATTTTCAGGTCGCTGCCGACAGCGCGCCGGCGCCGCGCCTGCGCATATCTCGGAAAACTGCAATGCCTCGCGCATGCTGTCGGCGACCACGGTCACATCCATATGCGCAGCATCCGCATTGCCTATCGCAGCCATAGCAACTAACGAATTCTCGGCGAGCTGCCCGGCCGCCATGCTCCAGGCTCCTCCACATGGACTGCCCCCATGCGCACTGTCACTTTGTTGGTGCTCGCCCTGCTGTCGCAGACCCTGATCGTCCCCGCCGGGTTCGCGCAGTCCACGCTCACCCGCGACAACGGTGCGCCGGTCGGCGACAACCAGAACTCGCAGACCGCCGGCGCCACCGGCCCGACCCTGCTGCAGGACGTGCAGCTGATCCAGAAGCTGCAGCGCTTCGACCGCGAGCGCATCCCCGAGCGCGTGGTGCATGCGCGCGGCACCGGCGTGCATGGCGAGTTCACCGCCAGCGCCGACATCTCCGACCTGACCAAGGCCAAGGTGTTCGTTGCCGGCGCGAAGACGCCGGTGTTCGTGCGCTTTTCCTCGGTGGTGCACGGCAACCATTCGCCGGAGACGCTGCGCGACCCGCACGGCTTCGCCACCAAGTTCTATACCAGCGAAGGCAACTGGGATCTGGTCGGCAACAACTTCCCCACCTTCTTCATCCGCGACGCGATCAAGTTCCCGGACATGGTGCATGCGTTCAAGCCGGATCCGCGCACCAACCTGGACGACGATGCGCGCCGCTTCGATTTCTTCTCGCACGTGCCCGAAGCCACGCGCACGCTGACCCTGCTGTATTCCAACGAAGGCACGCCGGCCGGCTACCGCTTCATGGACGGCAACGGCGTGCACGCCTACAAGCTGGTCAACGCGCAGGGCGAGGTGCACTACGTCAAGTTCCACTGGAAGTCGCTGCAAGGCCTGAAGAACCTGGACCCGAAGCAGGTGGCGCAGGTGCAGGGCAAGGACTACAGCCACCTCACCAACGACCTGGTTGGCGCGATCAAGCAGGGCGACTATCCGAAGTGGGACCTGTACATCCAGGTACTGAAGCCGGAAGACCTGGCCAAGTTCGACTTCGATCCGCTGGACGCGACCAAGATCTGGCCCGACGTGCCCGAGCGCAAGATCGGGCAGATGGTGCTGAACAGGAACGTGGACAACTTCTTCCAGGAGACCGAACAGGTGGCGATGGCGCCGGCTAACCTGGTGCCAGGCATCGAGCCGTCGGAAGACCGCCTGCTGCAGGGCCGCATCTTCTCTTATGCCGATACCCAGCTGTACCGCGTCGGCACCAACGGCCTGAGCCTGCCGGTGAACCGGTCGCGGGTGGCGGTCAACAACGGCAATCAGGATGGCTCGATGAACTCCGGCGCCACCGCCAGCGGCGTCAACTACGAACCGAGCCGGCTCAACCCGCGTCCGCAGGATCCGAATGCACGCTACAGCCAGTTGCCGCTGTCGGGCAGCACCCAGCAAGCGAAGATCGCCCGCGAGCAGAACTTCAAGCAGGCCGGCGAGTTGTTCCGCAGCTACAGCAAGAAGGAGCAGCAGGACCTGATCCAGAGCTTCGGCGAATCGCTGGCCGGTACCGACGATGCCAGCAAGCACATCATGCTGGCGTTCCTGTACAAGGCCGATCCGGCCTATGGCAGCGGTGTCGCCCGCGTCGCCAAGGGCGATCTGGCGCGGGTCAGGCAGTTGGCCGCGCAGCTGCAGGATTGATCGTCCATTGCGCAGCGCGGCGGCGCCTGCCCGCGCCGCGCTGCGCATTCCTTGCCGGAGACCGAACATGCGTCGCTTCTTTCTTCTCGTCCTGAGCCTGGTGGCCACCTCGGCGATTGCCGCGCCCGCACCCGCCGACCCGGCCAAGATCCAGGCGCAACTGCGCGACTACTTCTTCGATGCCGCGCGCGAAGGCCGCCAGGACATGCTGGCCGAGTTCATCCGCGCGCACTACGACCTCAATACGCGCGACGACAAGGGCTATACCGCGCTGATCCTGGCCGCCTACCACGGCCGGCAGCCGGCGGTGGAGCAATTGCTGCGTGCCGGCGCCGATCCGTGCGCGCAGGACAGGCGCGGCAACACCGCGCTGATGGGCGCGATTTTCAAGGGCGAGCTGGCGATCGCCAAGCGGCTGATGCAGGCCGATTGCGCGCCCGACCAGCGCAACAACGCCGGCCAGACCGCGGCGATGTACGCGGCATTGTTCCAGCGCACCGAGGTGCTGAAGGACCTTGCTGCCAAGGGCGCCGATCTGCAGGCCAAGGACGCGCAGGGCAACGACGTTGCCAAGCTGCAGCGCGGCGAATTCGCGCAGGCGCCTGTGCGCTGAACCACGCAGGAGAAGCGCGGTGCGCCCCGGCGTTGCCGGGGCGCACCAGGCAAGCACGGTGGTTCAGCTGCCGACCATGGCGCCGAAGCCCCGGGATCGGCGAAAATACCCGCCCTGCCGGGCAACGACGGCTTCCTGAAACACGCTTCGCGCTGCCGCTGCCCGTTCGCTGCAAGTACCGGGCACGCCGCATCGCCGGCGGCGCCTGCCGCGCTGTCGTGCCTTCGCTCCTTCCTGGATCCGTCTTGAACACCACCGCCTCGCCCCCTGCCACCGACGACCTGCCCCTGAGCGAGCGCCTGCGCGTCGCCCTGGACCTGCTCGAGGCCATCGATGCCGACCGCAGCGTGCTCGACGCGCTGCCCGAGGCCGACCGCGTGCGCCTGCACCAGGTCGTCGCCAAGGTCTACCACCCCGAGCCCAAGGCGCGCCGGCAGCTGCTCAAGCAGCAGGCGCGCGAACGCCACCAGGAAAAGGTGCGCAAGGCCGAAGCGCTGCTCGCGCAAACCGGCATCCGCGCGCTGCGGCGCAAGCCGGTGTTCAGCACGCCGAACTACTTCCCGCCGCATGCCGCCGGCCTGCACGACGCCAGCAATGCCGCAGCCGAAGAGCCGGCGGCGGCGCAGTCGCCCGAGCTGCGCCACTGCTACGTGTGCAAGCAGAAGTTCACCCAGCTGCACCACTTCTACGACCAGATGTGTCCGCCCTGCGCCGAACTGAACTACTTCAAGCGCACCGAAACCGCCGACCTGCGCGGGCGCGTGGCGCTGCTGACCGGCGGCCGGGTCAAGATCGGCTACCAGGCCGGGCTGAAGCTGCTGCGCGCCGGCGCCGAGCTGATCGTGACCACGCGCTTCCCGCGCGATTCGGCCGCGCGCTACGCGCAGGAACCGGATTTCGCCGAGTGGGGCCACCGCCTGCAGGTGTTCGGCCTGGACCTGCGCCACACGCCCAGCGTCGAAGCGTTCTGCAGCCAGCTGCTGGCCACGCGCGAGCGGCTGGACTTCATCGTCAACAATGCCTGCCAGACCGTGCGCCGGCCGCCGCAGTTCTACGCGCACATGATGGCCGGCGAGACCGCCGCGCTGCACGAACTGCCCGAGCACGTACGCCGCCTGGTCGGCCATTACGAAGGCCTGCGCAGCCCGGAACTGCTGCCGGCGGCGTCGGCGACCACGCTGCCGGCGGGCCAGGGCCACGGCATCAGCGGCGCCGACGGGCTGACCCGCGCCGCCGAACTGTCGCAGGTGCCGTTGCTGGCCGACGAACTGCTCGGCCAGCAGCATCTGTTTCCCGAAGGGCGTCTGGACCAGGACCTGCAGCAGGTGGACCTGCGCGGGCGCAACTCGTGGCGCCTGCTGATGGCCGAAGTGCCGTCGGTGGAATTGCTGGAGACGCAGCTGGTCAACGCCATCGCCCCGTTCATCATCAACGCGCGGCTCAAGCCGCTGATGCTGCGCACGCCCGAGCGCGACAAGCACATCGTCAACGTGTCGGCGATGGAAGGGCAGTTCTACCGCAACTTCAAGACCACCCGGCATCCGCATACCAACATGGCCAAGGCCGCGTTGAACATGATGACCCGGACCTCGGCGGCCGATTACCAGAACGACGGCATCCACATGAACAGCGTGGACACCGGCTGGGTCACCGACGAGGATCCGGCCGAGATCGCCGCGCGCAAGGTGCAGGAAGAGCGCTTCCACCCGCCGCTGGACATCGTCGATGGCGCCGCGCGCATCGTCGATCCGATCATCCACGGCTTCAACACCGGCGAGCACGTGTGGGGCCAGTTCCTGAAGGACTACGCGCCGACCGACTGGTAGGAAAAGTCATCGCGCACCGCGGCCACGGATCGCCGCGGCGCCATGCGCCATTCCCGCCGCGGCGCTACCGCGACGGCGCCGCTGCGTGCACGACGGGAAGCACGCAGCGGCGTCGGCGAGGACTTACTTGCGCACGCTCTGCGTGTGCGACTTCAGCGCGTCTTCCAGGCCCGGCACCTGCGCCGCGCCGTCCGGCACGCTGAGGCTGGAGCCGACCAGGTCCTGGCCGAACGGCTGCGTGCGTCCGCCCAGGCACTTGCCCAGGAACGCTTCGCTGATCGCATTGAAGGCCTTGCTGTTCTCTGGCCGGGCGAAGCCGTGGCCTTCGTCGGGGAACAGCACGTAGGTCACCGGGATCTGCTTGGCCTTGAGCGCATTGACGATCTGGTCGGCCTCGGCCTGCTTCACCCGGGGGTCGTTGGCGCCCTGGCCGATCAGCAGCGGCCTGGCGATGCGGTCGGCGCGGCTCAGCGGCGAGCGGTCTTCCAGCAGCTTCTTGCCGGCCTCGGTGCGCGGATCGCCGATGCGCCGCGCCATCTGCTCGAAGCCGGATTTCCAGTACGGCGGGATGGTGCTGAGTAAGGTGTTCAAGTTGGACGGGCCGACGATGTCCACGCCGCACTTGAAGGCCTCCGGGGTGAAGCTCATTCCGACCAGCGTGGCGTAGCCGCCGTAGCTGCCGCCCATGATCGCGACCTGGTCCTTGCGGGTGACGCCCTGCTGTACCGCCCACTGCACCGCATCGAGCAGATCGTCGTGCATCTTGCCCGCCCACTCGCCATCGCCGGCGTTGGTGAAGCGCTTGCCGAAGCCGGTGGAGCCGCGGTAGTTGACCTGCAGCACCGCATAGCCGCGGTTGGCCAGCCACTGGTTGTAGCCGCTGTAGCCGTAGTCGTCGCGCGCCCACGGCCCGCCGTGCACGAACAGCACCAGCGGCACCGGCGTGTCGGCCTTGCCGTCGCCGTTGGCATCGGCCTCGCGCGGCAGGGTGAGGTAGCTGACCAGGGTCAGGCCGTCGCGCGAGCGGATCTCCTGCGGCCACTGCGGCACCAGCGGCTGTCCTTCCAACGCCGGGCGCGCGACGAACAACTTGGTCAGCGTGCCTGTGCCGGACGGCGCGCGGTCGTAGCGGTAGAACGTGGCCGGCGCATCGGCGGCGGAGTAGGCGACGATCCAGGTCCGGTCGTCCTGGGTGCGGGTCAGCACCGAGATCTCGCCAGGGCCGATCGCCTGCAGCTGCTTGATGTCCGCGGCGATGCCTGGGTCCAGCACCTTCCATTCCGGGCGCAGGTAATTGGATTCCACCGCCTGCACCACGCCGCTGCGCGGATCGGTCAGGGTGCCGCCCACGTCCGCGCGCGCATCCTCGAACAGCAGCTTGCGGGTGCCGCTGGCCACGTCCACCGCGTACAGCGCCGAGGTGTCGCGCTGGCGCGAATCGAGGAAGTACAGCGTCTTGCCGTCGGCGGTGAAGCCGGACGGCGCGGTGGTCAGCGAATCCTCGAACGGGATCTCTTCGCGCTTCTGCCAGCGGCCCTTGCCGTCGGGTTGCAGCAGGTCTTCGCCGCCGTCCGCGCGCGAACGCGTCGCCAGCCGCACCTGATAGTCGTCGTCGGCCAGGTAATCGCCGATCTGCTGAGTGTTCTTCTGCAGCAGCGTGCGCTCGCCACTGGCCAGATCGACCCGGTACAGGTCGTGCCACTGCGCGTCGCGGTCGTTCATGCCGACCAGGATCGACTCCGGGTGCTTGGGGCTGGCCGTCACCACCCGCGCGCGGGTCTTGGGGAAGTCGCTGAGGTCGCGGCCGGTGCCGCCCGCGGCGACATCGAGTGCGAACAGATGGAAATTCTCGTCGCCGCCGCTGTCGCGCATGTACAGCAGAGTATTGGGCAGGAACGACCAAAAATAGGAGCGGATGCCGCGGCCGCTGTCGTGGGTGACCGCGCGCGCCTTGTCCGGCGCATCGGCCGGCGCGATCCAGATGTTGAGCACGCCGTCCACCGGTGCCAGCCAGCTCAGGGTCTTGCCGTCCGGGCTGAGCTGCACGCCGCTGCGCTCCGGGTTGCCGAATAGTACGTCGCGCGGGATCAATGCCGCTGGCGCGGCCGCGGCAGCCGGCGTCTGCGCAGCGGGCGCGTCCTTGGCGGCGGGAGCGGCGGCCTGCTGCGAGCAGGCGCAGACCGCGAGGGCAAGACTGGAAGCCAGGATGAGGCGGCGCATGCGTGCTCCGGAAAGGTCGTTTGGTGGAAATAGTTGTTACTTTATAACAAATGTAGCGTCCAGGGACGCATGGACCGCTGCGGCCAGGGGCAATGGACCGGCGCCGCGCTAGGTCGCGCGTCGTCCTGCGAGGCGTTGCACAGCCGCTTCAGGTCAGCGGGTGCAGTTCGCCGCGGATGCCGTCCGCCTGCAGATGCAGATAGCCCACCCCGACCGGCAGGCTGAAACGGCCCGGTCCGGCACTGCCGGGATTGACGTACAGCACGCCGTCGCGGCTCTGCGGCAGCGGCTTGTGCGGATGCCCGCTGACCACCACGTCCACGGAGGCGGGATCGCGCCAGCGTGTTCAGATCGTGCAGCACATGCAGGCGGATGCCCGCGATGTCCACGTCCAGGGGCGCCGCCACCAAGGCCAGGGCGACGACAGAGCGCAGCCCGACGACACGCCAGCAGCAGCTCGCCACGGCTCGCCGCATCAGCGGTCTGTCGTAGCGGAGGCTGGCATCGTGCATCGGAGAGCATGCGAAGGAGTGCCGCTGCGAAACGGCATCATTGACAAGAGGATGGAATCTACGCGGCTGCGACCGCTGCACATCGCCGGGGTGCTGGCAACAGGGCGGCCGCGCGCCGGCTCAGTTGTGTCGGGCGCCGTCGGCGGGACGCCGCGCCGACAGCCCCGCCGCACCACTCGGGCCGATCACTCCGCCGGCACCGCACCGTCGGCATCGTCCAGGGCGTGGTGGACATACAAGTGCTTGACCAGCACATAGAGCACCACGGTCAGCGGCGCCGCCAACACCACGCCCATCGGCCCGAACAGCACGCCGATGCCGAACAGCGAGAACAGCAGCAAGGCCGGCGGCAGGTCCACCGCACGCGCCTGGATCAGCGGTTGCAGCACATGGCCCTCGAGCTGCTGCAGGACCACGAACACCAGCAGCGCACCCAGCGCCACCTGCGGGCTGACGGTGAAGCCGAGCAGCACCGCCGGAACCGCCGCCACGATCGGGCCGACGATCGGGATGAAGTCCAGCAGCGCGGTCAACAGGCCGATGCCGAGCGCCACCGGAACGCCCAGCAGCCACAGCCCCAGCCCGGTCAGGCTGCCGATCACCAGCATCGCCAGGAACTGACCGCCCAGCCAGGCGCGCAACACCTGCCCGCTGGCGGCCAAGGCTTCGTCGGCGACATCGCGACGGTCGCGCGGCAGCAGCCGCAGCAGCCCGCGCCGATACAGCTTGGGCTGCGCGGCCAGATAGACGCCGCCGACGATCATCAGCACCGCATCGGTGATCCCGCCGCCGGCCGACAGCACGATCGCCCCGGCATGCGTGGCCAGCGTCGAAGCGCCGTCGCGCAACTGGTCGGGGATGCTCTCGATCTGCGGCCCGAGCGGACCGGACTGCAACCACGCATGGAACTTGTTCCATGCCGCCGGCAGCGTCGTGCGGAACGCGTCGATCTGGGCGGCCACTTCCGCACCGAACAGCAACACGATCGACGACAGGATCAGCACGAATAACACGATCACCAGGCCCAGTGCGGCCCATTCCGGCACCGGCAGCCGCTTGCGCAACGTCGACGCCAGCCCGTGCAGCAGCACGCCCACCACCACCGCGCCGAACACGACCAGCAACAGTTCGGAGAGTTGCCAGGCCAGCAGGGCCAGGCCGCCCAGCATCATGACGACCAGGACGCGCTCGGCGAAAGGCCGCAGCGGGGAGGGAGAACTTGGAACGGAGGAAAGCATCTGGGACATCCTGGCAAAATCAAAGTGTGCGGACGATACGGACAGCGAAGTGCAAGGCGAGCGAAGAGTGTAAGTCGTTGCCATGGCCGTCAACACCCGGCCCATCCACGCGGGCTCGGCGCGAACGACCGGCCTGGACGCATGCCCAGCATGGGAAGAAGAAATACACGCATGCCAGCGCCAGGCCGCCCATGCATACGGCGATCATCCCGCAAAACCCAAGGACGATGGCGGCTGCTCGAGAAAGCCAGCGCATGCCACGCAAGCGCCGGACGAGGTAAGCGAACCGCAGGCCGCCAACGCCGCCGCCGAGGGCGACGACCGGCCAGCCCAGCAGGTTGACGATCGGATGCTTCGGGCCGAATTCGGTCGGGCATTGGCAAAGCTTCATGCGGTGCGAGCTGCTGAATTCGTATCCGGTGACTCCGTTACCCGTCGCGCCTTTTCCCATGATCTCGATGCTCTTGCCGAACTTGTCATTGCGCTTGTTGATTGCAACTGGAGCGACAAATTCAGACGCCGGAATCCCCGATGACGAGTGCGCTTGCACTGAAGGACACCACAAGCAGTGCGAGCAACAAGAGCCGGAGCATGTGCGGTTTCTTTGGAGGTCTCTGCGAGTGGCGTACGCCAGGCCGCACGCGGCTTGCGCTTGAATGAAGTGTCAGGCCGTCGCTGCGTGTCCCGGCCGCCAACCCAGGAGGCGGGCAGGCAGGAACAGGAGGGCGTGCAGAAGCGCGAACACAGCGCAGAACGTCATCCCCACAAGGCGGAACGGCAAGGTGAGCAACCAGAGGATTGGCCACAGGACCAAGGCCAGCACGGCCAGCGGCCAGCACAGAACAAACAGAAGGCACCAGGCAACTAACGCAATTAGCGCTTTCACAATGCGACTCCTTTGGCCGGCGGGCGGTACCGAAAGCATCGCAGCTGCATGGCAACGCGGCGACTGGCCGTGCGACGAACGCGCCAAAGCGCCTGATAAAACGCCAAATATGGCGACGAACCCGCCCAGTGGGCCAACGCCTGAGTCAAGCCGATCCGCGAGGCGAGTTCGGCTGCAATGCTTAGGCAGCATCCACGCCGTCGCCCGAGCCGTGGCGTGATATCGATGTGACTGAGGTTAAGGGCGCTGACGATCCGAGCAGCTATAGACCTCCAGGCCCGAAAGATGCTTGTACAACGCCCAAACGATCAGGCCCGGCTGCCCAACGTGGCGTGCACCACGCCCTTGTCGGCGCTGGCCTACCTCCTCAGCACGGTCGTGACCTTGCGCGGGCGTACGGCTTCCCGCGTTGCGCGTCCTGCGCGGCGTGGCGGGCGGCCGGTTCGGTAGCGTCGACCAGCAGGTGGATGCGGCGGTTGGCGATGTCGATCGGGATGTGTCGCCGTCGCGGGCCAGGCCGGCTGAGATCGCACTACCGGACACGTTGCGTTTCACCCTCATCCGCCCGCCTGCCCCGCGCAGGGCATTACTTCGGCGTGAGCCGGTACAGACCACCGGGTTGCGCATCTTCCAATACCCACAATGACCCATCCGGCGCCTCTTCGATATCGCGGATGCGTTTGTCCAGGCTCCAGCGCTGGACCGCGCTGGCACCGCCCTTGCGGTCAACGGTGACGCGAATGATTCCCCCGCTGGCAAGGCCGCTGATCAAGGCGCTGCCCTTCCACTGTGGGAACATGCTGCCCTTGTAGAACATGAGGTTGCCTGGTGCGATCACCGGCACCCAATAGAGCACGGGCTTGACGAGATCGGGCCGCGTGTCCGGGCGAGGGATGGGCACGCCGTTGTAGTTCATGCCATACGACACCAGCGGCCAGCCGTAGTTCTTGCCACGCTGGATCAGGTTGAGTTCGTCGCCGCCCTTGGGGCCGTGCTCAAGCTCCCACAGCCGGCCGTCAGGCGCGAAGGCGAGTCCATAAGGGGTGCGATGGCCGGTGGACCATGTTTCGGCCGGCGTGAGGTTGGGGCCGGGGAACGTATAGGTGCTGACAACCGGAGCCGTCTTGGCGGCTTCGGTATCGGCCGCCGGATCGATCAGTGGAATGGTGGCGGCACCGACCTTGCCTGCCCATGGATTGCCCGGCGCGGGTTTGCCGTCCAGCGTCAGCCGCAGGATCTTGCCGACCGGTTGATCGGGATCCTGGGCCGGCGTGAAGCGCTGGCGGTCACCCACGGTGAGGAAGAGGGAGTTGCCGTCCGGCGAGAAGGCGATCTGGGCGCCGGCTTGCCCACCCTTGCCCGTGGGCATCTGCCGCCAGAGCACCTGGAAGTTGTTCAGCCGGGCCTGATTGCCTTCCAGAACGAGCTGACCGCGGCCCATGGCCAGGCCGCCGCCATAGTCGCCAGGGGCGACGTAAGTCAGGTAAACACTGTGGTCGATGGCGTAGCGGGGCGAAAGGAAGACGCCCAACATGCCGTTCTGGCCTTCGACATAGCTGGCTGGGACGCCCTTGATCTCGGTCTTGGCGCCACCCGGCGTGACAAGCTGGAGGCGGCCGACCTTCTCGGTCACGAGCATGCGGCCATCGGGCAGGAAAGCAATGCGCCAGGGCAGGTCGAAGCTGGCGACCTTGGCAACGTTGAAGGGCAGGTCGGGATCGGTTTTCTGATCGCCAGCGTTGCTCTGTGCGTGGGCGGCGCTTGTGAGCAGAGCGCAAACCAGGAACCCGCTTGCCAGCTTCATCATGTGCGTGTTTCCTTGCGTCCGGGTGACCCTGGAGACCATAGTGTTTTCAATGCCGCTTGGGTGTGACGGTTTATTCAATCCTGGCGTGAAGTCGGAAGGAGCGTCATGATCTGGGGACGGACTCTCCCCAGGGGCCTTGCGCCTGAATTAAGCCGGTCCGCGACGCGGGTTAGGGTTGAATGAATTGTTATGCGGCTGGCCGGTGACCAGCATGCATTGCCCTCCAGCCGAGAACCACACAAAGCGATAAAAACAAAGCCGTGATGAAGTGTACTTGACGGTAGCGTAAGTGCTCAGCGAACAGTGAAAAGTGTTAGGCATGTGCCTGCGAGTTGACCGCTAGCTCGCATCCGGCTAAATTGTCAGCTGGTGCTGAACACACCTTCTCGAAGCGGCAACCGCGCCCGAAAGCCATGCGGTTTTTTTGTGCCCATTGTTTTCATGGCCGGGCGGCGCGCAGCTATACAACACCCGAAAGGGGAAATCTGCGGGCCGTCTTCGAGCGGTGTTCAAGCGCCCGGCCGCCTCTCTGAACAGGAGGTGAAAATTGGACAATCTCGAAGGATGCCATCATGGCTAAGCAACACCGCACAGCGCCGAAGCCGCGCTTTTTGACGATTGGCTATCAGTATTACGAAAGCCAGCACAAAGACATAGAGCGTCGCACCCAGCCACGACAAGTTCCGTTTTTACGCTTGAGCGGCGATTGGTTGCAAGCGGCAGGGTTTAGGGTAGGCCAGAAAGCACGAGTTCAAGTGACGAAACGTGGCATCACGATCGTTGCCGAAGAGTAATGCGAACGATGCTGTGAGTGGACAAGCATCCGCTCACGGCATTCTGATTCTTAAGGGCCTAACGCCTGAATTAAGCCGACCCGCGAAGCGTGTTCGGCTTGAATGAATTGTTAGCGCTCAACCCGCGCTGCTAGCTATTGAGAGACAACCACGCTGCAACCTGCTTGTTGAGCGTATGCAATTGCATGTCGTAGTCGTCAGGCCATTCCGCGAACGCTCTGGTGCGAATGCCATCAAGCACCTCCTTGGGAATGCAGGAGTTTTCGTACTGGAAGAACTCTAGGGCGGCATTAAACTGCTTTTTGACAGTATGCAGTTGCATTTCGTAGTCACCGTCCCATTCCGCAAGAGCTGAAGAAAAGATACCGTTGACGAAATTACTTGGATCAAGAATCGAATAGAACTGATTGAGCTCCAGATAGGCATTAACTTGTTTGTCTAGTGTGTGCTTCTGGATATCAAAGTCATCAGGCCATTCTTCCCGCGATTTTGCAAGGATGCGTGCGTGAACATCTGCTGGAACACTGCCCATAGTCTCTCCTTGAGCGCTAAAGCCTGAATTAAGCTGACCCGCGAAGCGGATTCGGCTTGAATGAAGTTAGCCATCTCTGATAGATTCACCAGCCCCGTTCCCGCTTGTCAGTGCGATAGGTATTGGTTGTCCCTTGCAGTATGTGCGGATTCGCATGGATATAGTCCCACGCAGCATCAGTGATGTTGTGAGCAAAGCCTTCCAGAAGGCTCCCCATTGAAGCAGAGCGATAGATGATGCGGTTTGCAACCAAACCCTGAACTACTCCGTCGTCCACCTTGAGCATGTTGGCACGAGTTTCTTTGGCAAAGTAGTATCGAAGGATCTGCTTTTCATCTTCTGTGAGCGAACATAGCTTTTGAGCGATGTGTTTCCGCACGCTACGCTGGAAGAATTGTCCAGCTGCCCAGTCCCAGCAGGTTGAGATAGCAGAAACGCACCAAAGGACTGCACTGACAAGAAACGTCAGGCCAAGCCATTGGCGATTCGCCGTTACAAATTTGTCAAGGCCAATCCGCTGAAGCCAAGTGTCTGGTAGGAACAGTAAGGCGCCAGAAACGATTGCCACCGCAATAAGGTAGCGGGGCGCGAGCTTAAGGAACTCAATGGCTGATTTGGCGAAATCGGCAAACATATAATTGATGGCTAACGCCTGAATTAAGCCGACTTGCGAAGCAAGTTCTGCTTGAATGAATTGTTAGACCAGCGCCAAAGAACTCGCATTAGTCTGCTCGGCAATAGGTGCAAACCTTGAAAGCACCTTGCGGGAACTCTCGGTGAGCCAATGCCTCGGCAGATGCAACAGATCTGACAGAGAACCAACCGCCGTCGCGGCCAAGCGCCTCGACTGGCTTGAGCTCAGTGCCATGAGGTTTTGGAACGTATGGGCATGACTCATCGTGAAGTGTGGAAGAACGCAATGGCTTGTCGATGTTCAGCAGCATCTACGCTGATCTCCTACGCAGGTATAACGCCTGAATTAAGCCGACCCGCGAAGCGGGTTCGGCTTGAATGAATTGTTAGCCCTCATGCCGATGACCGTCACTCCAAAAAGTTTGGGCAAAACCGGCATCATCTGCGAGGAAGAGCCGAACTTTGCTAGTGAAGCGCCGACCGGACAGGTCTCTGTATTTGATTCTGACAGGAATTTTGGCGCCAGCGTGCCATGAATCTGACTGACCTAGATGCCAGAACCCATTTGAAGTTGATCGGCCATTTGCCAGTACGGGAATGTCGATGCCGGAGAAGAAGCACCGTTGAGCATCTTTAGGTATAGCGGTTTGTTGCAGGGCGGCCAGAACATCCGACTCTTTTGCGATGAGGCGGATGTCACGCGCAGGCCGATTGCCCGTGTTCTCAACGAGAAGGTTGAGCGCAATTCCGGCGCTACTTCCGCCCTGTGAAGTAACGCGAGCAGAGACAAGTGGTCGGTTCGCTTGGCGCCAAGAGTAGATGGCGAAAAACAGCGCCGCGAAAGCAATCGCCGCAGAGACGATGCCGAGTAAGCTGCTGCCAGAACCGACGATGATGTTCATGAGGGCTAATGCCTGAGTTAAGCCGCGCCGCGAAGCGGCGTCGGCTTGAACGAATAGTTAGGCGGCAACTACTGCTTGCCGAACGTGAAGATAAAGCGCTCTCCGCCGAGGTCGCCCTTGCCGGTACCACGTGTGCCTGTGGACACAAACGTGAAAGGCCCAGTACGACCATCGTCGCAGGAGAACACTCCCTCACCATCGCGTCGACTCACGTACACGAAATTGCCCTTGCAGGTAGCGCCCCGCGAGGTGACAAGCGTCATGTTGCCACCACCATCCATGTAGCCCGTTGCAGTCCCAGTGAATGTCTCACTTGAATTCATTACGTTGCCCCGCACCGGCAGCGTCATGCTGCAAGACGTCAGAACCATCGCAGCACTGATGGAAGCAGCGAGCTGTAGAGCCTTTTTCACAAGTTCCCCTTGATGTTTGATTTGCCGCCTAACGCCTGAATTAAGCCGACTGGCAAAGCTAGTTCGGCTTGAATGAATTGTTAGAACTTGGCCAAGATGTCCGCCTTTTTGCTGTTGAACTCCTCCGCCGTCAATAGGCCTTGGTCATGTAACTGCTTGAGTTGTGTGAGCTTGGCAGCAACAGACTCATTAGGCTCGGGTGCGGGCTGTGAAACAACTTGGACCTCTGGCGGTTTGGTGTTGCCGCCTAGAGTGGTGAAGGCCGCAGCAATGCTGCCGAGGAAGAAGCCGCTGAGTGCGCCCCAGAAACCAAATATAAAGTAGCCAATCGTACCGGCGATGAGACCCAATATGAAAGAAAGCACTGTATTGGATTGGTCTTTGGACTTGTCTCGCTGGCAGTACGGGCAAACTTGGCCGTTGAATGGAATATCCTTGCCGCATCCGGAACATCTCATAGGTCTCTCCCCCAAGTTCTAACGCTTGAATTAAGCCGACCCGCGAAGCGGGTTCGGCTTAAATGAATTTTTAGGTGCGCGCTGTAGCGAACACCCAGTGTAGTGACCGACACTGTCACCAAGAATGGCCATTAGTACCACAGTTGCGCTCAAGAGAATCCATGACCTCGTCTGCGGTGTACTGCTTTGCACGATATGCGTCAATGTTTGTCTGAACTATTGCACGACAATTCTTGGGCAGACCCCTCTCTCCGTAGATCGGCTTGGCATTCGGGTCGCCTTGGCAGGCGACGAGCGCTGTTGTTGCTACTATCAGGCTAAGTATGTAGCAAATTTTCATCGCACACCTAACGGTTGAATGGATTGTTAGTGCTCACCTAGGGTGCACTTTTATTTGGGTTGCACTGCTGCTGGGCTCCAATCTCCTCAAGCTGCGCGCCGCCAAGCCCTGTGCTTGCAACAACTTGGTCATTGCGGATCAAGAAATACGTGAGTTTAAAGCCAACGAAGGCGCCAAAGCTGTTCTTTGAATTGATACGAGCGCACACGGCGTAACCAAACTGCTTGTTGCCCCCAAGTCCTGACCAATCCTTACGAGGCTCAAAAAGATATTTGACGTCAGCCGAGTAGGGATCTTTGAGTGTCTGCGACAAATAGTCTTTAATCGTCGCATCGTAGTCGGTGGGCGCTGGACCGTAATTGGCGGAACTCATCTCTTGCTGTGTAGGTGTGCTAACACAGCCGCTCAAAGCTAATGCGAGAACAATACAAAAATACCTCATGTCGCCCCCTAATGTTTGATGTGAGCCCTAACTACTATTAGGCCGCGACCTCGCCAGTGGAAAGCAGATGCTCAAACTGCTCACGGGTGAGAACCGCAACGCCTTGCAACCTAGCCTTGGATAGCTTTGCTGGCCCAGCATTGTCTCCAGCACAGAGAAAAGCAAGACTCTTTGTTACCGAGGTAACAACCTCCAACTGCGACTCGCTCGCCAATACAATGAGTACTTCTTTGTCAGCGGCAGAGAACCCAGTGAAGCAAACCTGGATGAGCCGATCTTTGTGCGGCACCGCATTGGCATAGACCCAGTTCCAACCATCGACCTCTGTCATCACTGCGATTTTTTCAGCGCTGAACGGACTCTTGGCTTTTAAGATGCGTGCGAGCTTGTCTGTTGGCATAGCGGTTTAACTACCATTGGACCGCCTAAAAGCGCTGTTGCACCAAGTATCGACTAACGCCGGAGGTCTGGGAAGGGGGAATTCCTACTTCGTAACAATGACTTGCCGGATGGCAATCGACGGTCTTGGCGTCGATGCTGGTTGCGTTATCCGACGGTTGAGCAGGTGTATGCGTTACACCCGTGACGATGCAGGCGTAACGACGCGCCTGGCGCCCAAGCTACTGGATCAGGTCCGTGGTCGGCTGCGGCTTCGCCACTACAGCCTACGCACCGAGCAGGCGTATGTGGGCTGGATACG
This sequence comes from Xanthomonas translucens pv. cerealis, assembly GCF_006838285.1. Lineage (NCBI taxonomy): Bacteria > Pseudomonadati > Pseudomonadota > Gammaproteobacteria > Lysobacterales > Lysobacteraceae > Xanthomonas > Xanthomonas cerealis. Next base: position 4,220,222 of record NZ_CP038228.1, read on the forward strand.
GCGCTTCATTTTGGCTAATGGCAAGCGGCATCCGGTGCAGATGGGGCGGGCAGAGGTCGAGGCGCTGCTGACCGAACTGGCGACGCGTGGCCAGGTGTCGGCCGGAACGCAGAATCAGGCGCTGGCGGCGCTGCTGTTCCTTTATCGCGATGTTCTGGGCGTGGAGTTGCCCTGGATGGAGCATCTGGTGCGCGCCAAGCGGCCGCGGCGGATTCCGGTGGTGCTCTCGGCCGAGGAGGTCGCGCGCTTGCTGACGATGCTGGAGGGATCCTGTCGGCTGATGGCGGGGCTGCTGTACGGCAGCGGGATGCGGTTGCTGGAATGCCTGCGGTTGCGGATCAAGGGTGTGGACATGGTTCGCGGCGAGATCGTGGTGCGCGACGATAACGGCGGCAAGGATCGGCGGGTGCCGCTGCCGCAGCCTGCGCGGAGAATTGATGCACCAACGCGCGCGGGCGCTGCTGCTCCACGCCGCGGATCTTGCCGAGGGGGCAGGAAGGGTATTCCTGCCACATGCGTTGGCGCGCAAGTATCCCAATCCCGATGTCGCGCCCGGTTGGCAGTATCTGTTCCCCGCCGCGCGTCGATCGGTGGATCCGCGTAGTGGCCGAGTGGGCCGGCATCACGTGTCGGAGGAAACGCTGCAGCGCACGGTGCAGGCGGCACGGCGCCGTGCAGGCATCGCCAAGCCGGCGACCTGCCACACCTTGCGGCATGCCTTCGCCACGCACCTGCTGGAAGCCGGCCACGAGATCCGCACCGTGCAGGAGCTGCTGGGCTACAAGGAGGTGGCCACCACGCAGATCCACACGCCTGTGCTGGGGCGCAGGGCGTCTGCGGTGCGCAGTCCGTTGGATGGGCTGGGCGTCGGCGGTGAGTGACGTGCCGCCAAGAACAGCAACCCAGCTGTGGGCGTGTGTGGTCACGCGTCGGGATTGATGGCCCGAGGCCACCCAGAGTCCCTCCCACAGTGCAATGCCGGGATGCCATGGAGACCGTGGGAGTCCACGGTCTCCATGGCAACGCCTCAACCGTCCAGCATCGCCTTGTCGCGTACCGCGCCCTTGTCGGCGCTGGTCGCCAGCAGCGCGTACGCCTTCAGCGCGGTGGTGACCTTGCGCGGGCGTACTTCCACCGGTTTCCAGCCTTGCGCGTCCTGGGCGGCGCGGCGGGCGGCCAGTTCGGTGTCGTCGACCAGCAGGTCGATGCGGCGGTTGGGGATGTCGATCAGGATCCGGTCGCCGTCGCGGACCAGGCCGATGGCGCCGCCGGCCGCCGCTTCCGGGGAGGCGTGGCCGATCGACAGGCCGGAGGTGCCGCCGGAGAAGCGGCCGTCGGTGAGCAGGGCGCATTGCTTGCCCAGGCCCTTGGACTTGAGATACGAGGTGGGGTAGAGCATCTCCTGCATGCCGGGGCCGCCCTTGGGGCCTTCGTAGCGGATTACCACCACGTCGCCGGCCTGCACTTCGTCGGCGAGGATGCCCTTGACCGCCGAGTCCTGGCTCTCGAATACCTTGGCGTTGCCTTCGAACACGTGGATCGATTCGTCCACGCCGGCTGTCTTGACCACGCAGCCGTCGAGGGCGATGTTGCCGTACAGCACCGCCAGTCCGCCTTCCTGCGAGTAGGCATGGGCGACGTCGCGGATGCAGCCCGCTTCACGGTCGGCGTCCAGCGTCGGCCAGCGCGTGGCCTGGCTGAAGGCGATCTGGGTGGGGATGCCGGCCGGGCCGGCCTTGTAGAAGGTGTGCACGGCCTCGGCGTCGGTCTGGGTGATGTCCCATTGCGCGATGGCGTCGGCGAGGGTGCGGCTATGCACGGTGGGCTGGTCGGTATGCAGCAGGCCGCCGCGCGCCAGCTCGCCGAGGATGGCGAGGATGCCGCCGGCGCGGTGTACGTCTTCGATGTGGTACTTCTGGATGTTCGGCGCGACCTTGCACAGCTGCGGCACATGCCGCGACAGGCGGTCGATGTCGCGCAGGGTGAACGGCACTTCGCCTTCCTGCGCGGCGGCGAGCAGGTGCAGGATGGTGTTGGTGGAGCCGCCCATCGCGATGTCCAGGGTCATCGCGTTCTCGAACGCTTTGAACGTGGCGATGCCGCGCGGCAGCGCGGTGGGATCTTCGGCGCCGTACCAGCGGTGGCATAGCTCGACCGCGGTGCGTCCGGCCTTCAGGAACAGCTGCTCGCGGTCGGCATGGGTGGCGACCACGGTGCCGTTGCCGGGCAGGGCCAGCCCCAGCGCTTCGGTCAGGCAGTTCATCGAGTTGGCGGTGAACATGCCCGAGCACGAGCCGCAGGTGGGGCAGGCGCTGCGTTCGAAGGCGGCGACCTTTTCGTCGGAGGCGGTGGGATCGGCGGCGATCACCATCGCGTCGATCAGGTCCAGGTTGTGGTCGGCGAGCTTGGTCTTGCCCGCTTCCATCGGCCCGCCGGACACGAATACGGTGGGGATGTTGAGGCGCAAGGCGGCCATCAGCATGCCGGGGGTGATCTTGTCGCAGTTGGAGATGCACACCAGCGCGTCGGCGCAGTGCGCGTTGACCATGTACTCCACCGAGTCGGCGATGATCTCGCGGCTGGGCAGCGAATACAGCATGCCGTCGTGGCCCATGGCGATGCCGTCGTCCACGGCGATGGTGTCGAATTCCTTGGCCACGCCGCCGACGCGCTCGATCTCGCGCGCGACCAGCTGGCCGAGATCCTTCAGGTGCACGTGGCCAGGCACGAACTGGGTGAAGGAGTTGGCAATGGCGATGATCGGCTTGTGGAAGTCGGCGTCCTGCATGCCGGTGGCGCGCCACAGCGCGCGCGCGCCGGCCATGTTGCGGCCGTGGGTGGAGGTCTTGGAGCGATAGTCGGGCATGGGGGTGTCGTGCGGTTGGAAGGCGGGCGGCCCGGCGGGCCGCAAAGGGTTGCATTAGCAACCGTTTTGCGCGCCACACAGGGCCATCCGCCACGGTATCACGCGGTCTGCGCGCTTGCCCTTGCCGACGATGAACCGGCGCCTGACGTGGAGCGCATGGACGCCGCCGCGCTACGCGATCCGGCGACCGGGGGCTGCGGATGCATGGGCCTGCGCAATGCCGGCAATTTCCGTCTCCGCACGGAACCAGGCATCATCGGGTTCTGTGCTCCGGCAGGGGGAACCGATGAAGCGATCCAAGAAAGCCGCGCTGTTGCTGATGGGCACCGCGCCGCTGCTGTTCACCGCCTGCGCGCCTGAAGCCAAGCCCCAGGAGGGGCTGTACACCTCGGTGGAAGCCTGCGCAGCGCAGACCCACGACATCGGCACCTGCCGCGAGGCGTTCAAGCAGGCGCAGCAGCAGGCGGCCGCCCAGGGACCCAAATACGCCAGCCGCGAACAGTGCGCGCAGGAGTATTCGGCCGAGCGCTGCGTGGAGCAGCGTGACAGTCAGGGGCACTCGTTCATCGGGCCGCTGATGACCGGCGTCTTCCTGTCGCAGATGCTCAACGGCAACCGCATGTCCGGCCTCAACGCCGCGCCCGCGTACCAGGACCGACAGAGCCAGTGGCAGCGTCCGGCAACCGGTGCCGGCCACGGCGCTGCGGCCAGCAGCCTGCACGGCAACCGGACCATGACCCATATCGGCGCAACGCCGCACCGGGCGGTCACCGTCAGCCGCGGCGGTTTCGGCAGCTCCAGCGGCGCGCGCGGCAGCGTCGGCGGCTGACCGCCGCGCCTCTCTACGCCCCATCAACCAAGGCAAGCACATGCAACGCATCGCAATCGTCGAACGCGGCGACTGGCGCGCGCAGGCCGCCGAGTGCGGCTTCCGCTTCCACACCATCGGTGGCGAACGCTACTGGGACGAACGCGCCTATTACGCTTTCAGCCTGCGCCAGATCGAACACGATCTGGAGGATCCCAGCGCCGAGCTGCACCAGATGGCGATGGGGCTGGTGGACGAGGTCGTCGCCAGCGAGGAGTTGATGCAGCGCCTGGCGATTGCGCCGGCGTTCCGCGACTGGATCGCCGAGAGCTGGCGGCGCCGCGATCCGCATCTGTACGGGCGCCTGGACCTGGCCTACAACGGCAGCGGCCCGGCCAAGCTGTACGAACTGAACTACGACACGCCGACCTCGTTGTTCGAATCGGCGTTCTTCCAGTGGCAGTGGCTGGAAGACCAGCGCGCGCAGGGGCGCCTGGCGCACGACGCCGACCAGTTCAATTCGATCCACGAGACGCTGGTGGAGCGCTTCGCCGAACTGGCGGCGCAGTTGCCGCCGCCGCTATCCTTCGCCGCGGTGCGCGATTCGGAGGAAGACCAGGGCACGGTCGCCTATCTGCGCGATTGCGCGGCGCAGGCCGGGCTGTTCGGCGATGCGATCGCGATCGAGGACATCGGCCTGTCCGAGGACGGGCGCTATACGGATCTGGACGACGTGGTGATCGGCGCCTTGTTCAAGCTGTATCCGCTGGAAGACCTGTTCGCCGAACGTTTCGGCCAGGCCCTGCCGGGGTCGGGCCTGCGCTTGCTGGAGCCGCCGTGGAAGGCGGTGCTGAGCAACAAGGGCATCCTGCCGCTGCTGTGGTCGCGCCATCGCGGCCATCCCAATCTGCTGCCGGCCGCGTTCGACGATGGCGCCGCGCTGCCGCCGGGCTGGGTACGCAAACCGCTGCATTCGCGCGAAGGCGCCAACATCTCCCTGCATCTGGCCGACGGGCGCATGCTGCAGAGCGACGGTCCGTACCAGGGGCCGTGCATCGTGCAGCAGGCGCATCCGCTGCCGGCGTTCGACGGCCGCTATCCGATGGTCGGCAGCTGGATCGTCGGCGATACCGCGTGCGGCATCGGCATCCGCGAGGACGACGGCCCGATCACCCGCGACAGTGCGCGCTTCGTGCCGCATGCGATTGTCGAAGCGGGGCGGCCTGGGGTGCTGTATGCCTGAGCGTCTCCACCCAGGCGCTTGGCCATCCATCACCATGCGGTCGCGCGACGATGACTGGAACCGAGGCCCGCGCGCGGGCGCTGCGGACCGAAACAGACGTGCCGCTACAACAACCCGTCGCGCTTGACCGCAAGATAGCGTTCCACCAGCGCGCCCGGCAGCTCTTCGCCGGTGACGTCGAGCACCATCACGCCGTGGCTGCGCAGCGCGTCGTGGGCGTCGCCGCGCTGCTGCAGATAGCGCGCCACCGCGCCGGCCTGCACCGCCTGCTGCAGGTCGTGCACGTCCTGCGCCAGCGCCTCATCCAGCGCGCGTTCGCGCAGGCTGGCCACGCACACCAGGTGGCGGCGCTGCAGCAGCCGCACCGCGGCGAGCAGGTCTTCGATGTCCTCGTCGCGCACGTTGCTGACCAGCATCACCAGCGAACGCCGGCGCTGGCGCAGCGACAGGTCGGTGGCCGCGGCCAGGTAATCGGTGGCCACCGCCTGCGGCTGCAGGTCGTAGCTGGCGCGCAGCAGCGTATCGACCGTGCCCATGCCGCGCTGCGGCGCGACCCAGCGCGCGTCGCCGCCGCTGGCCATCAGGCCGACCGCATCGCCCTGGCGCAGCGCCAGGTACGACACCACCAGTGCGGCATTGAGCACGTGGTCGAAATGCGACAGGCCGCTCTCGCTGGCCATCATCCGCCGCCCGGTGTCGATCAGCATCAGCAGCTGCTGGTTCTTCTCGTCCTGGTATTCGCGCGAGATCAGCTTGCGCGCGCGCGAGGTGGCCTTCCAGTCGATCTGGCGCAGGCTGTCGCCGACCCGGTATTCGCGCATCTGGTGGAAGTCGGTGCCTTCGCCGCGGCGCCGCTTCAGGTGCGCGCCGACCAGCCGCGAGGCCTGTTCGGCGCTGAACAGGGCGAAGCGGGTCAGTGGCGCGAAGTTCGGATACACGCGCACGGTCTGCGCCGCGCCGGCCACGCGCCGCTGCCGCCACAGGCGCCAGGCCGAGTGCAGGCGCAGGTGCGTGCCGGGAAAGTCGAAACGGCCGCGCGCGGTCGGGCGCAGCCGGTAGCTGAGGCGGGTTTCGCTGGCCGCGGGCAGGGTCACGCGGCGCGGCAGGCCCTGCATCCACCAGCCGCTGGGCACCAGATCGAACACGTCCAGCGTCTGCCGCCGCGCGCTGTCGATGCGCAGCCCGGCCTCGCGCTCCACGCCCAGCGGCAAGGCTTCGGGCAATTCGCGGCGCAGCTGCGGGGTGGGGCTGCGCCACAGCCGCCACGCATCGAACGCGGCGACCACCGCGATCGCCGCCCCCAACGCCTGCCACGGCCACAGCGGCAGCAACTCCAGCGCCGTGGCCAGGCCGCACAGCGCCCACAGGCCGAGCAGGGCTAGCAGGGGCGGGGCGGGTCTCATGGGGGGCTTGGGACCAGGGACCGGGGACCGGGGACCCGGGTGCGGTCATGTGGGCGGCGAGTCGGGCTACGGCCGTTGTCGGCCACGGTCCATGCACGCGCAGCGCCGACGCCGCGCTCGTCCGGGTCCCCGGTCCCAGGTCCCCGGTCCCGCTTCCCGAGCTTCATTTGCGCGGCGCCTCCACCTTCGCCAGCAGCGCGCCCAGCGCGTCGTCGGCGCTCTGGCCTTCGATCTGCAGTTCCGGTGCCAGCGCGATGCGGTGGCGCAGCGCCGGCTTGGCGATGTCGCGGATGTCGTCGGGGGTGACGAAGTCGCGGCCGCACAGCACCGCCTGCGCGCGCGCGGCGCGGATCAGGGCGATGCTGCCGCGCGGGCCGGCGCCGAGCGCGATGCCCGGCCAGCTGCGGGTGGCGGCGACGATGCGTACCGCGTAGTCGATCACCTGCGGGTCCACCGCGATCGCCGCGGTGCCCAGCTGCATCGCCACCACATCGGCGGCGCTGAGCACGCGCGGCACCTGCGACAGGTCGAAGTCGCCGGCACTGCGCCCGGTGGTGACCGCTTCCACCATCCGCTTCTCGTCTTCCAGCTGCGGGTAGTCGATCAGGATCTTCAGCAGGAAACGGTCCAGCTGCGCTTCCGGCAGCGGATAGGTGCCTTCCTGCTCGACCGGGTTCTGCGTGGCCAGGGCCAGGAATGGCGGCGCCAGCGGGAAGGCTTTGCCCTCGATGGTGACCTGGCCTTCCTGCATCACTTCCAGCAGCGCCGACTGGGTCTTGGCCGGGGCGCGGTTGATCTCGTCGGCCAGCAGCAGGTGGGTGAACACCGGGCCGCGGCGGATCTTGAAGCTCTCGGTCTTGGGGTCGTACACGGCGTGGCCGCTGACGTCGCTGGGCATCAGGTCGGGGGTGAACTGCACGCGTGCGTAGTTCAGCTCCAGCGCCTGCGCCAGCGCGCGCACCAGCAGGGTCTTGCCCAGCCCGGGCACGCCTTCGATCAACACATGGCCGCCGGCCAGCAGTGCGATCAGGATCTGCTCGAGCACTTGCGGCTGGCCGATGAAGGCCTGCCCGACCGCAGCGCGGATCGCCTCGACGCGTTCGATCAAGGCGGGGCCGGTGAGGGGGGCAATGGAGTCGGCGGGGGTGGTGGTCATAACTGGTTTCTCATCTGCACGAGGAGGCGAATGCGATCGCGGAAGGCGAGATGTTGCTTGGGCGCTGGCGCCTGCAGCGCCTGTTCGACCTGCGCCGCCGGCAGGTTCAGGCGTTCGGCGATGGCCGCGGCCTGGGCCGGACCCTGCAGCGCCGCGGCGAGCGGTGCGCGGCGCCGCAGCCGGGTCAGGAATGCCTGGCGCATCGCCGCGTACAGCAGCGCGGCCTTGCCGTAGCGGAACAGGTGCTCGCCGCTGGCGCGCACGTGTTCCAGCAGCGAGCGGCGGTCGCCGGCCGGCGCGGCCTGCAGCGGGCCGAAGCGCTGCATGCGCGACCACAGCCAGGCCAGCAGCATCAGCAGTGCCGGCAGCCAGGCCGGCCAGCCGCGGGTGAACAGCGTGTACCACAGCGACGGCAGCTCGGCGGAGTAGATCAGGTACACGGTGCCGTGGCCGTAGTTGGGCGCCAGGATCTGCCGCGCCAGCAGGCGGTGCGGCACGTCGCGCAGGCCGCCGCTCGGCGCGGCGGGCGCGGCCTCCGGTGTGTCGTCGCGCAAGGGAGTGCCGCCGTTGCTGCCGTTCTGCAGGAAGTCCATTTGCGCCAGCAGGTCCACGGTGCCGTCGCCGTATGGAAGGCGCGCGTAGGCGTAGTCCGCGTCGCTGCCCCACAGGTTGCTGGCCGCATCCTCGTCGATCTGGAAACGCCGGCCATTGCAGAACTCGCTGTGCTTGGGCTGTCCGGGAATGGCCAGTGTCAGGCAGTGCTCCGGCTTGCCGTCCTCCAGCGTGACATCGAGCGCATCGAAGATCGGCAGCTTGGCCGTGGCGCCGTCCTCGTCGGCCGCCGGTGTGCGCAGGATCAGGTGGCCGCCGCGCTCGACCCAGGCCAGCAGCGCCTCGCTGTCGGGCTTGCTCAGCGCGCGCGGGTCGCCGAACAGCAGCACGCTGTCGTGCGGCTGCAGGCGCATCGCCGCCAGGTCCAGGCGCTGCCGCGATTCGGCGCGCACGCCGTCGGCGCGCAGGGTCTGGCGCAATGCATACAGCGGGTTGTAAGCGGCCTCGCCGCGCGGCGGCAGCGCCAGCTCGCGCTCGGCGCGTTCGTAGCGGCCCAGGAACCAGGCCACCAGCACGCTGGTCAGCAACAGCCCGAGCAGGAAGATCAGCGCATTGCGGGTGCCGCTGTTCATGCGCGCCACCGGTACTGCTGCTGCAGCTCTTCGAGCAGAGCGTCGAAGGCGGCGGCGTCGGGCAGGCGTGCGGCGTAGGCAGCGTATTGCCAGGTGCGCACCATGCGCGCGAACAGGTCGCGGTCGGTGTCGTCCGGCAGGCGCCTGGAGGCGCGCAGGCATTGCGCTTCGGTGGCGCCCGGCGGCAGCGCCAGGTTGGCCCGTTCGCACACGGTCGCCACGCTGGCGCGGTACAGCAGCGCCAGCGCGTCGCGCTGCTTGCCCTCGCGCCATAGCCGGCGTGCGCTGGTGGCGACGTCGTCCGGCATCGGCTCGGCGCTCAGCACCGGCGCATGCGCCAGCGGCGTCTCGACCGCGGCACGCTTGCGCCCGCTGCCGCGCATCCATGGTAGCCAGTGCTTGGCGGTCAGCAGCAGGACCAGCACCAGCATGCCGGCCAGCAACCACATGCCCCATTCGCCGACGAACGCGAACACGGCCGCCACGCTCGCCAGCAAGCCCCTGCCGAAGCGTGGATCGATCTTGCTCTGATCGGGTTTCTTTTCCTCGTTTTCGCTGCGGTCGCGCTTCTTCCAGTAACCGATGCTGCGCTTGCCCGACAGCAGCGGATCTTGGTAGGCGCGGTCGGCGGCGCGGTCGAAGCGCGTGTCGGCAGCGGGCACGGTGTCGAAGACGTCGTCGAGCGCGACCGGCTCGGGCGCGTCGTCCGCGCTTTTTTCCTGTGCTTTCGCCGGGTCCTTGATGTCGCCGTCGTCGCCGGCGGTTTCCTGCGCCGGTTGCGGCGCCGGGGCGGGGCGCGCCTGCGGCTCGGCCGCGACGGCGGGGTCGCCGGCGCCCGGCGCTGCGGTTTGTGCGCGCAGCGCCGCGCCGGGCGCGCCGAGCAGGGCCAGCGCCAGCAGCAGCGGCGCGGCGTCGCCCAGCCGCTCGCGCAGCCGGCGCAGCGCCATTTCCACGTCCCAGGCTTCGATCTCGGTGCGCCGGTTGAGGTACAGGCCGAAGCCGGCACCGACGAAGAACGGTTCGATCAGCGTCATCGCCAGCCAGCCGAAGACATTCAGGCCGATGTCGGCCCAGGCCGGGTTCTCCTCGCCGACCAGCGCCCACGCCGCGCGCACCGTCTCCGGCAGCAGCTCCACCGGCACGAACATCAAAATCGCCGCGATGCAGGCCAGGCACAGCATCGCCTCGAAGTGCCAGCACACGCTGGCCAGCAGCAGCGCATGTCCGTACACCGCGCCGCCCAGGCTGCGGCGGCGCTGCCGCTGCTGCTCGGCGCTGGCCCCTTCCAGCAATTCCAGCGGCATGAACACCGTGCGCGCCGGACTCAGCCGGCGCCAGGTCAGGTAGCCGAACAGCGTGCTCCAGCCCCAGCTCCATTGCGCGCGCAGGGTGTCGCGCACGCGTGGCACGTCGCCGAACACGCCGCGCGAGATCACGAACAGCGGGATCCGGTCCAGCACCGGTTTCAGCCACCACAACAGCAGCCCGGCCAGCCAGATCCGGTCGATCGCCCAGGCGCCGAGATTCAGCAGCGCGAACAGCGGCACGCTGATCAGCAGCCACGGTTTCCAGATCGCGCCGGCATGACGGCGCACCAGCGCGCTGCCCAGCTCCATCGCCTCCCAGGCCGAGCGTGCGCGCAGCACCACGTCCAGGCGCTCAATCCGCATCGCCGGCCTCCGCCATGCCGCGTCCGCCGCGCCACAGCCAGACCAGCACCAGCGTCCATAGCAGCCCGGACACGGTGTACTTCACTGCCGCCGGCAGCGTGCCGATCGAGGACCAGAACGCCTCGATGAAGGCGGCGACCAGCAGCATGAATGCCACGCCCAGGCACAGTTTGGCGCCGATGGTGCCGCCTTCGACCAGCGCATCGATGCGCCGGCGCCGGCCCGGCGCCAGCAGCTTCAAGCCCAGTTGCAGGCCGGCGCCGCCGGCGATCACGATCGCGGTCAGTTCGAACGGCGCATGCCCGGCGACGAAGCGCCAGAACGTCACCCCGTAACCGATCTGATGCAGGTGCCCGGCCACCGCGCCGATGGTGACGCCGTTGAACAGCAGCACCAGCACCGTGCCGAGCCCGGCCAGCAGGCCGCTGGCGAAGGTGCGCAGGCAGATGCTGATGTTGTTCATGATGTACACGCCGAACATGTGCCAGTCGTCGCCGCTGCTGCTGCGGCCGAGCTTGTGTGCGGCCGTGGCCGGGTCGTACATCGCCTCCATCTGCGCGATCTGCATGGGATCCATCAAGCCGTGGATCAGTTCCGGCCGGTATTGCAGCAGCACGAAGAGGGTGACCAGCGGCGCCATGAACAGCGCGGCGGCCGCGGCCATGCAGCCGGCCTGGCTGCGTACCAGCTGTGGGAAATCGGCGAACAGGAACTCGGCCGCGCGCCGCCAGCGCGGCCGCGGCGGCCGGTATAGTTCGGTGTGGCCCTGTTGCATCAGTTGCTGCAGGCGCGCGGTGACCAGCGGGCTGTAGCCGCGCTTGCGGGCCAGCGCCAGCTGCTGGCACAGGCGCCGGTAGCGGGCCGGCATGTCTTCGTCGGCCAGGCGCCATGCGTGCGCGGCGCTGTCGGGCGCGCTCGCGTCCGCGCTCGCAGGGCGCTTGCGGCCGTGCGTGTGCAGCCAGGTCTCGAAGGCCTCCCACTCGTGCTGGTGGCGGGCGATGAACTGCTCCTGCCTCATCGCCGCCCCAACAGCCAGTTGGCCATCGCATACAGCCGCAGCACGCCGGCCTGGCCGGGTGTCTGCGTCAATGGCAGCGCCAGCGTGGCCAGTTCCAGCTGCCGCGCCGGGGCCAGCCGCGGCGCGCGTTCGGCGAAGGCGATCAACGCCGCCTGCTCGGCCGGCAACAGGCGGCACGGCGGCGCCACGGCGCTGGCGATCGGCGGCGCCGCCGCCGCGTGGCGCGGCGCCTGGTGGATCACCAGGGTGCCGGCGACCATGTCGCCCAGGCGCCGCGCATGCGCGTCGAACAGGCAGGCGATCAGGCCAATGGCGTAGCCGAACGGCAGCATGTCCACGGTGCGCAGCAGGTTGCGGGTGATCGCCGCCATCCACCCGGCCGGGGCGCCGTCGCGCGCGACCACGCGCAGGCCCAGCGCCTTCTTGCCCAGGGTCTGCCCGAACCAACCTTCGAGCACGATCGGGTAGGCCCAGAACACCAGGAACATCGCCACCAGATACAGGCCCTGGCCGAAGCCGCCGAGCGCGCCGAGCAGCATGCCCATCGCGGTCAGCACGGCGAAGCGCACCGCCAGGTCGATCAGCCAGGCCAGCGCGCGCGGCACCGCGCCGGCGGCCGGCAACTGCAACGGCACGCCTTCGGGCGTGATCACTTCACGGTAGGTGTCGAGCATGCCGCTCATCGCCGGGTTGCGGCGCGGCGCGCCTGCGCGCCTGCGATGTAGGGAAACCGTCCTTGCGTCCGGCCGGCGGCCTGTGGCGGCATGCGTGATCTCGACTGCGTCCTGCTCCGAACCGCGACTGTAGCCGGCGCGGCGCCAATTGCCCAGCCGGTGCCGTGGTTGGCGCCGCAGGGGCTTCACGCGATGACGACGACGATGGCACGACACGCGCGCCGCGTGGGCCGCTCAACGCACCGTGCCGCCGTCGCGCTTGCGCCCGGAGAACAGCTTGCCGATCCCGCTGGCCAGCGCCATCACCCCTAGCGCCAGCAGCTTCCAGGCCTTGGCCAGCACCAGGCCGAGCTTGGCGAACAGGCCGGCCTTGGCCGCCAGGCCGCCGCCGATCAAGGTCGCCAGGCCATAGCTGGCGATCTTGTCGGTGGACGGGTTGTGGTCGGCATAGCGCGCGCCGCTGTCGAATTCGGCCATCGGCAGCAGCTGCTGCATGCCTGCGCGCACTCGCGGCAGTGCGTCCATGCCGGTGATGGCGTTGAGGCTCAGGTAGCCGTGGCGGCCGAGCACGCGGATGTCGTAGTTGAGGGTGTGGCCTGGGTTGCCCTGAAACGCCAGCTCGCGTGCCCAGTACAGCTTCTTGGTCGCGGCGTCGTAGCGCGGCGGCACCGCCCAGCCGACCAGCTCCACGCTTTCGTAGCCGGCTTCCTTGCGCGGCGTGTTCTCCTCGCGGGTCTCCTTCTGCTTGTCCGCGAGCATGTCCTTGTAATCGATGTTGCTGGCGTCCTCGTCGGACACGTAGCCGTCATCGGCATAGGTGACCACCACCGCCCAGCTGCCCTTTTCGTCCAGCGCAGGCTGGCGCGGCACGATCATGCCCAGCACGCTGTCGTCGGGCGGGTTGCCCCAGTAAGATTCCAGGACCTGGCGCGCGTCGTCCTTGCCCAGATAGCGGAAGTCGTGGTTCAGGTCGAAATGCACCTTGGCCTGCGGCACTTCGATGTGCCCGTCCTGGAAATGCAGCGAGGCGACGAACTGCTCGGCGCTCATGCCGTCCTTGCCGTGCGCTTCTCCTCGCGCTCGCCCACGAGGCATGCGCCCATGCCGATCAGGCACAGGTCCTCGATGGTGCAGGCGTGGAGAATGGTGCCGTCCTGGATGTTGCTGCGCGCGCCGATGCGCACGTGGTTGACGTCGCCGCGGATCACCGCGCCCGGCCACACCGACACGTCCTCGTCCAGTACCACGTCGCCGATTAATCGTGCAGGCCGGATCCACGTAGGCGCGTGCGCCGAGTTGGGGTGACTTGTCGAGGAATGGGCGGATCGGGGCTATGGCGGTCCGCGACGATGGCGGTCAAGGGCCGTCGCGGCAGGCGATGCTAGCCTGCGTGCCGATCCGGCCGCTGCCGAGCAGGCACGCGCAGGCAGATGCCAGCGTACCGATGCGGAGCGTGGGCATGCGCGTTTTTCTCGCGCATCGGGGTGGGTCACGCGATACGTCTACGGTAAATGCAAAGCAGTGCATTGCATCGGGTCAGGCAGGCGCGGTAGCGTCCGGCCACTGTCTTTCCCCTTTCATGCAGGAATTTCGTCATGCCGCATGCTGCTGTACCAGGCTCCCTCATGCAGGACCGCATGGGTGGCTTCCAATGGATGGCCGTCGGGATTTGCGTGGTGTTGACCATGCTCGACGGCTTCGACGTGATGGTGATGGCATTCACTGCATCGCACGTGTCCGACGAGTGGCAGTTGTCCGGCAAGCTCCTGGGCGGGTTGCTCAGTGCCGGTTTGATCGGCATGGCGGTGGGCTCGTTGTGTGTGGCGCCCCTGGCCGATCGTTGGGGGCGGCGGCGCCTGATCCTGGGTTGCCTGGCGATTCTCACCGTGGCCATGGGAGCCTCGGCGATGGCGCAGAATGTGCAGCAGCTTTGGATCTCGCGGGCGTTCACCGGCCTCGGCATCGGCGCGATGTTTCCCAGCATCGGGGCGATCACCGCCGAATACGCCAGCGCCAGGTGGCGCAGCGCGGCGGTGGTGCTGCAGACCACCGGCTATCCGATCGGCGCCGCGCTCGGCGGCGTGATCGCCGGCTTGCTACTCGAGCGCTGGCACCTGCACTGGCACGCGGTATTTCTGTTCGGTGCGGGGTGTTCGCTGCTGTGCATGCCGCTGGTGCTGGCGTGTTTGCCCGAGTCGCTGGATTTCCTGGTCAGCCAGCGCCCGAGCAACGCGCTGGCCCAGCTCAACGCGACGTTGCTGCGCATGCGGCATGCGCCCTTACCGGAGTTGCCGCCGCGCGATGCCGTTCCACGCCAGGGTTATGCCGTGCTGTTCGTCGGTGCGATGCGCCGACGTTCGCTGTTGCTCGCACTGGCGTTCTTCTTGCACATGTTCGCATTCTTTTTTGTCCTGAGTTGGACACCCAAGTTACTGATCGCGGCCGGTATGTCGGCGCAGCAGGGGATCACCGGCGGGACCTTGCTCAACCTGGGCGGTATCGTCGGTGGCGGTGTGTTCAGTTGGCTGGCGGTGCGCTGGTCCTTGCGTTGGTCGACGCTGGCGATGTTCCTGCTGGGGGCGTTGGCGATGCTGGCTTTCAGCGCTTACAGCACGCACCTTGCGTCGGCCTTCGCGATTGCCCTGGTCATCGGTGCTGCGGTGTTCGCGGCGATGTCCGGGCTTTACGCGACCGCACCGGTGGTATTCGATGCGTCGATCCGCAGCACCGGCCTGGGCTGGGCGATCGGCATCGGCCGCATCGGCGCGATCCTGTCGCCACCGACAGTGGGGTGGCTGCTGGACGGCGGCTGGTCGCCCCAGCACCTGTATCTGCTGTGCACGGTGCCGTTGCTCCTGGCGGCGGTAGCGCTGCTGGCCCTGCGCACGCGTTGAGCCGCGCGCTGCGCGCCGCGCATGGGGGATCGGCAGATGCATCTTGAACCCGAGCGGACCGGTGTCCTGCATCGTCCCCACCGTCAGCTGCCAGGCGATGTGCCGGGACTTCAGGTCGATCGCGCTGAGGGTGGCCAATGGCGGCACCTGACCAGCGCCGACAAGACGCGGTTCTTCTTCACCGTACCGCGCGCCCGTCAGCGGTACCGCCTCGACGCCGGTGTCGATCGCTTCGGCGAGGCGCCGCGCCCGATCGGCCGCGCGGTGCTGGCGTTGGCGGCGCAGTAGCGGTGCCGGCGTGCCGCGCCGCCTACGGCGGCGACGCAGCGGCCGCGGCCAGGTAGCGATCCTTCAGGCGCACGTAGTGCTGCGCCGAGTAGTGCAGGCTCTCGATCTCCCTGTCGCTGAGCATGCGTGCCTTGCGGGCGGGATTGCCCAGCCAAAGCTCGCCTTCGCCGACGGTCTTGCCGGGGCCGACCACCGCGCCGGCGCCGACGAAGCCGTACTTCTTCACCGTGGCCCCGTCCAGGATGCACGCGCCCATGCCGATCAGGCACAGGTCCTCGATGGTGCAGGCGTGGATGATGGTGCCGTGGCCGACGGTCACGTCCGCGCCGATCAGGGTCGGGTAGCCGGCCGCGTTGAACGGGCTGTGGTGGCTGACGTGGATGATGGTGCCGTCCTGGATGTTGCTGCGCGCGCCGATGCGCACGTGGTTGACGTCGCCGCGGATCACCGCGCCCGGCCACACCGACACGTCCTCGCCCAGTACCACGTCGCCGATGAGGGTGCAGGCCGGATCCACGTAGACGCGTGCGCCCAGCTGCGGCGCCTTGTCCAGGAACGGACGGATCGGGTTCACGGCATTCTCCGAGGGAGTGGCGGGGGGCAGCGGACTGCGGCGCGGCTGTCGATGATAGCGCCTGGCTGCGAAGCGCTTCGGGCGCATGGCGGGGGCCGGGGAGGTGCCCGCACTGGCGCGGTTGATAAGGCGGGGGCGTCGTGCGCGCAGGCGCGGCACGCTTGCCCACAGGCCAGGGGCAAGCGCGATGCAGGCCAGGGCATCGCCGTCGGGCCGGGCCAGGATACCGCGCGCCGCATCGGCGGTCGCGGACCGGCGAGCCCGTCGCGCGAGCTCGCCGTAGGCGTTTGCTACTTCTTCTTTTCTTTCTTGGCCGCGCGCTTTTCCTTCAGCGTCTTGGTCGGCTGCTTCTTGTCGCTCTTCTTCTGATCCAAGCCCTTGCTCATGACACCCTCTGGACGATTGCACGATGGATTGCCGGCTGCGGCCGCCGGGGCGGCGATCGCGGCGACTACTTTACTCCGCTTGCGGCCGGCCCTGCCGCCGTTGTCGCCCGGCATGCACCCACGGTTGGGTCATAATCCGGTTTTCCCCTTCAAGGTCCCCCGCGTCCGATGAAAACCCCCCAGGGCCTGCAGCCGCTGATCGAGGACGGCGTCATCGACAGCGTGCTGCGTCCGCTCAAGAGTGGCAAGGAGGCCGCCGTGTACGTGGTCCAGGCCGGCGATGACGTATTGTGCGCCAAGGTCTACAAGGACATGGCGCAGCGCAGCTTCCAGGCCCGCGTGCAGTACCAGGAGGGCCGCAAGGTGCGCGGCAGCCGCCAGGCGCGGGCGATGGGCAAGGCGACCAAGTTCGGCCGCCGCGAGCAGGAGGCCGCGTGGAAGGACACCGAGGCCAACACCCTGTACCAGCTGGTGGATGCCGGCGTGCACGTGCCGCAGCCGCGCGGCTACTTCCACGGCGTGCTGCTGATGGACCTGGTCACCGATGCCGACGGGCAGAGCGCGCCGCGGCTGGGCGAAGTGGAGCTGGAGCCGGAGCAGGCGCGCGCGTTCCATACGCAGCTGATCGGCGACGTGGTGAAGATGCTGTGCCTGGGCCTGGTGCATGGCGACCTGTCCGAATACAACGTGCTGGTCGCCACCGCCGGTCCGGTGGTGATCGATTTCCCGCAGGTGGTCAGCGCCGCCGGCAACAATGCCGCGCGCGACATGCTGCTGCGCGACGTGCACAACCTGCGCGACTGCCTGGGCCGCGCCGCGCCCGAACTCAACGACACCCACTATGGCGAGGAGATGTGGGCGCTATACGAGCAGGGTGAGCTGCGCCCGGACAGTGCGCTCAGCGGCCGCTTCGTGTTCGACACCCACCGCGCCGACGTACGCGCCGTGCGCGATTCGATCGAGGATGCGCGGCAGGAAGCGATCATTCGCCAGCAGGGCCGCGAGGCCGCCGCCGACGAGGATTGAGCGCGGCGGCAGTGCCTCCTGCGGCCTGCCGAACACGCACCCAGCGCCGCGCCGCCGATCGCATCGGCGGCGCCACTGCCGCGGCCTGCAGCTCTGGCCATCGTCGTCACCGCTTGCCGCGGCCACGCAGTGAGCGCGGCTGTGGCGTGACGTGGCGCCGTCACGCGCTCGGCAAACGCGCGCGATCGCGCAGCGCAAACGGCAATATGCGTATCCCGATGCGATACCAAGGTATCGCCCGCAATACCAATCTTTCGCCAATCTTTCTGCGCGCACACGCAAGTTGAAGTGGCAGCTGACTGCCGTTTTCGTCGCGCTGTATTGCTGGAATACATTTCGTGTAGCGTTGCGCGCTTCGATCTCCCCACCCCCACGATTTCTCGCTTATGTTCGACGCCTTCGCCGCGCCTCGTTGTTTCATTTTCTGTGGATCCGTTGTTGCGCTGGCGATGGCGGCGGGGTGTTCGTCCACTGCGCAACCGCCGCCGCCGATCAAGGTCGGCACCCTGACGGTGACCGCGCAGACCATGCCGGTGGAGCAGGCCTTGCCCGGCCGCACCGTCGCCTTCGAGGTCTCCGACGTGCGCCCGCAGGTCAATGGCCTGGTGCGCAAGCGGCTGTTCACCGAAGGCCAGGACGTGGTGGCCGGACAGGTGCTCTACCAGATCGATCCTGCGCCGTACCAGGCCGCCTACGACAGCGCCCGCGGGCAACTCGCGCAGGCCCAGGCCGCGGCGCTCGCGGCGCGGCCCAAGGCCGAGCGCTACCGCACCCTGGTCGAGCAGGACGCGGCCAGCAAACAGGATGCCGACGATGCGCAGGCCGCCTTGAAGGAAGCCGAAGCCAACGTGGTGGCGACGCAGGCAGCGTTGCGGGCGGCGCGCATCAATCTCGACTACACCCGCGTGCTGGCGCCGATCTCCGGCACCATCGGCAGCTCGGCCTACAGCGCCGGCGCGCTGGTGACCGCGCAACAGGACGCGGCGCTGACCAGGATCCAGCGCCTGGACCCGATCTACCTGGACGTGAGCCAGTCCAGCACGCAGCTGCTGGCGCTGCGCGAGCAACTCGACGCCGGCCGCATCAAGGCCAGCGACGGCAAGGTCGCGGTGCGGGTGCGGCTGGAGGACGGCCGCTTCTATCCGCATCCCGGCACGCTGGAATTCGTCGGCACCTCGGTCGATCCCGGCACCGGCGGAGTGACCCTGCGCGTGGTCGTGCCCAATCCGCAGCACCTGCTGCTGCCCGGCATGTACCTGCGTGTGCTGCTGCCGTTGGCCAGCGACCCGGGCGCGATCCTGGTGCCGCAACAGGCGGTGACCCGCGATGCCAAGGGCGAACCGCTGGTGAAGCTGCTCGACGCGCACGACCGGGTGCTGGAGCGGCGCATCCGCACCGGCGACACGGTGGGCCACGATTGGGTGGTGCAGTCCGGACTCAAGCCGGGCGAGCGGCTGATCGTGGTCAACGGCAGCCGCGCCGAGATCGGCAAGCCGGTCGTGCCGTATGCGGTCAGCGCCGCGCAGCTCGAGGCCGCGCCCGCGCTGCCGGGCGACGCCCAGGCCGACTGAGGAGCTGCCATGTCGCGTTTCTTCGTCAACCACCCGGTGGTGGCCTGGGTCATGGCCATCGTCGTCGTCCTGGTCGGCATGCTGGCCATCCACGCGCTGCCGATCGAGCGCTATCCGCAGATGGCGCCGCCGACCATCACCGTGCGCGCCGCCTACACCGGCGCCTCGGCGCAGACCGTGGAGAACACCGTCACCCAGCTGATCGAGCAGTCGCAGCAGAGCCTGGACCACCTGCTGTACATGACCTCGACCAGCGCCTCGGACGGCACCGCGCAGGTCAACCTGGTGTTCGAGACCGGCACCAATGCCGACACCGCGCAGGTGCAGGTGCAGAACCAGCTGCAGTCGGTGATGTCGGTGCTGCCGCAGGCGGTGCAGCAGAACGGCCTGGTCATCACCAAGTCCAGCGGCTCGCTGTTCGAGGTGGTGGCGTTCACCTCCGACGACGGCAGCATGGACAACTTCGATGTCGCCAACTACATGGAATCGAACATCGACGACCAGATCAGCCGGGTCAGCGGCGTGGGCAACATCCAGCCGATGGGCTCGGAGTACGCCATGCGCATCTGGCTGGATCCGGAGAAGCTGCGCAAGTACGCGCTGATGCCCTCGGACGTGGAGAACGCGCTGCAGGCGCAGAACACCGACGTGTCGGCCGGCGAGATCGGCGGCCAGCCGGCGCTGCGCGGGCAGCGCCTGGATGCGACCGTGACCACGCGCAGCCGCCTGCACACGCCGGCGCAGTTCGGCGCGATCGTGCTCAAGAGCGGCCCCGGCGGCGCCGCGGTGCACCTGTCCGACGTGGCCAGGATCGGCCTGGGTCCGGAAACCTACGACAGCATCACCCGTTTCAACGGCAAGCCCTCGGCGTCGCTGGGCATCGAGTTGAACGCCGACGCCAACGCGGTGGAAACGTCAAAGGCGATCGACGCGCGCCTGCAGGAACTCAAGCAGTACTGGCCGCACGGCTACAGCTACCACATCGCCTTCAGCACCACGCCGTTCGTGACCACCTCGATCAAGGAAGTGGTCATCACCCTGATCGAAGCGGTGCTGCTGGTGGTGGCGGTGATGTACCTGTTCCTGCAGAACTGGCGCGCCACGCTGGTCCCGACCATCGCGGTGCCGGTGGTGCTGATGGGCACCTTCGGCGTGCTGGCCGCGTTCGGCTACTCGATCAACACCCTGACCATGTTCGCGATGGTGCTGGCGATCGGCCTGCTGGTGGACGACGCCATCGTGGTGGTGGAAAACGTGGAGCGGGTCATGAGCCAGGAAGGGCTGCCGCCGAAGGAGGCGACGCTGCGCTCGATGCAGCAGATCGGCGGCGCGCTGGTCGGCATCGTGCTGGTGCTGACCGCGGTGTTCGTGCCGATGGCCTTCTTCAACGGTGTCACCGGGGTGATCTACCGGCAGTTCTCGATCACCATCGCCGCCTCGATGATCCTGTCGGTGCTGGTGGCGATGAGCCTGACCCCGGCGCTGTGCGTGACCATCCTCAAGCCGCTGCACCATGGCGAGGCGCCGATCGGCTCGCACGGCCGCCTCGGCCGGTTCTTCGTCTGGTTCAACACCCGCTTCCGCCACCTGACCGAGCGCTACCGTGCGCTGGTCGAGCGGGTGCTGGGCCGGCGCGCGCTGGGCCTGCTCGCCTACGCGCTGCTGCTGGGCGTCACCGGCGTGCTGCTGTGGCGCCTGCCCGGCGCGTTCCTGCCCGACGAGGACGAGGGCATGCTCAACGTACTGGTCAAGCTGCCGGCCGGCTCCACCCTGGAGCAGACCATGGGGGTGACCGACCGCCTGACCAAGGCCGCGCTGCACGAGCCGGGCGTGCGCTCGGTGCTGTCCTCGGCCGGCTTCAGCGTGACCGGCGCCGGGCAGAACGTCGGCATGGCCTTCGTCCGCCTCAAGGACTGGGACGACCGCGAGGACGACGCCGACACCATCGCCGCGCATCTCAACCAGGCCCTGGCCGACATGCCCGACGCGGAGCTGTTCGTGACCTCGCCGCCGGCCATCAGCGGCCTCGGCGACGCCTCCGGTTTCACCTTCGAGCTGATGGATTACGAAGGCGCCGGCCACGCCGCCCTGGTGAACGCACGCGACAAGCTGCTGCGCCTGGCCGGGCGCGATCCCAAGCTGCGCGACGTGCGCTACGCCAGCCTGGAGGACGCGCCGGTCTACGCGGTCAAGATCGACGACGATAAGGCCCAGGCGCAGGGCGTGGACCCGGGCGACATCAACGCCACGCTCAACAGCGCGCTCGGCGGCGACTTCGTCAACAACTTCATCTACAAGGGCCGCATCAAGAAGGTGTTCGTGCAGGGCGACGCCGAGGCGCGCATGGCGCCGCAGGATCTGCAGCGCTGGACGGTGCGCAACGCCAGCGGCGACATGGTGCCGATGTCGGCCTTCACCACCTCGCACTGGACCAGCGCGCCGGCCGCGCTGGAGCGCTACAACGGCGTGTCGGCGATGGAACTCACCGGCCAGGCGGTGGCCGGCGTCAGCTCCGGTGCGGCGATGGACGCCATGGCCGAACTGAGCAAGCAGCTACCGCATGGCTTCGGCTATGCGTGGTCGGACATGGCTTACCAGGAGAAGCTGTCGGCCAACCAGGCGCCGGCGCTGTACGCGATCTCGCTGCTGTTCGTGTTCCTGTGCCTGGTGGCGCTGTACGAAAGCTGGACGATCCCGTTCGCGGTGATGCTGGCGGTGCCGGTGGGCGTGTTCGGCGCGGCGCTGCTGATGACCGTGCGCGGCCTGCAGAACGACGTGTATTTCCAGGTCGGCCTGCTGACCACGGTCGGCCTGGCGGCCAAGAACGGCATCCTGATCGTGGAGTTCGCGCGCGAGCTGGAGCTGCGCGGCGAACCCCTGCTGGCTGCCACCCTGCACGCGGTGCAGATGCGCCTGCGGCCGATCCTGATGACCTCGCTGGCGTTCCTGCTCGGCGTGCTGCCGCTGGTGTTCAGTCACGGTGCCGGCTCGGCGGCGCGTCATTCGCTGGGTACCGGCGTCACTGGAGGCACGCTGGCGTCGATCACCCTGGGGCTGTTCTTCGTGCCCTTGTTCTACGTGATCGTGCGCAGCGTGTTCCCCGGCAGCAAGCCGCCGCTGGAGGCCACGCCATGAGCGCACGGTCGTCGCGCCTGCTGGCGCTGGCCTGCTGTACGGCGCTGGCCGCGTGCAGCATGGCCCCGCACTACACGCGCCCGGCCGCGCCGGTGCCGCTGCAGTTCGACACCGCGGGCAGCGCCCCGTCCGCGGCCGGCGCAGCGCTGGCGCTGCCGGACTGGCGCGAGGTGTTCCTGGATCCGCGCCTGCGCCAGGTCATCGCGCTGGGCCTGGACAACAACCGCGACCTGCGCGTGGCCATGC
This sequence comes from Xanthomonas translucens pv. cerealis, assembly GCF_006838285.1. Classification (NCBI taxonomy): domain Bacteria; kingdom Pseudomonadati; phylum Pseudomonadota; class Gammaproteobacteria; order Lysobacterales; family Lysobacteraceae; genus Xanthomonas; species Xanthomonas cerealis. Next base: position 4,242,364 of record NZ_CP038228.1, read on the forward strand.
TCGCGATCGACAAGGCGCGCGCGCAGTACCGGATCCAGCGCGCCGCGCTGGCGCCGGCGCTGGATGCCACTGCCAGCAGCGGCCGCCAGCGCACCAGCGCCAGCGCCAGCGAAAGCGGGCAGGCGCAGATCGACAGCAGCGACACCGTGCAGGTCGGCATCAGCAGTTGGGAGCTGGACCTGTTCGGGCGCGTGCGCAGCCTCAAGGACGAAGCCCTGGAAACCTGGCTGGCCAGCGCCGAGACCCAGCGCAGCGTGCGCGTGAGCCTGATCGGCCAGATCGCCGACGCCTGGCTCGCGGTCGGTGCCGACCAGCAGTTGCTGGCCCTGGCGCAGCAGACCCTGGACAGCCAGGAGCAGACGCTGCGGCGCAGCCGCGACCAGCACGCCAACGGTATCGGCTCGGGCCTGGACTTGGCGCAGATCCAGAGCAGCGTGGAAGCGGCGCGGGTCGCGGTCGCGCGCGCTGCCACCCAGCTCGCGCAGGCGCGCGATGCGCTGCAACTGGTGGTCGGCGCGCCGGTGGACGCAGCGTTGCTGGCCGGCACCGATGCGTTCGACGGCAGCGTGGCGCTGGCGCCGGTGCCGGCAAGCTTGGATGCCGCAGTGCTGCTGCAGCGTCCCGACGTGCTCGCCGCCGAGCACGCGCTGAAGGCGGCCAACGCCGACATCGGCGCCGCCCGCGCGGCATTCTTCCCGACCGTGTCGTTGACCGCCTCCAGCGGGCGCAGCAGCGACGCGCTGTCCACGCTGTTCGCGGCGGGTTCGCGCACCTGGGCGTTCGTGCCCAGTATCGCGCTGCCGATCTTCCACGCCGGTGCGCTGAAGGCGTCGCTGGACGTCTCCAGGATCGGCAAGAACATCGCCGTGGCGCAATACGAGAAAGCCATCCAGAGCGCCTTCAGCGACGTCGCCGATGCGCTGGCGCAGCGCGACCACCTCGACGCGCAGCTGAGCGCGCAACGGGCGCTGGTGGAGGCGGTGCGGCGCAGTCAGACGCTGGCCGAAGCGCGCTACCGCGCCGGCGTGGACGGCTACCTGCAGGTGCTGGACGCGCAGCGTTCGCTGTATGCCGCGCAGCAGGACCTGATCGCCTTGCGCCTGCAGGACGACAGCAATCGGGTCGCGCTGTACACCGTGCTGGGCGGCGGCGCGGATGCGCGCGCGACAGCGCCTGCCGCGGCAAGTCGGTGAGCGCGGGGCCGGCGCAGGTGCGCGTCAGCCCACGCGGATGCAACATGTGGGAGCGACTTCAGTCGCGACGGGCCTTCTCGGTAACGCGCGTCGCGACTGAAGTCGCTCCGCAGACGCGTAGCGCGCTGACGGTATCGCACGCTCGCGCAGCTTGCTACTCACCGGCTGGGCCGCGATCGGCATCCCCGTGGGAAACGTCCGATCACGCGGTGCATCCCATCTCGCCCAGCCAGGCATGCTGCTGCGCCGTCTCCACACCTTCGGCCACGGTGGAAATGCCAAGGACGCCCACGATTTCGATGATCTTGCGTACCAGCGCGCGTTGGCTGGCGTCGGCATCCATCCTGCGCACGAACGACCGGTCGATTTTCAGCTCGTCCAGCGGCAGCGCCTGCAGTAGCGACAGCGAAGAGAAGCAGGTTCCGAAATCGTCCAGCGACCAGGAGATGCCGTCCTCGCGCCCGGTGCACCACGGCGCGCATATCTTCGACGAAGCTGGCCGACACCAGCTGCAGCGGACTGACGTTGACCGACAGCAGCAACTGCGCAGCGCCGGGATGCCGCCCCCACGCGTGCAGCTGCAGGCATGCCTGTTCCAGCACCCACAGGCTGATCTGCTGGATCAGGCCGGTGTCTTCGGCCAGGCGAACCAGTTCGGCCGGTGGTTGCAGCCCATGGCCCGGTTGATTCCAGCGCAGCAGCACTTCCGCGCCGATCAGCGGTCCGCGCGCCGACACCTGCGGCTGCAGGTGCACGCGCAGCGCGTTCTGCGCGAGCGCGCGGACCAGCGCCGCATGCTCGTCCAGCCGCAGCTTGATGTCCTCGCTGAAGATGGCCAGTACCCCGGCGGTCAACGCCAAGGCGGTCACGGTGTTCAACGCGTGGCCGATGCGGTGGATATTGTCCGGCATCAGTTGAGGCGCTTGCATAGCGGGATCCCGAGTGGGCAAGGTGACCCAGACGCCGGCCAGTGGCAAGAGGAGCGCGCGGCAGCGACGCGTCCCCCCGCGGTGCAGGACCAAATAGCCATCCAGCGCCTCCGGCGCTATCGCCGCCGCGCTGGCGCAGGTGGCACCTGTCGGCATGCGGCGCACCGTGCCGGTGTTCAGGCATCGGCGTGGATCCGCTGGCGCAACAGCGCATCCAGCGCCCGCGGAGCGCCGCTGCCGCCCGCCAGCGGCGCCGCTCACGCCACCCTGCTGCGCCGCGCGCGCTCCAGGTGCACCAGCAGCAGCGAGATCGCCGCGGGGGTCATACCGGGGATGCGCTGCGCCTGGCCCACGGTTTGCGGGCGCACGCGCAGCAGCTTCTGCTGCACCTCGGCCGACAGCCCGCGCACCTGCGCGTAGTCGAACGCCTCGGGAATCGGCGTGTCCTCGTGGCGCTGCTGGCGCGCGATCTCGTCGCGCTGGCGGTCCAGGTAGCCGGCGTACTTGATGCCGATCTCGACCTGCTCGGCGACCTGCGCGTCGTCCACGCCCGGGCCCAGCGACGGCACCCGCATCAGCGCGGCGTAGTCCAGCTCCGGGCGCTTGATCAGGTCGAGCACGGTGGTCTCGCGGCTCACCGTCACCCGCAGCGTCGCGGCGACCTCGCGGCCCAGCGCATTGCCCGGCGTGGCCCACAGCGCGCGCAGCCGTTCGTTCTCCTGCGCCACCGCCTCCTGCTTGGCCTGGAAGCGCGCCCAGCGCGCCTCGCCGACCAGGCGCAAGTCGTGGCCGATGCCGGTCAGGCGCGCGTCGGCGTTGTCCTCGCGCAGCTGCAGCCGGTATTCGGCGCGGCTGGTGAACATGCGGTACGGCTCGGTGGTGCCGTGGGTGATCAGGTCGTCGATCAGCACGCCGATGTAGGCCTGGTCGCGGCGCGGCGACCACGGCTCCAGCCCGCGCGCCTGGCGCGCGGCGTTGAGCCCGGCGATCAGTCCCTGCGCGGCGGCTTCCTCATAGCCGGTGGTGCCGTTGATCTGGCCGGCGAAGAACAGCCCCGGCATGGCCTTGGTCTCCAGCGAGGCCTTCAGCCCGCGCGGGTCGAAGAAGTCGTATTCGATCGCGTAGCCGGGGCGGGTGATGTGGGCGCGCTCGAAACCGCGGATCGAGCGCACCAGCTCCAGCTGCACGTCGAACGGCAGCGAGGTGGAGATGCCGTTGGGATAGATCTCGGCCACGTCCAGGCCTTCGGGCTCGACGAAGATCTGGTGGCTGGCCTTCTCGGCGAAGCGCACCACCTTGTCCTCGATCGACGGGCAGTAGCGCGGGCCGATGCCCTCGATCTGGCCGGTGTACAGCGGCGAGCGGTCCAGCGCGCCGCGGATGATGGCGTGGGTGCGCTCGGTGGTATGGGTGATCCAGCACGGGACCTGGCGCGGATGCTGGGCGCGTTCGCCCATGAACGACATCACCGGCAGCGGATCGTCGCCGGGCTGCTCTTCCATCGCCGCGTAGTCCAGGCTGCGCCCGTCGATGCGTGGCGGAGTGCCGGTCTTGAGCCGGTCCACGCCGAAACGGCCGTCGCGCAGCGTCTGCGCCAGCGCGGTGGCCGGCGGGTCGCCGGCGCGGCCGCCGGCGTACTGGGTCTGGCCGATGTGGATTTTGCCGGCCAGGAAGGTGCCGGCGGTCAGCACTACCGCTGCCGCTTCGAAGCGCAGGCCGGTCTGGGTGATGGCGCCGCGCACGCGCTCGCCTTGCACGATCAGCGCGTCCACCGCCGCCTGGAACAGGGTCAGGCTGGGCTGCGCCTCGACCAGGCGCCGGATCGCGCTGCGGTACAGGCTACGGTCGGCCTGGCAGCGGGTGGCGCGTACCGCCGGACCCTTGGAGGCGTTGAGCGTGCGCCACTGGATCCCGGCCAGGTCGGCGGCATGCGCCATCGCCCCGCCCAACGCATCGATCTCCTTGACCAGGTGGCCCTTGCCGATGCCGCCGATGGCCGGGTTGCAGCTCATCGCGCCGACCGTCTCCATATTGTGGGTCAGCAGCAGGGTACGCGCGCCGGCGCGCGCGGAGGCCAGCGCCGCCTCGGTGCCGGCATGGCCGCCACCGATCACGATGACGTCGTAGCGGTAGAAGGAATCGCTCATCGGGGACTCGTCGGACGAGTCACGCGGACCGGAATGGGCGCGTTGGCGAGGCGATGCGCACTGGGAGAGGGTATTTTTGTGTGTTTCATCACAATTTCAGAATTTGGAACTAAAGTTGGCATGCGCTCTGCAGATAACCCTACTGCACCCAACGTGGCATTGCGTCAGGGGCGTACGACTGGAATTGGAACAGGGGCCAGTCACGCGCACGTTGGGGGAGCTGGGGGCCGGTAGTCGGGGGACTGCCGGCCCTTTTTTTATGCGCGCGATTCAGGCCCCGCCCCAGCAACCGCAATGCCCGAACGCGAAAAGCCCCGGCGAGCCGGGGCTTTTCGTTTTAGGCGCCGACGCCCGACAGGGCCGGAACAGGGGGGATCCAGATTTCCCTGTCGGACATCGACATAGACGGTAGGGCGATCCCTTCAGGTCATAAAGCGACGCAGGAGGTCACCCGGTACGCCCTAGAGTGCGTCTTGTGCCTGCGTGAAATCAAGCTTTTTCTTAAGGCTCTAGTGTGCGCTTTGTCCCATTGCTACGCCCCAGATTGCCAGGCCGGGGCGCGGACGGCCGCGGCTGGGCGGCCGGCCTGGGCGCGCTTGCCGGACGTGACTGCATCGACTGCGGACGCGGCTGCATCGACTGGGGGCTTGGGCCGGCGTTGGCGGCATCGGGGCGGCGCAACCGGTCCAGGTCGCGCCACGGCGACTTGACCCGGCCACCGCCACCGCCGATGACCGGCGGCGGACGGTCCGGCGGACGGCCGTTGTCGTCTGGTCGCGGGCGCGGCTGACGGTAGCGCGGCGGACCATAGTAGTCGCGGGAGTAATACGGGCCGTCGTAGCCGTAGTAGCCGTAGCCGTAATAGCCGGAGCCATAGCCGTAGGGCTCGGCGCTGTAGGGCGCGTAGTAGCCATCGGAGTAGCCTGCCGGATAGCGGTATTCGACCGTTGGGGCGCCGCGGTAGTAGCCGCCGCCGTTGTCGGCGTAGTCGTAAGTGGCGCAGCCGCTCAGCGTGGCCAGCAATCCAGCGGCCCAGATCAGGCGCATATTCATAGCGAATCCTCTCCCTGAGGCTGACCGACAGGTTCGACGTATTGCATTGAATGCCCCCTTAACCCGCTTCGTCGGTGATTGAACGCTTAAGTCGCGTACAACGGCTGTGTTGTCCCGGCAGCCGGCGACAACGCGAACTTGCGACGATACGCTAACCTTTCACGCATGTTCTCATCTTCACTGCCCGTTTTCGCGGATGTGACGGCCGCGGCCGCGCGGATCGCGCCGCATGCCCAGGTGACCCCGGTCCTGCGCCCGCAGGCGCTGAACGCATTGGCCGGCGCCAGCCTGCACTTCAAGGCCGAACACCTGCAGCACGACGGTGCGTTCAAGTTCCGCGGCGCCTGCAATGCGGTATGGGCGCTGAGCCAGACGCAGGCTGCGCGTAGCCGCGGCATCTGCTGCCACGTGGTGGTGCCGGAGGGCGCGCTGGCGGCGGTGCTGGTACAGCCGGAGCGCTTCGCCGGGCGTCGGGTCGGGCTGATTCTGTCCGGCGGCAACGTCGATCTCGACGCCCTGCCGTGGGGCATGGCGTGAAGCCGCGACCACGACCCGGCTGGCTGGGCTGGCTCGGCCGGCTGGGCGCGCTGCTGGGCCTGTGGCTGCTGGGCGTGGCGATCTACATCGTCTGGGTCGGCGACCGCGACCAGGCGGCACCGGCCGACGCGATCATCGTGCTCGGTGCGGCAGCCTACGACGCCAAGCCCTCGCCGGTGTTCGAAGAGCGCATCCGCCACGGCCTGGACCTGTACCAGCGGGGCTATGCGCCGACCCTGATCTTCACCGGCGGCTTCGGCGGCAACGGCGCGCGCTTCGCCGAGTCGCAGGTGGCGCGCCGCTACGCGCTACGCCACGACGTGCCGGCCGACGCGATCCTGATCGAGACCGTCTCGCGTACCACCCGCCAGAACCTGCTGGAGGCGCGCGGGTTGATGCGCAGCCACGGCCTGCACCGGGCGATTATCGTCAGCGATCCGCTGCACATGGCGCGAGCGCTGCGCCTTTGCCGCGAGCTGCAGATCGAGGCGCTGGCGTCCTCGACCCCGAGCACCCGCTTCCGCAGCTTCCAGACCCGCTGGCGCTTCCTGCTGCAGGAGGTGTACTTCTTCCACCGCGACCTGCTGCTGCCGGGCGCCTGAGCGGGTCTGGCCGCCGTATCGTGGGCGCCGGCACGGCATGAGGGGGGATGAAGATCGACGGAACCCGCGAGTAAGACCGCGCCATCGAACTGGTGCTGTCCTACTACGACGCGTTCAACCGCGGCGACCGGGCGGCGATGCTCGACAAGCTGACCGACGATGTCGCGCACGATCTCAACCAGGCCGCGCGCGAGACCGGCAAGGACCGCTTCGCCGCGTTCCTTCAGCGGATGAACGCCAGCTACCGCGAACAGTTGCGCGACATCGTGGTCCTGGGCGGGGGCAGGATGGCCGCCGTGCCGCCGCCGAATACGTGGTGCACGGCCAATGCCGCCACACCGACGAAGGCCTGCCGCCGGCGCTCGGGCAGACCTACGTGCTGCCGGGCGGGGCGTTCTTCGACATCCGCGACGGCAAGATCGCCCGGGTCAGCAACTACTAGAACCTGCAGGACTGGATCGACCAGGTGTCGGCCTGAGCGGTGGCACGCCCGGCCGCCCGGCGGTTATGTAGGAGCAACTTCAGCCGCGACAGGCCCTACCCGTAGACTCGGTCGCGGCTGAAACCGCTTCTACAGGGAGTGCATCTACAGGGGGGGGGCATCTGCATCGGTTCTGTGCTCTTACGAGTCCCGGGTCCCGGGTCCCCGGTCCCGAGTCCCGAAGCAAAGCGCCGCCTCAATCGCCACGACGACGGATCGGGATCGCCGACACCGGCACCGCGGCGATCTCGCTGCCGCCCTCACGGATCGGCGCGCCCGGCGGCGGCGCCCAGGCGTGGGCATAGATCACCTCCCAACTGCTCGGCAGCTTGCCGTCGGCGTTGCGCAGCGGCTCGTAGGCGGCGCTGGCGGCGGCGAAGCGGCCGCGTCCGGTCAGCGTGTGGCGGCGCGCGTGCAGCGCGTTGGTCGCGCCGATCGCGCGCAGTTCGCGCATCAGCGCGGTCAGGTCGGAATAAGTGAGGGTGAACAGGTCGCGGTCCAGCACCGGGTCGCGGAAACCGGACAGCATCAAGGCATCGCCGAACTGCGCGATCGGCGCGAAGCGGCTCACGTGCGGCGTTTCCCGATCGGCCTGGGCGAACGCCTCGCGCAGTTCCACCAGCGTGTCCGGGCCGAAGCTGGAGCACAGCAGCAGGCCGCCGGGCTTGAGCACGCGGCGGAAGCCGGCGAACACCGCCGGCAGGTCTTCGACCCACTGCAGGCACAGGTTGCTGAAGATCACATCGACGCTGTGCTCGGCCAGCGGCAGTGCGCGCGCGTTGGCGCAGACGCGGCCGAACGGCTTCCACCAGCCGGCCTGGCGCTTGGCCTGCTGCAGCATCGGCAGCGCCTGGTCGAGCGCAATCACCTGCGCGCGCGGCCAGCGCTTCTTCATCGTCGCGGCGGCGTGCGCCGGGCCGCTGCCCACGTCCAGCAGCACCTGCGGCACGCGGTCGCCGAGATAGTCCAGCGATTCCAGCAGGCGCTTCTCGACCTCGTGCTGCAGGGCGGCGGCGGCATCGTAGCTGGCGGCGGCGCGCGAGAACGCGCGGCGGATGTGGTGGGCGTCGAACGAAGAGGAATCCATCGGCGCATTATCGCCGGCCGCGGCGCGCAGCGGCCAGCCGTGTGGTCGCAACGTGTGCGGTCAACGGCGCCATGCCGGGCATTGCGACCAATTCGCCGATCGCGAACGATCGAGTCCCGAGTCCCGAGTCCCGAGTCCCGAGTCCCGAGTCCCGGCCCTCAGAACGTCCCCGGATACACCCCGCCATCGAGCAACAGGTTCTGCCCGCTGAGATAGCCGGCCTGCGCGCTGCACAAAAACGCGCAGGCCGCGCCGAATTCCGCGGCCGTGCCGAAACGCCCGGCCGGAATCTGCTCGCGCTTGTGCGCCGCCACGGCGTCCACGTCGGTGCCGTTGCCCTGCGCGACATGGGCGAAATTGCTGCGCAGCCGGTCGGTGTCGAACTGGCCGGGCAGCAGGTTGTTGATGGTGACGTTGTGCGCGACGGTGCGCCGCGCCAGCCCGGCGACGAAGCCGGTCAGGCCGGCGCGCGCGCCGTTGGACAGGCCCAGGCTGTCGATCGGCGCCTTCACCGCCGCCGAGGTGATGTTGACGATGCGGCCGAAACCGCGCGCCTGCATCGCATCGACGGTGGCGCGGATCAGCGCGATCGGCGCCAGCATGTTGGCGTCCAGCGCGCGCAGCCAGTCGGCGCGTTCCCAATCGCGGAAGTCGCCCGGCGGCGGGCCGCCGGCGTTGTTGACCAGGATATCGACCTGCGGGCATGCCGCCAGTGCGGCGGCGCGTCCGGCCTCGGTGGCGATGTCGGCGGCGACCGCGATCACCGCGCCGGCGCCGGGTAGCGCGCGCAGGCCGGCCGCCGCCACATCCAGCGCGGCCTGGCCGCGCGCCACGATCACCACGTTGACGCCTTCGCCGGCCAGCGCCCGCGCGCACCCCAGGCCCAGGCCCTTGCTCGCGGCGCAGACCAGCGCCCATTTGCCGGCGATTCCCAGATCCATGTCTGCGTTCCGATCGATTGAAGGAACCGCGATGATCGGACATCGGCATGGCGGCGGCCAGGGTGGCGTGTTGATGCGGGAGGCAATCCCGCTCCCTCCCACAGAAAGCGCAAGCGCGCATCCGCAGCGAGCGCGCTACGCCAGTCCGGCGAGAAATCCGCGCAACGCCTGCGCCACCGCATCGGCCTGGCCGAGGAACGGCGCATGGCCGCCACCGGCGATGCACAGCGTCTGCGCCTGCGGCGCCAGCGCCGCGGCATCCTGCATGCCGGCGGCCGAGACCAGCCGGTCGCGTTGGCCGCCGATCCACAGGCTGGGCACGCGAAGGCCCGGTAATGCGCGGCGCAGGTCGCTGCGCTCGAGCAGCGCCAGTCCGTCCTGCAGCGCCTGCGCATCGGGTTCGCCGCGCGCGATCAGGGTCTCGCGCAGCGTGCGCAGCTCGGCGCGCGCATGCGCCGAGCCCAGCGTGTCCAGCGCGAGGAAGCGGTCCAGCGTGCCGCGGTAGTCCTCGGCCAGGTCGCGGCCGAACTGCGCGAACACCTGCGGTTCCACCGCATGCGGCCAGTCGCTGCCGCGCACGAACCGCGGCGTTGCCGCGAGCATCGCCAGGCCGCGCACCTGCGGCTGGGTCGCCGCGGCATGCAGCGCGAACAGCCCGCCCAGCGACCAGCCCAGCCACGCCGCCGGCGGCGTCGCCGCGGCGATCGCATTGACCACGTGCGGCAGCGCCAGCGGTGTGTCGTCGCCGCGGCTGTGACCATGTCCGGGCAGGTCCACCAGGTGCATGCGGAACTGTGCCGACAGACGCTCCACCAGCGGCGCGAAGATGCCGCCGTGCAGCGCCCAGCCGTGGATCAGGACCAGATCGGGGCCGTGCCCCACAGTGTCGATGTGCATCGTCGCTCGTGTGCCGAATGGGAAAAGAGAACCGGGCAACGCCGCGCTCCGCTCACATCGGCCCGCTCAGGCCGGCAGACCGACCGGGTGCGCAACCAGGCGGTCACGCGCCAGGGCAAGGGCGTCCAGCAGCGCCTGCACCTGCGCCGGCGTGTGCAGCGCCGACAGCGTCACCCGCAGCCGCGACTTGCCTTCCGGCACGGTCGGCGGGCGGATCGCCGAAACCAGGAAGCCGGCCTGCTCCAGCGCCGCCGACAGCGCCAGCGCGCTGGCCTCGTCGCCGCACAGCAGCGGCTGGATCGGGGTGTCCGAGGCCATCAGTTCCAGGCCGTGGCGGCGCGCGCCGCCGCGGAACGCGGCGATCGCCTCGGCCAGGCGCTCGCGCCGCCACTGGTCGCGCCGCGCCAGTTTCACCGCGGCCAGCGAGGCGGCGGCCTGCGCCGGCGGCAGCGCGGTGGTGTACAGGTAGGGGCGGGCGGTTTCGGCCAGGTGCCGGATCAAGGCCTCGTCGCCGACCACCAGTGCGCCGTAGCCGCCCAGCGCCTTGCCCAGGGTCACCAGTTGTAGCGGCACGTCATCCACGCCCAGCCCGGCCTCGGCCACGCAGCCGCGGCCATGCGGACCGAGCACGCCGACGCCGTGCGCATCGTCCACGTACATCAGCGCCTGCTGCATGCGCGCCACCAGGGTCAGTGAGCGCAGCGGGGCGATGTCGCCATCCATGCTGAACACGCCATCGGTGGCCAGCATCGCCGCGCCGTCGGCGGCGTGCCTGAGTTGGCGCATCGCGCCTTCGGTATCCAGGTGCGGGTAGCGGCGCAGGCGGCAGCCGGCCAGGCGGGTGGCGTCGAGCAGGCTGGCGTGGTTGAGCCGGTCCTGCACGCACACGTCGTCTTCTTCGCTCAGCAGCGCCTGCTGCACCGCCAGGTTGGCGAGGAAGCCGCTGCCAAACAGCAGCGCGCGTGGATAGCCGAGCCAGTCGGCGACCTCGCGTTCCAGGCTCTCGTGCAGCGCATGGTGGCCGCACACCAGGTGCGAGGCGGTAGCGCCGACGCCCTCGCGTGCGGCCGCGTCCTGCAGCGCGGCGAGCACTTCGAACTGTTGCGCCAGGCCCAGGTAGTCGTTGCTGCAGAAGCCGGTCAGCCAGCGCCCGTCCAGTTCCAGGCGTACGCCGTCGCGGCGGCCCACGTTGCGGCGCACGCGGATGCGGCCCTGCGCCTCGCGCAGCATGCGCAAGGACTGGATGCGGTCGTGCAGATCGGGACGTGCCATGGGCGGCGGGGCATGGGTCGGTTGGCTAGCGTAGCGCGTCCCCGGCCGGGCCGGGCGCCGCCAGCGATGGACGGCTGGATCGGCGGATGGACGCGCGCGCCGGCGCGGCGCGCTGGGCTCAGACCAGCGCGGCTGCGATCGCCGGCCTGTCCGCGGTCGGCGCCGGTGCGGTGATGTCCGCATGCACGGTGCCGGGATGGTCGTGCGCATCGGCGTCCACCGTCACCTGCATCGGCTTCAGCCCCAGGCGCGAAAACAGCGCCTGGTCGCGCGCGGTGTCCGGGTTGCCGGTTGTCAGCAGTTTTTCGCCGTAGAAGATCGAATTGGCGCCGGCGCAGAAGCACAGCGCCTGCAGTTCGTCGCTCATGCTCTCGCGGCCGGCCGACAGCCGCACCATCGCCTGCGGCATCGCGATACGGGCCACGGCGATGGTGCGTACGAACTCGAACGGATCCAGCTCGACGGTGCCGTGCAGCGGGGTGCCGGCGACCTGCACCAGGCGGTTGATCGGCACCGAGTCCGGGTGCACCGGCAGGTTGGCCAGCGCCTGCAGCAGGCCGGCGCGCTGTTCGCGCGATTCGCCCATGCCGACGATGCCGCCGCAGCAGGTCTTCATGCCGGCATCGCGCACGTGGGCGAGCGTGTCCAGGCGGTCCTGGTACTGGCGGGTGTGAATGATGGTGTCGTAGAAGTCCGGCGCGGTGTCCAGATTGTGGTTGTAGTAGTCCAGCCCGGCCGCCTTCAGCGCCTGCGCCTGGCGCCCGTCGAGCATGCCCAGGGTGGCGCAGGTCTCCAGGCCCAGCGCCTTCACCTCGCGGATCATCGCCGCGACCTTGGGGATGTCGCGGTCCTTCGGCGAGCGCCACGCCGCGCCCATGCAGAACCGCGACGCGCCGGCGGCCTTGGCCTGGCGCGCCTTGGCCAGCACCGTCTCGGTGCTCATCAGTTTCTGCGCGTCCACGCCGGTGTCGTAGCGCTGCGCCTGCGGGCAGTACGCGCAATCCTCCGGGCAACCGCCGGTCTTCACCGACAGCAGCGTGGAGACCTGCACCTGCGACGGATCGAAGTGTTCGCGATGCACTGCGGCGGCGCGGTGCAGCAGCTCCGGGAACGGCAGATCGAACAGGGCGAGCAATTCCTGGGGTTGCCAGTCGTGTCGGACGACAGCGGACATGGGAGTTTCCTGACGGTCAGCGGCTGGGAAAGCAGCCAGTCTGGTGAGCATGGATATCCCTGTCAACTTCATCGGCGGGCATCGGGTTGACGGCTACTGGCGGCAGCTGCAGCGCTGGCTGCTGCCGGAGCGCTGCCTGGTCTGTAGCGAACCCGGTGCCGCCGACCTGGACCTATGCCCGGCCTGCCGCGACGCGCTGCCCTGGAATGCCTGCGCCTGCCAGACGTGCGCGCTGCCGTTGCCGACATTGGAGGCGAACCAGCTGTGCGGCAGCTGCCAACGCACACCGCCGCCGCTGGCGCTGGTCGCCAGCGCCTGCGTCTACGCCGCGCCGGTGGATGGGCTGCTGCGTCGTTTCAAGTTCCACCAGGACCTGGCCGCCGGGCGCGTGCTGGCGGCCGTGCTGCAGGCGCGTTGCGCCGGCCTGCCGCGGCCACAGGCGCTGTTGCCGGTGCCACTGCACCGCGCGCGGCTGCGCCAGCGCGGCTACGACCAGGCGCTGGAACTGGCGCGGCCGCTGGCGCGCGCGCTGGGCCTGCCGCTGTGCGCAGGCCTGCAGCGTGTGCGCGCGACGGCACCGCAGTCCGAACTCGATGCGCAGGCGCGACGCCGCAACCTGCGCCATGCGTTCGCGGTGCAGGCGCCGCTGCCGGCGCACGTGGCGTTGATCGACGACGTGATGACCACCGGCGCGACCCTGCATGCTGCGGCACGGGCGCTGCGCCGTGCCGGCGTGGCGCGAGTCGATGCGTGGGTGGTGGCGCGGGTGCCGTGAGCGCGCCGCATGGCACGGCGCGCGCACGCCATGGCGGTGCGTGTTGCGTACGCCGCTGCAGAGGCGTCGCCGGCGTCTGGATATTCGGGATTGCGAGCCAAATGCGTTTGGCATCGGGCGCATGCGGGAGCAGACGCAGACGTGCGGCGAGGCGCATGGGCCGCGCGCATGCGCTGGCGGGCCATGCATGCACCGCCCTGCCAGCGCATGCTGCGTGTGCGTAAGCAGACGCCAGCGGCGTTCTTCTATGATGCCGGTCAACGGAAGACAGGAGATGGCGATGCGCTGGATGGCTTGGACAATGACGATGGCGTTGTGCATGTTCGGTGCGAACGGCTGCGGGATCGGCAAGGCGCCGGACAGCGCCGGAGCGAGCGCGGTCAAGGCCAGGATGGAATGGCGTCTGGCCAGCAACGCGCCGCGCGCCGGCTATGCCGAGGCCGCGTACCAGGGACGGCCGGTATATCTGGCGCCGCAGCAGCTGTTGGCCGTCGATGGCGCCGCCACGGTGACGCGCGTGGACGGCGACGATGGCCGGCCGGCACTCGATCTGCGTTTCGCTGGGCACGACGATCGCCTGACCCGGGCGACCGAGCAGAACATCGGCAAGCCGATCGCGCTGCTGGCCGACGGTCAGGTGCTCACCGTGGCGACGGTCATGTCCCCGCTCCCCGGCGACAGCCTGCGGGTCAGCGGTCTGCAGGATGTGCAGGAACAGCAGCGGGTGTTTGCGCTGCTGACGCATGCGCCGACGACGGACGGGACGCGTTAGCGCTGGCTGGCGCGATCGGGAGGGGTGACGTTTTCACGGTGGCGTTGCGGCTGAAGCAGCTCTACAGGATTCGATCGACGGTTTTGTATGAGGGACTTCAGTCCCGACGCTTTACCGGCAACGCCCGGACCAAGTGCGCCCTGCGGCATTGCCGCCAGCGGCCGAGGACGCCGATTGGCTTGGCAATGTGCTCGGGCGACGTTGCCAGTGCGTGGCTTCCTGGTTCGGACCTACCTCCTGGTTCGGACCTACCTCGCGCGCAACGCCAACGTCGCGGCGATGCCGGCGAAGATCGCCAGGCCGACCCAGTTGTTGTGCAGGAAGGCGCGGAAGCAGGGCGCGCGTTCGCGGGTTCGCGCGATGCGGAATTCGTAGGCGACCAGCAGCGCGGCCACGCCCAGGCCCACCCAGTACCAGAGCCCCAGCGCGCTGCGGGTGCCGACCAAGCCCAGCGCGACGAACATCAGCGCATACAGGATGCCCTGCGCGACCAGGTCCAGGTCGCCGAACAGGATCGCGGTGGACTTGGAGCCGGCGCGCAGGTCGTCCTCGCGGTCGACCATCGCGTACCAGGTGTCGTAGGCGGTGGCCCATAGGATGTTGGCCGCGTACAGCAGCCAGCCCAGTGCCGGCACCTTGCCGCCGATCGCAGCGAACGCCATCGGGATGCCCCAGCCGAAGGCCATGCCCAGATAGACCTGCGGCAGGTAGGTGTAGCGCTTCAGATAAGGATAGCTGGCGGCCAGGAACAGCCCAACCACGCTCAGGCCGATGGTCAGCGGGTTCATCGTCAGCACCAGCGCGAAGGCGACGATCATCAGCAGCGCGAACACCGCCAGCGCCTCGCGGCCGCCGACCGCACCGGTGGCCAGCGGCCGGCTGCGGGTACGCTCGACCTGCGGGTCCAGCCAGCGGTCGGCGTAGTCGTTGATCACGCAGCCAGCCGAGCGGGTCAGCCAGACCCCGGCGCTGAACACGAACAGCGTCCACAGCGGCGGCACCCCGTCGGCGGCCAGCCACAGCGCCCACCAAGTCGGCCACAGCAGCAGCAGCGCGCCGATCGGACGGTCGCCGCGCAGCAGTTTCCAGTACTGGCCCAGGCGCGCGCGCGGCGGCAGCGCGGCGGGCGTTTCGTAGCGTTCGTAACCCATCGCGCAAGGGTAGCAGCCGGGCCTGCCCGGCGGCAGCAGGGTGCCGCCCGCGACTGCCGCAAGCAGCTTGCGTCTGTGCGCCGTCGCGGCGAACCAGGCGCGCGAACCGTGAAACGCATCGGGTGCGTGGCGGCTGAACCCCGGCCGGCCTCGCGCAAGCCGCCCCCGTCGGCGGGTCGCCACCAGCGGCCGCCGCGCGCCCTGGCGAATGCCGGGGCCGGTCGCTGCGGCATGCGATCGGCATGGGGCAGACGCGGCGCGCAGTTTGCCGTTAGAATGCGCGTCCGTTGCGCCCGTAGCTCAGCCGGATAGAGTAGTGGCTTCCGAAGCCATTGGTCGGGGGTTCGAATCCCTCCGGGCGCACCACATCCTCCCCAGCCTGTATGGCCTCTTCGAGCGCGAACCTGCCGCTGGTGGACACGGCCTTCGGCGCTGCGGCGAGCGACGCCCTGTGGCGTTGCCGCCGCTGCCCGTAAGGCTCGGGATGCCGCGCTGCGACCTTCTGCGTTGAAAGGCCGGCGCGTCCCGCGTGTCTCTTCGTGCGCGCCGCATCATCGTGCATCGTGCATGGAATTCCTTCCGCCGCTGGCCCGCATCGCCTTCGGCGTTTCGGCGACCGGCGGTATGGGATGCGTGACGCCGCCGCCGCTCCCCGCGATGCCGCGCTGGATTGCGCCGGGCTGCATCGCCAGCGCGTGCGGCCCGTACAACACGGCGCCCTGGGTCGTGCCGGCGCCGCCGCTTGGACGCGCGTGGCCGCGGTTGCTGCGCTCCAGTGCGGGGCAACTCCTTCGCATCCTCTGTGGCGCCGTCTCATCGAGATCGCTATGAATGGTGTGGCGCGGGCTTCGTTACCGCGGCGCCTTGCCGGAGGCCACCGGTGATCGGTCCGCGTACCCCGCTCGGCAAGCCTGCGGTCCACTTGCTGGGCGACGACGATGCGCTGGCCTACCTGCGGCTCGGCGACGGCGCCCCGGTGGTGCTGGTGCACGGCGCGCTGTGCGACTACCGCTATTGGGCGCCGCAACTGCGCGGCCTGTGCGAGCGCTTCGCGGTCGCCGCGCTGAGCCTGGGCCAGTATTTCCCGCAGTTGCCATCGTCGCTGCGGCATTCCTTCGGCTGGCGTTGGCATGCGCAGCAGGTCGCAGGGTTCCTCGCCAGCTACGGACAACCGGTGCATCTGGTCGGTCATTCGCGTGGCGCCGCCGTGGCCTGGCAGGCCGCGCTGCAGCGGCCGGCCGCGATCGCCAGCCTGAGCCTGTTCGATCCGGGCGGGCCGCCGCCGCAGGGCCTGCCCGAGGACGTGCTGGCGATCCGCGCGCAGGCGATCGCATTGCTGGGCGAGGGCCAGGTCGAGGCCGGCCTGGAATGTTTCGTCGATTCGGTCAGCCAGCCGGGCGCCTGGGCGCGCAGCAGCGCGTCGTTCCGGCAGATGGTGCGCGACAACGCGCAGACCCTGGCGCCGCAGATCGGCGATGCGCTGCCGGCCTACGACCGCGAACAGGCCGCGACGCTGGCGCTGCCTGTGCTGCTGGTCAGCGGCGAGCTGAGCCCGGCGCAGTACCGCGACAACGCTTTTGCGCTGGCCGAGTGGTTGCCCGACGCGCACCACCACGTCCTCGCCGGCGCCTCGCACGGCATGACCTTCACCCATGCGCGGCGTTGCAACGCGCTGATCGCCGAAGCAGTCGCCATCGCCGGCAGGCTGGGTTGAAAGCGCTGCGCAGGGCGCCGCCGCGGCGCGGAACAGTCGTGGCGGACGATTATCTATACAAGAACTGTGCGCTGGCGAATCATTATCTTGCCGCGTGCGCCGATGCGCAGGCACGGCTCCGCTGTTGATATGCAGCGCGTTTTGCGCAGAGTTCTGTGGTGGCTGTCAGATAACGGTTATATATCGCGCCTCGCACCTCTCCGAGTGCAGCATCACGCACTGTCCTTATGAGACGGCCGTTACAGATGTGAATTATTTGAAATTGAAGCATTGACAGCCGTAGCCGGTTGGATGAGGTTTGAATCGAACGCGATATCGCCTCTGTTGTACCGGCCGTCACCGCGTTCCACGCAACCGCAGCCGCAGTTTCACTCCGTCAAAAAACAGTCAGGGGATTCTTCCGTGAAAATCATCCGGATGCACAAGCTCGTGCATGCGCTAGCGGTCTCTGCCCTTACGCTTTCTGTCGTGATGCTTGCATCCGATGCGATGGCGCAGGCAGTAGGGACGTTTGCGCCAATCGAAACCAGTATTACGCTTCCGCACGATGAAGCAGCGCATCGTCAACCCGCCGAATGGTGGTACATGACCGGCTTTCTGGACGGGACCGATCCGTCAGGTGGAAAGCACTCCTACGCCTACGAAATGGTCGTCTTCCAGATCGTCGGCATTGCCAATACGCAGCCGGTCTACGATGCGCACTTCGCGATCTCGGACCTGGATCGCGGCGACTTCCGCTTCAAAAAGCAGGTGATCATCGGGCCGTTGACCAATTCGACCGACCGTTTCGATCTGGATGTCGCCGGTTTCCAGATGGGCGGGTCGATGGGCACGTACTACGCCAAAGCCTCGCCACCAGATCTGGACTATGCCATCGACCTCGCCACGCAGGCATTGCAAAAGCCGACGTTGAACGGGACCAACGGTGTGGAAACCTATGGCGGATTCATCTCGCCGTATTATTCCTTCAACGTCAACGCAACCAGCGGGACGGTGTGGGACCACGGCGTGCCGGTCAAGGTTGCCGGAACCTCCTGGTACGACCACGAATGGGCCAACGGCATTCCCGGGGACGCCAACAGCGGATGGACTTGGTTCGGCGTGTCGCTGGACGACAACAGCCAATACAACATCAGTTTCTTCATGAAGGGCGACGGCACGGTAGATCAAGCACTCGCCGTCAAGACCGCCGACGGTCACTACACGCCGATCGATCCCGACGCCATCAAGCTCGAACGTATCGGCAGCTGGAAGAGTCCCAATACCGACTACACCTATCCGGCGCAATGGAAGGTCACCTTGCCGGACGGCGCAATCACTATCACCCCGATGCTGCAGAACGCCGAACTGTATGCACCGGCCACGCAAAAGTTCTATTTCGAGGGTCCCGCCAAGGTGGTGGGCACATTGGCGGGAAAATCCATTACCGGCAAGGCGTTCGCAGAAATGAATCCGTGGGGCGTCGAATGGGGTGCGCGCGTCCTGCCTTGAAGTCACCGAATCGCATCCAGCCAGCACGACATCCATCATCACCTTGCAGGGGATCACAATGAGTATCTCAACAAGAACGTTTGGGCGCTTCCGCGGCTGGCTCGCCGCTGCCATGGTCATCGCGTGCGGGTTTTCGTCCGTACCCGCGGCTGCGCAAGTTTTCGAACAGCCCGCATCGGTACAATTGCCGCGCGACGAAGGTCCGCACCACAGTCAGTTGGAATGGTGGTATTTCGTCGGCCATCTGTATGGCGTCGATCCCAGTGGCGTCAAGCGCGAATACGGGTACGAGGTCACCGTGTTCCAGTTGTGGCCGGTCGGATCCGGGCCTGCCATCTACTCCTGGCATTTCGCGGTCACGGACGTGAACAACACGCTGCACAAGGTGGAGGAGCGCGTCGTCTCTGACCAGATTCCGGATCAGAAGGGCAGTTTCAGCTTCACCAACAAGGACTGGTCGATCAGCGGGTCGCAGCAGAATTACGCGATCAAGGCCGCGCTCAGCGATGGACGCTTCGCAATCGACCTCAAGACCAGCAGCGATATGCCCTTCGTCCTGCACAACGGCAACGGCGTGGTGGATTATCGGCCCATCGCCCAAACGTCGGCCTATTACTCTTCCACGGCGCTGGATACGGAAGGGACGGTCTACGACAACGGCGTGCCGGTCAAGATCGTCGGCACCTCCTGGCAGGACCGCCAGTGGTTCGTGAAGGGCGCCGCATTCGATGAAAACGGCTCCTTCTTCGGCGGCGGCTGGAACTGGTTCGCCATCCAGCTCGATGACGATACGCAGTACATGCTGTACTACCTGCAGGATCCGAACACCGGTGCCGTCACCAACAAGTTCGGCACGCGCGTGTCCAAGGGCGTGGCGACGGCAGTGGCCGGCAGCCAGATGGATCTGAAGGCGCTTTCGACCTGGACCAGCCCGAATTCCGGCTACACCTACGCGTCGAAGTGGAACGTGATCCTGCCGGAAGGATCGCTGACCATCACCCCGTTGGTCGAGGATCAGGAGATGCTGTGGAGCGGACACCGCACCTACTGGGAAGGATCGTCGCAGGTGGTCGGCACGCTCAACGGCAATGACGTGACCGGTCGCAGCTACGTCGAAGTCAACCCGTGGAGGCAGCCGTACACCTCGCTGCCCTGAACAACGCAGCATTGCGGCCTCTGGTTCAGGCGGAGACGTTCGCCTGGACCAGTCGCGTTTGTAGCACTGGCAATATGCGGTGCGGTGCCGGACCCGTCTGGCCGGCGTTGGCGGGATGCTCGCCTTCCGGCTCCTGGCGGTTGCGTGGTCAGGCGCTGCGCGCCAATGGCGCCTCACCGCGGTCCAGGTGCCGGTAACCGATCGCTTCGGTCAGGTGCGCTGTCGCGATCGCGTCGCTGCTGGCCAGGTCGGCGATGGTGCGGGCCACGCGCAGGATGCGGTGCAGGGAGCGTGCCGACAGGCGTAGGCGGTCGATGGCGTGTTCCAGCAGCGCTTCGTCGCGCGGCTGCAGGCGGCAGTCGCGCAGGGTCTCGCTGTGGCCGAGCTGGCCGTTGGGGCAGCCGGCGCGCGCCAGCTGGCGTTGCCGCGCCTGTTCCACCCGGGCGCGCACGTTGGCGCTGCTTTCGCCGGGAGCGGCATTGGCCCGCAACGCCTGCGGCGGCAGCCGGGGCACGTCCACATGCAGGTCGATGCGGTCCAGCAAGGGGCCGGAGATGCGTGCGCGGTAGCGGCGGATGCTGTCGTCGCTGCAGCGGCAGCGGCCGCTGGCATCGCCGGCCCAGCCGCAGGGGCAGGGGTTCATCGCCGCGACCAGCTGGAAGCGCGCCGGGAACTCGGCGCTGCGTGCGGCCCGCGAGACGGTGACCGTGCCCGATTCCAGTGGCTCACGCAGCACTTCCAGCGCGTGCCGGTTCCACTCGGGCAACTCGTCGAGGAACAACACGCCGCGATGCGCCAGCGAGATTTCGCCGGGGCGCGGATGGGTGCCGCCGCCGACCAGCGACACCGCGCTGGCGGTGTGGTGCGGGGATCGGTAGGGGCGTTGCCGCCAGCGCGCCGGGTCCAGGCCGCGACCGCTGACCGAGGCGATCGCCGCCGCTTCCAGCGCCTCGGCCTCGCTGGCTTCGGGCAGGATGCCGGGCAGGCGCGAAGCCAGCAGGGTCTTGCCGCAGCCCGGGCTGCCGATCAGCAGCAGGTGGTGGTGGCCGGCAGCGGCGATTTCCAAGGCGCGTCGCGCCTGCGCTTGTCCGCGCACGTCGCTCAGGTCGGGAAACGGCGTGACCGCGGCCGGCAGGGCTTCGGCGGCCGGCAGAGTCTTGGTGCCGTTCAACAGTGCGCAGACTTCGAGCAGGGTGCGCGCGGTGAATGCCTGCACGTGTTGCGCCAGCGCCGCTTCGGGGCCGTTGCCGGCGGGCACGATCAGCGTGCGTCCGGCTTGCGCGGCGGCCAGTGCCGCCGGCAGCACCCCGTCCACGGCGCGCAGCTCGCCGGTCAAGGCCAGTTCGCCGAGGAATTCGTAGTTGCCCAGCGCCTGTGGGGCGAGTTGCCCGGCGGCGGCGAGGATGCCCAGCGCGATCGGCAGGTCGAAGCGGCCGCCGTCCTTGGGCAGGTCGGCCGGGGCCAGGTTGACGGTGATGCGCCGCGCCGGGAATTCGTATTGCGCGCACAGGATGGCGGCGCGCACCCGGTCGCGCGATTCGCGTACCGCGGCCTCGGGCAGGCCGACGATCTGCGTGGCCGGCAGTCCGCCGGACAGATGGACTTCGACCCGAACCGGAGGCGCAAGCACCCCCGCGCGGGCACGGCTGTGCACCAGCGCCAGGCTCATGATGGCGGGTGGATCAGGCTTGCGCGGACGGCGCGTTGCCGCTGCGCACGGCTTCCAGCGCGGCGACGCTGCGTTCCAGCGCTTCCAGCTTCTCGCGGGTGCGCAGCAGCACCGCGCGCTGCACGTCGAATTCCTCTCGGGTGACCAGGTCGAGCTTGCCCAGCCCGGCCTGCAGCGCGCTCTTGAAGGTGCTCTGCAGTTCGTCGCGGGATTCGCGCAGGCCTGGCGGCACCAGGTCGCTGAGGCGGCGGGCGAGGTCGTCGAGGTGATTGAGGTCGATCATGGCGATGCTCCGGCAGGTGGCTTCAGACTGCGGCACCCTGCGGTTCGGGGCCATCGGTATCGGGCGCGGTGCGCTGTCGGAAAATTCCGGCGATGGCGCGCGCTGCCATTTGAACCCGGCGGCCGGGCATCGCGCAACCGCGCTATCCTGATGCCATTGTGATTGGAGAAAGCCGCATGAAGATGATCATGGCCGTGATCAAGCCGTTCAAGCTCGACGACGTGCGCGAAGCGCTCGCGGCGCAAGGCGTGGCCGGCATCACCGTCACCGAGGTCAAGGGTTTCGGCCGGCAGAAGGGTCACACCGAGCTGTACCGCGGCGCCGAGTACGTGGTCGATTTCCTGCCCAAGGTGAAGTTGGAAGTGGCGGTCACCGAAGACCAGGTCGAGCGCGTGCTTGAGGCGATCGTCAAAGCGGCCGG
This sequence comes from Xanthomonas translucens pv. cerealis, assembly GCF_006838285.1. Classification (NCBI taxonomy): domain Bacteria; kingdom Pseudomonadati; phylum Pseudomonadota; class Gammaproteobacteria; order Lysobacterales; family Lysobacteraceae; genus Xanthomonas; species Xanthomonas cerealis. Next base: position 4,264,109 of record NZ_CP038228.1, read on the forward strand.
CACCGGCAAGATCGGCGACGGCAAGGTGTTCGTGTACGACCTGGGCACGGTGGTGCGGATCCGCACCGGCGAACTGGATGCCGACGCGCTGTAAGGTCTGCGCGCGCGGCGGCCTGCGCCGCGGCCATTTCGATTTCGGCATCGCCTGGCGCGTTGCAGGCGATTGCAATGCCCAGGCGCTGCTGCGGCGACGCAGCGCGCGCATGCCTCGTCGGTGTTGCGCCTGCGACAGGTGCAGAGACAGCGACCGGACGAAGGCTTTACTGGCATAACGCGTCGCCGGGGCGATGCGCGCCCCCTCCGCTGCTCATACCATTTAAATACCGGAGATGGGATCGGTGGCCTGGCGCGACCCAAGCCCTGGACCCGCTTCAAAGCGCATCTGCGCGAGCAAAATGGCTACCGCATCGAGGTAGTCGCTAGCCTACTCTTTGTCGTAATACCATTCCAATACCGGAGGGCGGAAATGACGCGACACGCCGCGGCGGCGGGCTTGCGTTCGATGATGCTGGCACTGGGCCTGGCCCTGGCAGTCCCGGCCATGGCGCAGCCGGTCACGCGGCCCGCGCTGTTTCCCAGCCCGGTATCGATCCGGCTGGAGGCCGGCACCGTCGCGCTCGGTGGGAAGGTGGTGCTGGTCGCCGCGCCGGGCGCGGACCCCACCTCGGTCGCGCTGGTCCGCCGCATCCTGCTGTCGGCAGGCGTCGAGCGCATCGCGAGCGCATCGCGCCTGCCGGCCACGCTCAAGCAAACGTACATCGTCGTCGGCACCGGCTAGTCGGCGGTCGTCCGCGGCGCGCTGGCGGGCAGCAAGGCCGTGCAGGAGACGCGCAAGGAGGGCTATACCCTTGCCAGCGTCGCGGCCGGCAAGGGCAGCCTGATCACGCTCGCCGGCCACGACGCCGACGGCCTGTTCCATGCCGCGCAGACCTTGCGCCAGCTTGCCGAACGCTCGGCCATTCCGACCCTGGTCATCCAGGACTATCCGGCGATGGCCATCCGCGGCACGATCGAGGGGTTCTACGGGGCGTCATGGTCGATTGCCGATCGCGCCAAGCACATCGAGTTTCTCGCCCGCACCAAGGCGAACACCTCCATCTACAGTCCGAAGGACGATCCGCATGCGTGCGACCGCTGGCGCGAGGCCTATCCCGCGGCCACGCTGAAGGCGCTAGGCAAGTTGGTGGCGACCGCCCAGCGCAACCATGTCGATTTCGTCTACGCGATCTCGCCTGGGCCGTCGGTCTGCTTCTCCGATCCGGCCGATGCCAAGGCGCTGCTGCGCAAGTTCGACGCGTTCCGTGCGCTGGGCGTGCGCAGCTTCTATGTCGCGCTCGACGATATTGAATACAACAAGTGGAATTGCGCGCGCGACAAGACCGCTTTCGGCGCGTCGCGTGCGGAAGCGGCCGGTGTCGCGCAGGCGCACCTGCTCAACCTGGCGCAGGCGGACCTGGTCGCCCGGCACGATGCGGCGTCGCACCTGATCATGGTGCCGACCGAGTATGACGACGCCAAGGAAAGCCCGTACAAGGCCGCGTTGCGCCAGCATCTGGATCCGAAGATCGTGGTGCAATGGACCGGCACCGATGTCGTGCCGCCAGCCATTTCCATCCCCGATGCGCGTGCGGCGACCAAGGCATTCGGACGCAAGACCCTGCTGTGGGACAACTACCCGGTCAACGATGACGAAACCTCGGCCGGTCGCTTGCCGCTGGCGCCCTACGCGCGGCGCGAGGCCGGCCTGTCCGCCGAGTTGGCCGGCATCGTCGCGAACCCGATGAACCAGAAAGTGCCGAGCCGTGTGGCGGTGATGGGGCTGACCGCGTTCGCATGGAACGACCAGGGCGACGACGCCGAGCGCACCTGGCATGCGGCGGCGCGCGAGCGACCGCGGCACTGCTCACCTTCTTCGATACCCAGCAGCTGGCGCCGACCTTCGGCAGCCAGCCGTGACAGGAACAGGCGCCGCGGCTGAAGGCCGTGCTCGACCGGGTCCCCGAAGCGCTGGCCGGTGACGACGCCGACGCGCGCGGCCAGGCGCTTGCCGAGCTTGCGCGCAGCGCGGACGCGATCGTGCCCGCCGTCATCCGCGCAGGGGTGGCCGATCCCGGCTTCGCAGAACAGTCGCGCCCCTGGCTGGATGCGATGCAGGTCTGGGGGCGCGCGCTGCAGGCGACGGCAGCCGGTCTGCAGGCCGCCAACCGAGGCGACACCGCGGCGTCGGGCGTGTTCGCCGATGCCACCCGGCTCGCCGCCGAGGCCGCGGCGAGCCAGTCGATCCTTGGCGCGACGCGCTTCGGCGGGCCAGTCAAGATTGCCGATGGCGTGCTCGATCGTTTCGTGGCGGACGCCCCGACGCTGATCGCGCTGGACGTACCCGCCAACTCCGCTCCGACGGCTCGGCGCGCGCCTGCATGGCGCGCGCAGCCCTGCGCGGGCGATGCGGCCGCTTTCAGCGTGGCGTAAACGTCTTGTCGAACAGACCTTCGGCTGCAGGATCGGCGCCCTGCAGGTGCCGACGCAATCACGCCGGCCATGCCAGTCAGGCCACGCATTGTCGTCGGCATGCGCGACCTCGACCAGGCGTTCTCAAGCCGCGGTATAGCCGCGTCCAAGGGTCAGCCAGAAGGTGAGTACGACGATCGCGCCGGCGAGCACGACGGTCAGGCTGGATGGCGGTGGCCGGACCCGGGACGGGTGCCGGGAGAGCGCGACCAAGAGCAGGCCTAACGGCGCGAGCAGGCTTTCCTGCGCCGCTTCCTCGAGAATGGGCAACGCCTCGCCTGCGCTGCCGTTGCAGAGCGGCCACAACGCCGCGAGTCCGCGCGGCGTGGCCGGTGCCAACCTCGTCGGCGCCGGCCCAGCGCTTAACCGCCCAGCGCCTCGGCCACGAACGGCGGCAGCACCTGGGTGCCGGTGTGCAGGTGCGCACTGTAGTAGCGGGTGACGAACGGCTTGGCCGCCGCATCGGCTTCGCGGAAGTCGAAGCCGCCGGACTTGCGCGCCAGGGTCACGCTCCACCAGCCGGTCGGGTAGCACGGCTGCGGGAACGGCACGGTGTGGAAGCTGGCGAAGCCGGCCTTGCCCATTTCAGCACGCATTTCCTTGATCAGGTCCAGCAGCGCCAGCGGCGATTCGGATTGCTGCACCAGGATGCCGTCGTCCTTCAGCGCCTTGAAGCAGCTGGCGTAGAACGCCTTGTTGAACAGGCCTTCGGCCGGGCCGACCGGGTCGGTGGAATCGACGATGACGATGTCCACGCTGTTTGCCGGGCAGTTGGCCATATAGGCGATGCCGTCGTCGAACAGCAACTCGGCGCGCGGATCGGCGTTGGACTCGCACAGCTCAGGGAAGTACTTCTCGGCCATGCGCGTGACCTGCTCGTCGATGTCGCACTGGGTGGCGCTTTCGACGCATGGGTGCTTGAGCACTTCGCGCAGGGTGCCGCAGTCGCCGCCGCCGATGATCACCACGCGCTTGGGCGCGGCGTGGGTGAACAGTGCCGGGTGGCTGATCATCTCGTGGTAGAAAAAGTTGTCGCGCGTGGTCAGCATCACCGCGCCGTCGATCACCATCAGCTTGCCCCAATCGGTGGTGTCGTAGATCTCGATCTTCTGGAACGGCGACTGCACCTCGTCCAGCTTGCCGGTGATGCGATAGCCGATGGCCGAGCCGGTGGGCTGGAAGTGTTCGATGTACCAGTTGTCGTTGGCGCTCATGCAGGGGATTCCTAGGAAAGCAAGAAAGAAGATGGACTCATCCTTCTCCCACCGGGAGAAGGTGGCGCGCAGCGCCGGATGAGGGTCGGGCGCAGCCTCGCGCAGCCAGATCACGCGACGCCCGACCCGAATCCATCGCCGGATGAGTGTGTAGCGCCGCCTCGTGCAGTCAGACCACACGACACGGCACCCGAACCCAGACCCACCCAGCTCCCACTAAGGCAGGCGCGTCAGGTCGGCGCGAATTGTAACGGAGCCCACGCGTAGCAGGCGTTACAATCCACGCCCCTTTTCTCCGCCGAGCCGCCACGATGAGCGATTGGTCCCTCGACCAGGCCCGCAAGACCTATTCGATCCCGCATTGGGCCGATGGGTATTTCGACGTGGATGCGGCCGGCCGGATGGTGGTGCGCCCGCAAGGCGCCGACGGCGTGGCGATCGCGTTGCCCGAGGTGGTGGATGCCGCGCGCGCGGCCGGCGCCAAGCTGCCGATGCTGGTGCGCTTTCCGGACATCCTGGGCGAGCGCCTGGGCAAGCTGCAGTCGGCCTTCGCCCAGGCCCAGGCCGACTGGGACTACGCCGGCGGCTACACCGCGGTGTACCCGATCAAGGTCAACCAGCACCGCGGCGTGGCCGGCACCCTGGCCAGCCACCACGGCGAGGGTTTCGGCCTGGAAGCGGGCAGCAAGCCGGAATTGATGGCGGTGCTGGCGCTGTCGCGGCCGGGCGGGCTGATCGTCTGCAACGGCTACAAGGACCGCGAATACATCCGCCTGGCGCTGATCGGGCGCAAACTGGGCTTGCAGACCTTCATCGTCATCGAGAAGCCGTCGGAGCTGAAGCTGGTGCTGGAGGAAGCGCGCGCGCTGGACGTCAAGCCGGGCCTGGGCGTGCGCATGCGCCTGGCCTCGCTGGGCGCGGGCAAGTGGCAGAACAGCGGCGGCGACAAGGCCAAGTTCGGGCTGTCGCCGCGGCAGGTACTGGACCTGTGGAAGGCGCTGCGCGACACCGAGTACGCCGACGCGCTGAACCTGCTGCACTTCCACATGGGCTCGCAGATCTCCAACGTGCGCGACATCGCCAACGGCATGCGCGAGGCCACGCGCTATTTCGTGGAGCTGTCCAAGCTGGGCTCCAGGATTAGCCACGTCGACGTCGGCGGCGGCCTGGGCATCGATTACGAAGGCACCCGTTCGCGCAGCTATTGCTCCATCAACTACGGCCTGCATTCCTACGCCAGCAACATCGTGCAGCCGCTGGCCAACGCCTGCGAGGAACACGGCCTGCCGCCGCCGCGGATCCTCACCGAGTGCGGCCGCGCGATGACCGCGCACCATGCGGTGCTGATCGCTAACGTCTCGGAAGTGGAGCAGGCACCGGAAGGGCGCGTCCCCGACGCGCATGCCGACGAGCCGACGGCGATCCGCCACCTGCGCGAGATCCACGACGAGCTGGACGTGCGCCCGGCGGTGGAGCTGTTCCAGGAAGCGCAGCATTTCCATGCCGAAGGCCTGTCCAGCTACGCACTGGGCCAGATCGACCTGCCGCAGCGCGCACGCATCGACGACCTGTTCTACGCCATTGCGCACGGCGTGCGCGCGCGCCTGAGCCACGAGGAAAAGAGCCACCGCCCGGTGCTGGACGAACTCAACGAGCGGTTGGTGGACAAGTATTTCGTCAACTTCAGCGTGTTCGAATCGATTCCCGACGTATGGGCGATCGACCAGGTGTTCCCGATCGTGCCGATCGAGCGCCTGAACGAGGCGCCGGCGCGGCGCGGTGTGATCTGCGACATGACCTGCGACTCCGACGGCATGGTCAAGACTTACGTCGAGAACGAGAGCCTGGACAGCTCGCTGCCGCTGCACGAACTGCACCCGGGCGAGAGCTACCGGCTCGGCTTTTTCCTGGTCGGCGCCTACCAGGAGATCCTCGGCGACATCCACAACCTGTTCGGCGACACCGATGCGATCGAGGTCAGCACCGATGGCGACGGCTACCGCATCGCCCAGCAGCGCCGCGGCGACACCACCGACGTGATGCTGGACTACGTGGGCTATGCACTGGCCGACCTGCGCGCGGCCTATGCCGAGCGCGTGGCCGCCGCGCAGTTGCCGGCGGCGCAGGCGCAGGCCTTGTCGGCGGCGCTGGAAGCGGGGCTGACCGGCTACACCTATCTGTCGGACGAGCCGCTGGGCTGATCGACCCGACATGCGCTAGCCGCCAGCGCGCGCCGCCGGCCCGCACCGTGGGCGGCCGGTACACCGCGGCTGCTACGGCTGGCGATTGCGGCAGCGCACCTGCGCTCGTCGACGCTGCATGTCGGTGCTATCCGGCGGCGTCGCCATTCTAAACAAGCAGCGCTGCGTGCATGCCTCTGTGCTGGGGGCATCGCCTGACAAGGATGTCGCTGCGTGTTTGCCCGGCCATGCGTCGCGATGACCATGCAGGTTGAAGCGTGGTGACGGTGCTGCCTTGGCCGCGCATAGCGGCTTATGGCATTCCACATCTGCGCGGTCTGCGTGCGCATAGACGCCACGGCTGATACAGATCGAAGGCGAGAGTGGTTCGAATCACTGTTTTATCGGTGTGTCTACGGTAGCGGACATGGGACTGTGATTTGCTCCAAAGGATGTCGGTGGACAGTGCGCAAGCGTAAATGGAAACTCTCTACATGGAATCTAAATATTGACTGCCTTTTTATTTGGCTGTCGGTGTTGCGTGCTTGTACTTTCTCGATCAGGGCAATGATCCGTTGTCATCCTGCCGCTGGTTGAAGTGGGGGTGGTATTTGGGCGTTTCCCCGGATTTTTCCGGTTTCCGGACCGGGGATCATATTAACTCGATCTCAATCCGGCTCCTTGTATGTGGTGCTTTCTCGACGTCGATTCCGGCGTCGATGGCAACGCCTTGCGAGCGAGTCCAATAAGGAGCATGCCATGAATCAGCTCTCCTGCGGTTCCCTGCCTTTGACCGTCGCCCAGCGCGGACTATGGGTTATACATAAAATCAATCCGAAGGCTTCGCTGAATTTGTCCGAGGCGCTGGAACTGTTCGGTCCGATCCAGCCGCAACTGATCCTGCGCGCATCGAGGCAGCTGGTGTGCGAATTCGAGACTATCCGGATGCGCATCGTCGAAGAGAACGGCTTACCGCGACAGCGGGTGGAGGCCGAATACCTCGGCGATTTTCCGTATCTCGATTTGAGTGGCGGCCCGGCGCCACGGCAGGCGGCCGAGTGCTGGATCGCGCAGGTGATTGAGCGGCAGTGGGACATCGCGCGCGATCCGCTGTGGAGGTGCGTGCTGTTCCGGCTGGGCGAAGACCACTATCTATGGGTGCAATACGGGCACCATCTGGTGATGGACGGCTACAGCGGCGGGATGGTCGTGCAGCGACTGGCCGAGCTCTACAGCGCCTATGCCGCGGGCGTCGAGCCTCCGGCGAGCACGGTGGGTACCCTGGCCGCGCTGGTCGAGCTGGAAGCGTCGTACCGCAAGTCCGAACGTTTCCTTCGCGATCGCGACTACTGGGCGCAGCAGTTGGCCAACCCTCCGCCGGCGGTGAGACTGACGCGCCGTCCCGGCGCGTCGCACTGCGGCTTTCTGCGCAGTACGGGCCACCTGTCCAGTGCGAAGATCGCGCGTCTGCGCGAACTCGGCGCACTGTACGGCGTCACGCTGCCGCAGTTGCTGATCGCGTTGGTCGCCGCGTTCTACCATCGCAATACCGGCGCGGAGGATATGATCTTCGGCATGCCGGTGACCGGGCGGGTCAACCGCCAGTACCGCAGCACGCCGTGCATGCTCGCCAATGCGGTGCCGATCCGCCTGGCAATGGCGCCGCAGGCGCCGTTCCACAGCCTGTTCGCGCAGGTGGCGTCAGTGGTCAGGTCGGCGCTGCGGCATCAGCAATATCGCTACGAAGATCTGCGTCGCGACCTGGGCCTGGTCCGCAACGACCAGCAGCTGGCATGGCTGGCGGTGAACATCGAGGCGTTCGACTACGCGCTGGATTTCGGCGGAGTCAAGGCGATTCCGCACAATCTGTCCAACGGCTCGTTCGAGGATCTGACCATCTTCTTCTACGAACGCGGCGACGGTGCCGACGTGCGCTTCGATTTCGATGCCAATCCTGGGCTGTACACCCGCGAGGAACTGGACGAACACCGCCGGCGCCTGTTGCAACTGGTCGATTCCGTTCTGGACGATCCAACCCAGGCGTTGGGGCAGGTGGACATGCTGGGTGCGCAGGAGCGCGCACGCCTGCTCTACGACTGGAACCGCACCGACGCCGCGCTGCCCGAGCCGAGCAGCCTGCCGCACTGGTTCGCGCAGCAGGCAGCCGCCACGCCCGATGCGATCGCGGTGCGTTGCGCTAGCCAGGTGCTGGACTACCGCAGCCTGCAGCAGCGCAGTGCGCAGCTGGCGGCGCAGTGGGTCGGGGAGGGGGTGTCGCCGGGCGACGTGATCGCGGTGGCGTTGCCGCGCAGCGCGCAGTTGCTGGTGGTGCTGCTGGCGGTGATGTGGAGCGGCGCCACGTATTTGCCGCTGGATCCGCGGGGTCCGGCGGAGCGCAATGCGACGATGCTGAACGACTCCGGCGCGATCGCGCTGGTGTGCGAACCGGCGCAGTGGGAGCAGCATGCGTTGGGCGGCATCGTGTGGCTCGATCCGCAGGCAGGGACCGACCTGGACCCGTTGTCCGCGCCGCGCGCCACGGCCGATGGCATCGCCTATCTGCTCTACACCTCCGGTTCCACCGGAACGCCCAAGGGGGTGGAGGTCAGCCACCGCAATCTGGCCAGCTTCCTGTTCGCCATGCAGGAGGAACTGCAGTTGCAGGCCAGCGACCGGGTGCTGGCGCTGACCACGATCAGTTTCGATATCGCCGCGCTGGAGCTGTATCTGCCGCTGATCTGCGGCGCCAGCGTGGTCGTGGCCGGCGATGGTTTGCTGCACGATCCGCACGGCCTGTCGCGGTTGATCGCGCGCGAGCGCATCAGCCTGATGCAGGCCACGCCTTCGCTGTGGCGCATCCTGCTGGCCAACGAGGATCTGCCGTTGCAGCAGGTGCACGCCCTGGTCGGCGGCGAAACGCTCAGCGGCGCGCTGGCGACCCGGCTGCTGCAGCGTAGCGCGCGGCTGACCCACCTGTACGGCCCTACCGAAACCACGGTGTGGTCCACGCTGATGCGCCTGACCCCGGCAGAGACGGCATCGGTTCCGATCGGCCGACCGCTGCGCAATACGCGCGTCTATGTGCTCGACGGCCAGCAGCAGCCGGTCCCTACCGGCGCCAGCGGCGAGCTCTACATCGGCGGTGCCGGCGTGGCCAAGGGCTACAGGAAGCGGCAGCAGCTCAACGATGCGTCCTTCCTGCCAGATCCGTTCGTCGCTGATGGCGGGCGCATGTACCGCACCGGCGATCTGGCGCGCTGGCGCGAGGACGGCGTGCTGGAATTCCTCGGCCGCGCCGACGCACAGTTGAAGATCCGCGGGCACCGGGTCGAACCGGGCGAAGTGGAAGCCGCGCTGCTGCGGCATCCGGCAATCGCTGCGGCGGCGGTGGTCGGCCACCGCGCTGGCGACGGCGATGGCGCGATGCAACTGGTGGCCTATCTGGTGGCGGCCGGCGACGCGACGCTGCCGACGCTTGATACGCTGCGCCAGCAACTGCGGGCGCGTTTGCCCGAGTACATGCTGCCGACCGTGTGCATGGCGTTGCCGGCGCTGCCGCTGACCCCCAACGGCAAGCTCGACCGCAAGGCGCTGCCGGTCCCGGGCAGAGCGGAGGTTCCGCGCTACGTGGCTCCGCGCACTGCGCTGGAGGAGCGCCTGGTCGCGCTGTGGCAGCGCTTGCTGGGGGTGGAGCGGATCGGCGTGCACGACAACTTCTTCGAACTGGGCGGCGACTCGTTGACCGCTGCCGAACTGCTGGCGCGGTTTCCCAGTCATTTCGGGATCGAACTGCCGCTGGGTAGCTTGTTCGATGCATCGACCGTGGCCGGCCTGGCCACGTTGATGGAAAACGCCGAGGAGTCGCAGAACGATCCGCTCGCGCCGTTGCTGCGGCTTCGCCGGGGCGATCACGGCAACCGGCCGCTGTTCTGTATCCATCCGGTGGTTGGGCTGGGCTGGTCGTATCTCGGCCTGCTCGGCCAGCTCGACCCAGACTGCCCGGTGTACGCCCTGCAGTCGCCGGCCTTGCGCAGCGGCGCGGCGTTGCCGGACAGCATCGAGACGATCGCGGCCGATTACCTGCGGCGGATCCGCTGCGTGCAGCCGCAGGGGCCATACCGGTTGCTGGGCTGGTCGCTGGGCGGTTTGATCGTGCATGCGATGGCCGCCGAACTGCGGGCCGGTGGCCACGAGGTGGAATTGCTGTCCATCCTCGACGCCTATCCGTATGCCGCGCGCATCGCCGCGCTGGGCGACGATGCGGCCAGGGTGCGCGCCGCCTTGGCGTTCCTCGGCCTGCGGCTGCAGCCCGGCCAGCCGGCTCCCGCGTGCATGGCCGATCTGTCGATGTTGCTGTGCGAACACTACGGCTTGCTGTCGCTGCCGCTGGTGCAACAGTTGCTGCAGGACGATCCGCAGTTGCTGGAGCGCATTGCCGCTTTGGTCGAGCACCAGCTGGCACTGGCCAGCGACTACCAGCCGCAGCGTGTGGACGTTGACTTGCTGTTCTTCGATGCGGCGATCAAGCCGGCTCTGGACCTGTCGCCGCTGCTGGATCATCGCCCCGATGCCTGGCGCGATTTCGTGGCCGGACTGGACGTGCACCCGATCGACAGCGACCACCAGTCGATGCTGCAGTCGGCGCCAGCGGCGCAGATCGCGCGGATCGTGGATGCGCGTCTGCGTCCGCACCAGTGCGCACCGCGCGCGTCCGCGGCCGCATCGCGATTGGCGCAGCCGCTGCCGGCCACGGAGGTGCTGGCCGATGTCTGAGCAACAGCATGCAGCGTCGGCGCGCGGCGCGACAGTGGCGATCTTCACGATTGGCACGCGTGGCGACATCCAGCCGATGCTGGCGCTGGGATGCGAACTGCAGCAGCGAGGCCATGCGGTCCGCATCGTCACCAGCGCCAACTTCGCCGAGCAGATCCGCGCTGCCGGGCTGAGCTTCTTCGCGCTCAGCGGCGACTTCCAGGCGTTGCTCGAAAACGATCGCGGTATCGCCGAACTGGGATTGCAGTTGCGGGCGATGGCAAGGATTTTTCGCGAGCACATGGCGTTCTGGGCCAGGGACTGGGTGGCGCAAGGGCAATTGGCGTGCACGGGGGCGGACCTGTTGATCGGCGTTGGCAATGCCAGCCTGCTCGCAGCGGCACTGGGCGAGGCCTGCGCGATTCCGGTGGTGTTCGCGCAGTTGCAGCCCTTGACCGCATCGCGGCACTTGCCGCCGATGCCGCTGGCCGGGCGCAGCGTGCCGGGGCCGCTGAGCATGGCCGCCTATCAGCTGCTGCGCCTGGGGGCGTGGTGGGTGATGCAGCCGGCGATCAATCAGTGCGTGCGCGCACAGCTCGGGTTGCGTCCTTATCCTTGGTACGGGCCTTATTTTCATCGCGATTCGGCGCGGGTGCGGGTGCTGTATGGGTTCAGCCCCCACGTGCTGCCGCGTCCGTCCGACTGGCCCGAGTCGGTGCAGATCTGCGGCTATTGGATGCTGAAGGAACCGCAGTGGCAGCCGCCCGCGGCGTTGCAGGCGTTTCTCGACGCCGGTCCGGCGCCGGTCTACATCGGCTTCGGCAGCATGGTCAGCCCCGACCCCCAGGCATTCGCCGCGACGCTGGTCGAGGCGGTGCGGCGCAGCGGCCGGCGCGCGGTGCTGGCCAGCGGCTGGGGCGCGCTTGACGCCGCGCATGCGCACGCCGACGCGCAGATCTTCCATCTGCGCCAGGCGCCGCACGCCTGGCTGTTCCCGCGCATGGCCGCGATCGTGCATCACGGCGGCGCCGGCACCACCGGCGCTGCGGCCGCGGCGGGCGTGCCATCGGTGGTGGTGCCGTTCTACGGCGACCAGCCGTTCTGGGCGCACTGCCTGGAGCGGCAGGGCGTGGCGCCGCCGGCGCTGGTCCGCGCCGGCCTGCAGGCGCAGACCCTGGCCGCCGCGCTCGACCAGGCGGCGCAACCGGCGATGGTGCAGGCCGCGGCGCACCTGGGCGCGCGCATCCGTGCCGAGGAGGGCGTGGCGACGGCCGTGGCGTGGCTGGAACGCTGGGGCGTGTTGCCGCGGCTCGGGCGTGGTGAACCCGATCCCTCGGTGTCGCCGCAGGCCCTGGGAGCGGGAGGACGCTAGCCCGCATCGCCGCCTTGCAGCGTGGTCGTCGCGCGATGCGGCACGCAGAGGTGAACGGATCCAGCGCGCATTGAGCGGCCGAGCTGCGCTGCCTAGAATGGCGGCCACGTTCCTCGCCGTGAAAGGATGCCGGCTGCATGCGCTACCCTGGACTGGACCTGTTGCGTGCATTGGCGATTGTCTTGGTCATGCTGTTCCATTCGTTCGTGGTCGGCGGCCTGGGGCAGGACTGGGCCTGGCTGTCGCGCTACGGCTGGATGGGCGTGGATCTGTTCTTCGTGCTCAGCGGTTTGCTGATCGGCAGCCAGGTGCTGGCGCCGCTGGCGCGTGGCGAGCCGCTGCGTTTTGGCGATTTCTACCTGCGCCGTGCGTTGCGCATTCTGCCGGCCTTCGTCGTGGTGTTGGCGCTGTACCTGGCCTGGCCCGGTTTCCGCGAAGCGCCGGGCATCGCGCCGTGGTGGATGTTCGCCAGCTTCAGCTTGAACCTGGGCATCGACTACGCCAGCCAGCCGGCGTTCTCGCATGCCTGGTCGCTGTGCGTGGAGGAGCATTTCTACCTGGTGTTCCCGCTGCTGGCGGCGCTGTCGCTGCGGCGGCCGTCGGCGCCGCGCTTCGTCGCGCTGTGCAGCACGGTGGTACTGGCCGGGATCGCGTTGCGCACGGCGACCTGGCTGCACGACAGCGCGCTCGAGCGCATCGGCGACGGGCTGCAACGCAACTGGTTCATCGAGGATATCTACTACCCGACCTGGAACCGGCTCGACGGCCTGCTCGCCGGCGTGGTGCTGGCTGTGCTCAAAGTGTACCGGCCGCAGCGCTGGCAGTGGCTGCAGGCGCATGCGAATGCGCTGCTGCTGGCCGGGTTGGCGGTGTGCGCGCTGGCGCTGTGGCTGTTCCGTGAGCGCACCGGCCTGCTCGGCAACGCGGTCGGCTGGCCGCTGTTGTCGCTGGGGCTGGCGTTGCTGGTGATTGCCGGTGCCTCCACGCGCAGCTGGATCGGCCGGCGTGCGCTGCCTGGAGCTGGGTGGTTGGCGGCGATCTCGCACAGCTTGTACCTCACCCACAAGGCCGTGTTCCATCTCACCCAGAGCTGGTTCGGCGCCGCGCTCGAAGGACGTGGGCTGCTCGCCTTCTCGGTCTATGCGGCGATGGCGCTGCTGGCCGCCGCGCTGCTGCACTACGCGGTGGAACGGCCGTTCCTGCAGCTGCGCGAGCGCTTGCGGCGCACGTCCGCCGATGTGCCGGTGACTGCCTAGGCCGCCACTGCCGGAGCGCATCGGCGCGGCGATTGCCGGATGTGCGCGGTTCTCCACGCCACGGCTTTACTCCGGATCGGTGTAGGCCACGCGCGCTTCGTGCAGGCGCTGCTGCAGGATCTCCGCCAGCCGCGCCACTGCCGGTGCCGGCTCTGCGTCGGCACGATGCAGGTTCAAGCCCAGCGCCGGCAGCGTCGGCAGGCCGCCGGCTCCTGGCGGCAATAGTGCAAGCGCTCAGGAACGCCGGCCGGCGTGCGCAAAGTCAGCCCCAGGCCGGCGCGGACCGCGGCCCAGACCCGCGCTGGTGAAGGCGATGCGCCACGGAATACCGGCCCGGTCCAGCGCCGTGGTCGCCGCCGTGCGCAGCAGGCACGGCGCGTCCAGCATCACCAGCGGCAAGGGCGTCTCACCGTTCCAGCCGGCCGGCTCCGGCGGCGGCGCATCGGCCGCGGCGATCCAGCGCATCGGCCAGGCGGCCTGGGGCTGGCGATGCGCCGTCGCGGTTCCCGCTTCCCAGACCAGCGCCAGGTCCAGCTGGTCGGTTTCGATCCGCGCCAACAATGCCTGATGGCGCGCGATGCGCGCTTCGATGCGCACCTTGGGATGCGCGCGGGCGAAGCGCCCGAGCACGTCAGGCAACATGTGCTCGCCGAAATCCTCCTGCAGCCCGAGCCGTACCCAGCCCTGCAGGGCGGGTTCGTGCAGCGCGGCGGCGGCGGCGTTGAGGTCGAGCAGGCCGCGTGCGTAGGCCAGCAGTACCTCGCCCGCCTCGGTCAGCGCCAGCTAACGGCCACTGCGGCGCAGCAGTGCCTGGCCGGCCTGGTCTTCCAGCTTCTTCCGCTGCGCGCTGATCGCGGACGTGGAACGCCCCTGCCGATCTGCCGCCTTGGCGAAGCTGCCCAGCTCGATGCCGGCGACGAAGCTGCGCAGCGCATCGAGGTCGAAGGTGACGCGACGCACGCTATCGATCCTGTTTTATCGAAAATTGGGTGCTGAATTTCCTGATTTTCAGGAACATCTTCGGTGGCTAGGCTGGGCGCAGTCAATCTCCATCGCGAGACGCGAATGTCCGACCTATCCCAGTCTGATGCGGCCTTGTTCGGCGATATCGCGCCAAAATTCGCGCAGCTGACCGACGAGGTGCTGTTCGCCGACCTGTGGCAGCGTCCTGCGCTGTCGCCGCGTGAGCGCAGCCTGGTCACGGTCGCGGCGCTGGTGGCGCTGTACCGGCCGCAGCAGCTGCCGTTCCACCTGAGCTGCGCGCTGGACAACGGCCTGAGCCGCGATGAACTAGCCGAAGCAATCACCCATCTGGCGTTCTACGCCGGCTCGTCGGCCACGTATCCATGCCGACAAGCGGCGGTTGAGGCACCAGCACCCAGGCTTCGCCTGTTTGCTTTTACCATTCCCGATTCCCCACTCCCCATTCCCGGCCTCTCAATGACCCAGACCGCCCTGATCACCGGCGCTACCTCCGGTTTCGGTGCCGCCGCCGTGCGCCGCTTCGTCAATGCCGGCTGGCGCGTGATCGCCACCGGCCGCCGCGCCGAGCGGCTGCAGCCGCTGCTGGCCGAGTTCGGCGCCGAGCGCGTGTACGTGGCGGCGTTCGACATCCGCGACGAAGCCGCGCTCGATGCGCTGCTGGCCGCGCTGCCGGACGCGTTCCGCGGCATCGACCTGCTGGTCAACAACGCCGGCCTGGCGCAGGGCACCGCCCCGGCGCAGGCTGCGTCGCTGGACGACTGGCGCACGATGATCGACACCAACATCACCGCGCTGGTGACCCTGACCCATCGCCTGCTGCCTACGCTGATCCAGCGCCGCGGCGCGATCGTCAACATCAGTTCGGTGGCCGCGCTGTACCCGTATCCGGGCGGCAATGCCTACGGCGGCACCAAGGCCTTCGTCAGCCAGTTCTCGCTGGGCCTGCGCGCGGACCTGCACGGCACCGGCGTGCGCGTGACCGCGATCGAGCCGGGCATGGCCGAAACCGAGTTCACCCTGGTCCGCACCCACGGCGACCAGGGCGCGTCGGACACGCTATACCACGGCGCGCAGCCGATGACCGCCGAGGACATCGCCGAGCAGATTTTCTGGGTCGCCACGCTGCCGCCGCATCTGAACATCAATCGGCTGGAAATCATGCCGGTGACGCAGTCCTTCGCCGGCTTCCAGGTGGCTAGAAGCCGGGAATAGGGAGTGGGGAATCGGCAATTAGGAACAGCGAAAGCAGGCGTCGACGTGCTCCCCCTGCTACAGGTCACTGCAGCTAGGTTCCCATCAGCGTACTCGCGCGACTGGCGAGGCAATTCAACGACTGTCCTATGCAGGAGGCCGGTCGCAGGGAATGCAGGAGACGCCGCTTTTCCCCATTCCCGATTCCCAGCCTCACTGCGCCTTGATCGCGATCGCCGGCAGGCCGCTGCCGGTCAGTTTCTGCTTGGCCGCGGCCAGTTCGCTGGCGGTGCCATACGGGCCCATGCGCACGCGGTACACGGTCTTGCCGCTGATCTGCGCCGATTCCACGCGCGCCGACAGGCCCAGCATCGCCAGCTTGGCCTTGGTCGATTCGGCATCGCCGGAGGCGCCGAACGAACCGGCCTGCAGGATGTAGCGGGCGTTGTCCGCCGCTACCGCTGCGGCCGTGGCTGCGGCAGGCGTGGCCGCCGCCGCCGGCCTGGTCGCGATGGCGGCTGTGTTGGCGGGCGCGCTGGTTGCGGCCGTTTCCGCTATGGGCGTCGGATTGGACAGCGCCGCCGTCGTTGCCGGAGCGGTGGCGGCCGCCGGGGTAGCTGCCGTCGGCTGCGGCGCGCGCGCCTGGCGGGCGGTCTCGGCGCGCGCGCTGGCGGCCAGTTCGGCGTCGGACATCTGCACTTCCTTGCCGGGCAGCAAGGTGTAGAAGTCGTACTGGGTCTGTGCATCCTTCTTGGCACCCTTGGCGTCGGGCTTGGTGCTGCCGGCCGCCGCCGTCGCCGGCTTGGGCAGTTCCGGCGCCGCGTCCACATCGGCATCGGCCACCGGCGCCGGCTGCGCGTCGGGGTTGGCGCGCGGGCCGCCCACGCGCAGGAAGCCGTCGCCGTCCTTCTTGAACAGGCCGGGTACTGCCAGGAACACCACCGCTGCGATCGCCACGCCGGCGATCAGCCACACCCATCCGGGTGTGCCGTTGCCGCTGTTGCGTCGCGCTTGGGTCTTACCGCGTCTTGCTGCCATCTACTGCTTCTCCACTCACATTTTTTCCGGGGCGGAAACGCCCAGGAGGTTCAAGCCGTTCGCCAGCACTTGCTGCGCCGCCACGGCCAGGGTCAACTTGGCGTTGCGCTCGCTCGCATCGTCCACCAGCACCGGGGTGCCGTGGTACCAGGTGTGGAACGCGGTCGCCAGTTCGCGCAGGTATTGCGCGATCAGGTGCGGTTCCAGCAGGTGTCCCGCATTCTCCACCACTTCCGGGTAGCGCGAGAGTTCCAGCATCAGTTCCAGCGAGGTCGCATCGTTCAGCCGGTTCAGCTGGCTCAGCCCGTCGGCCTGGTCGTAGTCCCGCTTCTTCTCCTGCGCCTGGCGCAGCAGGCTGCACACGCGGGCATGCGCGTATTGCACGTAGAACACCGGATTGTCGTTGCTCTGCTGGCGCGCCAGGTCGATGTCGAAGGTCAGCTGCGAATCGGGCTTGCGCGCGATCAGGAACCAGCGCGTGGCGTCGCGGCCGGCTTCCTCGATCAGATCGCGCAGGGTCAGGTAGCTGCCGGCGCGCTTGGACAGCTTCACTTCCTCGCCGCCGCGCATCACCGTGACCATCTGATGCAGCACGTACTCGGGCCAGCCCTTGGGGATGCCCAGGTCCATCGCCTGCAGGCCGGCGCGCACCCGCGCCAGCGAGCCGTGGTGGTCGGCGCCCAGTTCGGTGATCGCGCGCAGGTAGCCACGTTGCCACTTGCTCAGGTGATAGGCCACGTCCGGCACGAAATAGGTGTAGCTGCCGTCGGACTTGCGCATCACGCGGTCCTTGTCGTCGCCGAAATCGGTCGATTTCAACCACAGCGCGCCGCCTTCCTCGTAGGTGTGGCCGGACGCGACCAGCTTCTGCACCGCTTCCTCGACCTTGCCGTCGCGGTACAGCGAGCTTTCCAGGAAGTAGATGTCGAAGTCCACGCCGAACGCGGCCAGGTCGTGGTTCTGCTCGTTGCGCAGGTAGGCCACGGCGAAGCGGCGGATCGCCTCCAAATCGTTCGGATCCTTGCAGCCGGTGACCAGATTGCCTTCCAGGTCCACCGAGTCGCCGGCCAGGTAGGCGGTGGCCACATCCTGGATGTAGTCGCCGCGGTAGCCTTCTTCCGGCCAGTCGGGGCTGTCGGGGGTCTTGCCCAGCGCGCGCGCCTGCACCGAGCGCGCCAGGTTGTCGATCTGGCCGCCGCCGTCGTTGTAGTAGAACTCGCGCTTGGCGTTCCAGCCATTGGCCTCGAGCAACCGCGCCAGGCAGTCGCCGATCGCCGCGGCGCGTCCGTGGCCCACGTGCAGCGGGCCGGTCGGGTTGGCCGAGACGTATTCCACGCCCACGGTGCGGCCATTGCCGACCAGGCTGCGGCCGTAATCCTCGCCCTGCTTGAGCACCGCCAGCACTTCGCGCTGGTAGGCGCTGGGGCTGAGGTGGAAGTTGATGAAGCCGGGGCCGGCGATCTCGACCCGGGTCACCTCGTCGCTGGCCGGCAGCGCGGCCACCAGTTGCTGCGCCAGCGCGCGCGGATTGCCGCGCGTGGCCTTGGCCAGCAGCATCGCCGCGTTGGTGGCGAAGTCGCCGTGCTCGCGGGTCTTGGGCCGCTCGACCACGAAGTCCTGCGGCAACGTGTCGGCCGGCAGGGTGCCGTTGGCGCGCAAGGCTTCGATGCCTTGACCGATCAGGGCGCGGAGTTGGGATTTCACGTGATCATCTGCTTGAAGCGCGGAACCAGCGATTTTACCCGACCCGCCGCCTCCCGGCCCGTGCCGGGTTCAGCCCGACCTCAGGCCGTCCGACGGTGGCGGGATCCGGGAGCGGGCATTCGCGATCCGCGCACACGCCAGGCGCTTGCATGGTGCCTGGCCCGCGACCCGCGGTTCAGGCCCAGCCGCGTGCGGCCATCGACACCGGCACGCCGTCGCCGACGATGAAATGGTCGAGCAAGCGGATATCCACCAGCCCCAATGCCTGTTTCAGGCGATGGGTGACGGCGCGGTCGGCGGAGGAGGGCTCCGGGTTCCCGGACGGGTGGTTGTGGCCGATGATCACCGCCGCCGCGTTGTGCGCCAGAGCGCGCCGCAGCACTTCGCGCGGATAGACCTCGGCGCCGTCCAGGGTGCCCTGGAACAGCTCCTCGAACGCCAGCGAGCGGTGCTTCGTGTCCAGGAACAGCACCGCGAACACCTCGTGCGGCCGCGCCCGCAATCGCTGCGCGAAGTAGCGGCCGGCCGCGCTCGGGTCGTTCAGGGTCGTGCCGCGTTCCAGTTCGGCGGCCAGATGGCGCTGGCCCAGCTCCAGCGCGGCCGATAGTCTGCAGGCCCGTGCCAGGCCGAGTCCGGGCAGGCGGACCAGGTCGCGGGGTGGGCGGTCGAGCAGCGTGCGCAGCGGGCCGTGCCGCTGCAGCAGGTCGCGCGAGGTGCGTACCGCGTCGCTGCCGGGCAAACCGGAACCCAGGAAGATCGCCAGCAGTTCGGCGTCGGAGAGGGCCTGGGCGCCGCGTGCCAGCAGCTTTTCCCGGGGGCGTTCGTCGCGGGGCCATTTGGATATGTGCATATCGCCAGATTGGCGGGCGATATGGCGCAACGGTATCAGGGCCGCAAAGGGCCATCGGGTAAGCTAATCGTTCTTGCATGGGTAGGACATTCCCGACGTGACCGGTACTTTCGAGGGGCCCCTGCAGGGGCGGCGTGTGCTGTTGTGCGTGGGCGGCGGCATCGCCGCCTACAAAGCGCTGGAGCTGGTGCGGCGGCTACGCGAGGCCGGCGCCGAGGTGCAGGTGGCGATGACCGCCGGCGCGCAGCAGTTCGTCACGCCGCTGAGCTTCCAGGCGCTGTCCGCGCACCCGACCCGCACCAGCCTGTGGGACAGCGCCGCCGAGCAGGCGATGGGGCATCTGGAGCTGGCGCGCTGGGCCGACCGCGTGGTGGTCGCGCCGGCCACCGCCGACCTGCTGGCGCGCCTCGCCCATGGCCTGGCCGACGACCTGGTCAGCACGCTGTGCCTGGCCACCACCGCGCCGCTGACCGTGTGCCCGGCGATGAACCACCGCATGTGGCTGCACCCCGCCACCCAGGCCAATGTCGCCACGCTGCGCCAGCGCGGCGCCAGCGTGGTCGGGCCGAACGACGGCCCGCTGGCCGAAGGCGAGTCCGGTCCCGGGCGCCTGGCCGAGCCGGAGCAGATCGTCGCCGCGCTGGCCGGCGGCCGCGCCGCGGCCACGTCCGCGGCGGCCGCGGCGCCGGCACCGCTCGCCGCCGCCACCGCGGCCGGCGCGCTCAGCGGCCTGCGCCTGCTGATCAGCGCCGGCCCGACCTACGAGGACCTGGATCCGGTGCGTTATCTCGGCAACCGTAGCAGCGGCAAGATGGGCTACGCGCTGGCCGCCGCGGCCGCGCGGCAAGGCGCGGCGGTGGTGCTGGTCAGTGGCCCGGTGCACCTGCCCACGCCCGACGGCGTGCAGCGCATCGACGTGCGCTCGGCGGCGCAGATGCGCGAAGCGGTGCTGAGCGCGTTGCCGGCCGACATCTACATCGGCACCGCTGCGGTCGCTGACTACACGCCAAGGCAGGTCGCCGCGCAGAAGATCAAGAAGAGCGGCGCGCTGCTGACCCTGGAGCTGGTGCGCACTCCGGACATCCTGTCCGAGGTCGCCGCCCAGACCCAGGCGCTGAAGTTGGTGGTCGGCTTCGCCGCCGAGACCCACGACATCGAGCGCTACGCGCGTGGCAAACTCACCGACAAGCACCTGGACCTGATCATCGCCAACCAGGTGGGGGTGGCCGGCAACGGCTTCGAGAGCGACCAAAATGCCGCCACCGCTTATTGGCCGGAGGGCGCACGGAGCTTCCCGGCCGTGTCCAAGGCGCAACTGGCCGAACAATTGCTGGCCCTGATCGCGG
The DNA here is from genome assembly GCF_006838285.1 of Xanthomonas translucens pv. cerealis. Classification (NCBI taxonomy): domain Bacteria; kingdom Pseudomonadati; phylum Pseudomonadota; class Gammaproteobacteria; order Lysobacterales; family Lysobacteraceae; genus Xanthomonas; species Xanthomonas cerealis. The sequence continues at coordinate 4,284,504 of NZ_CP038228.1, forward strand.
AGCGACTGCACGCATGACTATCCCGACCCCATACCCGCTGCAGGTCAAACTGCTCGACCCGCGCTTCGGCGACAGCTGGCCGTTGCCGGACTATGCCACCGAAGCCAGCGCCGGACTGGATCTGCGCGCGGCCACCGAGGCGCCGCTGACCCTGGCGCCGGGCGACACCGCGCTGATTCCCAGCGGGCTGTCCATCTACATCGCCGATCCGCAGCTGTGCGCGGTGGTGCTGCCGCGTTCCGGGCTGGGCCATCGCCACGGCATCGTGCTCGGCAACGGCACCGGCCTGATCGACGCCGACTACCAGGGGCCGCTGCTGATCAGCGTCTGGAACCGCGGCCGCGAGACGTTCACCATCGCCCCTGGCGACCGCATCGCGCAGCTGGTGGTGATGCCGGTCGTGCGCGTTGCCCTGCAGGTGGTGGATACTTTCGCCGACAGCACCAGGGGAACGGGTGGATTCGGCCATACCGGAGTGCGCTGACAGGGGATCGTGTGCATGAGCGAGGCAACACAACGGCGGCCTGCGCCGGAAGGTTTGCGCAAGGCGGTGCCGCTGCTGGCGCTGCTGCTGGTGATGCTGGCCGCGTGGTTCGGCTGGAGCGGCGCGCAGCAATGGCGCCACGCAGATAGCGCCACCGCGCTGGAGCAGGCGCGCGACGCGGCGGTGGCGCAGACCTCGCAGGCGCTGGCCGCTGCCGCCAGGCGCTTGGCTGCGCAGTTGCAGCAGCCCGCGGTGCAGGCCGCATTGGCGCGCGGCGACGCGGCGACGGCCGTGCAGGCGTTGCGCGAGGGCTGGAAGGAGGCGGAAGACGCGCAGGTGCTGCCCGGCGACCTCGATGCCGGCTATGCCGATGTGGGCGGCTTCGGCTACGGGCGCCTGGCGCTGCTGGAAAAGGCATTGCTGACCAACGCGGTCGCCAGCGCGGTGGTGCGCGACGGCGGCGGGCCGCGGCTGGGACTGGCGGCGCCGGTGACCCTGGACACCGGCGTCGGCGTGGCCTACCTGCGCTTGCCGCTGCGCGTGCTGACCGCGCCGGTGGCGCAGGCCGCGGTCCCGGCCAGCGGCTACCTGGCGCTGCGCCAGGGCGGCTACGACGTGATCGGCGCCGGCGATACCGGCCTGGCCGACCATGGCGATGCGTTGTCGCGCCCGATCGGCACGTCCGGGCTGCGCGTGGTCGCGGCGTTGCCCGATGCCGATGTCGGTCCGCTCGGCCTGGACGCGCTGCCGTGCCTGATCCTTGCCGGCCTGCTCGGCGTCCTGGCCCTGGCAGTGTTGCTGGCCGCGCGCGGCCGCCTGCCGCGACCGCGTCGCGCCAAGGCCGCCGCCGCCGGTACCGAGCACGAACCCACCCTGCGGCAGAGCCTGCAACACCAGGAACCGCCGCCGCCGCCGCCGCTGTCGCCCGAGGGCGAGGGCGAGGGCGAGTCCGCGCCGTCCAGGACGGCGCCGGCGCAGACGGTGCCGGCCGCCATCTTCCGTGCCTACGACATCCGCGGCGTGGTCGGCCGCGACCTCAGCCCGCAGGTTGCCACACTGATCGGCCAGGCGATCGGCGCGGTGATGCAGGAGCAGGGGCTGAACGACGTGGTGGTCGGCCGCGACGGCCGCCTGTCCGGCCCGGAACTGTCGGCGGCGCTGATCGAAGGCCTGCGCCGCGCCGGCTGCCACGTCACCGATATCGGCCTGGCGCCGACCCCGGTCGTGTACTTCGCCAGCTTCCACCTGCGCGCCGGCAGTTGCGTGGTGGTCACCGGCAGCCACAACCCGCCGGATTACAACGGCTTCAAGATCGTGGTCGGCGGCGAGACGCTGTCCGGCGCGGCGATCGCCGACCTGTACGCACGCATCAACGAAGGCCGCCTGCCGAGTGCCGCCGAACCGGGGCGGCTGGAGCAGCGCGACGTCGGCAACGACTACATCCAGCGCATCGCCGACGACGTGCAACTGGACCGCCCGCTCAAGGTGGTGGCCGATGCCGGCAACGGCGTCGGCGGCGAACTGGCGCCGCGGCTGCTGGAGGCGATCGGCGCGGAAGTCATCCCGCTGTACTGCGATGTCGACGGCACCTTCCCCAACCACCACCCAGATCCCAGCGAACCGCACAACCTGCAAGACCTGATCCAGACCGTGAAGCGTTTCGACGCCGACCTGGGCATCGCCTTCGACGGCGATGCCGACCGGCTCGGCGTGGTCACCAAGGAAGGCGCGGTGATCTACCCAGATCGCTTGCTGATGTTGTTCGCCGCCGATGTGCTGCAGCGCAATCCCGGCGCGCTGGTAATCTACGACGTCAAGTGCACCGGCAAGCTGTCGGACTACGTGCTGCGCAACGGCGGCAGCCCGATGGTGTGGAAGACCGGGCATTCGCTGATCAAGGCGAAGATGCGCGAGACCGATGCCGAGCTGGCCGGCGAGATGAGCGGCCACTTCTTCTTCAAGGAACGCTGGTACGGCTTCGACGACGGCCTGTACGCGGCGGCGCGGCTGCTGGAGATCCTGGCGCAGCGCCAGGAGAGTCCGTCCGAAGTATTGGCCGAGTTGCCCGACAGCGTGTCCACGCCGGAGATCAAGCTGCCGCTGGCCGACGGCCAGGACGCGCCTGCGCTGGTCGCGCAGTTGGTCGCCGCCGCGCAGCAGGAAGATTCGGCGTTCGCCGGCGCACGCCTGCTCACCATCGATGGCCTGCGCGCCGACTTCGCCGATGGCTGGGGCCTGCTGCGCGCGTCCAACACCACGCCGGTGCTGGTGCTGCGCTTCGAGGCCGACACCAGTGCCGCGCTGGAGCGGATCAAGGACCTGTTCCGCAGCCAGCTGCAGGCCCTGTCGCCGTCGCTGGCGGCGGGATTCTGAGGCGCGCGCCGTATGCGCCCGGCCGCGCCGGGCGAGGTGACGTAGCGCCGCCGGCACGCGGCGTGCTGGAGGAGGGGCGTCAGCCCGCGACAGAGTTGCCGAGAGCGCAACGATTGCGGGCTGCGCTCGTCGCGGTTGAAGTCGCTCCCACAAGGGACGCGCGGCGTACTCGCTGGGTGCACTGTGGGGGGGGGACTTTCAGTCACGACTTGCCTGCCGCGGCGACCTGGTTACCGTCGCTGGCCGCGCGCTGCGCTCAACCGCTGCTCGTCGACGCAGCCGGCGCCGTCCCGGTTTCCGGCCGCTTCGCCGCACGATAGCGTTGCAGGGCGTCGTCGATTTCCTGGTTCAGGCCGAGCCGCTGCTGCTCGAAGTTCTTCTGCATGCGCAGCTGCCACAGCAGCGCGCGATGCCGCTGCTGCACGTCCTCGACGATCTTGCCGGTCACCTTCTGCCCGGCCAGCTCGCGCGCGCCGCCGCTGGCGAGCAGGCCGACCAGGCTCTCGCGCAGGCTGTTGACGTTGTAGCGCGCGGTGTTGATGTTGTTGTCGACAATGCCGATACGCTCGGAGAACACCCGGCGCAGTTCCTCTTCGGTCTGGAACGACAGCAGCATCGCCTGGTCGGTGCGTTTGCGCGTCTCCAGCGCCGCCTGATCGGCGCGCTGCTGCGCGGCATCGGCGGCGGCCGCGGCGCGCTCCTCGGCATTCAGCGCGCGGCCGACCGCGCCGCTGCGCATCCCGCTCCTGGCATTGAATTCGTCGCGCGCCTGGTTCACCGCTTCCGGCGGCAGCGCATCGCTGCACATGCGCTGCCCGCTCTGGTTCCAGCAGTACAGTTTCTTGGATGACGCCTGCTGCGCTGCGGCCGGCAGCGCAATCAGTGCGAGCAGGACCGGCAACGCGGCCCGGGCCCGTGGTCGTTGGATCGGCATCATGGCAGCCCCCTGCTGTCAGCCTGACGGATCGCAGCCGTAGCGTGCCCGATAGGCCAGCAGCGGTTCGCGGAAGCCGACAAGGTCCGCGTTTCCATCGATGAATGCAAGCAGATCGCCCAGGTGCGCGACCGACACCACAGGGACGCCGGCCTCCGCCGCCACCGCCTGCGCCGCCGAGCGCCGGTCGTGCTCGCCGGCGATCTCCTGGCGGTCCAGCGCGACCAGGATCGCCGCCGGGATGCCGCCGGCCTCGCGGATGATCGCCAGCGCCTCGCGGATCGCGGTGCCGGCGGTGATCACATCGTCCACGATCAGCACCCGGTGCCCGGCCAGCGGCGCGCCGATCAGGCTGCCGCCTTCGCCATGGGTCTTGGCTTCCTTGCGGTTGAATGCCAGCGGCAGGTTGCGGTCGCGCTGCGCGTACTCGCAGGCCAGCGCAGTCGCCAGCGGGATGCCCTTGTAGGCCGGGCCGAACAGCAGGTCGAAGTCGAGCCCGGCGGCGTCGGCCGCATCGGCGTAGCACGCCGCCAGGCGCGCCACCGTGCTCCCGGAATCGAAGCGCCCGGCATTGAAGAAATAGGGACTGATGCGCCCGGACTTCAGCGTGAACTCGCCGAAGCGCAGCGCCTGCGCATCCAGGGCCAATTGCAGGAAACGTTGCCGGTAGTTGGTCATTGGGGTCTGGGAGTAGGCAATAGGGAATAAGCAATGGTCAAAAGCATAGCCGGTTGTTCCGTCTTCGCGGCCTTGCTGGGGTACGCTTTGCCGATTGCCCCTTCCCTTTTCCCCATTCCCGGCTCTCCATGCGCATCATCAGTTTCAACGCCAACGGCCTGCGTTCTGCCGCCACCAAGGGCTTCTTCGAGTGGTTCTCCAGCCAGCACGCCGACGTGCTGTGCGTGCAGGAAACCAAGGCGCAGGAACATCAGCTGGCCGGGCCGGCGTTCCTGCCGCAGGGGTATCGAGTCTGGTTCCGCGATGCCAGCACCAAGAAGGGCTACAGCGGCGTGGCCATCTACAGCAAGCGCGAGCCCGACGAGGTGCGCACCGCGCTGGGCTGGCCCGAGTTCGACGAGGAGGGCCGCTACCTGGAAGCGCGCTTCGGCAACCTCAGCGTGGTCTCGTTCTACATCCCCTCCGGCTCGTCCGGCGAACTGCGCCAGGGCTACAAGTTCCAGGTCATGGATTGGCTGCGGCCGATCCTGGCCGAATGGCTCGCCAGCGGCCGCGACTACGTGCTGTGCGGCGACTGGAACATCGTGCGCTCGGCGCTGGACATCAAGAACTGGAAGTCCAACCAGAAGAATTCCGGCTGCCTGCCGGCCGAGCGCGACTGGCTCAACGGCCTGTGCGCCGACTGCGCCGAAGACACCGACCCGGTCAGCGGCCGCGGCTGGGTCGACGCGTACCGCGCGCTGCACCCAGATGGTCAGGACTACACCTGGTGGAGCAACCGCGGCGCTGCGCGCGCCAACGACGTGGGTTGGCGTATCGACTACCAGTTCGTCACGCCGTCGCTGCGCGAGCGCCTGCAGGGCTGCGCGATCTACACCGCGCAGCGCTTCTCCGACCATGCGCCGTTCGTGGTGGACTACCGCGAATGAGCGGAACCGCGTCCGCGCCGGCGTCCTACAAGGGCTGGGCCGGGATCAGGCGCGCCTTCGCCACGCCGTCGGCGGCGACCATGGCGCTGCTCGGGTTCGGCAGCGGCCTGCCGTTCCTGCTGATCGCCTCGCAGACCCTGTCCACGCGCCTGCGCGATGTCGGCCTGGACCTGGGCAGCATCGGCCTGATCAGCCTGGCCAGCTTCTTCTACCTGCTCAAGTTCCTGTGGGCGCCACTGCTGGACCGCTATCCGTTCCCGCTGGTCGCGTTCCTGGGCCGGCGCCGCTCGTGGCTGCTGGTGTCGCAGCTGGGGGTCACGATCGGCCTGGCGGCGCTGGCGCTGATGCGCCCGGAGCTGAGCATCGGCGGCCTGGTGCTGTGGGTGCTGATCGCCTCCTTCGCCGGCGCCACCCAGGATTCGGTGGTCGATGCGTACCGGATTGAGATCGCCCCGGCTTCGGCGCAGGCTGCGCTCGCCGCGACCTACACCTTCGGCTACCGCATCGGACTGATCCTGTCCGGCGCCGGCGCGCTGTACCTGGCCCAGTTCGGCAACTGGACCCTGGCCTATCTGGTCATGGCCGGGCTGATGCTGCTGCCGATCGCCACCACCTTGCTGTGCCGCGAACCGGAGGTGCCGGTGGCCACGGTGGTGCGCAAGATCGATGTGGTCGGCGCGTTCTGGCAGCCGATCTCCAGCTTCTTCAGCAGCAACGGCCTGGCGCTGGGCCTGGGGCTGCTGCTGTTCGTGGGCCTGTTCAAGTTCCCCGACCAAGTGATCGGGGTGATGTCCGGGCCGTTCTACCTGGATTCGGGTTTCAGCAAGGCCGACATCGCCACCGTCTCCAAGCTGTTCGGGGTGTGGATGGGCATCGCCGGCGCCTTCGCTGGCGGCCTGGCGGTGGCGGCGTTCGGCTTCCGGCGCATGCTGTTCGTCGCCGCGCTGGGCGTGGCGCTGTCCAACCTGGCGTTCCTGCTGATGGCCCACCATCCCGGGCAGCTGTGGTCGTTCTACGCCGCGCTCAGCGCCGACAACCTGTTCCAGGGCTTCGCCGGCACGGTGCTGGTCGCGTTCATGTCGTCGCTCACCGACCGCAACTTCACCGCCACCCAGTACGCGCTGCTGGTGTCGCTGGCCAATCTGCCCGGCAAGTTCGTCGGCGGCGCCTCCGGCTACATCGTCGAGGCCACCTCCTACAGCACCTTCTTCGTGCTCAGCGCGTTCACGGTGATCCCGACCATGCTGCTGCTGGCCTGGCTGTGGCCGCGGATCCGCGAACAATCGGCGCCCGCCGCGCCGCAGGCGGATTGAAAGCCCGCCCGGACTTGCGGATGATGCTCGGCGGCGCATGGGGTGCGCCGCCGTCCGTTCGGGAGTCCGTATGACTGATCTGCTGCTGCGCGACATCGACCCGATCCTGGTCGATCGGATTCGCCGCATCGCCGTTGCGCGCGGCTGGACCCAGCACCAGACCGTGCTCAACCTGATCGAGCAGGGCCTGTTCGCCAGCGCGCACGAGGTGCGCAGCGGCTTCGAGAATCCGGAAGTGGATGCCTTGTCCGAGGCGATCGCCGCGTTGCGCGAACTGCCGGCCGGCGCCGGCTTCTGAGCCGCGCATCGGCGCCCATGGCGCTGATCGGTGCCGCCGCCGTCAGGCCAGGTGGATCGCGCCCAGGATGCGCGGCCCGCGCGCGCCGCTGACCGAAGGCAGGTTGCCGGGCAATCCGGCCAGGGTTTGTCGCGCCAGCCAGGCGAAGCCCATCGCTTCCACGTAGTCCGGATCCAGGCCCAGCGACTGCGTGGACAGCACCTGCACGCCCGGCAGCCGCGCCTGCAGCCGCGCCAGCAACAGCGGGTTGTGCACGCCGCCGCCGCACACCATCAGTTGCCGTGTCGCCGGCTGCTGCGCCAGCAGCGCGTCGGCCACGGTGGCCGCGGTCAGCTCCAGCAAGGTTGCCTGTACCGCCGCGGCCGGATGCGCGGCCGGCTCCAGCAGCGCATCCACCCAGCGTAGGTGGAACTGCTCGCGGCCGGTACTCTTGGGTGGGGTCAGCGCGAACCAGGGGTCGGCCAGCAAGCGCCGCAGCAGGCCGTCGTCAACCTGGCCGCTGGCGGCGAAGGCGCCGCCGGCATCGTAGGGCTGGCCCAGATGGCGCTGGCACCAGGCATCGAGCAGCGCGTTGGCCGGGCCGGTGTCAAATCCGCGCACGTCGCCGTGCGCCGGCAGCAAGGTCAGGTTGCCGATCCCGCCCAGGTTCAGCACCGCGCGGTCCTCGTGCGCCGCGCCGAGCATCGCCGCATGGAAGGCCGGCATCAGCGGCGCGCCATGGCCGCCTGCGGCGACGTCGCGGCGGCGGAAGTCGCACACCGTGGCGATCCCGGTCAGCTCGGCGATGCGATTGCCGTCGCCCAGTTGCCAGGTGAAGGCGGGGTCGGCCAGCGGCCGGTGGCGCACGGTCTGACCGTGCGAGCCGATCGCGCGCACTGCCGCAGGCGCGACGCCGGCTTCCTCGAGCAATTGCAGCGCCGCGTCGGCGAAGGCGATCGCCACTTGCGCATCGAGCCGGCCCAGCGTGTCCAGCGAATCGATCTCACCGCCTTCGCCCAGTGCGATCAGCGCTTTGCGTTGGCGCGGCGCCCAGGCATAGGTGCGGCCCAGGCGCAGCTGCGCCTGCCCGGCGCGATCGAAACGCACCAGCGCAGCGTCGATGCCATCGGCGCTGGTGCCGGACATCAGGCCCAGGAACACGGATGCGTCGTCGAGTGCGGTCGGATCGGGCATTGCGGGGCACCAGGCGGCGGTCGGCAGCGCAGCGTGGGCGAGGGATGGCAGCGCGTCAATCCACGCCGCCATCGCGGAATCGACGCGCGGCTCAGCCGGCGTCGCTGGAGTGCGCCGGCCTAACCGAGGCGACCGCCTTTTTCTTCTTTGCCGGTGGGCCGTCCTGCGCCGGCATGGCGTCGGCGTAGATCAGCTTTTCCACGCGCTGGATGCGTGCAAGCGCCGGCGAGGTCTGCGCACGGAACGCGACCAACTCCGCACCGGCCAGCGGCGTCGGCGGCGGCATCGTCACCGACGCCGGATTGCGCTGCACGCCGTCCACGCGGAATTCGTAGTGCAGGTGTGGGCCGGTGGCCATGCCGGTCATGCCGACGAAGCCGATCACCGTGCCCTGGTTGATGCGCTGGCCGGGCTTGATTGCGCCGAAGCGCGACATGTGCCCGTATAGCGTGCTGTAGCCCTTGCCGTGGTCCAGGATCACCACGTTGCCGTAGCCGTGCTGGGTGCCGACGAACTGCACCCGCGCATCGCCGGCGGCCATGATCGGCGTGCCCGACGGCGCCGCGTAGTCGATGCCCTTGTGCATGCGCATGGTGCCCAGCACCGGATGCTTGCGCGCGCCGAAGGTCGAGCTGATCCGGCTGTAGGACACCGGCATGCGGATGAAGCTCTTCTTCAGCGGCCGCCCGCTGACGTCGAAGTACTCGGCCGGCTTGCCGTCGCGCTCGAAGCGGAAGCCGCTGTAGGTCTTGCCGCTGGTGGTGAAGGTCGCTGCCAGGATCTTGCTGGTGTCGATCCGCTCGCCTTCGCGCCAGGTCTCGTCCATCACCACGCTGAAACGGTCGCCCGGCTGAAGATCCTTGTCGAAGTCGATGTCGTACTTGAAGATATCGTCGGTCATCGTCGCGATCGCCGCCGGCGACAGTCCGGCCTTGCGCGCGGCCACGTACAGCGAGCTGGTGATTTCGCCGCTGATGACCGCGGTGCGGGTGCTGGTTTCGCGCTCGGTCACCTTCTCGCGGATATTGTCGCCGAGCAGCGACAGTTCCACGCGATGGGTGGCGTCGCGGTCGAAGCGGATCCCGCGCAGGCTGCCGGCCACCGGCAGGTCGAAGCCGATCTCGGCGCCGGGGCGCAGCTTGGTCAGCGCCTCACGCGTGCCGGGGTGATCCAGTACCTGGTGCATCACCGTGGCCGGGATGTCGAGCTGTTCGAACACCGCGCCCAGCGTCTGCCCAGGCTGGATCCGCACCACCTGCCAGCTGTCGCCGGCCACGCCCTGCTGCTGGGCCAGCGAGATCGGCGGCAATGGCAGCGCCAGGGTCGCGTGCGTGGTCTGCAGCGGCGCGTCGATCGCATTGGAGAAGCCGGGCACGATCGTGGACACCAGCGCGCCGATGGTGGCGAACAGGCTGGCGTGGATCCAGTGGCGGCGCGTCCAGCGCCCGGCGGGGAGATGTTGGCTCAGCTGACGATGCAGTGCGGTGTCGTGAAGTACATGGAGACGTTGCTGGAAGCGCTGCTTGCGCGCGCGTTCCTGTTCGGTTTCGCTGTTCTGCATCAAAGCTTCCTCGTGAGCTCGAAGCGCGAGCTCAAAACTCGGCTACCATAAACATCGATCTACAGCGCGTCAAACCATTGAACCGGCTCAGGTTTTCGCCGGACGCGCGGTTAACTCGCATTTAACGCCATTCATGTTGCCTGGCGGCAACCCGTCGGAGTTCCGTTTTGTCCACGATTGAAGAGTCTCTTGCCCTGATCGGCCGCGGTGCCGACGAAATCCTCAAGCGCGAGGAACTGGAAGCGCGGCTGCACGCGGGCCGCCCGCTGCGGGTCAAGGCCGGTTTCGATCCGACCGCGCCCGATCTGCACATCGGCCACACCGTGTTGCTGAACAAGATGCGTCAGTTCCAACAGCTGGGCCATCAGGCGATTTTCCTGATCGGCGACTTCACCGGCATGATCGGCGACCCCACCGGCAAGAACGTTACCCGCAAGCCGCTGACTCGCGAGGACGTGCTCGCCAACGCGCGCACTTATGAGGAGCAGGTGTTCAAGGTGCTGGACCGCGAGCGCACCGAAGTGCGCTTCAATTCCGAATGGTTCGGACAGATGAGCGCGGCCGACATGATCCGCCTGGCCGGGCAGCACACGGTGGCGCGCATGCTCGAGCGCGACGACTTCGCCAAGCGCTATGCCGCGCAACAGTCCATCGCCATCCATGAATTCCTGTATCCGCTGGTGCAGGGCTACGATTCGGTGGCCTTGAAGGCCGATGTCGAGCTCGGCGGCACCGACCAGAAATTCAACCTGCTGATGGGGCGTGGCCTGCAGGAGCATTACGGGCAGCCGGCGCAGATCGTGCTGACCATGCCGTTGCTGGAGGGCCTGGACGGGGTCAACAAGATGTCCAAGTCGCTGGGCAACTACATCGGCATCAGCGAGCCGGCGATCGACATCGTCACCAAGACCATGAAGATCGGCGACGAGCTGATGTGGCGCTGGATCGAGCTGCTGTCCTTCAATATAAGCCTGAGCGAAGCGCGGGAACTGAAGCGGCAGGTACAGGCCGGCGCATTGCACCCGCGCGAAGTGAAGCTGCGCCTGGCCCGCGAGCTGACCACGCGCTTCCACGATGCGGCGGCGGCCGAGCGGGCCATCGTCGGCTGGCATGCGGTGGTGACCGGGCAGGGCGACACCAGCGCATTGCCGCTGCAGGACGTGGTGGTGCCGGCGGAAGGCCTGCGCATCACCGCGCTGTTGACCGCCGCGGGGCTGACCGCCAGCAACTCCGAAGCCAGCCGCAAGCTCAAGGAGCGCGCGGTACGCGTGGAGGGCGAGGTGGTGGAAGACCCGCAGCACAGCTTCGTGCCCGGATTCGAAGGCGTGCTGCAGGTCGGCAAGCGGACCTTCGCACGCGTGCGCCTGGTCTTGGCCTGAGCGCGATGGCGGCTGAGCGCCGCCATCGCGGTGACAGCCTTAAGTAGTAGAGCCTGGGCTGCGAACTGCGTCTTTGTGTGCATCGCATCGGCGCGTCCTGAGACGGTGCAGTGAAAAAATCTTTCACACCCCCTTCCCAAGCGACGGGTTTGGGGCCATACTTTCCCTCCACCCGACGCAACGCCTTGCGGCAACGCAGCAGCGACGCGGCGGGGCCGTCAAAAACCTCATCAAAAAGGTATTGACGGCAACAAAAAAGCCGTTATGATGTGCGGCTCGGTTCAGCGAAAAGCCTTCGGGGTTTGAGTTGAATCGGCGTCAAGCCCTCCGAAACGAGGTGTTGACGGCAAGAAAAAGCCCGCTATAATGGGCGGCTCGCTACGACGGAAACGTCGCGGCGGAACGGGAAAGGCGCTGAGGCCGGCCCCCAAGTTCTTTGACAGTGTGCGCAGGTAACTTGTGAGGGCGCCTGCAGGTGGAAGTATGTCCATCTTGCAGACGTTCGAATCAAGAGCAACAAATCAATTGCTAAGCAAGCGATACGTAAGCTTGGTTTGAACTCTGCATATCAAAGTATTGGCCTTCGGGTCTGTAATTTTAAGTGAAGAGTTTGATCCTGGCTCAGAGTGAACGCTGGCGGCAGGCCTAACACATGCAAGTCGAACGGCAGCACAGTGGTAGCAATACCATGGGTGGCGAGTGGCGGACGGGTGAGGAATACATCGGAATCTACCTTTTCGTGGGGGATAACGTAGGGAAACTTACGCTAATACCGCATACGACCTTAGGGTGAAAGCGGAGGACCTTCGGGCTTCGCGCGGATAGATGAGCCGATGTCGGATTAGCTAGTTGGCGGGGTAAAGGCCCACCAAGGCGACGATCCGTAGCTGGTCTGAGAGGATGATCAGCCACACTGGAACTGAGACACGGTCCAGACTCCTACGGGAGGCAGCAGTGGGGAATATTGGACAATGGGCGCAAGCCTGATCCAGCCATGCCGCGTGGGTGAAGAAGGCCTTCGGGTTGTAAAGCCCTTTTGTTGGGAAAGAAAAGCAGTCGGTTAATACCCGATTGTTCTGACGGTACCCAAAGAATAAGCACCGGCTAACTTCGTGCCAGCAGCCGCGGTAATACGAAGGGTGCAAGCGTTACTCGGAATTACTGGGCGTAAAGCGTGCGTAGGTGGTTGTTTAAGTCCGTTGTGAAAGCCCTGGGCTCAACCTGGGAATTGCAGTGGATACTGGGCAACTAGAGTGTGGTAGAGGATGGCGGAATTCCCGGTGTAGCAGTGAAATGCGTAGAGATCGGGAGGAACATCTGTGGCGAAGGCGGCCATCTGGACCAACACTGACACTGAGGCACGAAAGCGTGGGGAGCAAACAGGATTAGATACCCTGGTAGTCCACGCCCTAAACGATGCGAACTGGATGTTGGGTGCAACTTGGCACGCAGTATCGAAGCTAACGCGTTAAGTTCGCCGCCTGGGGAGTACGGTCGCAAGACTGAAACTCAAAGGAATTGACGGGGGCCCGCACAAGCGGTGGAGTATGTGGTTTAATTCGATGCAACGCGAAGAACCTTACCTGGTCTTGACATCCACGGAACTTTCCAGAGATGGATTGGTGCCTTCGGGAACCGTGAGACAGGTGCTGCATGGCTGTCGTCAGCTCGTGTCGTGAGATGTTGGGTTAAGTCCCGCAACGAGCGCAACCCTTGTCCTTAGTTGCCAGCACGTAATGGTGGGAACTCTAAGGAGACCGCCGGTGACAAACCGGAGGAAGGTGGGGATGACGTCAAGTCATCATGGCCCTTACGACCAGGGCTACACACGTACTACAATGGTGAGGACAGAGGGCTGCAAGCTCGCGAGAGTAAGCCAATCCCAGAAACCTCATCTCAGTCCGGATTGGAGTCTGCAACTCGACTCCATGAAGTCGGAATCGCTAGTAATCGCAGATCAGCATTGCTGCGGTGAATACGTTCCCGGGCCTTGTACACACCGCCCGTCACACCATGGGAGTTTGTTGCACCAGAAGCAGGTAGCTTAACCTTCGGGAGGGCGCTTGCCACGGTGTGGCCGATGACTGGGGTGAAGTCGTAACAAGGTAGCCGTATCGGAAGGTGCGGCTGGATCACCTCCTTTTGAGCATGACAACTACGCCTACAGGCGTCCTCACAAGTAACCTGCATTCAGAGAGTTCCGCCACAGGGCGGAGCACCCCGATTTCGGGGCCATAGCTCAGCTGGGAGAGCACCTGCTTTGCAAGCAGGGGGTCGTCGGTTCGATCCCGACTGGCTCCACCAGATTGCAGATCCCTCTGCAAACGCCCGTACCTGCGTGTGCGGACAGTCTAAGGGACCTGCGAGAGCAAAGACTTTGGGTCTGTAGCTCAGGTGGTTAGAGCGCACCCCTGATAAGGGTGAGGTCGGTGGTTCGAGTCCTCCCAGACCCACCACTCTGAATGTAAGAAGCACACTAAGAATTTAAGATGCGCCAGCAGTGAGGCTGGAGTATGTTCTTTTAAAATTTGTGACGTAGCGAGCGTTTGAGATCAAACTATCTTGACGTGTCGTTGTGGCTAAGGCGGGGACTTCGAGTCCCTAGAAATTGAGTCGTTATAGTTCGCGTCCGGGTTTTGTACCCCCGGACTCAGCATGACCTTGAGGCAACTTGAGGTTATATGGTCAAGCGAATAAGCGCACACGGTGGATGCCTTGGCGGTCAGAGGCGATGAAGGACGTGGCAGCCTGCGAAAAGTGTCGGGGAGCTGGCAACAAGCTTTGATCCGGCAATGTCCGAATGGGGAAACCCACTGCTTCGGCAGTATCCTGCAGTGAATACATAGCTGCTGGAAGCGAACCCGGTGAACTGAAATATCTAAGTAACCGGAGGAAAAGAAATCAACCGAGATTCCCTAAGTAGTGACGAGCGAACGGGGACTAGCCCTTAAGCTGGTATGGTTCTAGAAAAACAACCTGGAAAGGTTGGCCATAGAAGGTGATAGCCCTGTATTTAAAAGGGCCATTCCAGTGAAGACGAGTAGGGCGGGGCACGTGAAACCCTGTCTGAATATGGGGGGACCATCCTCCAAGGCTAAATACTCCTGACCGACCGATAGTGAACCAGTACCGTGAGGGAAAGGCGAAAAGAACCCCGGAGAGGGGAGTGAAATAGATCCTGAAACCGTGTGCGTACAAGCAGTAGGAGCTCGCAAGAGTGACTGCGTACCTTTTGTATAATGGGTCAGCGACTTACTGTTCGTGGCAAGCTTAACCGTATAGGGGAGGCGAAGGGAAACCGAGTCTGATAAGGGCGCATAGTCGCGGGCAGTAGACCCGAAACCGGGTGATCTAGTCATGCCCAGGGTGAAGGTCAGGTAACACTGACTGGAGGCCCGAACCCACTCCCGTTGCAAAGGTAGGGGATGAGGTGTGATTAGGAGTGAAAAGCTAATCGAACCCGGAGATAGCTGGTTCTCCTCGAAAGCTATTTAGGTAGCGCCTCGGACGAATACTGCTGGGGGTAGAGCACTGTTATGGCTAGGGGGTCATCGCGACTTACCAAACCATTGCAAACTCCGAATACCAGTACGTACTATCCGGGAGACACACGGCGGGTGCTAACGTCCGTCGTGAAAAGGGAAACAACCCAGACCCACAGCTAAGGTCCCAAATTCACTGCTAAGTGGAAAACGATGTGGAAAGGCACAGACAGCCAGGAGGTTGGCTTAGAAGCAGCCACCCTTTAAAGAAAGCGTAATAGCTCACTGGTCGAGTCGGTCTGCGCGGAAGATTTAACGGGGCTAAGCAGTGAACCGAAGCTTGGGGTGCATCGCGATAAGCGATGCGCGGTAGAGGAGCGTTCCGTAAGCCGTTGAAGGTGGATTGAGAAGTCCGCTGGAGGTATCGGAAGTGCGAATGCTGACATGAGTAACGATAATGCGGGTGAAAAACCCGCACGCCGAAAGCCCAAGGTTTCCTTGCGCAACGTTAATCGGCGCAGGGTGAGTCGGCCCCTAAGGCGAGGGCGAAAGCCGTAGTCGATGGGAAGCAGGTTAATATTCCTGCACCTCGCGTAAGTGCGATGGAGGGACGGAGAAGGTTAGGTGTACCGGGCGTTGGTTGTCCCGGGGAAAGGCGGTAGGTTTGGATCTTTGGCAAATCCGGGATCCTTTAAGACCGAGCACCGAGACGAGTCTTTTAGACGAAGTCACTGATACCACGCTTCCAGGAAAAGCTCCTAAGCTTCAGCTTACGCAGACCGTACCGTAAACCGACACAGGTGGGTAGGATGAGAATTCTCAGGCGCTTGAGAGAACTCGGGTGAAGGAACTAGGCAACATGGCACCGTAACTTCGGGAGAAGGTGCACCCTTTTTGGTGGCTCATGCGAGCTATAGCTGAAGAGGGTCGCAGAAACCAGGCCGCTGCGACTGTTTATCAAAAACACAGCACTCTGCAAACACGAAAGTGGACGTATAGGGTGTGACGCCTGCCCGGTGCTGGAAGGTTAATTGATGGGGTCAGCCGCAAGGCGAAGCTCTTGATCGAAGCCCCAGTAAACGGCGGCCGTAACTATAACGGTCCTAAGGTAGCGAAATTCCTTGTCGGGTAAGTTCCGACCTGCACGAATGGCGTAACGACAGCGGCGCTGTCTCCACCCGAGACTCAGTGAAATTGAAATCGCTGTGAAGATGCAGCGTTCCCGTGGCAAGACGGAAAGACCCCGTGAACCTTTACTATAGCTTTACACTGAACGTTGAGTTCGTCTGTGTAGGATAGGTGGGAGGCTACGAAACCATGGCGCTAGCTGTGGTGGAGCCAACCTTGAAATACCACCCTGTCGTGCTTGACGTTCTAACCTAGGTCCGTTATCCGGATCGGGGACCGTGTATGGTGGGTAGTTTGACTGGGGCGGTCTCCTCCTAAAGAGTAACGGAGGAGCACGAAGGTACGCTCAGCGCGGTCGGACATCGCGCACTGTGTGCAAAGGCATAAGCGTGCTTGACTGCAAGATCGACGGATCAAGCAGGTACGAAAGTAGGTCTTAGTGATCCGGTGGTTCTGTATGGAAGGGCCATCGCTCAACGGATAAAAGGTACTCCGGGGATAACAGGCTGATACCGCCCAAGAGTTCATATCGACGGCGGTGTTTGGCACCTCGATGTCGGCTCATCACATCCTGGGGCTGTAGTCGGTCCCAAGGGTATGGCTGTTCGCCATTTAAAGTGGTACGCGAGCTGGGTTCAGAACGTCGTGAGACAGTTCGGTCCCTATCTGCCATGGGCGTTGGAAGTTTGAGAGGGGCTGCTCCTAGTACGAGAGGACCGGAGTGGACGAACCTCTGGTGTTCCGGTTGTCACGCCAGTGGCATTGCCGGGTAGCTATGTTCGGAAGCGATAACCGCTGAAAGCATCTAAGCGGGAAGCGCGCCTCAAGATGAGACTTCCCGGGGCACAAGCCCCCTTAAGGAACCATGTAGACTACGTGGTTGATAGGTCAGGTGTGTAAGTGCAGCAATGCATTGAGCTAACTGATACTAATGATCCGTGCGGCTTGACCATATAACCTCAAGGTGCTTCCAAGCATCCCTTAGCACGACACACGTCGATAGCTATCCAAACGCTCGCTACGTCACACCCTATGAGAGGCTGGCGCCAGTTGCCGTCTTCCAGACAATCCGCACTTCCGTGCCTTGTCAGAAGACACAACCAGGCGACACTCCAACCGTCTCCCTGGTGAAATTAGCGCTGTGGAACCACCCGATCCCATCCCGAACTCGGAAGTGAAACGCAGCTGCGCCGATGGTAGTGTGGCTCAAGCCATGCGAGAGTAGGTCATCGCCAGGGGCTTTACCCCTAATCCCCGTCCCAAAAGGACGGGGATTTTTTTTGCGCGATAAATCCAAAAAACACCCTCCTCTGCCAGATCGTGCTAATGCGAGTAGCTCGATGCCAGCAGCGACGCATTCATGGCCGTCCTTCTTGCAACCGCACGCAAGTGATCTGCGATCGGCAGACTCATCTGCATCTCTGCCTTGATTCGGCGAACTGGCATTGTCCTGGCCTCCTGGAGCCTCCTCGGAATCAGCGCGGCTCACCTGCCTACATCCCAGGTGTCTCACATCCTATCGATGGCACTGTGCGGACCGTCTTCGAACGTCTGGTCCCACAGGTCTTTCAACGTTGCGGCTTGTTCAGATAGGGGGCACTTGCCGGGCATCTACCAACGCTGTGCAAACGCGCTTCCCAACGCGGTTATAGCTCCTGCCTGTATGGCTCGCTCCGTTCCACCTGCGATGCGTGCTTTTAATGCAGGTCGGCTTAGACTTTTCGTCTGCCATGCCAGCTTTGAGGTGTGTTGCAGGCGCCGACGACATAGGCGTTGCCCACGCTTCAGCCCCTTCTCCCGTCACCAGAGAACTTTCCCATGAGCCAAGCCAACGGATACGCCGCACTGACGTCCGATCAGCCGCTGACCCCCTATGTGTTCGAGCGCCGTACGACGGGACCGCACGACGTCAGCATCGAGATCCTCTACTGCGGCGTCTGCCATTCCGACCTGCATACCGCGCGCAACGAGTGGCACAACACCCAGTATCCGTCCGTACCGGGGCATGAAATCGTCGGGCGTGTCACTGCGGTCGGCGACCAGGTCGATGCCTTCAAGGTCGGCGATCTGGCCGGTGTCGGTTGCATGGTCGATAGCTGCCGGCATTGCGCCTCCTGCGCCGACGGCGAAGAGCAGTACTGCGAAAACGGTTTTATCGGTACCTACAACGGTCCCATGTTCGGCGGCGAGAACACCTATGGCGGCTACTCCGACCATATCGTGGTCGATCAGAACTACGTGCTGCGCATCAGCCACGCCGAAAAGGACCTCGCGGCGGTGGCGCCGTTGCTATGCGCCGGCATCACCACCTATTCGCCGCTGAACCATTGGAGGGTCGGGCCGGGCAAGAAGGTCGGTATCGTCGGCTTGGGCGGCCTGGGCCACATGGGGGTGAAGATTGCGCACGCGATGGGCGCGCATGTGGTGCTGTTCACCACCTCGGCCGGCAAGAAGGACGATGCCTTGCGTCTGGGCGCTGACGAAGTGGTGGTGTCCAAATTGCCGCAGGAGATGGCCATGCATGCCAACAGCTTCGACTTCATCCTCAATACGGTCGCCGCCTCGCATGACCTGGACGCATTCCTGGCCCTGCTCAAGCGCGATGGCACGATGACGCTGGTCGGCGCGCCGGCCGAGCCGCATCCGTCGCCGACGGTGTTCAACCTGATCATGAAGCGCTGCCAGCTGGCCGGCTCGCTGATCGGCGGCATTCGCGAGACCCAGGAGATGCTCGACTTCTGTGCGAAGCACGGCATCGTATCGGACATCGAGACGATCGAGATGGCGCAGATCAACGAGGCCTACGAGCGCATGCTCAAGGGCGACGTGAAGTATCGCTTCGTCATCGACATGGCCAGCCTGGAGAACGCCAAGCAGGCCGCTTGATGCAGTGGCATGGCCGGCTGCGCAACAAGGCGGCTGGCCATGTGCTCGCGATGCGCGATGTTCGACGAGACGCCTGGATGCGCGCGCGCCCAGGCGTTTTTTATGCGCCTCATGTGCCATCAGGGGAAGCAACAGCGTCGGGCCTCAGCGACGGTGGTCGAAGTCGGCGGAATGGGTTGAAACGACAACGGCGTCGCAGCGCCGTTGCGTTGTCGCGACTGTCGCGAAGAGAGGCGTCAGCCGATCATTTGCCCGGCGTGGCTGGTGCCGGTTTGACACCGCCCGTCATGCTGTCGCGGGCCGCCTTGAACGGATTGTCCTGATACCAGTTCGGCCACGCATCGCCTGCCGCCAGTTCCTTGCCGACGCCGTAGACGGCCTGCAAGTCGTCCATCACTCCATCGAGCTTCCAGGTGGCCGGATCGTATTGGTCGGCGGGCGTGTGGTAGCGGTGCTTGCCGTAGTCCTCAGAGGTGCGCTTGCCGGCATCAAGGCCCCCATCGATCAGGTCTTCGCCGCCACCGATATAAAGCGCCGGTACGCCGGCCTTGGCGAAGTTGAAGTGATCGGAGCGGAAGTAGAAGCCACTCTGCGGCGCAGACTCTGCATGCAGCACGCGGCCCTGTGCGGCGGCGATCGGCTTGAGCAGGTCCTCCAGTTCGGAGCTGCCGAAGCCGTTGACCACCAGGTCCTTGGCGCGGCCGGCGACCGGCATCGCATCGAGGTTGATGACGCCGGCGATCTTGTTCAAGGGGAAGGTCGGATGGGCGACGTAGTACTTGGAACCGAGCAGGCCCGACTCTTCCAGCGTCACCGCCAAGAACACCACCGACCGTTCCGGCTTGGGCTGCTGGTGCACGAACGCATCGGCGACCTCGAGGATGCCGGCGACGCCGGTCGCATTGTCCACTGCACCGTTGTAGATGTTGTCGCCGGATTCGCCCTCGTGCTTGCCAAGGTGATCCCAGTGCGCCATGTACAGCACGGCCTCGTCGGCGCGGCTGCCGCCGGGCAGCACGCCGACCACGTTGCGCGATTTCTTCTCGGAAATCGTGCTCTTCAGATCCACCGACAGCTTGGCCTTCAGCGGCACCGGCGTGAAGCCGCGCTTGCTGGCGTCTTTGTAGGCCTGGTCCAGGTCCAGCCCGGCATCGGCGAACAACTGCTGGGCGGCCTGCGCGGTGATCCAGCCCTGCGCGGCGATGCGCGGTTCCGGATCGTCCTTGGCCGGCAGGTCGTATTGCGCGCCGGACCAGGAATTCTTGACCACGTCCCAGCCGTAGCTGGCGCCGGGAGTGTCGTGCACGATCAATGCGGCCACCGCGCCCTTGCGCGCCGCTTCCTCGAACTTGTAGGTCCAGCGCCCGTAGTACGTCATGCGCTTGCCTTCAAACAACGTGCCGTCCTCGGTATGGAAGCCCGGATCGTTGACGAACATCACCACCGTCTTGCCCTTCCAGTCCTGGTCGGCGTAGTCGTTCCACTTCTGCTCCGGCGCGTCCACGCCGTAGCCGACGAACACCATGTCGCTGGCGTCGATCCTGACCTCGGTCTGACCGGTGCGGGTGCCGATCACCATGTCGGTACCGAATTTCAGTTCGCGCGGCTTGCCGTTCTGCTCCAGCTTCAGCGTGGTGTTCGGATCGGCCGTGGTCTCGGTCATCGCCACGTCCTGGAACCAGCTGTCGCCGTTGCCCGGCTGCAGGCCGATGCGCTGCATCTGGTCGCGGATGTAGGAAACCGTCTTCTCTTCGCCCGCAGTGCCGGGGCCGCGGCCTTCGAACGTGTCCGAGGACAGGGTCTTGACCAGCTCGCCGAAGTCGGCCGGGGTGATCTCGGGAGAAAAGCTGTGGGCCGCGGCTGCAACAGGAGCGGGCACGGACGGCGCGGCATCGGCGGCCGGGGCTGGCCCTTCGCGCTCGCATGCAGTCAGCGCGGCAGCAGCAGCCAGGCACAGCACGAGCTTGCGGGACATGGGGGCTCCTGGGGTGTGAGGAATCCCGATTCTATAGGCAAGTCCCGCGCGCGCGCCGCCGGCATTGCGCACGACGCGGTCGGATCAATTCTCCGGCGCGGTGTCGCTGTCGAACGGCTGCGCGGTGGCGCCGCTGATCGGACCGGTCTTGGCGCTGCGGTGCACGTACAGGGTCACCTCGCGCTCGAAATGCAGCGGGCCATCGATCACCGCGCGCGGGCCGATGATGACGCGTGGCTTGCGCGCCGGCTTGAACGACATGCTGAAGCTCGGCTTCTTCATCTCGATGCCGCCGCCGAGGTGCGAGTCGTGGCCGACGGTGATGTCGCCATTGACCGTCTCGATGCCGCCCTGCAGCTGCGTGGCGACCAGTCCGATGCTGCCGTTGACGCTTTCCACGCTGCCGCCGATGTGGCTACCGCGGTCGACGAAGATGCCGCCGTTGACCGTCTCGATGGAATCGGCGATCTGCACCTGCTGGCCCACGCGGATGCCGCCGTTGACCGTGGACAGGCCTCCGGTCTGCGCGTTGTCGGCGATGTTGAGGCCACCGTTGACGGTTTCCACATTGCCGATACGGGCGCCGGATTCGACCTTGATGCCGCCGTTCACGGTTTCCAGGTCGCCGTACTGCTTGCCGGTTTCGGCGGTGATGCTGCCATTGACCTTGCTGATGCCTTCTGCCGCCAGGGTGGGGCCAGCGAGCAGGGCCAACGTCAACAGGACCGATAAATGCGTACGCTTCATCACTCACCTCCAGAATGCAGTCCAGTCGCGGCACCACGCGTGCGGCGATCACAACACGCTTCGCTACAATCCGCACCTGCCTGAAGTCATTGGACCAGCCCTTGCCCGCAAACGTTTCTGCTTCGTTGCGTCCCGCGTCGCCCAGCACGGTGCGGCGGCGCCTGCCCGCCTGTGGGCGCGCTGCGATGCGACTGCTGGCGGCGACCGCATTGCTACTGATCGCGACGCTGGCGCTGGCGCAGAACCCGCGCGAGGCCGAGCGGCGCCTGGAGAAGGTGCGCGGCGAGCTGAAGAGCGTGGCCGAGGAACGGCACCAGCTGGAAGGCAAGCGCGGCGACGCGGCGCGGCAGTTGCGCGATGCCGACGAGAAGGTGGCCACGACCGGGCGCAGCCTGGCGCAGACCCAGCAGGCCCTGCGCCAGCACCAGCAGACCCTGGCCGAACTGGAGCGCAAGCGCGACACGCTGCGCAGCGGCCTGGTACGGCAGCGTGCCGAACTGGCGCAACTGCTGCGTGCCGCCTATGCGATCGGCAGCAATGCGCCATTGAAGCTGCTGCTGGCGCAGGATCGGGTGGCCGATGCCAATCGCCTGCTGGCCTATCACCGCTATCTGCAGCGCGAGCGCGCGCAGCGTATCGCCACCCTGACCCATGAGCTGCAGGCGCTGGAGCAGGTGCAGCGCGAGGTGGCGGCCAAGCGGCAACAGCTCAGCGCAGCGCAGCGCCAGCAGCAGGAACAGGCGGCGGCGCTGCAGCGCGACCGCACGCAGCGCGCCAGCCTGGTGTCCGAACTGGACGAGCGTTACCAGGATCGCAGCGAACGCGAGAAGGCGCTGGGCCAGGATGCCAAGGCGCTGGAAACGCTGCTGGCCAATCTGCGCGCGGCGGCGGCGCGGGCCGAGGCCGAGCGCCGCGCCGCCGCCAAACGCGCCGCCGCCGAGCAGGCCGCGCAGGCCAAGGCCGCGGCGAAGCATCCGTCGCGCGGCGGCAGCAAGGTGCCGCCGAAGGTGGTGGCGTCGGCGCCGGCGTTGAAGGTCGGCGGCCTGGGCTGGCCGCTGTCCGGCGATTTGATCGCGCGCTATGGCGGCAAGCTGCCGGACGGGCGCACCAGCAACGGCGTGCTGATCGCCGCGCCGGCCGGCAGCACGATCACCGCCGTGGCCGACGGCACGGTAGTGTTCTCCGACTGGATGACCGGTTACGGCATGATCCTGATCGTGGACCACGGCAACGGCTACATGAGCCTGTACGCCCACAACGATGCGTTGCTGCGCGATCCCGGCGACCGGGTCAAGCGTGGCGATGCGGTGGCCAAGGTCGGCAATTCCGGCGGACAAGGGCGCCCAGCGCTGTATTTCGAGTTGCGCCGCAACGGCCAGCCGGTGGATCCGTCGTCGTGGCTGCAGCGCCGCTGAGCGCGGCCGCGGCCGTGCATTCAACGCGGATTTAGCCCGCTTTCGCGCATAATCCGGACAGCTGCGCCGTGCACGGCGCAGGTCATCCCCCAATCGGAGTGCTTCATGCGCGTAGTCCTGTCCGCTGCCCTGTTGCTTGCTCTGGCGCCGCTGCCGTCGATGGCGCAGAGCGTCGGCGAACAGACGCCCCCGGCTCCGGCGGCCAGCGCCGACGATCCGGACGCCACCGAATCGGCCACCTCGCGCGTGCCGCTGGACGAGATCCGCCGCTACGTGGCGGTGTACAACGCGGTGAAGGAAGCCTACGTCGATCCGGTCGACGACAAGAAACTCATGCAGTCGGCGATCCGCGGCCTATTGCTGGACCTGGATCCGCACAGCACCTATTTCAGCAAGGAGGACGCCGAGGCCTTCGACGAACAGGCCACCGGCGCCTACGACGGCATCGGCGTGGAGCTGCTGCAGCTGCCGGACAACACGCTTAAGGTGGTCTCGCCGATCGACGACACCCCGGCCGCGCGCGCCGGCGTGCGCTCGGGCGACATCATCGTCGCCATCGACGGCAAGCCGATCAGCGCGGTCAAGGCGATGGAGCCGTTGCGCGGCGAGTCGGGCAGCAAGGTGGTGCTGACCATCGTCCGCGAGAAAATGGACAAGCCGTTCGACGTGACCCTGACCCGGCAGACCATCCGCGTCGCCAGCGTGCGCAGCCGCATGCTCGAGCCGGGCTACGGCTATATCCGCATCAGCACCTTCCAGGCCGATACCGGCGCCGACTTCCACAAGCAGCTGCAGCAGTTGCAGGCGCAGTCCGGCGGCAAGCTGCGTGGGCTGGTGCTGGACCTGCGCAGTAACCCCGGTGGCCTGTTGACCGCGGCGGTGCAGGTGGCCGACGACCTGCTCGACAAGGGCACCATCGTGACCACGCGCGGGCGCATCTCGGTCAGCGATTCCAAGTTCGACGCCACTCCCGGCGACCTGCTCAACGGCGCGCCGATGGTGGCGCTGGTCGACGCCGGATCTGCCAGCGCTTCGGAAGTGCTGGCTGGTGCGCTGCGCGACAACAAGCGCGCGCGCGTCGTCGGCAGCCGCACCTTCGGCAAGGGCTCGGTGCAGACCGTGCTGCCGCTGGACAATGGCGACTCGGTCAAGCTGACCACGGCGCGCTACTACACGCCCAGCGGCAAGTCGATCCAGGCCAGCGGCATCGTGCCGGAAGTGCTGCTGCGCCCGGAAGAGAGCAAAAAGGAGGATGCCGACAAGCCGGCGGTGCTGGCCGACTACAGCGAAGCGACGCTGCCTGGCCATCTGCACGGCGACGACGAAGGCGCCGAGGGCTATAGCGCCGGCGACGTGCTGCCCGGCGACGCGCCGATCGCGCAGGCCCTGGCCGAACTCAAGCAGCCTGGCGCGGTGGCCAGGGCCGCTGCGGCCAAGCAGGCCATACCGAAAGCCAAGCCGGCCGCAGCGCCGGCGTCGGCGCGGAAGCCGGCCGCACCGGCGGCTTCCGCCCCGCAGCAGCAGCCGCCGGCCGAGTCCGAGTCCGGCAAGACGACCCAACCGGGCAAGAGCGAACCCGCGCTACCGCCGTCGGGTTCCTGAGCGGGCGACGGCACGGCGCCATCGCCAGCCGACGGGTTCGCGCATGCGCGAGTGCGGCAGACGAAGATGGCGTCAGGAGCCGGGCGCGCACGCCGCGCGGAACGCGTGCGTGCGGCAACCGGGGCACGCCAAAGCCGCCATCGGCCACAGCGCCGCCGGCGCCGGCAACATGCGGGTCAGCCCGATGACGTCGCCAGTACTTCGGGGTTGGCCAGGCATTGCGGCGCGCCAGCGGCGAAAGCCAGCAGGTTGTCGAAGGCCGTGCCGAAGTAAAGTGCGTAGCTGGCTTGCTCGACATAGCCCAGGTGCGGCGTTGCCAGCACCCGCGGGTGGCGCAGTAGCGGGTACTGCGGATCCAGCACCGGTTCGTGCTCAAACACGTCCAGCGCCGCCTGTCCCGGACGCCCGGCGTCCAGCGCCGCCAGCAGCGCGCCGGGCGCGAGCAACTCGGCGCGGCTGGTATTGACCAGCAGCGCGTCGGGCTTCATTCGCAGCAGGTCGTCGAGCACGATCTGGTGCCGGGTCGCGGCGACCAGGCGCCGGTGCAAACTGAGTACGTCGCTGTCGGCGAACAGTGACGCGCGGCTTGTCGCTACCTCGAATCCGTCCGCGCGTGCCTGCGTGCAGGAACTCTCGCCGCCCCAGATCAGCACGCGCATGCCGAATGCGCGGCCATACGCGGCCACGCGGCGACCGATCTTGCCGTAGCTCCACACGCCCAGGGTCAGGCCGTGCAGGCTGCGGCCCAGGTGCGCGTCGCCGGTGGCTTGCCAGTGGCCGGCGTGCAATGCATCGTGATAAGCGGGCAGCCGCCGGCTGGCCGCCATCATCAGCGCCCAGGTCAGCTCCGCCGGTGCGATCGGTGAGCCGGCCCCTTCGCTCACCGCGATCCCGTGTGTGGTGCATGCGGCCAAGTCGATGTGTGCGCCGATCTTGCCGGTCTGGCTGATCAGGCGCAGGTTCGGTAGCTGCGCCAGCAGCGCGGCATCGATGTGGGTGCGTTCGCGGATCAGCACCAGCGCCTCGGCCGGCGCAGCGCGCTCGACGAAAGCCGCGCGATCGTGCAGTGGCGCGGTCAGTACATCGACGGAATGCGCCTGCAGCCGCTGAAAGCAGGGGAGCTGCCGGACCGTGTCCTGGTAGTCGTCCGCGATCAGGATCCGCATCGGCTCAGCGCGGCTTGCCCGGCATCGGGAACGGTGTGATCACCTTTTCGCCGGTGGCCGCGTCGCGGATCGCCGACTGGCCCTTCTTCTCCACTTCCTCGATGCGCACGATGCTCTGCATCGGCAGATGCAGCATCTTGGTGTCGCCGAATTCCTCGCGCAGGCGTTCTTCGGTGGGATCGACGACCAGGCCGTCGTGCAGGTCGAACACCAGCCCGCCGATCTCGCTGAAGCCCCACAGGTGACTGCTGCCCACGTGTTGCGCGTACAGCTCGTACACCTTGCCGTGGTTGAGGAACGTCACTTTGTACAGGGACTTGGCCATGGGCCAAGTATAGAGCGCTGCGGCGCGCCGGCTCAGAAGCCCTTGCGCTTGCGCAGGCGCCGCGCGATCGCCGCGCGCACGTACAGCCCGTACGCCATGCCCAGGGTGAAGCCGGTCAGGTGCGCGGACCATGCGACCATGCCGAACGCCGGCCCGATGTAGGCGAACACCACCTGCAGCGCCGCCCAGGTGCCGATCAGCAGCGAGGCCGGCGCGCGTACGAATTCCAGGAACAGCCCCAGCGGCAGTACCACGCCGAGCTTGGCGCGCGGGAACAGCGCCAGGTAGGTGCCGATCAGCGCCGAGACCGCGCCGCTGGCGCCGATGATGACCCGGTCCGGGGTGCCGATCGCGAACACTGCGGCCAGGTTGGAGAGGGCGCCACCGCCCAGGAACAGCAGCAGGAAGCGCCACGGCCCGAGCACGCGCTCGGCTGGCAGGCCGAAGATCAGCAGGAACACCAGGTTGCCGAGCAGGTGCGACCAGTCCGCATGCAGGAACAGCGCGGTGAACAGGCGCAGCACACTGCCGTCCTGCACGGTGGCCAGCCAGTCGCGCGGGCTGGCGACGCCGGCCGAGAGCGCGCCCCAGTCCAGCCACAGCGTGGCGCGAGCCTGGTTGGGGCGGCTGATCGACCACAGGAACGCCAGCCACATGGCCGCGAACAGCAACGGCGTGGCCCAGCGCAGCGTGGTCCGGTCGCGGGAGGGAATGGAGACGAACATGCCTGTACCGGGGAACGCGGGCTGTAACGATACCGGCTTCATCCGGCTGAACGCACGCCTACTTCGGGTGAAACTGAACGGGCGTTATTGTTATTGTTCGGTTAACGCAGCGGGGTATACTGCATACGGCGTCGTATGTCGGGAGGGGTCTCCGGCGCGCATTCCTGGCTTGCTCAGCGGGGGATGTGCAGACGCGAACACAGACATTTTCGTCTTCCGGAGAGTAACAAGCCATGCAAAACGCAACCCAGTTCATCCGTTTCACTGCCCTGGCCGTCGGCATCGTCGGCGCCCTGACCATCGGTCAGGCGCATGGCGCCGCGTTCCAGCTGAAGGAAAACAGCGCCAAGGGTCTGGGCCGTGCCTTCGCCGGCTCCGGCAGTGCGCCCGGCGACGCCTCGATCATCGCCAACAACCCGGCCGGCATGCGCCAGCTCGACGGCAAGGTGTTCCAGGCCGACGTCAGCGCGATCCAGTTCGCCGCCAAGTACCAGGGCACCGGCACCTACGCCACCGGCGCGCCAATCTCCGGCGGCAACGGCGGCGATGCGGGCACGATCGCGCCAGTCCCGGCGGTGTACTTCCACCTGCCGTTCGGCGAGAACAACAACATGCACCTCGGCACCTCGCTGACCGTGCCGTACGGCTTCAAGACCGAA
Organism: Xanthomonas translucens pv. cerealis; assembly: GCF_006838285.1. NCBI lineage: Bacteria > Pseudomonadati > Pseudomonadota > Gammaproteobacteria > Lysobacterales > Lysobacteraceae > Xanthomonas > Xanthomonas cerealis. The sequence continues at coordinate 4,311,736 of NZ_CP038228.1, forward strand.
TACGACCGCGACTGGGTCGGCCGCTACAACGGCGTCAAGACTGAGCTGCAGGCGATCGACTTCAACGTGGCGTTCTCCTACGACGTGAACCCGTACGTATCGTTCGGCGCGTCGGTGTTCGCCGAGCGCCTGGACATCGACCTGTCCAACGCGATCGACCTGGGCAGCGTCCTGGCCGCGCGCCGCGTGCCGGGCTTTGCGCCGGGCAGCGCCGATGGCTACTCGCGCATCAAGGGCGACAGCACCGATGTCGGCTACACCCTGGGCGGCTTGTTCAGCATCGACGAGAACACCCACATCGGCTTCAGCTACCGTTCGAAGGTCGAGCACAAAATCACCGACGGCACGGCCGACTTCACCAGCCCGGCCAACGCCGCCACCGTGCTGGCCTTCGCCGCGCCGGGCACCTTCGTCGACACCAAGGGCCGCGCCACGGTCACGCTGCCGGCCAGCGCGACCGCCAGCTTCACCCACAACATCAACGAGCAGTGGACGGTGATGGCCGACGTCAGCCGCACCGCCTGGAGCAAGTTCGACCAGGTGACGGTGGACTTCGCGAACAACCAGCCCAACAGCGTGCTGAACTTCGCCTACAACGACACCACCTTCGTCTCGATCGGTGCCGACTACCGCATGAGCGACACGCTGACTCTGCGCGGCGGCCTGGCCTACGACGAAACCCCGACCAGCAACGAGCACCGCGACGTGCGCGTGCCCGACGCGAGCCGCAAGTGGGTCTCGTTGGGTCTGAGCTGGCGTCCGTCCGAGCAGGCCGAGTACAGCTTCGGCTATACGCACCTGTTCACCAGCGATCCGAGCATCAACTCGACCACCGCGACCGGCAACACCTTGGTCGGCAGCTACGACGTGAGCGGCAACGTGCTGGCGGCGTCGGTCAACTACAAGTTCTGATCGAGCGCGTGCGCGACAGTCGCGCGGCGCAGGCCGCGCGCCACCAAAGCCCCGCTTCGGCGGGGCTTTTTTGTGCGTGTTTCCCTGTGGCCGGTGCGGCTCTGCGCATATCCTGGCGACTGCTTGACTGACCTCGGAGCCGGGCGTAGGAGGCTTGTGAAGCCGATTGGGAGATGAGATCGGCATGTGGCCACGGCAGTGATGCCGTCGCCATTCGTCCTGCGGCCGTGGACTGGGAGCGGTTGGCAATGCACCACCGCGAATCGAACCCGTCGTCCTGCGCTGCTGTGCGCGTTCGCCAAGGCCTGCCGGCGTGACCGTTCGCCACAAACTGAGCGCCCTGCGCTCACGCGACAAGTGCGTCGCCGGCTACTGGCCGCCTCGACGCTAATCGTGCATCGCGGTCTGATCTGACCGACGCGTCGCCGCTGTTTTCCGTGTTCCGTTGCCCGTGCGCGCCATGCAGTCGTCGTGCGTCCGGTCGGTCCCAACGACATCCGGGTTGCAAACATGCGTCGCGCCCGGTGCCTGGCACTTTTGGCGAGGGGAAGCACATGGGCATTCGTGTTCGTTCGAACAGCAAGGTTCTGGTTGAGGCGATGCCAATCTCTGCGACGCCAGCAACCTCAAGATGAACGCGGCGAACACGGTGGACGTGCTCTGCGCCAATGATCTGCAGCACACCGCGGTGCACAACGTCGCCGAGGCGCTGGGGCTGATCTCGGGCATCAACATCACCACCACCGGTTCGGGCTATTTTGGTGGCGTGGTCGGCGGCGTGGATGGCGCGGCGCGCGGCGAGGGCATGTTCGCCTCGGTGCGCGGCTTGCCGTCGAAATACAACGTCAACCTGATCGACGGCGTCACCGTCGCGCGGGGCATGCCCCATAGCCGCAACGTGCAGCTCAGCTTGCTGCCGCCCTCAGGGCTGCTGACCATCGTGGCCAACAAGACCTCCGCTGCCGACATGGACAGCGACGCATCGACTTCCGCACGCCCACCACATTCGATTTCAAGCACACCACCAGCGTCAGCGTGACCGGCAGCGGGCGCCTGGAGAGCCGTGCGCGCGACTACGGCGGCCATAGCCTGGGCGGCGAGTTCCACACAAGTTCGGCGACGAACAGCCGAATGAATGAAGAAACGCGCGCGCCGATCAGTCGCCCAGCGTCAGCAACGACGCATTGCCGCCAGCGGCAGTGGTGTTGACCGTCACCACTTTCTCGGTGGCGAAGCGCAGCAGGTAGTGCGGGCCGCCGGCCTTGGGGCCGGTGCCGGACAGGCCTTGGCCACCGAACGGTTGCACGCCGACCACCGCGCCGATCTGGTTGCGGTTGACGTAGACGTTGCCGACCTGCACGCGTGCGGCGATGCGCTCGATGGTCTCGTCGATGCGCGAGTGCACGCCCAGGGTCAGGCCGTAGCCAGTGGCGTTGATCTGCTCGATCACTGCGTCGAGCTGGTCGGCCTTCCAGCGGATCACGTGCAGCACCGGGCCGAAGATCTCGCGCTGCAGCTGCGCCAGCGATTGCAGTTCGTACGCGCGCGGGGCGAAGAAGCTGCCGTGCGCGGTGCCGTCGTCGCTGGCGGCCACCGCGATCAGCCGCGCTTCGCGGTCCATGCGCGCGGCGTGGTCGGTGAGCAGTTGCAGCGCGTCGGCGTCGATCACCGGGCCGACGTCGGTGGACAGCAGGCCCGGGTCGCCGATCTTCAGTTCGGCCATCGCGCCGGCGAGCATGGTCATCACCTTGTCGGCGATGTCGTCCTGCACGAACAGCACGCGCGCGGCCGAGCAGCGCTGGCCGGCGGAGATGAAAGCGCTGGAGATCGCGTCCTTGACCACCGCCTCGGGCAGCGACGAGGAGTCGGCGATGAACGCATTCTGGCCGCCGGTCTCAGCGATCAGCACGCCGATCGCGGCATCGCGCGCGGCCAGTGCGCGGTTGATCGCGCGTGCGGTCTCGGTGGAGCCGGTGAAGGCGACGCCGGCCACGCGCGCATCGCGAGTCAGTGCGGCGCCGACGGTGGCGCCGTCGCCGGGCAGGAATTGCACCGCCGCTTCCGGCACGCCGGCTTCGTGCAGCAGCTTCACCGCGGCATGCCCGACCAGGTTGGTCTGCTCGGCCGGCTTGGCGATGACGCTGTTGCCGGCGGCCAGCGCCGCGGCGACCTGGCCGAGGAAGATCGCCAGCGGGAAATTCCACGGGCTGATGCACACGAACACGCCGCGGCCGTGCAGCTGCAGTTCGTTGGATTCGCCGGTCGGCCCGGGCAGGCGCTCGGGCGCGCCGAACTGGGCGCGCGCCTGGCCGGCGTAATAGCGCAGGAAATCCACCGCCTCGCGCACTTCGGCGACGCCGTCGGGCAGGGTCTTGCCCGCTTCCTTGACGCACAGCGCGATGAACTCGGGCATACGCGCTTCCAGCAGGTCGGCGGCGTGCTCGAGGATGGTGGCGCGGCTGGCGGCCGGGGTGCGGTTCCAGCCCGGCTGCGCGGCCACCGCGTTGGCCAGCGCCTTCTCCACGGTGGCCGCGTCGGCCGGTTGCCAGCGGCCTACCACCTGGCGGCGGTCGGCGGGGTTGGTCACCGCCAGCGCGTCGTTGGCGAGCACCGCGCCCGGCACCAGCGGCGGGGCCTGCCAGGGCTTGATCGCGGCGTTGAGCTGGTCGGCCAGCGCGCGCAGGTCGTTGTCGTTGGCGAGGTTGGCGCCCATGGAATTCTTCCTGTTGTGGTTCTGGCTGCGCAGCAGGTCGGCCGGCAGCGGGATCTTCGGATGCGGGATGGAGGCGAACGCGGACACGGCCTCGACCGGGTCGCGGATCAGGTCCTCGATGGCCACGTCCTCGTCGGTGATGCGGTTGACGAAGCTGGAGTTGGCGCCGTTCTCGAGCAGGCGCCGCACCAGGTACGGCAGCAGGTCTTCGTGCGAGCCGACCGGCGCGTACACGCGGCACGGCACGCCCAGGCGCCCGGCCGGGATCACCTCGGCGTACAGGTCGTCGCCCATGCCGTGCAGCTTCTGGTGTTCGTAGTCCTTGCCGCTGGCGATGGCACGCACCGCGGCGATGGTCTGCGCATTGTGGGTGGCGAACATCGGGTACAGCGCGTCGCTGTGCGCGAACATGCGCTTGGCGCAGGCCAGGTAGGACACGTCGGTGTTCTGCTTGCGGGTGAATACCGGATAGCCCGGATGGCCCTCAACCTGAGCGCGCTTGATCTCCGCGTCCCAGTACGCGCCCTTGACCAGGCGCACCGGGATGCGGCGGCCGACGCGGCGCGCCAGGTCGGCGAGGAAGTCGATCGTGTACGGGGTACGCTTCTGGTACGCCTGCACCGCCAGGCCGTAGCCTTCCCAGCCGTCTAGCGACGGATCGCAGAAGGTAGCCTCGATGATGTCCAGCGACAGCTCCAGGCGGTCGGCTTCCTCGGCATCGACCGTGTAGCCGATGCCGTAGGACCGGGCCAGCTGCGCCAGTTCCAGCACGCCCGGCACCAGCTCGGCCATCACCCGCGCGCGCTTGGCGTGCTCGTAGCGCGGGTACAGCGCCGACAGTTTGATCGAGATGCTGGGCGCGGCGAACACGTCGCTGCCCTGGTACGAGCCGTTGGGGCCGCTGCGTCCGATCGCGTGGATTGCCTGGCGGTAGGCGTCGAGGTAGCGATACGCGTCCTTCATCGTCAGCGCGCCTTCGCCGAGCATGTCGAACGAGTAGCGGTAATGCGCGTTATCGCCCTTCTTGGAGCGCGACAAGGCCTCGCCGATGCTGCGGCCCATCACGAACTGGTGGCCCATGATCTTCATCGCCTGGCGCACCGCCAGGCGGATCACCGGCTCGCCGACGCGGCCGATCAGGCGCTTGAACGCGCCGGCCACGTCGGCGCGGGTCAGGTCGTTGATCTGCACCAGCTTGCCGGTGAGCATCAGGCCCCAGGTGGAGGCGTTGACCAGCACCGAGTCGCTTTCGCCCATGTGCTTTTTCCAGTCCGCGTCGCCGAGCTTGTCGCGGATCAGCTTGTCGGCGGTTTCCTGGTCGGGGATGCGCAGCAACGCCTCGGCCACGCACATCAGCAGCACGCCTTCCTCGCTGCCCAGGTCGTACTGGCGCATGAAGGCTTCGATCGCGCCCTGGTTCTGGGCGCGGGCGCGCACCCGGGTGACCAGGTCGGCCGCCAACGCCTGCACCTTGGCCTGGTCGGCGGCGGGCAGGCGCGCCTGCTCGAGCAGTTCGTGCACGTGTTCGGCCTCGTCCTTCAGCCACGCAGCGGTGATCGCGGCGCGCAGGGCCTGGGGCGCAGGGGGCAGTTCGGGGGCAAGCAACGGCGAGGGAGACGCAGACGGCATCGCCGGGAAGGAACCGGCGCCAGACAGAGCGTTCATGCAGGAAGGACCATGGAAGATGCGCGCATTTTATGCCAGCACCCGCTCGCGCAGCGCGTCGGCGCGGCCTGCGCTTGCGCGCGCTGCACCGCGTTGTCTGAACGTGCATGGCGATAAATCTGGTTGCAATGCAGCATTTTTTATGATTAAGCCGCGCTTGCCGGCGCGCAGGCCCGGGGCTACCATCGAACCGTTGCTCGCGGCTGGCACGGCGCGGCGGCTCGGAGGCGCGGTTCGTCGTGATCGAAATGTGTCCGTTTTCTGCAGAAGGAGCGGGGACGCAGCTGCGGCTGCGGCCGCCACGGGCGCTCACTGCCCGACAATTCGTGATGTTGTTCGCGGTGCTGGCCGGGGCGATGTGGGCAGTGGCGGTAGTGGGGTGGTTCGCCGGCAACGTGTTCGCGCCGGTGTTCGCCTTGTTGCACAGCACCGTGGTGGCGCTCGCGCTGCGCTGGTCATGGCGCAGCGGCGATCGAGAAGAGGACATCCGGGTGGGTCCGGGTTGCGTGGAAGTGACCCGCACGAATGCAGGAACGCCGGCGTTCCGCGCCCACCCGCATTGGGTGCGGTTGCGGATCGAAGGCGACGACAGGGTGGTGCTGGCGTGCAGCGGCAAGCAGGTCCGGGTCGGCGAATTCCTCGGCCCTGGCGAGCGCCGCGCGCTGGCGCAGACCCTGGAAGGCTTGCTGGCGGCCGCGACCGGCCGCAACCGATGACGCTCCAAGGGGTCTAGGCAATGAAGCGAAGCGGCAGATGGAAGCAACAGGCGGTCAGGGCTGCGATGGCAACGGCGGCAGCGCTGGCGGCACCGTTGGCGTGGGCGCAATCGGCCGACCCGAAACCCTGGCAATTGAACATGGGCCGCGGCGTCACCCAGAGCGCGCGCAACGCTTACGATTCGAACATGCTGTCGCTGTGGATCTGCGCGGTCATCGGCGTGCTGGTGTTCGGCGCGATGGGCTATGCGATGTTCAAGTTCCGCAAGTCCAAGGGCGCGGTCGCGGCGCAGTTCAGCCACAACACCAAGGCCGAGGTGATCTGGACGGTGATTCCGGTGCTGATCCTGATCGCCATGGCGTGGCCGGCCACCGCCAAACTCATCGCCATGTACGACACCCGCGACGCCGAGCTGACGGTCAAGGTCACCGGCTACCAGTGGATGTGGCGCTACGAGTACCTGGGCGAGAACGTCACCTTCACCAGCCGCCTGGCGCGCGATTCGGACCGCATGCGCCAGAGCGGCCAGGTGCCGACCCCGCAAAGCAATCCGCACTACCTGCTCGACGTGGACAACCGGCTGGTGCTGCCGGTGAACACCAAGGTGCGTTTCGTGATCACCTCCGATGATGTGATCCACGCCTGGTGGGTGCCGGCGCTGGGCTGGAAGCAGGACGCCATCCCCGGGATCATCAACGAAGCCTGGACCGACATCGACACGCCCGGCGTGTACCGCGGCCAGTGCGCGGAACTGTGCGGCAAGGACCACGGTTTCATGCCGATCGTGGTCGAGGCGATGTCCAAGCAGGACTTCCAGAAGTGGCTGGCGGCACGCAAGCCGGCCCCGGCGGCGGCTCCGGCTGCCCCGGCCACCGCGCCCGCCGCGCCGGCGGCTGCGGATGCGCCCGCGCCCGCGCCGGCCGCGCCGCCACAGGCCCTGCTGCCCCGTCTTCGTTCCGGCTCACACCTGACCGTGCAAGCCGCCTGATCTCCTGCATTCCTTTTCGAGGTAGCCGCCATGGCCCATTCCGCAGTCGATCACCACGACGAGCACGGGCATCAGCAGAGCTTCGTGGAACGGTGGTTGTTCTCCACCAACCACAAGGACATCGGCACGCTGTACCTGCTTTTCAGCTTCATCATGTTCATCATCGGCGCTGGGATGAGCGTGGTGATCCGCGCGGAACTGGCGCAACCGGGCCTGCAGTTCGTCAAGCCCGAGTTCTTCAACCAGATGACCACCGTGCATGCGCTGGTGATGATCTTCGGCGGGGTGATGCCGGCCTTCGTCGGCCTGGCCAACTGGATGATCCCGTTGCAGATCGGCGCGCCGGACATGGCCCTGCCGCGTATGAACAACTGGTCGTTCTGGCTGCTGCCGGTGGCCTTCAGCCTGCTGCTGCTGACCCTGTTCCTGCCCGGTGGCGCGCCGGCCGGCGGCTGGACCCTGTATCCGCCGCTGTCGCTGCAGGGCGGCTACAACGTCGCCTTCAGCGTGTTCGCGATCCACGTCGCCGGCATCAGCTCGATCATGGGCGCGATCAACATCATCGCCACCGTGCTGAACATGCGCGCGCCGGGCATCGACCTGCTGAAGATGCCCATCTTCTGCTGGGCCTGGCTGATCACCGCGTTCCTGCTGATCGCGGTGATGCCGGTGCTGGCCGGCGCGGTGACCATGCTGCTGACCGACAAATTCTTCGGCACCAGCTTCTTCAACGCCGCCGGCGGTGGCGACCCGGTGATGTTCCAGCACATCTTCTGGTTCTTCGGCCATCCCGAGGTCTACATCATGATCCTGCCTGCGTTCGGCGTGGTCAGCGAGATCATCCCGACCTTCAGCCGCAAGCCGCTGTTCGGCTACCAGGCGATGGTGTACGCGATCGCCGCGATCGCGTTCCTGAGCTTCATCGTCTGGGCGCACCACATGTTCACCGTAGGCATGCCGCTGGGCGGCGAGATCTACTTCATGTTCGCCACCATGCTGATCTCCATCCCCACCGGAGTGAAGGTGTTCAACTGGGTCAGTACCATGTGGCAGGGCTCGCTGACCTTCGAGGCGCCGATGCTGTGGGCGGTGTCGTTCGTCATCCTGTTCACCATCGGCGGCTTCTCCGGGCTGATGTTGGCGATCGTGCCGGCCGACTTCCAGTACCACGACACCTATTTCGTGGTCGCCCACTTCCATTACGTGCTGGTCACCGGCGCGGTGTTCGGGCTGATCGCCGCGGTCTACTACTGGTGGCCGAAGTGGACCGGGCGCATGTACAGCGAGGCCTGGGGCAAGTTCCATTTCTGGTGGACGATGCTGTTCGTCAATCTGCTGTTCTTCCCGCAGCATTTCCTCGGTCTGGCCGGCATGCCGCGGCGTATCCCCGACTACAACGTGGTGTTCGCCGACTGGAACCTGGTCAGCTCGATCGGCGCGTTCGGCATGTTCGTCACCCCGTTCCTGATGGCCGGCATCCTGCTGGCGTCGCTGCGCAACGGCGCGCGCGCCGAGGCGCGTGCATGGGAAGGCGCGCGCGGCCTTGAGTGGACCGTGCCGTCGCCGGCGCCGGCGCACACCTTCACTCTGCCGCCGGTGCTCAAGCCCGGCGACCTGGCCCACGACGACATCAGCCACTGATGACCGCGCAAACGCCGCTCGACGATCTGGCCCTGCGCCGCAAGCGCGCGGTGCGTACCGCGCTGTTGATCGGCGCGATCGCGGTGCTGATCTATGCCGGCTTCATCCTGTCCGGGATACTGGGCCGATGAACGCGCCGGCGCCGCGAGTGCACAGCAGCGCTGGGCTGTTCAAGCTGGTCGGCGTGGCGCTGGCGGTGTTCGTGCTGACCTTCTCGCTGGTGCCGCTGTACCGCATCGCTTGCGAGAAGGTGTTCGGCGTGCGCCTGGAGCGCGGCCCGGGCGAAGGCCCTCAGGCGGGCAAGCCGCTGCTCGGCAAGCGCATGGTCAAGATCGAGTTCGACGGCGGGGTCAATTCCAAGCTGCCGTGGTCGTTCCATCCCGAACAGCTCACCATGCAGGTGGTGCCGGGCGAACTCAACGAAGCGCTGTACTACGCGCGCAACGACAGCGCACGCGCCATCGTCGGCAGCGCGGTGCCGTCGGTGGCGCCGTCGCGCGCCTCCGGCTACTTCACCAAGACCGAGTGCTTCTGCTTCACCGCGCAGACCTTGCAGGCCGGCGAGAAACGCGACATGCCGGTGCGCTTCATCGTCGATCCGAACCTGCCCGGCGACATCACCACCATCACCCTGTCCTACACCTTCTACAAGAACGATGCGCTGAGCGCGGAACTGGAATCGCCGAAACTGGCCGGTTCCGTGCGCGCGGCCCCTTGACCTCACCCGGAACGCCCGCCATGGCCCAGCCCAGCACCGACGCCACTGCCTATTACGTGCCCAGCCACAGCCGCTGGCCGTTCATCGGCTCGATCGCGATGTTCGTGACCATGATCGGCGTGGCCAGTTGGCTCAACGACGCGGCCTGGGGCAAGTGGACCTTCTTCACCGGCATCGCGATGCTGATGGCGACCTTGTTCATGTGGTTCGGCGACGTGATCCGCGAATCGATCGCCGGGCACTACAACCGCCAGGTCGATGTGTCGTTCCGCATGGGCATGGTCTGGTTCATCTTTTCCGAAGTGATGTTCTTCGGCGCGTTCTTCGGCGCGCTGTTCTACACCCGCACCTTCATCCTGCCGTGGCTGGGCGGCGACGGCGACGGGGTGATGACCAACGCGCTGCTGTGGGACGGCTATTCGGCGGCCTGGCCGAGCAACGGCCCGGGCGCGATCGGCGGCCAGTTCCAGACCATCCCGGCGTGGGGCCTGCCGCTGATCAACACGCTGATCCTGCTCAGCTCCGGCGTGACCCTGACCATCGCCCACCATGCACTGAAGGCCGGCCAGCGCACGCGGTTGCTGGTGTTCCAGGGGCTGACCGTGCTGTTGGGCTGTGCCTTCCTGTACTTCCAGGCCGAGGAATACATCCACGCCTACAAGGAACTCAACCTGACCTTGGGCTCGGGCATCTACGGCTCGACCTTCTTCATGCTCACCGGCTTCCACGGCGCGCACGTGCTGCTGGGCACGATCATGCTGCTGGTGATGTGGCTGCGCTCGGCGCGCGGGCATTTCAGCCGCGACAACCACTTCGCCTTCGAAGCGGCGGCGTGGTATTGGCACTTCGTGGACGTGGTGTGGCTGGCGTTGTTTTTGTTTGTTTATGTGTTGTGAGGCGGGGACCGCGGACCAGGGACCAGGGTCCCGGTGGATGATCGCTTGACAGCGATTTTCGCTCAGACACCATCACTGCGGTCCCCGGTCCCCGGTCCCCGGTCCCCGGTCCCCGGTCCCCGGTCCCCGGTCCCCGGTCCCCGGTCCCCGGTCCCCGGTCCCCGGTCCCCGGTCCCGGCTCTACCGCCCCAACCCATGCGGCTTGATCACCCCGGTATAAATCCCCAGGATCACCAGCAGAATCAGACACACTGATAGGCCGATGCGCCAGGTCAGTGCGTTCACCGTGCGCTCGCTCTGGCCGCGGTCCACCAACAGGTAGTAGAGGCCGGCGCCGAGGTTCCACAGAATGACCAGCAGGAACACGACGATCAGCAGGGTTTTCAGCGAGTCGTTCATGGGCGTCTCGGTGCACGGTATCGCCGCATTATGACCCTCGCCGCGTCCCCGCGCGTCGCCGCGCGCGCGCACATGCCGCCGTGGCTGGGTTGGTGCCTCGCGCTGGCGGTGGCGCTGGGATTCTGCGCGCTCGGCCGCTGGCAATTGCTGCGCATGCACGAGAAACGAGCCTTGCTCGCGCAGGCCGCGCACATCCGCGAGCGTCCGCAGGCGCTGGCCGCTGCGCTGCACACGCTGCGGCCAGCGCAACTAGCCTGGGTGCACGGCGATGGCCGCTTCCTGCCAGGACAGATCCTGCTCGACAACCAACTGCGCCGGGGCCGCAGCGGGGTCAAGGTCTACCAGCCGTTCCTGGCCGATGGCGCATCGGCGCCGCTGCTGGTAGAACTGGGTTGGTTGCCGTTGCCGGCGGACCGCGCATTGCCCAGGCCGGTGCCGTTGCAAGGGCGGCACGCGCTGGTCGGCCTGCTTGGGCCGGCGCCCTCGCACGGGCTGACTTTGGGGCCGGCGCTGGTCGCCGCGCCGGCGCCGCAGCTGTGGCTGGCGATGCGCATCGAGCCGGCGGCGATCGGCCAGGCGCTCGGCCACCGCGACATTTTGTCGCAGGTGCTGCGCCTGGATCCGGCGCTGCCGCTGGGCTACCCGCGCGACCTGGACATGCTGCCGAACACGCTGTCGCCCGAGCGCCACCTGGGTTACGCGGTGCAATGGTTCGGCCTGGCGCTGGCCGTGCTGATCACCGCGGGCCTGCTCAGCTGGCGCGCGCGCAAGGGGCGAGGCGGGCGCTGAGCGCGCGCGCATGAGAAAATCCCTGGCATGAATGCCTCCCCCTCGGCTCCACGCCAGGCGACCGCGCGCGGGCGCTGGACGTTGATCGCGCTGTTCGCGCTGTTCTTCGGCTCGATGCTGGTCGCCGGCGCGCTGCGGTTTTCCGGCTGGCAACCGCCCGGCAGCCGCAACCATGGCGAGTTGCTGCAGCCGCCGGCCGACCTGCGCGCGCTACGACCGCAGCGCGAAGACGGCAGCGTCTACGCCTGGCAGCCGCAGCAGCGGCTATGGCGCATCGCGCTGGCGCCGCCGCGCGACTGCGCCACCGCCTGCGAGGCGCTGGCGCGCGAGCTGGACAAGGTCTGGCAGCTGTTCGGCCGCGACGCCGACCACGTGCAGATCCTGTGGATCGGCACGCCGCCAGCGGCGGTGCGCGCGCTGCCTCAGCTGCGCGTGCTGCGTGCCGACGCTGCGTTGCTGGCCGCACTGCCACGCGTGCACGACGTGGCCGGGGTGCCGGTCTACGTGATCGATCCGAACGGCTTTGTGGTGCTGCGCTACGCGCCGGGCTTCGACCCGGCCGGGCTGCGCGCGGATATGTCGAAGCTGCTGAAACTCCTGTGAGCCGTCCCCTATGAACCTGTTCGCGCCACCGGCGCTGTTTCGACACTTCCATCGCATGGCCTGGCTGGCGGCGCTGTTCACCGCCAGTACGATCATGTTCGGTTCGTTCGTGCGCCTGTCCGATGCGGGCATGAGCTGCCCGGACTGGCCGACCTGCTATGGCCGGGTGACCTGGCCGCAGAGCAGCGCAGAGGCCAACGCGCACGCGGCCAGCGCGATCCGCCCGCTGGAAACCCACAAGGCCTGGCGCGAGCAGGTGCACCGCTTCCTGGCCGGGGCGCTGGGCGTGGAAGTGCTGGTGCTGTCGCTGCTGGCCGCGCGCCGGCGGCGCCTGGGCATCGCCCGGATCGTCGGTGCCGCGCTGCTGGTGGCGTTGTCGATTCCGCTGTACATGTCCGGCTGGCCGTCGCTGGCGATGGCGCTGGCCGGCGCTGGCGAAGCGATCCTGCTGCTGGCGGCGTTGCGCTGGTCCAATGCCGACCTGGCGCGCGCGGCGGTGCTGACCCTGGCGGTGGTGATCTTCCAGGCGCTGCTCGGCATGTGGACGGTGACCCTGCTGCTCAAGCCGATCGTGGTGATGGGGCATCTGCTCGGCGGCCTGCTGATGTTCTCGCTGCTGGTGTGGATGGCCTGGCGCGCCACCCACCTGCCGATCACCCTGGCCGATGCGTCGCGGCTGAAGTGGCTGTTGCGCCTGGGCGTGGCGCTGCTGGCGCTGCAGATCGCGCTCGGCGGCTGGGTCAGCGCCAACTACGCGGCGCTGGCCTGCGGCGGCGGCAGCTGGTCGGCCGACAACTTCCCGCGCTGCGTCAGCCAATGGTGGCCGCCGCACGATTTCCGCGCAGGCTTCACCCTGTGGCGCGGCATCGGCGTGGACTACGAAGGCGGCGTGCTCGACGGCGCGGCGCGCATCGCGATCCAGATGGCGCACCGGATGATGGCGCTGCTGGTGGCGGCCTACCTGCTGTGGCTGGGCTGGCGGCTGAGCCGTTCGCCGGGTATGCGCGGCTGGGCGGCGGCGCTGGCATTGTTGCTGGTGGCGCAGGTCAGCCTGGGCATCTTCAACGTCAAGCTGGCGCTGCCGCTGCCGGTGGCGGTGCTGCACAACGCCGGCGCGGTGGCGCTGCTGTTCGTGCTGGTGTCGCTGCTGGCGCGCCTGCGGGCGCCGCAATGAGCGCGAAGGGCATCTACTGGCGCGACTACTGGGACCTGACCAAGCCCAAGGTGGTGGCGCTGATCGTGTTCACCGCGCTGGTCGGCATGTGCCTGGCGGTTCCCGGCGTGCCGACCTGGGCGCAGGTGCGCACCGGCCTGATCGGCTTCTTCGGCATCTGGCTGGCGGCCTCGGCCGCGGCGGCGATCAACCAGTTGCTGGACGCGCGCATCGACGCGCAGATGGCGCGCACCTCGTGGCGGCCGCTGGTAGTGGGTAAGGTGCTGCCGTGGCAGGTGCTGCTGTTCGCCACAGCGCTGACCGCACTGTCGATGGCGATCCTGGTGATCTGGGTCAACCCCATCACCGCGGTGCTGACGTTCGCCTCGCTGATCGGCTATGCGGTGATCTACACCGTGTTCCTGAAGCGCACCACGCCGCAGAACATCGTCATCGGCGGCCTGGCCGGCGCGGCGCCGCCGCTGCTGGGCTGGGCCGCGATCACCGGCATGCAGGGGCAGTGGGACTGGGCCTATGCGTCGCTGCTGGTGCTGATCATCTTCGTGTGGACGCCGCCGCACTTCTGGGCGCTGGCGATCTTCCGCCGCGCCGACTACGCCAAGGCGTCGATCCCGATGCTGCCGGTCACCCATGGCGTGGCGCATACGCGCAAGCAGATCCTGGTGTACACGCTGCTGCTGGCGGTGGTGACGCTGCTGCCGGTGGCGGTGGGCATGAGCGGGGTGTTCTACCTCGGCGGCACGCTGGTGCTGAACGCGGTGTTCGTCTGGTACGCCTGGCGCATGCTCGACCCGCCGGACGAGATGTTCTCGATGCGCATGTTCGGCTATTCGATCGTGTACCTGATGGCGCTGTTCGCGTTCCTGCTGGTGGATCACTGGTTGTTGCCGGGCTGAGCGGCCTGGCCAAGCCTGGCAGCGGCTGCGGCGATGCTGCGTCAGTCGCCGAACCGATCGGCTGCGGACGCCGTCGGGGCTGAAGCGCCTCTCGCAGTGCACCTGGCTGGCCGCGAGTCCCTGTGGGAGCGACTTTCAGTCGCGACGAGCGGAGCGATGGATCTTCCGGCTTCGGATAGGGTCGTGGCTGAAGCCGACACAGTTCACCCAGCCGGCTATCCGCAGGCCGTTGGAGCGTCTTCAGCCGCGACCGCCTGAGCCGCGCGGGTTCCGGCTCCGGTCACTGCCGGGACGGATGGCCCTGGGCGACCAGCCGCGCGGCGTTGCTCCGGCGCATCAGCCAGTGCGTCCGCAAACCTGCGCAGCAACGCCGCTGCTGCTGCAAATTGGCGGCCGTCCGCGTCGACGCCGTCGCTCAGCTGAGCCAGTGCTGGCAGCTGTCGCGGTCCTGGCTGCCGCAGTTTTCCTGCATCTTGTGCTGCAGGCGTGCGAGCACGGCGCTGCCGCCATGGCCCTTGCTCCAGCCCTGCAGCGCCTTGGCCAGCGTATCGAAGCGCTGCTTGGTGCGCTGGTGATAGCCGCCGGGCTGCCCGGCCAGTTCGCCGATGACCTGGCCGGCGGCGGCCTCGATCGCGGCCGCATTGTCCGGCTGCAGCCGGATCAGGCCATCGACGTAGAGCACGCCCCACTGCACCCGGGTGGCGGGGCCTTCGGCGCTCTCGTAGGCCTTCTTCAACCAGTACAGCGCGGTCTGCTTGTCGCCGCGCTTCTCGGCCAGGTCGGCCAGTTCCGGCATGTAGTAGTACGGCGTCTTGCTGCGCCCCAGTTCGGCCAACAGCAGCTGTTCGGCGCCGGCACTGTCGCCGGCGATGTCGAGCAGGCTGGCGGCAGTGCTGATCGTGGACTGGCGTTCGGCGTCGGTCTTGGCCGCCTGTTGTGCCCACTGCACGCGCTGCTGCACCTTGGCGACCACCGCGGCCGGCAGGGGCGGATACGGCCCATTGCCCGGGTCGGCCGGCTTGCCTTGTGCCAGCCATGCCAGTTCCACTTCCGCGATGGCAGTCCCCAGGCGATCATTGATCGGCAGGCTGCTGTCGGCGTAGATCTGATCCAATGTGTGGCTCAGCGCGTCGGATAATTTGCCGCGTTCGGCAGCGTCGGTCGCCGCGGCCTGCACCAGTTCGCGCGTCGAGTAGGTCAGCGAGGTGTGGTTGGCGCGGACTTCGGCCGGATCGGCGAGGACCGTCAGCAGCAGGCGGCGGTTGGCGGCGCGTTGCCTGGCGTCGATGGCACCAGCCTTGTCCGGCTCCTGCGCAGCCAGCGCCAGCAGTGCGAATTGGCGTTGCAGGGCCGGTTGCGGGGCGGCGGCAGCCAGTTTCGCGAGCACGCCAGCGGTCTGTTCGGGCTTGACCACGCTGCTGGCGTCGGCTGTCCAGCTGTAGCCGCTGAGCAGAGTCCAATCGTCGGCGCTCAGCGTGGCTGGCGCCTGCATCGCTTTTTGCAGCAGCTGCGCCGAGGTGGTGGTGCGGGTCGCCGCTACGCGCAGGGCCTCGGCCAGGCTGGCGGTGTCGCTTCCGCCGGCCAGGCGGGTGATCTCGCTGCGATCCGGACGCAGCACGATGATGGTGGGATAGCCCAGGATGCCGAAGCGTTCGCCCCAGGCTTGCGCGCCTTTCGAATCGCCGTCCAGGTGCACCGCGACGAAGGCACGGGTACGGGCGATGAAGGCCGGATCCTTGAACAGCGTGGCCTTGAGATGGTTGCACGGCGGGCACCAGGCGGCGCCCCAGTACAGCAGCAACGGCTTGTTCTGCTCGCGTGCTTCGGCGAAGGCATCCTCGACGTCGCCCTCGCGCCAGGCGATGCCGGCGCTGTCCGGCGCTTTGGCCGGCGCGACAGCCTGCGGCTTGGCCGGTGCGGGCGGCTTGTCGCAGCCGCCCAGCACGAGGGTTGCGGCCAGGCTGGCGGACGTCATCACGGAAAGGCGGAATCTACGGCGCATGCGTGTTCACCAACAGAGGAATAAGAGGCGCGCACCAAACCCATTGCGCCGCTGCTTACTGTACCTATCGGTTCTCTTCGTGCATTGCTCGCAGATGCGTTGATTCAGCATCGGTGCGGCGTCTGCTGCCGACGCCGTCGGATGATCACATTGCGCGGTGTGAACCGCTTTGCAGTTTCGCCAGCGCGGCGGCCGATCCGATACACACTCAGCCGGGCTTGGCGGCCTTGTCATCGCGTGCGTAGCGCTGCGCGACGAAGGCGCAGACGATCAGCTGGATCTGGTGGTAGATCATCACCGGCAGCACGATCGCGCCCAGGCTGCCGCTGGCGAACAGCACCTTGGCCATCGGTACGCCGGTGGCCAGGCTCTTCTTCGAGCCGCAGAACACGATCGGGATTTCGTCGCGGCGGCCGAAGCCCAGCCGCCGCGCGGCGAAGCTGATCAGCCCCATCGCCAGCGCCAGCAGCAGCGCGGCGACCAGCGCCACGCCGAGCAGCGCCGGCAACGGCGTCTTGCGCCAGAGGCCCTCGATCACCGCGGCGCTGAAGGCGGTGTACACCACCAGCAGGATCACCCCCTGGTCGGTATAGCGCAGCACCGCGCGGCGCCGCTCGACCCAGGCGCCGATCCAGGGCCGCAGCAGGTGGCCTGCGACGAACGGCACCAGCAGCTGCAGCATGATCTTGCCCATCGCCTGCAGCGGATCGGCCATCGCGCTTTGCGCGCCGGCCAGCAGGCCCATCAGCAGCGGCGTCAGGAACACCCCGAGCAGGCTCGACAGCGAGGCGCTGCACACCGCCGCCGGCACGTTGCCGCCGGCCATCGAGGTGAATGCGATCGACGACTGCACGGTGGACGGCAGCGCGCACAGGAACAGCACGCCGATGTACAGCTGCGGGGTCAGCAGCCAGTGCGACAGCGGCTTGAGCAGCAGTCCCAGCAGCGGGAACAGCACGAAGGTGGCGGCGAGGATGGTCAGGTGCAGGCGCCAGTGCAGCGCGCCGGCGACGATCGCCTCGCGCGACAGGCGCGCGCCGTGCAGGAAGAACAGCGCGGCGATGGCGATGTCGGTGACGTCGTCCATGGTCGCCGCGGCCTGCCGGCGCACCGGCAGCAGCGAGGCCAGCAGCACGGTGCCGAGCAGGGCCAGGGTGAACGGTTCGATGCGCAGTTTTTTCAGCAGGCTCATCGGGGGGGGCGTCCGTGCGAGGTGGGCTGCCGGCAGCAGCGGCACGGGACGCGCGCTTGCGACGCTGCGTGCACAACTGCGCCGTGGTGCGTAGCGCTTGCGATCGCCGCGGTAGTGCACAAAGCGGTTGCGTCCCGCATTGGCCAGCGTAGACCGCGCTCCGTGGCGCGGGTATCGCCTGGGTGGTGGAGTGCGACGCGCAGCGCATGCGCCGCAGACGGCAAACGCTGCCGGTCGTGCACGCACGCAAGCTGCGCCAGCACGGCATGCATCCTGGTCGCAGGCCGACGCATCGCGTCAGCGCGCACCGGGGCGCAGTCGCAGCAGCTCGCGCAGTTCGTACTTGTCGGTCTCGTCCAGACCCTGCGCGCGCTGCTTGGCCTGCAGTTCCTCCAGCCGCTGCTGCAGGGTCTGCCGCTCCAGCTGCACCACCACGTCGTGCAGTTCCTGGCGCCAGCTGGCGGTTTCGCCGGGAATCTCCTGCACCGCCAGTTTCTGCAGCGCGGGCAGTTCCTCGCGTTCGTGGAAATGCTCGAGCAGGGCGCCGGTGGAGATGTCCGGACGCGTGTGCACGATCTCCAGAAGTTCGATCATTAGCTCGATGCCGGGCAGGCGCAGGGCGGCGAACGGGTAGGGCGGGGGCAGGTCCAGCGCCAGCGCCGGCGTGTGCAGCAGGCGCACGATCGCCTCGCGCACCAGGCTGCGCTTTTGCGTCGGCCGTGCCGCCGCGCGCGGCGGCGGCTTGGCCAGCTGCGCGGCGGCGGGCGCGGGGCCGCCGATGCCGGTGATCTCGGCCAGGCGCTGGCGCATCAGGTCGCCAAAGGCGCCGTCGGGAATCTGCGCCAGCATCGGCCGCGCGCGTTCGGCCAGCCGCGCCTTGCCGTCGAGCGTGGCCAGGTTGACTTCGCGCGACAGCTCGTCGAAGAAGAACTGCGACAGCGGCGTGGCCTGCTGCAGGCGCGCGGCGAAACCGTCGGCGCCTTCCTTGCGTACGATGCTGTCCGGGTCTTCGCCGTCGGGCAGGAACAGGAAGAACGCCTGGCGCCCGTCCTTCATCCGCGGCAGCACCGATTCCAGCGCCTTCCAGCCGGCGCGGCGGCCGGCGGCGTCGCCGTCGAAGCAGAAGAACACGTCCGGCGCGTTGCGGAACAGCAGCTCGGCGTGCTCGGAGGTGGTCGCGGTGCCCAGCGTCGCCACCGCTTGGGTGACGCCGAACTGGAACAGCGAGACCACGTCCATGTAGCCTTCGACCACGATCAGCCGCTCGATCTTCTGGTTGGCCTGGCGCACCTGCCATAGGCCGTACAGCTCGCGGCCCTTGTGGAACAGCGCGGTCTCCGGCGAGTTCAGGTACTTGGGGCCGTCGTCCTTGTCCATGACCCGGCCGCCGAAGGCGATGACCCGGCCGCGGCGGTCGAAGATCGGGAACATGACCCGGTCGCGGAACTTGTCGTAGACGTGGCCACGCTCGTTCTTGGAGAACAGCCCGGCGCGCTCGAGCAGCTTGTGGCGCCGTTCGTCGGTGCCCAGCGCCTCCTTCAGCGCGCTGTAGCCGTCCGGCGCGTAACCGATCTGGAAGCGCGTGCGGTTGTCCGCGTCCACGCCGCGGCCGTCGAGATAGCTGCGCGCCTTGTCGCTGGTGTCGAGCTGGCGCTGGAAGAACTTGGTGGCCGCGTCGAGCGCCGAGTACAGGTCGCGGTGGTCGTCGCCGGCGGCCTGCGCGGCGCCGCGCTGTTGCGCGTCGCGCGGCACTTCCATGCCGGCGCGCTTGGCCAGTTCGTCGACCGCGTCGAGAAATTCGAGGCGGTCGTAGTTCATCAGGAAGCTGATCGCGGTGCCGTGCGCGCCGCAGCCGAAGCAGTGGTAGAACTGCTTGGTCGGCGAGACCGTGAACGAGGCCGAGCGCTCGTCGTGGAACGGGCAGCGCGCCGCGTATTCCTTGCCCTGGCGCTTCAGCGGCACGCGCGTGCCGACCACCTCGACGATGTCGGTGCGGGCGAGCAGATCGTCGATGAATGCGTCGGGGATGCGGGCCATGGGCGATAGGATGCCACGCGCCCGCGCCGCCGCCACGGATCGGGGCGCAAACCCTGGCGTTGCGGGGCTAGAGTTGCGGCGGAACCGCGGTGATCGCGCTGGCGTCGATCCCGGCCGCGGCGAGCGTGCGCCGCGAGCGCAGGCGTTCGTCGATCACCGCGGTGATCAGCGCGCCGACGAAGAACACCACGGTGGCGTAGTAGATCCACACCAGCAGGATCACCAGCGCGCCCATCGAGCCGTAGGCGCTGCCAGGCGCGGCGGTGGCGATGTATACGCCGATCGCATAGCGGCCGGCCACGAACAGGCAGGCGGTGATGGCGCCGCCGATGAACGCCTGGCGCCATTCCACGCGCCGGTCCGGCAGGTAGTGGTAGAGCACGGCGAAGGCCAGGATGTAGATCGCCAGCGTGGAGGCGTAGCCCACCGCCGGCAGCAGCGAGGGCATGCGCGCGAACAGCACCTGCACCACGGTGGTCAGGATCATCGAGATCAGCAGCAGAAAGCCCAGCCCCAGCACTACGCCGAAGGAGAACACGCGCTTCTTCAGCCAGGCGATGACGCCTTCCAGGCGCTGCTTGTCGGTGCGGAAGATCAGATTCAGCGCGTTCTGCAGCTGCGCGAACACCGCGGTGGCGCCGACGAACAGCAGCAGCGTGCTCCACAGCCCGGCCAGCGAGCCGATGTTGGGCTGGTTCTTGGCGTTGTCGATGATGGTCTGCGCCACTTCGCGCGCGCCATGCCCGGCCAGCTGCCCGATCTGTTCGATAAAGGCCTGCTGCGCTTGCGGGTACAGCGAGGCGGTCAGCCACAGCAGCAACACCAGCAGCGGCGCCAGCGACAGCAGCGCGTAGAACGACAGCGAGGCGGCCTGGGTCATCAGGTCGATCTCGACGAAACGCCGCATCAATGCTGCCGGCAGGCTCTGCTGCAGCCGTTCCAGGTGTTTTTGCAGGCGTGTGGGCGACAGCGACAGGGACATGGTGATAGGGAGCAGCCTTGCGACGGGCGCGGCAGCGTGCGATGCCGGGCCCGCGTGTGCGCGAAAGGTATCGCAGGCTCGCCGGCGTTGTAGCAGCCGGCGGCCGAAAGGCGGGTGAAACCCGCCGCCGGATCAGCCGGCCAGCTGCTGCTTGACCAGCACCGAGACCAGGCTCATGTCGGCCTTGCCGGCCAGCGCCGGCTTCAGCACGGCCATCAGCTTGCCCATGTCGGCCGCGCCGCTGGCGCCGGTCTGCGCGATCGCAGCTTGGATCGCGGCGACGATCTCCGCCTCGCCGAGCTTGGCCGGCAGGTAGCGCTCGATCACCACGATCTCCTCGCGCTCGATCGCGGCCAGGTCCTCGCGCCCGGCCGCGGCGTACTGGCTCACCGAGTCCTTGCGTTGCTTGACCATCTTGTCCATCAGCGCCAGCACCGCGGCGTCGTCCACGTCCTTGCGCTCGTCCACTTCCTTCTGCTTGATCGCCGCGTTGATCAGCCGGATCACGCCCAGGCTGTGCGTGTCGCGGGCCTTCATCGCGGCCTTCATGTCGTCGATGAGCTGCTGCTTGAGGGTCGTCATGAGGGGTTCCTAAAGGAAGAAAGTGGGCATTCTAGGCGTTGCACCATGCCGGCCGCGGCGGGACGGGGGCAAGCGCAATCAGGGCGCGGGCATCGGTCCCGGTACGGGGCGGACCGACGGGTCGGGCCACGGCGGCGGCGCCACGCGGTACCTGGTCGCAGATCCGGACCTTAATCCAAGGTCACACAAAAAGCCGGCGACGCTTGCGCGTGCCGGCTTCGTGGGCTTACCGTAGCGGATGCCGAAACCGGCACGATCCGCTACCGCAAACCGCGATCCTCAGTACAGACGCTGGCGCTTGGTGACGTCGCGAGACGTCCGGCGTAGCTGGCGCTTCACCGCGGCTGCGGCCTTGCGCTTGCGTTCCTGGGTCGGCTTTTCGTAGAACTCGCGCTTGCGGGTTTCGGCCAGCACGCCGGCCTTTTCGCAGGTGCGCTTGAAGCGACGGAGCGCAAACTCGAAGGGCTCGTTCTCGCGGACTTTGACGCTGGGCATGGAATCTCCGGGACACAATGGTGACCGGGTCACGCCCGGCGAGCCGCACATTATAGCGACTGATTTCCTGGCTGCAAGCGGGTCGTTTGCCTGCCGCCAATTCGGCCCCACAATGGTAGCCATGAGAGTCCTCGGCATCGAATCCAGCTGCGACGAAACCGGCGTCGCCGTCTACGACACCGCCCTGTGCGGCGCGGCCGCGCTGCGCGCGCACGGGCTGTACAGCCAGATCGCGCTGCACGCCGAATACGGTGGGGTGGTGCCGGAGCTGGCCAGCCGCGACCACGTGCGCAAGCTGCTGCCGCTGATCCGCCAGACCCTGGCCGAGGCCGGGCTGGACGTGCGCGACCTGGACGGGGTGGCCTATACCGCCGGTCCGGGCCTGGTCGGCGCCTTGCTGGTCGGCGCCGGCGTCGCCCGCGCGCTGGCCTGGGCGCTGGAGGTGCCGGCGATCGGCGTCCACCATATGGAAGGCCACCTGCTGGCGCCACTGATGGAGGATCCCGACCCGGTGCACGGCGTGCCGGCGCCGCCGTTCGTGGCGCTGCTGGTGTCCGGCGGGCATACCCAATTGATTGCGGTTGACGCGATCGGCAGCTACCGGCTGCTCGGCGAGACCCTGGACGACGCCGCCGGCGAGGCCTTCGACAAGACCGCCAAGATGATGGGCCTGCCGTATCCGGGCGGCCCGCAGCTGGCCGCGCTGGCCGCGCAGGGCATGCCGGGCCGGTTCCGCTTCGCGCGGCCGATGACCGACCGGCCCGGGCTGGATTTCAGTTTCTCCGGGCTCAAGACCCAGGTGCTGCTGGCCTGGCGCGGTAGCGACCAGAGCGAGAGCACCCGCGCCGACATCGCCCGCGGCTTCGAGGATGCGGTGGTGGACACGCTGGCGATCAAGTGCGAGCGCGCGCTGCAGGCGGCCGGCTGCGACACCATCGTGGTCGCCGGCGGCGTCGGCGCCAATGTGCGTCTGCGCGCCAGGCTGCAGGCGATGGCGCAGGCGCGCGGCGGCCGCGCCTGTTTCCCGCGCCCGGCGCTGTGCACCGACAACGGCGCGATGATCGCCTTCGCCGGCGCGCTGCGCCTGCAGGCCGGCCAGTGCAGCGACGCGGCGGTACGGGTGACGCCGCGCTGGGACATGGCGGCGCTGCCGCCGTTGGCGGCTGCGCCGCTGCTGCGGGACCGGGGACCGGGGAGCGGGGACCCGGTAGAGCCTCCGCTTCCGGCTTCTGCTTCTGCTTTTCCCGGTCTCCGGTCCCTGGTCCCTGGTCCCCAAAATGGATAGAGTTTTCATCGAAGGTCTAGAAATCGACGCGCTGATCGGCATCTACGATTGGGAGCGGCGGATCCGCCAGACCTTGCGCTTCGATCTGGAGATGGGCTTCGACAACCGCGTGCCGGCGGCCAGCGACGACATCGCCGATACGCTCAACTACAAGGCGGTCAGCAAGCGCCTGGTGGAGCTGGTCGAGCAGTCCGGCTACGGCCTGGTGGAGACGCTGGCCGAGCGCTGCGCGGCCGCGGTGCTGGCCGAGTTCGAGGTGCGCTGGCTGCGGCTGAAACTGAGCAAACCGGGGGCGGTGCGCGGCGCGCAGGCGGTGGGCGTGATCATCGAACGCAGCCGCGACGCTGGCTGAGCGCACGCCCACGCGGCATCGCCGCAGCCGCTTGACGCTCATTCCGGTTACGGGCATGTTGCTGTGCAACGCAACACCTGGCCGCTGGCGTCCGGTGGCGTACACCCACGGGACACGATGGACTGGAGTAAGTACCGCACGGCCACCTACGACGAGCTGATCCAGGCAGATGGTCAGCCGCGTCCCGCCGCCCGCCGGGTCATCGAATACCTGTCCAGCCTGTCCGGCCGCGAATTGTCCGAGCGCCAGCTCGCCGCCGATGTCGCCGCACGGGTCATGGGCATCACCTTCACCGTCTATTCCGATGGCCGCAACGTCGACCGCACGCTGCCGTTCGACTTGATTCCGCGGGTGATCCCGCTGCGCGAATGGGAGCGCACCGAGGCCGGGCTGAAGCAGCGCATGCGCGCGCTCAACCTGTTCATCGGCGATGTCTACGGCGCGCAGCGCATCGTCAAGGACAAGGTGTTTCCGGCGATGCTGCTGGAGCACTCGGTGAACTTCCGTCCGCAGTGCGTCGGCATCACCCCGGCGCTGGGCGTATGGGCGCATATCTGCGGTTCGGACCTGGTGCGCGACGCCGACGGAACGCTGTACGCGCTGGAGGACAACCTGCGCATTCCCAGCGGCGTGTCGTACATGCTGGAAAACCGCATGGTCGCCAAGCGCGTGTTTCCGGAGCTGTTCGACACCAGCGCGATCCTGCCGGTGGACGAATATCCGGCGCAGCTGTACGACACCCTGGCCGCGCTGTCGCCGCGTCCGGGCGACCAGCCGGTGATCGCGCTGCTGACCCCGGGCATCTTCAATAGCGCGTATTTCGAGCACGCCTATCTGGCGCAGGCGATGGGCATCGAACTGGTCGAGGGCGACGACCTGTTCGTCGCCGACGACGACTGCACCTATATGCGCACCATCTACGGGCCGCGCCGGGTCGATGTGATCTATCGCCGGGTTGACGACCTGTTCATCGACCCGGAGGTGTTTCAACCCGAGTCGGTGCTCGGCGTTCCCGGGCTGATCCGCAGCTGGCGCGCCGGCAAGGTGGCGCTGGCCAATGCGCCCGGTGCCGGCGTGGCCGACGACAAGGTGGTGTTCGCCTACGTGCCGAAGATGATCCGCTACTACCTGGACGAAGAGCCGATCCTGCCCAACGTGCCCAGCTACCTGTGCCACGACGACAAGGACCGCCAGTACGTGCTCGAGCACCTCGACGAACTGGTGGTGAAGCCGGCCAACGAATCCGGCGGCTACGGCATGCTGATCGGGCCGCGCTCGACCAAGCGTCAGCGCGACGAGTTCCGCAAGCTGATCCAGGCCGATCCGCGCAACTACATGGCGCAGCCGACGCTGGGCCTGTCCACCGCGCCGATCGTGACCGAGGTCGGGCCGTCGGCGCGGCATCTGGACCTGCGCCCGTTCATTCTGTCGCGCGAGGACGTCTACGTCACCACCGGCGGGCTGACCCGGGTGGCGATGGAAGAGGGCTCGCTGGTGGTCAATTCCTCGCAGGGCGGCGGCGCCAAGGACACCTGGGTGGTGGACCTGGACGAGGAGATGGACTGATGCTGTCGCGGGTCGCCGACAACCTCTACTGGTTCAGTCGCTACGTGCGCCGCGCCGAGACCACCGCGCGGCTGGTCGGCGTGGGCAGCCTGCTGCAGCTGGACCTGCCGCGCTCGGTGCGTTTCGCCTGGCGGCCGATGGTCGACACGGTTGGCGCCGGCGAGATCTTCAACGTGTGGTTCCCCAATGCCGGCGACGATGTCGGCGATGCCGACGTGGTGCGCTTTCTGTTGCTGGACGAACGCAATCCGTCCTCGCTGCGCAGTTCGGCGCGGCAGGCGCGCGAACTGCTGCGCGGCATCCGCGACACGCTGCCGCAGGAAGTGTGGGAGGCGGTCAACGACCTGCACCTGTACATCGACGCCAACGGCGAGCGCAGCGTCGGTCGCCGCTACCGGATGGAATTCCTCGGCCACGTCACCGACGCCTGCCTGAAGGTGTCCGGCCTGCTCACCGCCAACGTCAGCCGCGACATCGGCTTCCAGTTCCTGCGCCTGGGCACAGCGATCGAACAGGCCGACATGACCACGCGCATCATCGATGCCGGCGCCTCGGGGTTGATCACCCCGCGCAAGGCCGACGATCTGGAGGCCTACCAGAACATGCAGTGGATGAGCGTGCTGCGCTCGCTGGCCGCCTACCAGATGTACCGGCGCCATGTGCGCCAGCGCGTCACCGGTGAGCATGCGCTGCGCTTCCTGCTGCAGAACAACGATTTCCCGCGCAGCGTGCACTTCTGCCTGACCCGCGCCCAGCACATCCTGCCGACCATGCCGCCGCGGCCGAACGTGGAGCGCGCGCTGATGCGGATCAACGGGCTGGTGCGCAATGCCGACCCGTCCTACCTGGCGCGGCACAATCCGGCCGAGTTCATGGACGAGATCCAGACCCACCTGGGTTACCTGCACAGCGCGATCGCCGAGGCCTACTTCAGTTCGTGAGGGCCGCGCGGCCGGCCGCTGCCGTGCATCGCCGCCGTGGGGTTCGCGGCCATGTCGTCGCATGAAAGTTGAGATGCAATTCGGCCTACGCCAGGGGGCAATGCCGGCGTGTTCGTGGTCGCAGCATGCGAGCGCTGCGCGCCTGCCGCGGCCCGGGCCGCCGCGCTCGCGCCGCAAACGCTTGGGCGGCGCGGGGGCGTATGGGGCGGGCGGTGGCGTCGGTAGCCGGCGGTAGACAGTTGCCTGAACGGGCGGGTACGGCGCCCGAATTTGCTCTTTCGTCTGGCCGGAGAGCTAGAATTGCCGGCTATGTAAACGTTTTCTCTAAGGACCTCATGGCTTCGGATCGTATCGAATCGCTCATCGCCCGCATGACCGTCGAAGAGAAGGTCGGCCAGCTTGGCGTCTTCGCCGACATGGTGCGCCCGTTCGCGCCGGACGTGAATCCGGAAGCGAACGTCAGCAATGCCGACGAGGTGCTGCAGCAGGTGCGCGCGGGCCTGGTCGGCTCGCTGTTCAACGGCGTGGGCGCCGAATTGGGGCGGCGGATCCAGCAGACCGCGCTGGAAGAGAGCCGCCTGGGCATTCCGGTGATCCTGGCCGCGGACGTGATCCACGGCATGCGCACCGTGTTCCCGATCCCGCTGGGCGAGGCCGCCAGCTTCGAGCCGGAACTGGCCGAGCGCACCGCGCGCGCCACCGCGATCGAGGCCACCGCCGCCGGCATCCACTGGACCTATGCGCCGGCAGTGGACATCGCCCGCGACCAGCGCTGGGGCCGCGGTGCCGAGGGTGCTGGCGAGGACGTGGTGCTGGGCTGCGCGTTCGCCGCCGCGCGCGTGCGCGGCTTCCACGGCCCGGATCTGCGCGCGCACGACGCGCTGCTGGCCACGCCCAAGCACTTCGCCGCGTACGGCGCGGTCGCCGCGGGCATGGAATACAACAGCGTGGACATCGCCCCGCAGACCCTGCGCGACGTGCACCTGCCGCCGTTCCAGGCCGCGTTCGCTGCCGGCGCGCTGAGCGTGATGACCTCGTTCAACGACATCAACGGCGTGCCGGCCAGCGCCAACCACGAACTGCTGACCGAGATCCTGCGCGGCGAATGGAAGTTTCCCGGTGTGGTGATCTCCGACTACACCGCCGACATGGAGCTGATCGCGCACGGTTATGCGGCTGACGAGCGCGACGCCACCAAGAAGGCGTTCCTGGCCGGCATGGACATGAGCATGCAGAGCGGTTTCTACGCCGCGCATCTGCCGTCGCTGGTGGCCGACGGCGAAGTGCCGATGGCCGTGCTGGACGCAGCGGTGCGGCGGGTGCTGGCGCTGAAGGAAAGCATCGGCCTGTTCGACGATCCGTACCGCTCGCTGGACCCGCAACGCGAGGCCGACCAGTCGCACATCGCCGCGCACGATGCGCTGTCGCGCGAGGCGGCGCGGCGCTCGATCGTGCTGCTGAAGAACGACGGCGAGGTGCTGCCGCTGCGCAAGCGCGGGCAGAGCATCGCGCTGATCGGGCCGTTCGCGCAGGACCGCGATAACATCGAAGGCTGCTGGACCCTGTTCGGCGACAAGACCCGCTACGTGACCCTGGAAGCCGGCATGCGCGCCGCGCTGGACGATAGCGATGCGCTGAGCGTGGTGCCGGGCTGCGCGCTGGAAGCGCCGTTGGACGGCGGCATCGCTGCGGCGGTGGCCGCCGCGCGCGGCGCCGATGTGGTGGTGCTGGCGCTGGGCGAGCCGCAGCGCTACAGCGGCGAAGCGCAGTCGCGCACGCAGATCGTGTTGCCGCCGGCGCAGCAGGAGTTGGCCGAAGCGCTTGCCGTCACCGGCACGCCGCTGGTGGTGCTGCTGCGCAACGGCCGCGCGCTGGCGCTGCAGGGCGCGGTGCGCGACGCGGCAGCGATCGCGGTGACCTGGTACCTGGGCACGCAGACCGGCCCGGCGGTGGCCGAGGTGCTGTTCGGCGATTACAACCCCTCGGCGCGGCTGCCGGTCAGCTTTCCGCTCGACCCGGGCCAGCAGCCGTACTTCTACAGCCATGCGCGCACCGGGCGGCCGGAACTGCCGACGATGAGCGAGTTCAAGGCGCGCTGGCGCGAAATCCCGAACGCGCCGCTGTATCCGTTCGGCCATGGCATCGGCTACACCCGCTTCGCCTACGGCGCGCCGCAGCTGGATCGCGTGCAGCTGGGCTGGGACGACACGCTGACCGTGACCACGCGCATCGACAACGTCGGCGCGCGCGTCGGCGAGGAAGTGGTGCAGCTGTACGTGCACGATCGCGTCGCCAGCCGGGTGCGCCCGGTACGCGAACTGAAGGGCTTCCGCAAGGTGCAACTGGCGCCGGGGCAGGGCACGGACGTGGTGTTCACCCTGGACCGCCGCGCCCTGGCCTTCAGCGGCCGCGACGGCCGCTGCGAAGCCGAGCCGGGGCTGTTCGAGCTGTGGGTGTGCGCATCGTCGGTCAGCGGCGAGCCGGTCGGCTTCGAACTGCTGCCGCAGGCCTGACACCTGCGCGCAGGCGGCCGCGGTACGCTCGTCTGCGCGCCGCTCTGCCTGCCGGCCGCTGCGTCGCGTGCAGGCGCTGTCTACGCCGCACCAACGCCACGCGTGACCGCAACCACGGCTTGGCCGCTGCATGCTTGTCGTCCACGCCGGGTTTGCTAGGTTCGCCCGCGACCCCATTTGATAGGTGCGCGTCATGCAACGTTCTCCCCAGGGTTTGGCCTGCGCGTTGTTGATGAGTCTGGCCGTGTCCGCCGCACACGCGGCGCCGGCCGCCAAGAGCGCCGAACGGCGGGGCGACTGGCCGTTCTCGGCGACGCCGTTCGCCACGTTCAACGAACCCTGGGCGATGAGCTTCCTGCCCGATGGCAGCGCGCTGATCAGCGAGAGAGGCGGCACGCTCAAGCGTTTCGACCCGGCCAGCGGCCGCACCGGCACGGTCAGCGGTGTGCCCGCGGTCGACTACGGCGGCCAGGGCGGGTTCGGCGACGTGCTGCCGCATCCGGGCTTTGCGCAGAACGGCTGGGTGTACCTGAGTTACGCCGAGGCCGGCAGCGGCGACACCCGCGGCGCCGTGGTGGCGCGCGCCAAGCTCACCCTGGACGGCAATGGCGGCGGTGCGCTGTCGCAGCTGCAGGTGATCTGGCGCCAGCAGCCCAAGGTGTCCGGCGACGGCCATTATGGCCATCGCCTGGCGTTCGGTCCCGACGGCAAGCTGTGGATCAGTTCCAGCGAGCGGCAGAAATTCGATCCGGCGCAGGACATGAACAGCAACCTGGGCAAGATCGTGCGCCTCAACGACGACGGCAGCTTGCCGGCCGACAACCCGTTCGCGCGCCGCGGCGGGGTCGCCGCGCAGGTGTGGTCGCTGGGTCATCGCAACGTGCTCGGCCTCGCCTTCGACGCCAACGGCCAGCTGTGGGAACACGAAATGGGCCCGGCCGGTGGCGACGAACTGAACCTGATCCAGCGCGGCGCCAACTACGGCTATCCGATCGTCTCCAACGGCGACCATTACGACGGCCGGCCGATCCCCGATCACAGCACGCGTCCGCAATTCGCCGCGCCGAAACTCAGCTGGACGCCGGTGATCTCGCCGGCCGGCTTCGTCATCTACAGCGGCAGCGCCTTTCCGCAATGGCGCGGCAACGGCTTCATCGGCGGTATGTCGTCGCAGTCGCTGGTACGGATCGAGTTCAACGGCGAGACCGCCCGCGAAGCGGCGCGCTACGACATGGGCAAGCGCATCCGCGAAGTGGAGCAGGGCCCGGACGGCGCGCTGTGGCTGCTGGAGGACGGCAGCAGCGGACGCTTGCTGAAGCTGCAGCCGGTGCAGAGCTGAGCCAACAGAACCGAGCCGACGGGTGGTGGGGTGCCGCGCCGCTGCGATCGGCGCGACGGCGTGTTGGCGGGAGGTGGTCGATCGGTGCGGGAAATGGTTTGCGTTGCGGCCGCTATCGGGCGGTCGGTTGTGCCGGTCGCGGCTGAAGCTCCTACAAGGTGGGCCGCGCGTTATCAGGCGGCCCGTATGGGAGCGGCTTCAGCTGCGAGCAAAAACCGTCCGCATGAGGCGCTTGCCGAAACGCCCGAACTCATCGTGAATCGCGAGCGAGCCCCCACCCGCGCTACATCGATGGCCGCGCAGCGATTCGGACAGGCCGACCGCCGCGACCGCAACGGCAGCCTTTCCAGCGGCGATCACCCAATCAATTCTGCCCGGCCCGCTCCCAGGCACGGCGCACCGCGTGGCGGGCCTTGCTCCAGCTCAAGGTCTGCGCTCCCTTGGTGTTGTCCCAATCGCGATGCAGCTCGGCCTCGACCTGTTCATAGGCCAGGTTGAAGTTGCGTATGCGTGCTTCGTGTCCTGCGTGGTAGGCCGGCTCGTAGTCCTCGAAACGTTCGCCGTCGCTGTAATAAGGCTCCTGGGCGAAACGCTCGCGCCAATAGTGCGACACCTGGCTGCGATCGTCGTCGTTGGGCGCGCGCCCGGGAATCTGATACGGAACGCTCATTGTCGTCTCCTGTGCGGATGTGGTCTTCGACCCTAGCGACGGTGCCGTTAATGCGCTTCCAGCATCGCGTGATCGAGGCATGAAGCGCGCGGGCAGCGGACGACTCCGGTCGCCGCGCCGGCGCGGGCGATGTGGCGGGCAGCGGATGAATTACGATCCGGCAACTCCACTTTTTTTTTCCTGCCGCAGGATTCCATGGCCGCCACCGGTATCGCCTTGCTCACCCCTTACCTGGCCACCGCCGGCATCGGCTGGCTGTACTACCGGGGCGCATCCGCCGCTATTTCGGCCGTCAGCCATGGCAGCCGCGGCGGACGCTGGCGCGGCTGCTGTTGCTGGCGCTGGCGGCGGCCTGGATGAGCTATCTGGCGGCGGTGTTGCCGCCGGTCCGTCTCGGCATGGCACTGGGGATGGCGGCCGGCGCAGCGCTGGGTAGCGTCGCCTTGCAGCACACCGACATCGAATTGCGCGACGGCAAGCGCTACTACACGCCCAATCCATGGATCGGCGCCGGACTCAGCGTACTGCTGATCTGGCGCCTGGCGTGGCGCTGGGCCAGCGGTGCGTTTTCCAGCGGCAGTACGCAGTCGCTGCACAGCGGTCGCTTGGTGCTGCGCATGCGCGCGTTGCTGCCGGCGCCGACGCCAATGTCCTGACTGGACGAACGCCGTTCGCCTGCAACGCGGGGGACGATGTCATTGCGCGGCAGCGGCGGATTCATAGGGCAGCGCGACCGTGCCGGCGTCGCGCAATGCAGGATCGGCCGCATCCAGCTGCGCCGCTTCGCCCTCGATCACCAGCAGGATGCGGCCGGCCTCGATTTCCTCTTCGAAGTTGCGCCGCACCGGATCCGGCACGGTGGCGCCGACCAGCGCCGAGGACCAGCTGCCGACCAGTGCGCCGGCGATCGCCATCACTCCGGCGCCGGCCAGGGTGATGCCCAGCGGCGGCACCGCGATTGCGGCCAGTCCGGCGAGCAGGCCGGCCGCGCCGCCGCCCAGCGCGCCGCGCGCGGCGGCGGGCAAGGTGTCGGTCTTGACGTCCTTGCGCTCGTCGGGGATCACGTCCAGTTCGATGTCGCTGCGTGCGATCAGCGACAGGGCGTCGTTGTCGATGCCGGCGCTGCGCGCCGCTTGCAGGGCGCGAGTGGCGGTGGCCAGATCGGGGGCGCTGTAGACACGGCGTCGTTTCATCGCGGACTCCATCGCTGAGGCTGGCACCCAGAGTCGAAGCGATGCGGTTACCCGCACGTGACAGCGGCGCAAGGCCGCGTGAAGGCGGGTGCCGGCGCGACAGCGACGCGGCGGGAGGGTAAGATCCGCTGCCGCAAGCGCGATGCAGCCATTGCGCCCTGCGTTCCTTTTCCCTCCAGCCGTCGCCAGAGGATTCCTGTCCTGCCTGGAGGCGTTGCCGTGCCCGTTGCTCCGTGTCGTATTGTCCACGCCGATCGCCATCGTCGTGATGCTGTCGCGTTCCCGCCCGTCGCCGGCTTGATGCGGGCGATGGTCTGCGTGTTGGGACTGTCCTCGTTCGCGCCTGCCGCTGGCGCGGCCGATGCGCCTGCCGCTGCCGCCCCGCCGCGCGATGCCGCGCCGACGCTGGAGACGGTGCAGGTCACCGCCAACCAGTTGGGGACCGTCACCGAAGGCAGCGGCGCGTACACGCCGGGCACGATCGCCACCGCGACCCGGCTGGTGCTGAGCCCGCGGCAGACCCCGCAGTCGATCAGCGTGATCACCCGCCAGGAGATGGACGACTTCGCCCTCAACGGCATCGACGACGTCATGCGGGTCACCCCCGGAGTGAGCATCGTCACTTACGACAGCGAGCGCACCGAGTACTACGCGCGCGGTTTCGCGGTGCAGAATTTCCAGTACGACGGGATCCCGATGCAGCGCGATTCGGCGTACTCGGCCGGCAATACGCTCAGCGACATGGCCATTTACGATCGCGTCGAGGTGCTCAAGGGCGCGACCGGCCTGCTGACCGGCATGGGCGATCCGGGCGCGACCATCAATCTGGTGCGCAAGAAGCCGACCCGCGAGCTGGCCGGCAGTGCGACCTTGGGCGCGGGATCGTGGGACAGCTATCGGGCCGAAGTGGATGTCGGCGGTCCGTTGACCGACAGCGGCCGGGTCCGCGCACGTGCGGTGGCCGCCTACCAGGACAGGCACGCCAACACCGACCACTACCAGCGTCGCAACAACGTGTTTTACGCCGTGCTGGAAGCCGATCTCAGCGACGATACCTTGCTCACCGTCGGCGCTGACGACCAGGACAGCGATCCGCAGGGCTCCAGCTGGGGCGGCATCCCGCTGCTGGACCGCAATGGCGATTTCAATAGCATGCCGCGCGCGTTCAACAACGGCGCGCGCTGGAGCCGCTGGCGCCAGTACAGCCGCACCGGTTTCGCCACGCTGGAACACCGCTTCGGCGACGATTGGCTCGCCAAGCTGCAGCTCAACCACCAGGTCAACGGCTACGACGCTGCGCTGGGCGCGGCGGCGGGCGGCACCCCCGACCCGGCGACCGGCGAAGGCGTGAGCCTGTGGCTGGGCCAGTACATCGGCAAGACCACCAGCAATGCCGCCGACCTGTATCTCAGCGGGCGCTTCCAGTGGTTCGGCCGCGAGCACGAGCTAGTGGTCGGCGCCAGCGCGGCGCGCAAGCACTGGATCAACGATGGCTACACGCCGCAGCCCGGTTATGCGGGCGCGGTGGCGGACTATCGACAGTGGAACGGGGACATCCCCGAGCCGGATTGGCAATGGCTCTACGGCGACGACCAGGTCACCCGCGAAAGCGGCGCCTACGTGGTCGGCCGTTTCAACCTGGCCGATCCGCTGAAGCTGATCCTCGGCAGCCGCATCGCCAACTACCGCAGCACCGATATCGACGAGAGTGGGGGGGTGGTGCCGTATGCCGGCGTGGTCTACGACCTGGACCGCCACTTCTCGGTGTACGCCAGCTACACCAGCATCTTCAAGCCGCAGAGCAACCAGGACGCGCAGGGCAAGGTGCTGGATCCGCAGCAGGGGCGCAGCTACGAGGCCGGTGTGAAAGGCGAGTTCTACGACGGCCGGCTCAATGCCAGTGCGGCGGTGTTCCAGCTCGATCAGGACAACTATCCCGACCCCACCGGTGAGCTGACCCCGTCCGGCGGCACCGCGTATCGCAGCTTGATGGGAGTGCGTACCAAGGGCTACGAACTGGAACTGTCCGGCCAGTTGCTGCCAGGGTGGCAGATGCAGACCGGCTACGCGCACAAGATCGCGCGCCAGCACGGCGACAAGGTCAGCACACTGGAGCCGGAAGACCAGTTCAGCGTGCACAGCAGCTATCGCCTCGCCGGGTCGCTGAGCGGCTGGACGTTCGGCGGCGGCGCACGCTGGCAGAGCAAGACCTTCGGCATGGTCCGGCATCCGTTGCTGGGCGAGGTCGAACACCGCACCGAGCCGTACTGGCTGCTGGATGCGATGGCGCGCTACCAGTTCGACGAACGGCTGTCGGCCACGCTCAACGTCAACAACCTGCTCGACAAGCGCTACTACACCATCTTCAACGTCTACAGCACCTACACCTGGGGCGAGCCGCGCAACGTGCGGCTGGCGGTGACGTACAGGTTCTGAGCGGTGCCGGCGTGGAGGCTCCGGATGGGGCCTATCGCCATGACGCCATTACCGCGCTACGCCGGCCGACGCAAGCTACGGCGCCTTGCGCGGGAAGCGGTAGAACAGCGCGCCGACCAGCAGCGCCACGCCGGCCGCGGCCAGGTTCTGCCAGCTGGCGCTGAGCAGCAGCGCCAACGCCAGCAGCAACGCGGCGAGCGGGATCAGCGGGCCGCCCGGCAGATGCAGCGCACCCTGCCGGTCGCGGTAGCGCCGGGCCAGCACCAGCACCGCCGCGGCCGTGCCGATGTAGGTGAACAGGCGGGTGACCATCGACAGCAGCGCCAGTTGCACGAACGAGCCGGACAGTGCCAGCGCCAGCGACAGCACACCTTGCAGCAGGATCGCCGCGGCCGGCGTACGGAAGCGCGGATGCACCCGTGCCAGGAACGCCGGACCGTAACCGTCCTGGGCCAGTGCGAACAGGAAGCGTGGCCCCAGCATCACCGTGTTGCTGGTGGTGCCGAGGATGGAGATGGTGGCGCCGACAGTGAGGATCAGCGCCAACGCCTCGCCGCCGAAGCCGCTGGCGGCATCGGCCAATGGTGTCGCCGACTGCGCCACGTTCGCCAGCGTACCCTGCGCGACGACCTGCACCGCGGCATAGATCAGGGTGACGGTGACGATCATGGTGATCAGCGCGAACGGCACGTCGCGGCGGGGATTGCGGTATTCGCCGGCGGCGGCGGGGATGTTCTCGAAGCCGGCGTAGGCGAACAGTAGCAACAGCGCCGCTTCGCCCATGTTGCCGAAGTCGCGCAGGTCCGGCGCTTTGCCGGAGAACGCCAACGACCAGTCCACGTAGAACACGCCGATGCTCACGAACAGCAGCAGCGGCACCAGCTTGCCGATCACCAGCGCCACGCCGGTGCGCGCGGCCGATTTCACCCCGATCACGTTGATCGCGGTGAGCAGGCCGAGCGAGCCAACCACGATCGCCAGGCGCGCGCCGCCGCCGGTCGCGGCCGGCCAGAAGCGCACCACCGCATCGGCCAGGCCGTTGCCGAGCGCGGCCGCGGAACTGATCCGGGTCAGCCAGATCATCCAGCCGATCTCGAAGCCGGCGAAGCGGCCGAACGCCTCGCGCGCATACAGGTAGCTGCCGCCGGGTTCGTCGAAATAGCTGGCGGCCTGCGCGTAGCACAGCACCAGCAATCCCACCGCCAGCCCGGCCAGCAGTATCGCCCACAGGCTCATCGGCCCGAGCAGCGCGGCGGCGGCGGCGGGCAGCAGATAAATGCCGCTGCCGATCACGTCGTTGATCGACAGGCCGACGATCTGCCAGCGGCTGACCGCGCGGACCAGGCTCGGTTCGGGTGCGGTGCTCATGGTGCCGGCTCCGTCGCGGGCAATGCCCACGCGCTGCGCAGGTGTTCGTCGTTCTTGCGCGTCTGCAGCACGAACAGCGGCGCGGCGTTCGGCCGCAGCCAGGTCTGCAGGCGCTGCATGTCGGCCGGCTCCATCGTGGTGCAGCCGGCGCGGGCCTCGCCTGCGGCACGCCACAGCTGGGCGAAGATGCAGCTGCCGGCGCCGTGTCGCGCCTGCGGGGTTTGGCCGATCAAGAAGTCTTCCGCGTAGCGGCGATCGCCGTCGTCATGCAGCTCCAGGCGCCTCGGTTCGGTGGAGCCGGCCACCGCGTCGGCGCCGACCCGGTCGGCGTCGACGATGCGGTTGTACAGCGGCGAAAGTGCCATGGCCTCCAGACAGCTGCGGCGGACGTTGCCGGTCTGTGTCAGGGAGGACAACCATGGGAATTTCGGCATGCGCATCTCCGGTTGCGATCGGGCATCGAGCGGGCGCTGGACCCGCTGCAGGTTCACCGCCAGCTGCCGCCTGCGGTCTGGGTGGGGTTGGTGCATGGGCACGACCGCGAAGTCGAGCGGATGCAGCAATGCTGAAAGGTACAACAGCGCGGGATCATGTACGTAGACCGTGTGTGTGAGCTCGCTAGGTGCGGTGGACTGGCGTGCCATTTGGGGTGTCGCGTTGGCGGATCTGTTGGCAGTGGACGACGTGGCGAACTCGGCCGCTTTGCGTGGTGACGGCAAGCGCGATCGCGATGGACGCTGTCGCACGCGTCGGCTGTGCGCATTGCTGCGCATGCGCCAACGCGCCCATATCACCCACGCGGCGGCGGCAGCTCCAGGCCGCGGACCTCGCGGATACCCAGGCCCGGTGCGTCGGTGATCGTGATCTGCGATTCGTTGAAGAGCACCCCGCCTTGCACCGGGTCGAACACGCCCAGCGACGGGCCGTCCAGGTCCACCTTGGTGATGATGTCGGCCTTGGCCGCCGCCAGGTGCACCGCTGCCGTCACGCTGATGCTCGACTCCAGCATGCAGCCGATCATGCACTCCACCCCATACAGCGCGGCGATGTCGGCGATGCGGATCGCATTGGACAGCCCGCCGGTCTTCATCAGCTTGATGTTGACGATGTCCGCGGCGCGGCGCTGGATCATGTCGAATACCTGCACGGGCGCGAACACGCTTTCGTCCGCCATCACCGGCGTGTTCACCCGCTCGGTCACGTACGTCAGGCCGTCGATGTCCCAGGCCTTGACCGGTTGCTCCAGCAGTTCCAGCTCCACCCCGGCCTCTTCCAGCGTGCGCATCGCGTACACCGCCTGCCTCGGGGTCCAGCCCTGGTTGGCGTCCAGGCGCAGCGAAGCGCGGCCTGCGACCGTGGCGTGGATCGCCTTGACACGTTCGATGTCCACGTCGAGGCCTTGCCGACCTTGATCTTCAGCGCCGCGAAGCCACGCGCGAGCGCCGACAGCGCATCGGCCACCATCTTGTCGATGGCGTCCACGCTGATGGTGATGTCGGTGCTGATGGCCGGCGTGCCGCCGCCGAGCATCCGGTACAACGGCGCGCCGTACAGCTGCGCCCACAGGTCGTAGGCCGCGATTTCCACCGCGGCCTTGGCGCTGCTGTTGTGCTGCAGCGCGCCCTGGATCAGCCCGGTCAGCCGATTGAGGTCGGCCACGTCTGCGCCGAGCAGGCGCGGCTTGATGAAGCGCTCGATCGCTTCGACGATCGAGCCATGGGTGTCGCCGGTGATCGGTGCGGTCGCCGGCGCTTCGCCGTAGCCGATGTGGCCGCTGTCGGTGTGCACCAGCACGACCACGTCCTCGATCGTTTCCACGGTGCGCAATGCGGTCTTGAACGGGGTCTTCAGCGGCACGCGCAGCATGCCCAGCTGGATGTCGGCGATCTTCATTCGGCGGCGATCGGGCGGACCCGTTGGATGCGGGTGATGCGGTCGATGAAGGGTGTGCCGTCGCTCAGCAGCATCGGTTCCAGCGGGGTCACCGAGACGCCGTTGAGGTGCACGCGCTGCAACTGCGCGGAGGCGTCGCGGTAGCCGGCGTCGGCCACGTCGTGGATCACCCAGGTGTCGCCGCGGTCGTGGCCGATCACCATCATCACGTGGCCGGGGATGTACACCAAGTCGCCTGCCTGCAGATGCGACAACAGCTGTCGCCGTTGCGCCAGCGGCGCGGTAGCGACATACGGCACGCTGGCGAGGCTGGAGCTGCGCGCCTGGTTGTCGGTATTGCGCGGCAACACGATGCCCAGGCTGCGATAGACGTCTGCGACGAAGCCGCTGCAGTCGCGCGCAGCGTAGTCGTTGCCCCAGCCGTAACGCTCGCCGAGGAATTTGAACGCTTGCTGCAGCAAGGTGCGTTGCGTGGCCGGCAGCGCTGCGGTGGCGACGTCGGCGCTGCGCGGCACCAGTGCGGGGGCGAGCCGCAGCCGGCCCTCGGCATCGCGCAACGGCAGTTGCACCACATAGGCGGCCAGCGGCGACTGGCCGTTGACCGCTCGTTGCGGCGGCCAGTCCTGCAGCAGCGGCAGGCTGCTGCCCATGTCCAGCGACAGCTGTGACGCCGTCGGCACTTCCGGGGTGAACGCGGTCAATGCGTGCGCGCCGGTGACCAGCAGGCGCGGCGTGCGTTGCGCGTAGCCGAGCACGGCGTCGCGCTCGCCTTCGGCCAGGCGCTCGCGTTCGATCCATGCCGCGTAGTTCGGCGCCAGCACGAACAGCCACTGGCCGTCGCCACTGGCGTGCAGGATCGCCACCGCGGTGCCGGGATACAGCGCCGATTCCTGGAAGCGGTCGATGTCGCAGTCGTCCGGGTTGCTGAAAGCGCGTTGCCGGGTCGGGAAGGTGCGCAGGTCGGCGCGATGCACCACCAGCGCGTAGCGCGGCGTCACCTGCGCGGGAATCGTGTCCAGGGCGAGCGAGGAGTGCAGGGCGGTCAGCTGCGCGGCGTCGAGCCTAGCGCCGCGCGTGTCGTAGAGCGTGCGTGCCGGCGGCGCCGACAGCGCCAGCACCTGCGCGCGCACCTGCTCGGCGCTGTAGCGCTCGGGCAACGCCTGCAGGTCGTGCATCGCCGCATCGTGGCGCAGCAGGTGCGCATTGAAGACCTGCACCTGCGCCGCATTGAGCAGCGGTTGCGGCGCAGCGGGCAGGCGCGCGATCCAGTAATCGGCCTGCAGTTGGCTGGCTTGCAGCTGGAACGGCACCTCGCCGGCGACGCTGGCCGCAGCGATGGGCACACTCAGCGCTGCGGCCAGTAGCAGGCACAGGCCACGCATCGTGTTCATCGGACCCCGGGGCGGTTGTAGAGAGCACCGGACCGCTGCGCGCCGGTCCCGGAATACTGTTTTCCCTGCTCGGGCTTGTCAAGAAGCCTCGATTGACATGCCGTTTCGCGCCGTGCTAAATCCGAAACGCAGGTGTGTGTAACCGATGTCGGCAAGCAGTGGTTCGGCGAGCGGCGCGGCGATGGCCGGGGCGGGATGGGCGCATGTCGCAGGGGGGCGCTGTTCGGCACGCGCATCTGGGAAAAGACGCGATGACAGAGAAGGGCGCCGCGCTGCGGCCGCGCGTCACGCTGCCCGCGTGGATGCCCAGGAATGGCGGCCGGCTGCTGGCCTGCGTCGACTCTGCGCGCCGTCGTCAATGTCCGTCGTCGATTGCAAGAGAGAGCCGCGTGCCCAGCCCAGTTCAGCGTTCCCGTTTCCCCTTCCGACCGTCTCGGCTCGCGCTTGCGCTGCTGGCCGGGTTCGCATTGCCGTCGCTCGCAGCAGCGCAGGACGCGTCCATCGCCACGCGCGACCTGGACAAGCTCACCGTCACCGGTTCGCGCATCGCGCGCTCGCAGCTGGAAGGGCCGGCGCCGGTGACCGTCATCACCGCGCAGGACATCCAGAAGCAGGGCTTCAGCACGGTGTGGGAATCGCTCGGCACGCTGACCCAGTTCAGCGGCAGCGCCTTCAACGAAAGCGACCAGACCGGCAGTTCGCCCAACGGCCAGTACCTCAACCTGCGCGGCCTGGGACCCGGCTACCAGTTGATCCTGCTCAACGGCAAGCGCATGGCGGACTATCCGCAGTCCTACAACGCCAACGGCACGGCGGTCAGCCTGGGCAGCATTCCCGCAGCGGCGGTGGAGCGCATCGAGGTGATGAGCGGCGGCGCTTCGGCGATCTATGGTTCCGACGCGGTGGCCGGCGTGGTCAACATCATCACCAAGCGCAATTTCAGCGGCGACACGTTGCGCCTGCGCGGCGGTACCAGCACGCGCGGCGGCGGCGACAGCGGCCAGCTGCAATGGAGCGGCGGGCGTACCGGCGATCGTTGGAGCCTGACCTACGCGTTCGAACGGCTGAACCGCGAAGCGATCGTCGCCAGCCAGCGCGACTTCATGGATTCGTATGACGACCATCCGGCCAACAAGGCCGATCCGTCCAGTCCCAACGCGTCGATTTCCGGCGTCTATCTGCGTCGTGGCAACACCTATTTGTGGCCGAGCGGCGGCACGCTGTCCACGTCGGCCGGTGCGCTGGACGCTGCCTGTGCGGGCACCAACCCGGCCTTCAGGCCGTACAAGACCGCCGACAGCCTGGCCGCGGCCAACCGCTGCGGCGCGTTCGACTACTACGCCGGCCGCTCGCTGCAGAACGGCTACGGCAAGACCTCGGCCTACCTGTCCGGCAGTTTCGATTTCAGCGACGCCGTCACCGGCTATGCGCAGCTGCTGGCCAACCGTTCCAAGGACGAAAGCTCCAGCCAGACCCACTACTACATCGGCGAAGGCGCGTTCACCGTCTACGATCCGGACCTGGGTCTGGTCACCGCGCAGCGCATCTTCCTGCCCTCGGAAGTGGGCGGAATCAAGCACATCGAGTACGACGAGAAATCCTGGAACCTCAACGCCGGCATGCGCGGCAAGCTGTTCGACGGTCGCTTCGACTGGGACGCGAGCGTGTCGATGTCGCGATACAACATCACCACGCGGCGCCCGCGTTTCCTCACCAACGCGGTGCGCGACTACTACATGGGGCCGCTGCTCGGCTACCGGCCCGATGGCGCCGAGATCCGCACGTTCTACGCCGACAGGCTGTTCGCGCCGGGCAGCGCGGGGCTGTACGACCAGCTCACCACCGAGGTGGTGAGCCGCGGCGAATCCAGCGCCGACCAGGCCCAGTTCGTGTTCAGCGGCGAACTGTTCGGGCTGCCGGCCGGCATGGTGCAGGTCGCCACCGTGCTGGAGGCGGCGCGGCAAAAATACGACCTGGCGCCGGATCCGCGCACCACCGCGGACTACACCGGCAGCGAGCGCATCTACAACCTGACCCAGACCCCGGGCGGCGGCCCGCGCGAGCGCTACGCCGCCGGCCTTGAACTGCGCGTGCCGATCTTCAACCGGCTCAGCGCGACGCTGGCCGCGCGTTACGACAAGTACGACGACATCACCGCGGTCGACGCCGCCGCCACCTGGCAGGCTGGATTGGAGTGGCGGCCGTTCGATAGCCTGCTGCTGCGCGGCAGCCACGCCACCAGTTTCCGTGCGCCGGACCTGCTGTGGATCTATGCCGGCACCAGCGCCAACAATCCCACCGTCACCGACGAATACCTGTGCCGCCGCGACGGCGTGGATCCGCTGTCGGCCGCGTGTTCGAGCGCACACGAATACCAGACCTTCTCCACCCAGTCGTCCAATCCGCTGCTGAAGGAGGAGAAGGGCAAGTCGACCACGCTGGGATTCGTGTGGGACGTGCTGCCGACCCTGTCGCTGAGCGCGGACTATTACCGTATCGAACTGCAAGG
This sequence comes from Xanthomonas translucens pv. cerealis, assembly GCF_006838285.1. Lineage (NCBI taxonomy): Bacteria > Pseudomonadati > Pseudomonadota > Gammaproteobacteria > Lysobacterales > Lysobacteraceae > Xanthomonas > Xanthomonas cerealis. Next base: position 4,352,593 of record NZ_CP038228.1, read on the forward strand.
CCGGGTCGAGTCGATCTCCAGCGAAACCTTGCTGGAGAACAACGCCAACTGCCTGCTCGGCCGCGACCGCGCCGGCAATGCGGTCGATACCGCATCGACGGCCTGTCAGTTCTACATCCAGTCGGTAACCCGCAGCCCCGGTACCGACCTCACCGCCGAAGGCCAGATCACCGCGTTCGAGACCTTCCCGATCAACCAGTCGTTGATGCGTACCGACGGCGTGGACGCCAACCTGCGCTATAGCCTCGATCTTGGCGGCTTGGGCACGTTCGGCCTGCAGGCCGGCTACACCCGTGTGCTGAAGATGGAGGTGGCGCAGTTCGCCGGGGCCAAGCCGGTGGACGCGATGAACGACGTCGATTACCTGGCGTTCCGCACCCGCACCAACTGGCGTGCGAACTGGAGCGTCGGCGACTGGTCGACCAGCCTGTACGGCTACCGCTACGGCTCGCGTCCCAACTACGCCGAGCGCGCACGCGTGGCGCCGTACGTGATCTGGAACGCGGACATCGCCAAGCGGATCACCGACAAGGCCACGCTCGGCATCAGCGTGCTCAACGTGTTCGACAAGATCCATCCGCGCGACGACACCTACACCGCCTGGCCGTACTTCCCGCGCGTGTACAGTGCGATCGGGCGGCAGCTGTACGCCAACTTCACCTACCATTTTTGAGGGTACGCATGATCCTGGTGCGCGATCTGCTGATTGCGCATGTCGATCCGGATGCGGATTTCGGCTGCGAATGTGCCGATCCGGACTTCGTGCGGGTAGCGCCCTGTGCCGCTCTTTTTTTTGGGGGGGAGGACTTCAGTCCCGAGGCGTTCGCGCTAAGGCCTGCCTGGACGGAAATGGAAGTCGCTCCCGCAACAACCATCTCGTTGACCGAGTTTCTATAATAGTGCTTGCTGTTGCTTGCGCGTGCCGCTCACTGTCAGATGCCCCGGAATCTTCTCCCATGACCCGACGCTCTTCCCGCCCCCCACCGCCGCGCATGCGTTGGCTGGTTCCGCTGGCGCTGGTCGCCTTTCTCGGCGCCTGCGCGCACGCGCCGCAGCGCAACCCGTTGGCCGAATGGGTGCCGTCGCCGAACCAGGATCTGCGCCGGCCGATCCTGATCGTGATCCACTTCACCGAACAGGACTCGGTGCAGCGCAGCCTGGACACGCTGCGTTCGCACAACAGCAACGGCAAGGTCAGCGCGCACTACCTGATCGGCCGCGACGGCAAGCGCTACCAGTTGGTCAGCGACGAGCGCCGCGCCTGGCATGGCGGCGCCGGGCGCTGGGGCACGATCACCGACATCAATTCCGCATCGATCGGCATCGAGCTGGACAACGACGGCAAGACCCCATTCGCAGCGGCGCAGATCGACAGTCTGCTGCTGTTGCTGGAGGACCTGTGCGCGCGGCTGCGCATTCCGCGCACGCAAGTGGTCGGGCACGAGGACTTCGCACCCACGCGCAAGGTCGATCCGGGTCCGCTGTTCCCGTGGAAGCGTCTCGCAGACGCCGGTTTCGGCCGCTGGCCGGCCGCGGACACGCCGCCGGCACCGCCCGGCTTCGACCCGTGGCAGGCGCTGGCGCTGATCGGCTATCCGATCGACGACACCGCGGCTACGCTGCGCGCCTTCCACCATCACTACCGTGGCAGCGACGCCACCGCCCTCGATGCCGAGGACCTACGCATCCTCTACGCATTGACCCAGCCGGCGCTGGCGCGGCCGCAGCCGAGTGCGGCGCCGGACTAGGACGTGCCGTAGCGCTGTCGGGCCCGCCCGGCACTGCGCGGACGCGGCCGACGCCTGTCCCGCAGCGCCGCCGGCCCGGCGCGCGGCATGCACTGGATCCGAACGCGTTCTTGCTAGCATGAGAAAGTACTACTCAGGGCGAGGGGGACGTCGCGGCAACCGCGTCTGCACAAGCCGGTCTGGTGGACGTGCACGCTGTCGTGCCGGATATCGCGCTGTACATCCGCGATGCCGGCCACGGCAAAACTTCACTGGCGGCCAGGTGCCTGGCTACGACGTGCCGAAGTGCTATCTGTTGGCGCCGGTCGCGCAGTCGCTGGCGCGGGTGCAGCATGCGTTGCGCGCCAAGGGCTATGGCCTGCAGGTGTTCGACTGCTAGCGGCCGCAGCACCTTTGGGCCTGAGCGGATGACCTGGGCGGACCCGCTCGCCAAGGCGCGTGACTACCCGCATCTGGACAAGCGCTTGCTGCTCGGCGACGACATCGCCGAGACCTCCGGCCACAGCCGCGGCGCCACCGTAGACTTGGGCGCCGGCTTCGACTTCTTCGCCCCGTTGGCTTACACCGACGCTGCAGAGATCGACGCGGCCCAACGCGCAAACCGCCAGCGCCTGCTGCGCGCGCTGGCAACGCAGGGTTTCGCCAACGATCCGCTGGAATGGTGGCACTTCACCTTCCGGCCCGAGCCCTGCCCGTACACCGCCTACGACGTGCCGGTGCGCTAGGCTTTCGTCTCGTTTCACAGGCCAAGCTCATGTCCGGCATGCAATGCTTCATCGACCTGCAGTGCCCGTATTGCGGCGAATGGATCGACCTGGCGCTGGACCCGTCGGTCGAGGCGCAGCAGTACGTGGAGGATTGCCAGGTCTGTTGCCGGCCGATGCTGGTGAGCGTGCGCTGGGACGAAGACGGCGCGCCGGTGGTGAGCGCCAGCGCCGAGAACGATGCTTAGCGCGTTTGCGCAGCCGGGCTGGCGGCTGCGAAACGTTTGCGGGGCAGAGGTCGCGCGGCTGCGGGCCATCCGTCGCCACAGGCGCTCCCGATAGAGCCTGCCGCGACCATGCACCCACGCGCTGCCGGGATTGCACTGCAGGGGGACGCACACGCGGCCAGCCGCACCCCCTAGACTGGCGCTCTGCTCGACCACAGGAAGCACCGCCATGAACCTGCCGCTGCACTTCGGCCTGCTGGGCTCGCTCGAAGCCGGGCTGATCGCGCTTGCGCTCGGGTTCCTGATTTATGCGCTGTGGCGCCGCTTGTGCCGCTGGCTGCAGTGGTCGGAGGGCCATGCGCTGGGGTGGTCGTGCCTGATCGCGGTGGCCGTGTCCGCCGGGATCGACTGCTGGAACCTGTTCTACACCGGCATCGTGCGCCTGGAGTCGCCGTTGTACGCGCGCTTGGCGCTGGCCAACATCCACGATCCGAACGAATTGGGTTCGCGGGTCGTGCTGGAAGTGTCAGGCGCGCTCGCCGGTGTGGCGCTGGCGTGGGTCGCGTTCAGTTCGCGTTCAAGCGAAAAATCCGCCGACGGCGAGCGCGAGATCGGCTGAAACACACGCTTTTTTTCCAATTTCCGAACACCTCGAACGAAGGCCTTACCGCAGGCTCACCGGGCCCTAACCAAGGTGGTAGCGCGTATGTGCCACGCGGTGGTTAACGAAGCGTTGCGCGGGGATTTTTGCAGGGGAATGGGTTCAGCCTGGTACCGGCAGGGTGTGGTCATGCACCGGATTTGACCGGGCATGCCACACCCGAGAGAGCATAAGGAGACCACCCACATGAACATTCGCAACCGCACCCCGCTGATCGGTACCGCCGCCATTCTTGCTGCTGCGCTGGCCCTGCCAGCCTTCGCCCAGGACGCGCAGAGCGATGCCGCGACGCAGGCGCAGTCGCCCACCAGCGCGACCGGCCAGCCTGCGCAGTCGAGCGCTTCGGGCGGCGGCCAGACCTGGGCGGATGTCGACACCGATAGCGATGGCGCCATCAGCACGCAGGAGGCGCAGGTCAACGCAGGCCTCAGCCAGATCTTCGCGCAGGCCGATGCCGATCACAACGGCAAGCTGACCCCGGACGAATACAAGGCCTACGTGGCCAAGCAGCAGGGCGGCGCGGCCGGCAGCAACGGCCAGTAACGCAGAAGAAGCTAGCGGATCGCGACGGCCGGCGGGCGCGTAGACCAGCGTGTGCCGGCTTCCGCGCGGGGACTGCCGCAAAGCAGTCCCGCGCGCACTGCATTTCGATATGTGCGTAAGCAGGAGCAGCCTGGTGCTGCCCTTCTGTCGTGCGCGCTTCAGGAACACGTGGTGAGCACGGCCGCCGCCGACCGTGACGGTGTAGGGTGACGCTCCGCCGATCGCTGAGGTTGCCATGGCCCTTTCCCGCCGCTCGCCACGCCTGTGCCTGGTGCCGCTGCTGACCGGTCTGGTTGCGTCCGGCCCGGCCGCCGCGCAGCAGGACCCGGCACCCATGTTGCCGCAGCCGGTGCCGATGCCTGCGCCTACCCCGGCGCCGCCGGCGCTGCCGCCTTTGCCTGCACCGCCCGCGTCGTCCTTGCCGGTGCCGGCCGCGCCTGCCAGTGACGCTGGCGCCGCTGCGGGCGCGCGCAGCTTTGCCGCGCTGGACCTGGACCGTGACGGCCGCATCGGCCGCGTCGAAGCCGCGGCGGACCCGGTCCTGCGCGAAACCTTCGACACCTTCGACGCCGATGCCGACGGTGCGCTGTCGCGCGAGGAGTATGCGCACTACCAACCCGGCCTCGGCGACCCTGCGGCGCAATAATCGTGCTGCTATGCTTGCGCGATGCCGACGCCCACCGATCTGCGCTCCTCCGCCATCGCTCTGGTCGGTTTCGACGGCGACGATACCTTGTGGAAGAGCGAGGACTACTACCGCGACGCCGAAGCCGCGTTCGAGGCCATCCTCGGCCAGTACCTGGACCTGCGCGATGCCGGCACGCTGCAGCATCTGCTGGCGGTGGAGCGGCGCAACCTGAAGGTATTCGGTTACGGCGTCAAAGGCATGACCCTGTCGATGATCGAGGCGGCGATCGAGCTGACCGAGGCGCGCATTGCCGCACGCGACCTGCAGCGCATCGTCGAGATCGGCCGCGCCACGCTGCAGCATCCGGTGGAGGTGATCGCCGGCGTGCGCGAGGCGGTGGCGGCGATCGCCGCCGAGTTCGAGGTGGTGCTGATCACCAAGGGCGACCTGTTCCACCAGGAGGCGAAGATCGCGCAGTCCGGGCTGGGCGCGCTGTTCCCACGCATCGAGATCGTGTCGGAGAAGGATCCACAGACCTATGCCAAGGTGCTTGCCGAATTCGGCGTCGGCGCCGAGCGTTTCGTGATGATCGGCAATTCGCTGCGTTCGGACGTGGAGCCGGTGATCGCGCTCGGCGGCTGGGGCATCTACACGCCGTATGCCACCACCTGGGCGCACGAGGCCGAGCATGGCCTGTCCGCCGACGAGCCGCGCCTGCGCGAGGTGGCCACGGCCGCGGACTGGCCGCAGGCGGTGGCCGAGCTGAACCGACATGCGGCCAGCCAGGGCCCTGCGCTTTCCGCGTAAGACGGGAGGAGGAACCGGCGCCTGTCCAGGCACCCGGCGTTGCCCGCAGTGGCGCACGCTGCGGGCCTGGGCTAGCAGCGGCATTGCGCCATGCGTCGGCCAGCGCGTGCTTCGAGGCGTTGAACAGACCCAGGGGCGATCGAGGGAAGCATCAAGCACCGCCGCCGGCAACGCCTGACAGCGCTGCCGGCATCCGGCAGAATCGTGACATGTCGCCCCGCCTGCGCTCCGCCTGTCTGATCCTGCCGCTGGCGCTGTGCCTGGCGGGCGCAGCAGTGGCGCAGGATGCGCCCGCAGCTGGCGCGTCTACAGAGGCTGTCTTGGCACCCGGCAGCGGCGATGCCTGGGTCGACCGCCAGCTGCTGGACATCGACCGCTACGCCGCGCGCTACCCGGACAGCTTCCTGGATGAGGTGGCGCGCTACGCGCAACTGCCGCGTGGCTATGCCGAGGCGCTGCTGCGCGAGCGCCGCTGGCCGCCGCGCGACATCTACTTCGCCTGCTTCCTGGCAAAGGCGGCTGGGCTGCCGTACCGCGAGGTAGTGCGTGCGCGGGCCAGCGCCGGCCCGGCCGTCAGCTGGGCGGAGGTGGCGAACGCGCTGCAGGTCGAGCCGGGCTCGCTGCCGTACCGCGCGCTGCGCCACGCCATCGTCGCCAGCTACGACCACTGGGATCGCCCGATCGTGCTGGACGCGCTATTGCGCCGCCAGCTCGGTGATCGTGCGCAACGCGACCAGGCGGCTGCGCAGTAGGCACGGCCGACGGCGTGCAGCGAGCGGTCGGCAGGCCGTGGTTGATGAGAAGCCTCCGTTTGCAAGCCCCCGTGGCGCCCAGTCAAGCCAGTGACGTTCTTGTGGGACTTCATCGCGATGAGCGCAGGAGCGCGCCTACCGGCTTCCGATGCTGTCGAGGCCGACGCTTGGCCTCGGTGCGGGTACGGCGAGATCGATGCGTCGCGACTGAAGTCGCTCCCACAGGGGGGGGCTTGCGGCTAGCCCCGCAGGCGGTCGCAGCCGAGCGGCAAGTGCCGTTTTTGCTCCGATGCCGCCTCCGGCTCAGCATTCGGCCAGGATCTTCCGCGCCCGCTGCACTCGCGTTCTCGTGGTGGCGATCGATGTGCACGACTGGCCGCGTCCTCGCCGCGGCGCGAGAATAGGCGTTCTGCCGGACCTGATGCCCGGCGCTCCGGACCTCCTGATGACCACTGCCTTCGTTTCGCCCGATGCCATCCGCAGTCTGTTCGCGCAAGCCATGTCTGACATGTACCGCACCGAGGTGCCGTTGTACGGCAGGCTGATGGCGCTGGTGGCGCAGGTCAATGCGGCGACCCTGGCCGCCGATCCGGCGCTGGACGCGCAACTGCAGCGCAACGGCGAGCGCGCGCGGCTGGACCACGAACGGCATGGCGCGATCCGCGTCGGCAGCGCCGAGGAACTGGCCACGCTGCGCCGCCTGTTCGCGGTGATGGGTATGCATCCGGTCGGCTACTACGACCTGTCGGTGGCCGGTGTGCCAGTGCATTCCACTGCGTTCCGCCCGCTCGACGCGGCGGCGCTGGCGCGCAATCCGTTCCGCGTGTTCACCTCGCTGCTGCGGCTGGAATTGATCGAGGATCCGGCGCTGCGCGCGCAGGCCGCGCAGATCCTCGCGCAGCGGCGCATCTTCACCGAGGGCGCGCTAGCGCTGATCGGGCGCAGCGAGCGCGACGGCGGTTTGGGCGAGGCCGACGCGCAGCGTTTCGTCGCCGAGGCGCTGGAAACCTTCCGCTGGCACGGCGACGCGACGGTGACGCTGCCGACCTATCGCGCGTTGAGCGATGCGCACAAACTGATCGCCGACGTGGTCAGTTTCCACGGCCCGCACATCAACCACCTCACCCCGCGCACGTTGGACATCGATGCGGCGCAGGCGCAGATGCTGCAGCGGGGCATCGACGCCAAGGCGGTGATCGAAGGCCCGCCGCCGCGACGCTGCCCGATCCTGCTGCGCCAGACCAGCTTCAAGGCGCTGGAGGAAACGGTGCGCTTCCCGGCCGGTGCCGGCGCCGCCGAGGCCGGCACCCACACCGCGCGCTTCGGCGAGATCGAGCAGCGCGGGCTGGCCCTGACCCCGAAGGGCCGCGCCTTGTACGACGCCTTGCTGGAGCGCGCGCGCGCCGCCGACGGCAGCGCCGGCGGCGACTATGCCGCGCGCCTGCAGGCCGCGTTCGCCGATTTTCCCGACGACTACGCCACGCTGCGCCGCGAAGGCCTTGGCTATTTCCGCTATGCGCTGACCGATGCCGGCCGCGCGGCGGGTGCCGCGGCGCTGGCCGGCAAGCCTGCCGAGGCCTTGCTCGCCGACGGCCTGGCCAGCGCCGACCCGATCGTCTACGAGGATTTCCTGCCGGTCAGCGCGGCGGGCATCTTCCAGTCCAACCTCGGCGGCGGCGAACAGCGTGCCTATGCCGCGCACGCCAACCGCGCCGCGTTCGAACAGGCGCTGGGTGCGGCGGTGCACGACGAATTCGCGATCTATGCCGACATCGAGCGCGCCTCGCTGCAAGCGTTGCAGAACTGAGCGCGCGGCAAGCCGCTCTCCCCCAGAGAGAGAGGTTGGTGGGAGGATAGAGGCGCAAAGCGCCTCGCCGATTTGGGTGTGTGACGCTGCGCCCTTACCCTTGATTCTTACCCGGCGCTGCGGCTTGCGAAAATGGGCCATTGGCCTGGAGCAATGCAATGCGCGCCCGTTCCGACACGTGCGGCGGGACGCGCGCTGGTTAGGCGCGCGTCACCGATGGCTGCTCCGATGGCCTCTATGGCCGATGCGGCGACTGCCAGGCGCGGCAGCGTCGCCAGGGCCTGCCTGCAACAGCGTCCCAAGTACGTCCGAGCCGATCGTGGCGCGGTGCACCTTCGCCTCGGTATTGCCAAGCGCTCGCATCAGCGTCTCCCAGCGCTTGCCCAGGTTTTTCTCCCTCGCGGTCTTGAGATGGACCGCTGCGAACGTCTTGTAGTTGAGGGACGCCAGCGCGTTCGCGGCTACCGGCGTGGCCGTGTGCAGATGCACGAACCATGGCGCCGGGCGCTGGCCATCGGAGAGCGGTTTGTGATCGATGCGCACTTCGAACAGGGTGCCGCGATCTCCGCTGTCTGCGTCAGACGGCAGCTGCATCGGGGCAGCCACCAGGGCGATCTCGTTCATCGCCAACAACCGCGCCAGATGGACCGAGCGTGGCTGCGTATCGCACTTCAGCGCATCGACTTCGCGTGTCCGCACGCGCTGCTCGATCAGCTCCACAAGTTGCAGCCGCTCGCTGAGCGGGCCGATCCGCGGGTCATCCGCAGGCAGTCTGGCTTTTGCCTGACGCAGTTGCTCGCTGGCGCCGAACCAGCCTTGCACCGACGCCCTCACGAAATCGAAGGCGTTGGCTGCATCTTGATCGGATTGATCGGCGTTGCGCATCATCCTCTCGACGTTGCCGGTGTCTTTGCCGAGCCTTTTCGCGATCTGGATGAAGTCCGCGCCCAGCGCGTTGACCATCGCCGGTTCCAGGGCAACGCTTTTCAGCAGCGTATCCGCTTGCATTTGCGCGAGCGTGCGCGTGTCGCTGGGGGCGGCCGGGGATGCAGGCACGGCGCTGGGTGCCCCGGTCGCGCGCTTGCCGCGCGACTTGCGCGACTTGCGCGACGGTCCTGGCGCGCTTGGCGCGGGCTGTTCCTCCAGCGCTGTCGCTGGCTCCGGCACGGCCGGGCGCCCACCACCCCTGGCAGAGCGGCAAAGATCCAGCAAGCACTGCCGGTACTCGGTGAGCGCCTGCGCCAGGTCGAGCATGGTGCGCCAGGTGCCTTCGTCCTTGCCTTCCTCGATGAAAGCGGCGACATCCAGGCACAGTTTCGATCCGATCCGGCCATGGTGTTCTGCATAGTCCTCCATGACGGCCATATGCTTTGCCAGCACCTGCGGGGTTACCTGAGCGCCTATTAGCAGGGGAATGGAATGGTTCAAGATCGCATGGTTCAGCACCTGGGCGGCCTCGGGTACCGCCTCGCCCAGGTAGTGATTGGCCTCGCGCAGCTCGTTCATGCGGGGCTTTAGCGTGTGCATGCCGCTGGTTTCGGCGCTTTCCACCTGGCCTTCCAGCTTAAGAGTGTAGATCTCGGCGAGCATGCTGCGGATCGCCTGCATCGACTCATAGCAAGATCCAAGGTGAGTCTTGAAGATCTGCAGTATGTATTCGATCTTGTCGCGGGTTTTCTTCAGGGTTCCCGGCGCCTTCACATAGTTCACGAACTCTTCCATCGTCACCCGGTACTTGTCGATTTTCTGCAGATACCCCCGCCACTCCTCGGGCTGTTGGCGCGCGATGGCTTCCTTCGGAATCAACCGCACGTCGGGCGCGTACCGATTCAGCAAAGCCGTTGGTGCGTTCAGATCGCGCGTCCATTTTTCTTTCAGCAGTTCGTCGCACGTTGTACAGCCGACTGTTGCCGCCCTTCCGAAAAGGGTCAATAGCTCCAATTCCAATTTCCATGAATTTTCTTTTAGCAGGCAGTCGCGCGCATTCAAGTAGGCAAATGCGTCCAGGCCCTGTCGGGCCGTCTGTATGGCATCATCGATAAACCTCAGCCTGTCGATAGGTGCGAGTTTTTTCTCAAAATCCGTATCCTGCGCAGGGTCCAAGATTTTTTTCTGAAAATAAGATGCTTTCCCTATCGATTTGTGCAAATCTTTCGTTTTCTGCGCTATCTCATCGGATAACGCATTGCTAAGTTCCAACTGCTGCATCGCCGACACGAGATCGGTGCCGGGCATGGACCGCGGCGTCCCTCGCGATGACCCTGCCGCGCTGGCGGCCGAGCGCGAACGCGATGACCTGGCAGGTCTGCGCGGATTGGCCGTAAGCCCCTCCAATGGCGCAGGCTGCGCGGCCGGCGCCGCCACGGACGGATGTGCGGCCATCGCCGGATCCGATGCAATGGCAGTGGGGTGTGGTTGATCTGCAGGTTCTGTAGAGCCGGATCTGGGGATTCTTGCAGGTCGCATATCACTCTCTCCGTGTTCGGTCTTGCACTGCCGCGCTTGGCGCCGTGCAGCCGAAAATGCATGGCTGCCGCTGCGTGATCGCTGGGAAACCGGTGGCATGGCGCGCGTTCGGGTGCAGGCAGATACGCGCCGCGTGGGATGAAGGAGTGCAAGGCGTCAATGCGCCGCCGCATTCTCGCTTGATCGCCGTCGCTTGGCCGCCACCGTTTTCCACCGCCCGCCACGCGCATGAACGGCCAGTAGACCAGCACGGTGTTCCATGTCGCGGGACAGGAGCGAACCGACGCTGCTGGATCCGAAGTGATGAAGGACTGCATGCTTCCTCCGGCGGCGTGCACGTGAAAGATGAATGGGGTTCGGTGCACGGCGACCGGCGCCGGCGCGGCGTGGATTACCTGCTCGTCACGCCGTGGGACTGTGGCCATCTGCGCCTGTGCGCCGCCGCCGCCAGATCAGGCCGGCAGCGGCGTGGATCACCCGCGCCGCTCAGCGGGTTGCCGGTGTGACCGGCGCCGCCCGTCGCTTCGCCGGCGAGCGGCGCCGCGCCTTCCAGCGCTCGCGCAGGCAGGAGAAGATCACGTACAGCGCCGGGGTACTGAGCAGGGTCAGGCTCTGCGAGATCAGCAGGCCGCCGATCATCGCGATGCCCAACGGGCGGCGCAGTTCCGAACCTTCGCCCAGGCCCACCGCCAGCGGCACCGCGGCCAGGATCGCCACCATCGTGGTCATCATGATCGGGCGGAAGCGCACCACGCAGGCCTCGCGCACTGCCTCCAGCGGCGACTTGCCGTGCTCGCGCTCGGCGACCAGGGCGAAGTCGATCATCATGATCGCGTTCTTCTTGACGATGCCGATCAGCAGCACCAGCGCGATCATCGAGATCGCCGACAGTTCGGTGTCGGTGATCCACAGCGCCAGCAGTGCGCCCATGCCCGCGGCCGGCAGCGTGGACAGGATCGTCACCGGATGCACCAGGCTCTCGTACAGCATGCCGAGCACGATGTAGACCACCACGATCGCCGCCAGCACCAGGATCAGCATCGAGTTGGGCTGCAGCTGCACGTTGAAGCCGCCGCCGTCGGCGATGCGGATGTCGCCGGGCATGCGCAGGTTGGCTACGGTGACGGCGATGATCGCGTCGCCTTCGCCGGTGCTCACGCCCGGTGCCAGGTTGTAGCTCAGGTCCATCGTCGTGTACTGGTTCTGATGGGTGATCTGCGGCGGCGCCAGGCCCGGCACCTGGTGCGCCACCGCGGTGAGCGGCACCATCGCGCCGCTGCGCGTGGGCACGTAGATCCGGTCCAGCGCCGCCGGCGTGGCGGTTTGCTCGGGCAATGCGTTGACCACCACGCTGTACTGGTTGAGATCCGAATAGATCGTGGAGATCTGGCGCTGGCCGAACGCGCCGTACAGTGCGCCGTCGATCGCGCCGATCGACACGCCCAGGCGCGCGGCCTGGGCGCGGTCGATGACGATGTTCTGGCGCAGGCCAGCGCTGTCCACGTCGGTGCCGACGTCGCGCAGCTTCGGGTTCCGCTTCAGCGCTTCCTGCAGCTTGGGCAGCCACTGCTGCAGCTGGGCGTTGTCGTTGCCCTGTAGCGAGACGCGGTACTGCGCGCCCTGGCTGGTGCCGCCGCCGCCGTCGCTGGGCAGGTCCTGGATCGCGCGCAGGCGCAATTGCAGATCGGGGTAGCGGTCGGCCTTGGCGCTGAGCCGCGCCAGCACCTGCGCGGTGGTCTCGGTGCGGCCCTCGTCGTGGCGCTTGAGTTCGATGTTGAAGCGGGCGCTGGAGCCCTGGCGGCTGCTGCCCAGGCGCGCGCCGACGATTTTCACCGCCGGATCGGACATCAGCATGTCGGTGATGCGGCGTTGGCGGTTGACCATGTCGGCGAAAGACACGGTGGCGCTGGAACTGGCGCGGCCCGCGATCAGGCCGGTGTCCTGCGCCGGGAACGAACCCTTCTTCACCGCCCCGGCCAGGAACACGGTGGCGGCGATCAGCAGCAGCGGGGTCAGCGCCAGCAGCAGCGCGTGGCGCAGCGAGAAATCCAGCGCCACGCTGTACACGCGCAGCATGCCGGCGTGCACGCGCTCCAGCCAGGCGCCGAAACGGCCCGGCCGCTCCGGTTCGGTGTGCGCGGACAGGAAGCGGCTGCACAGCGCCGGGGTCAGGGTCAGCGAAACCACCGCCGAGACGCAGATCGCCGCGACCAGGGTCACGGTGAACTCGCGGAAGAACGCGCCGATCATGCCGCTGGCGAACAGGATCGGGATGAACACCGCCACCAGCGAGGCGGTGATCGAGACGATGGTGAAGCCGATTTCGCGCGCGCCGGCCAGCGCCGCGTCCAGCCGCGACATGCCTTCGTCGAGGTGACGCATGATGTTTTCGATCACCACGATCGCATCGTCGACGACGAAGCCGATCGCGATCACCAGCGCCAGCAGGCTCAGGTTGTTCAGGGTGAAGCCCATCACGTACATCGCCAGTGCCGCGCCGGCCAGCGACAGCGGCACGGTGGCCGCGGCGATCAGGGTCGGCGCCAGCCGGCGCAGGAACAGCGCCATGGTCAGCACCACCATCGCCAGACTGATCAGCAGCGTGACCTGGACCTCGTTCAACGAGGCGCGGATGGTCGGCGTGCGGTCGAAGTAGGCGGACATTTTGGTGCCCGGCTGCAGGTAGCCGCGCAGCATCGGGATCTGCGCCTTGACCCGGTCCACCGTCTCCACGATGTTGGCGCCGGCGCGGGTGAACACATACATCATCACCGCCGGCTTGCCGCCGAACCAGGCCGCCTGGTAGGCGTCCTGCTGGCCGTCGTAGACGTTGGCCACGTCGCGCAGGCGCACGGTGCGGCCGGTCTGCTGCGAGATCACCACCTGGCCGAAGTCGGCGGCCTTGGCCACCGAATCGTTGGCCACGATCGCGGTGGTGGAGGCGCCGTCGCTGAGGAAGCCGGTGGGCGAGGTCACGTTGGCCGCGCGCACGGCGTTGCGCAGGTCGTCCGGGGTCAGTCCCATTGCGTTGAGCGCGCGCAGATTCACGTCCACCCGCACCGCCGGGGTGGAAGCGCCGCCGATGTCGACCGAGGCCACGCCGCTGATCTGGCGCAACCGCTGCGCCAGCAGCGCGTCGGCGACGTTGTACAGCTCGTCGGCCGACTGCGTCTCGGAGGTCAGCGCGATGGCGATGACCGGGTCGTCGTTGGGATTGGCCTTCTGGTAGCGCGGCGTGGACAGGCCCGAGGGCAGATCCGCCTGCGCGGAATTGATCGCGGTCTGTACGTCCTGCGCGGCCGAATCGATGTTGCGGTCGCTCTGGAACATCATGAACACCTGGCTGTTCCCCTCCGAACTGGAGGAGCGCATGGTGTCGATGCCGGGGATCTGGCCCAGATGCCGTTCCAGCGGCGCGGTGACCGTGGACGCCATCGTCGATGCATCCGCGCCGGCCTGGCTGGCCTGCACGAAGATCACCGGGATCGAGATGTTTGGCAGCGCCGCCACGCCCAGGCGCAGGTAGCACATCATGCCGATCACGAACAGGCCGATGGCCAGCAGCGTGGTGCCGATCGGGCGGCGGATGAAGGGGCTGGAGATGTTCATTGTCTCGGGACCAGGGACCGGGGACCAGAGACCCGAAGTGTCGGGACCAGGGACCGGGGACCGGGGACCGGGGAAAGCGCGATATCGCGATTCGGGGCTTTACCGACTTCCGTTCTTCGGGTCCCCGGTCCCCGGTCCCTGGTCCCGATGGCGGCCACAACGACCATGCTCATGCCTCCTGCCCCGCCGCCGCCGCCCGCCGCTCCCGATAAGCGCGCAGCCGCTCGGAGGCACGCTCCATGTACAGGTAGATCACCGGCGTGGTGTACAGGGTGACCAGCTGCGACAGCAGCAGGCCGCCGACGATGGCGATGCCGAGCGGGCGCCGCAGTTCCGAGCCGATGCCGTCGCCCAGCGCCAGCGGCAGCGCGCCGAGCATCGCCGCGGCGGTGGTCATCATGATCGGGCGGAAGCGCAGCAGGCAGGCGCGGCGGATCGCGTCGTGCGCGTTGGCGCCCTCGCGGCGCGCGTCGATCGCGAAGTCGATCATCATGATCGCGTTCTTCTTGACGATGCCGATCAGCAGCACGATGCCGACGATGCCGTCCACCGACAGGCTCAGCCCGCACAGCATCAGCGCCAGCAGCGCGCCGACGCCGGCTGGCGGCAGCGTGGAGATGATCGTCAGCGGATGGATGTAGCTCTCGTAGAGCACGCCGAGCACGATGTAGATCAGCACCACCGAGGCCAGCAGCAGCCACACGATATCGGCCTGGCTGCCGGTGAATTCGGCCGCCTTGCCGATGAACTCGGCATGCAGCTGCGGCGGCAGCTGCAACTGCTCCTTGGTTTCCTCGATGGCGGCCACCGCCTGCGACAGCGAGTGGCCCGGCGCCAGGTTGAACGACACCGTCACCGCCGGCAGCTGTTGCTGGTGGCTGACCACCAGCGGCGTGGTGGTGACCTTTGCCGCAGCCAGCGCGGCCAGCGGCACGGTGCCGCCGCTGCCGACGGCGATGCCGGTGTTCTGGTTGCCGATGCCGGTGGCGGTGGACGAATTGCTGGACGTGGTCTGGCCGAAGCTGGTGGCGTTGCTGGCGGTCAGCGCGCCGCTGCCATTGCTGGTCACCGCCAGCTGGTGCAGTAGCGCGGTGCTGTTGCGGAACTGCGGCGCCACTTCCAGCACCACGCG
Source organism: Xanthomonas translucens pv. cerealis (assembly GCF_006838285.1). Classification (NCBI taxonomy): domain Bacteria; kingdom Pseudomonadati; phylum Pseudomonadota; class Gammaproteobacteria; order Lysobacterales; family Lysobacteraceae; genus Xanthomonas; species Xanthomonas cerealis. Next base: position 4,367,677 of record NZ_CP038228.1, read on the forward strand.
GTACTGGTTGAGTTGGGTGAAGATGGTGGAGATCTGGCGCTGGCCGAAGGCGTCGTACAGGGTGTCGTCGATGGTCTGCATCGGCACGCCGAGCGCGCTGGCCTTGTCGCGGTCCACGGTCAGTTCCAGCGCGCGGCCCTGGTTGGCCAGGTTGTTGTCCACGTCGGCCAGTTCCGGGCGCTTGCGCAGCGCCTCGGTCAGGCGCGCGCCCTGCGTCGCCAGCTCGGCGCTGTCCACGTCCGACAGCGAGTACTGGTATTCGGTCGCGGCCACGCGCGTGTCCAGGGTCACGTCCTGCACCGGCTTCAGGTACAGCGCCACGCCCGGCAGCCGGGCCACCGCCTGCTGCAGCCGTGGCAGCACCTTGTCCAGGCCGTCGCGGTCGGCGCGGGTCTTCAGCACGACGCTGAGCTGGCCCTGGTTGAGGGTGGGATTCATCGAGCCGGCGCCGATGAAGGCGGCCACCCCGGTCACCGCCGGGTCCTTGCGCAGCGCCGCGGCTACCGCTTCGGTGCGCTGCTGCATCTGCGGGAACGCCACGTTCTGGTCGGCCTGGACCACCCCGGTGATCAGCCCGGTGTCCTGTTCGGGCAGCAGGCCCTTGGGGATCACCACGTACAGCACCACGGTCAGCACCATCGTCGCCAGCGCGATCGCCAGGGTCAGCGGCTGGTGCCCGAGCACCCAATCCAGGGTGCGCTCGTACAGCGCCACGGTGCGCGTCCACACGGTGGTCTTGCCGGCGGCGGCCGCGCGCTCGTGCGCGTCCTCGCCTTCGGGCAGTGCGTCGGGCTTGAGCAGGTAGGCGCACATCATCGGCGTCAGCGTCAGCGACACCAGCATCGAGATCACCACCGCGATCGACAGCACCCAGGCGAACTCATGGAACAGGCGGCCGGTGACGCCGGGCATCAGGATCAGCGGCAGGAACACCGCCACCAGCGACACGGTCAGCGACAGCACGGTGAAGCCGATCTGCTTGGCGCCGATCTCCGCCGCCTCGCGCCCGCTCTTGCCCTGCTCGATGTAGCGCACGATGTTCTCGATCATCACGATCGCGTCGTCGACCACGAAACCGGTGGCCACCACCAGCGCCATCAGCGACAGGTTGTCCAGCGACATGCCGGCGAAGGCCATCACCGCGAAGGTGCCGGCCAGCGACAGCGGCACCGCCACCGACGGGATGATCGTGGCCCACAGCCGGCGCAGGAACACGAAGATCACCGCCACCACCAGGAACATGGTCAGGATCAGGGTGAACTTGACCTCGTGCACCGAGGCGCGGATGGTCTCGGTGCGGTCGGAGAACACATCCATGTGCACGCCTCTCGGCAGCACGCCCTGCAGTTGCGGCAGGATCGCGCGAATCTGCTCCACCGTCTGCACGATATTGGCGCCGGGTTGGCGGCGGATCTCCAGCAGCACCGCCGGCTTGCCGTCGGCCCAGGCGGCGAGTTGGTCGTTCTCCACCCCGTCCACCACCTGCGCCACGTCCGACAGCCGTACCGGCGCGCCGTTCCTGTAGCTGATGACGGTGTCGCGGTAGTCGGCGGCGCTGGACAGCTGGTCGTTGGTGCCGATGCTGTAGGACTGGGTCTTGCCGTTGAGCGAGCCCTTCGGCGCGTTGACGTTGGTCTCGGTCAGCGCGCTGCGCAGCGCCTCCATGGTCAGGCCCATGTTCGACAGCTGCGCCGGGTTGACCTGAATGCGTACGGCCGGGCGCACGTTGCCGGCGATCGACACCAGGCCCACCCCAGGCACCTGCGACAGGCGCTGCGCCAGGATCGAGTCGGCGTAGTTGTTGACCTCGCGCAGCGGCAGCGTGTCGGAGCTGAGCTTGAGGGTCAGGATCGCCGCGTCGGCCGGGTTCACCCGGTTGTAGACAGGCTGGTAGGGCAGCGACGAGGGCAGGGTGGACTGGCGGATCGCCGCCTGCACGTCCTGCGCGGCGATGTCGATGTCGCGGTCCATCGCGAACTGCAGGATGATCGTGGACAGGCCCGCCGACGAATCGGAGGTCATCATCTGCAGCCCGGAGATCTGCCCCAGCTGCCGCTCCAGTGGCGTGGTCACCAGCGAGGCCATGGTGCTGGCGTTGGCGCCGGGATACTGTGTGGTCACCACCAGGCTGGGGGCGTCGATCTCCGGCAGCGCCGACACCGGCAGCTGCCGGTAGCCGAGGATGCCGAGCAGCAGCACGCCTGCCATCAGCAAGGTGGTGGCGATCGGGCGGCAAATGAAGATCGTCGAAAAGCCCACAGGGGTGTCCTTGCTCGAAAGTCGGGATGGAGCGGATCGATCTGCAGCGGCACCAATGGCGTGCGCGGTGGCGGCGGGCGTGCGGCGTTCGGCCCTTGGCCTTGTGCGCTCGCGCGGCCGGACGCAAGGCGCCGGGCCGCGCGGCGGACCTCAGCGCGGTCCGCCGTCGCGACGGCCGCCGCCATCCTTGCGCTTCTGCTTGCTTTCTGCCGCCTTCAATTCGGCTTCGGTCGGCTGCGGCGGAGCTTCGCCCGGCTTCAGTGGAGTGACCTTGCTGCCCGGCTTGAGCCGGAACTGGCCCTCGGTGACCACCCGCTCGCCGGCCTTCAGGCCCTGCTCCAGCTGCACCTGGCTGTCGCCCACTTCCACGCCCTGCTTGACAGTCTGCATCTTGACCGTGTTGTCGCCCTGCACCGCGTACACGTAGTCGCCGTCGGGGCCGCGCTGCACCGCCTGGCTCGGCACCACCACACCGCTGGCCAGCGTGCGCAGGGTCAGCCGCACGTTGACGAACTGGCCCGGCCACAGCGCGTTGCCGGGGTTGGGGAACTCGGCGCGGACCTTGAAAGTGCCGGTGTCGCTGCTGATCTGGTTGTCGATCACGTCGACCCGGCCGTCGCCGGCGATCACGTGCGCGTCGGTGCGGTCCAGCGCCGCCACCGTCAGCGGTCCGGCCGCCTGTGCCTCGCGCAGGCCCTGCAGCTCGCGCTCGGCCAGGTTGAAGACCACGTAGATCGGATGGATCTGGGTGATGGTGACGATGCTGCTGCTGGTGCTGACGATGTTGCCCACGTCCACGCCGCGCAGGCCGGTGATACCGTCGATCGGGGCCAGGATGCGGGTGTACTGCAACTGCACCTGCGCCGCGCGCATCGCTGCGTCGTTGGCGGCGACCGCCGCCTCGTACTGCGCTACCTGGTTGCGCTGCGTGTCCAGGTCGGTCCTGGCCACGTACTGGCGGTAGGCCGGCGAATCGGAGCGCTGGAAGGTGGAGCGGGCAGTGGCCAGCAACGCCTGGTTCTGGCGCTTGCTCGCTGCCGCTTCGTCGAAGCTGGCCTGCAGCGAGCGCGGGTCGATCTGCGCCAGCAGCTCGCCCTTCTTCACTTCCTGGCCTTCGCGGAAGTTCAGGCTCATCAGCTGCCCGCTCACCTGCGGATTGACCGTGACCGTGGCCAGCGCGGTCACCGTGCCAGTGGAGGTGGCGTAGATCGGCACCGCCTGGCTGCCGGCGGCGACCACCGTCACCGGGATCGGCGTGCTGTCGTCGCTATCGCCGCCCGCCGCCGCGCCGCCGCGGCTATGTCCGCTGCGCAGGAAGTGCGCGCCCACCAGCACCACGGCCACCGCTGCGACGATCAGCAGCGCAATCTTCCAGAAACGCGACATCCGGGGAAACTCCTGTGGCGAAGCGGGGTGGGCGACCCTCCCGCAGTGGCTGATGCGACAAGCGGTGAAGCATATCGCCGGCAGGTTGCGATTGGACCATGACTTGAGCCATGGCGACGTGTGCCTTGCGGCCATCGGCGCTGCTAGCGGGAACGCACCGGCGGCGGATCGGTTGACACGGATTCTCAAGGGTTTTTTCGCACCAATGCGGCGCCGGCCGGTGCCCGACGGCCGCCGATGCAATACATTGACTGAACGCCACACAAAACCCGACCGGAGATTTCCATGCCGCGCCTGCCCCGTCTGCTGTCTGCGCTGCTGCTCGCCGTCCCCGCGCTTGCCTGCGCCCAGTCCGCCGAACGCCCGGACGTGGCGGCTGCGGCGGCCAGGCTGCAGCCCAAGGTGGTCCAGTGGCGGCGCGATTTCCACCAGCACCCGGAACTGTCCAACCGCGAGCAGCGCACCGCGGCCAAGGTCGCCGAGCGGCTGCGCGCGCTGGGCCTGAAGCCGCAGACCGGGATCGCTCACCACGGCGTGATGGCGATCATCAAGGGCGCACTACCGGGGCCGAAGATCGCCCTGCGCGCGGACATGGACGCGCTGCCGGTGACCGAACAGACCGGCCTGGCGTTCGCCTCCAAGGCCACCGGCGAGTACCGCGGCGAAACCGTCGGGGTCATGCATGCCTGCGGCCACGACGCCCACACCAGCATCCTGCTGGGCGTGGCCGAAGCGCTGGTGGCGATGCGCGCGCAGCTGCCGGGCGAGGTGATGCTGGTGTTCCAGCCCTCCGAGGAGGGCGTGCCGGGCAACGAGGAGGGCGGCGCCGCGCTGATGCTGAAGGAGGGCCTGTTCCGCGACTTCAAGCCCGACGCGATGTTCGGCCTGCACGTGTTCTCCAGCGTGCAGGCGGGCAAGATCGCGGTGCGCGGCGGCCCGCTGATGGCCGCCTCGGACCGCTTCAGCATCAAGGTGATCGGCCGCCAGACCCACGGCTCGGCACCGTGGAACGGGATCGACCCGATCGTCGCCAGCGCCGACCTGATCGGCGCGGCGCAGACCGTGGTCAGCCGCCGCGCCAACATTTCCAGGCAGCCGGCGGTGCTCAGCTTCGGCGCGATCAAGGGCGGCATTCGCTACAACATCATTCCCGACGAGGTGGAGATGGTCGGCACCATCCGCACCTTCGACGACGCCATGCGCCAGCAGATCTTCGCCGACCTGAAGACCGTCGCCGAGCACACCGCCGCCGCGCACGGCGCCAAGGCCGAGGCGCACGTGCCCGACCAGGACGGCAACCCGGCCACCATCAACGACCCGGCGCTGACCGCGAAGATGCTGCCCAGCCTGCAGGCGGTGGTCGGCGCCGGCAACGTCTACGAGCCGCCGCTGCAGATGGGTGCGGAAGACTTCTCGTTCTACGCGCAGCAGGTGCCGTCGATGTTCTTCTTCGTCGGCGCCACCGGCCCTGGCATCGATCCGGCGACCGCGCCGAGCAACCACTCGCCGCAGTTCCTGCTCGACGAATCGGCGCTGGACGTGGGCCTGCGCGCGTTGCTGCAGGTGTCGCTGGATTATTTGCACATGAAGTCGTGATTCGGGATTGCGGATTCGCGAAGGCAGCAGTCTGGGGTCTGCCTTTCCGCCAACCCCATTGCAGGCGTCGGTGATTCGGAATCGGCGCTTGGCGATACCGCAACCGCCGTCCGCCTTTGCCAATCCCGACTCTCGACTTACCGCCTCATACACCTGCCAGCCACACCGCGCCCGCTAGACTGGCAAGCATGAACACCCCACAGGATTCCAGTCTCGGCCGCGAGGTCGCATACCCCTCGCAGTACGATCCCGCGCTGCTGTTTCCGATCCCCCGCGCCGGCGGCCGTGCCGAGATCGGCCTGGATGCCGCGCCGCTGCCGTTCTTCGGGCTCGACCGCTGGCATGCCTACGAACTGGGCTGGCTGGACGCGCAGGGCAAGCCCTGCGTGGCCACTGCCACGCTGCAGGTGCCGTGCACCTCGCCGCAGCTGATCGAATCCAAGTCGCTCAAGCTCTACCTCAACTCGCTCAACGCGATGCGCTTCAACAGCGCCGAAGCGGTGCGCGCCTGCATCGTCAGCGACCTGTCGGCGCGCGCCGGTGCCGACGTCACCATGGAGTTCGGCCTGCCGCCGGTGGACCCGCTCGGCGAAGGGGACTCGCTGGATGTGCTGGACATCGCCATCGACTGCTACGGCCCGCCACGTCCGCAGTTCCTGTTCGCCGCGGCCGACGACATCGTCGAGGAAACGCTGAGCAGCGCATTGCTCAAATCCAATTGCCCGGTCACCGGCCAGCCGGACTGGGCCACGCTGTGCGTGCGCTATCGCGGTGGCCGCATCGACCGCGAAGGCCTGCTGCGCTACCTGATCAGCTTCCGCGAGCACGCCGGCTTCCACGAACAATGCCTGGAGCAGATCTTCCACGACCTGCTGATCCGCTGCCGCCCGCAGTCGCTGCAGGTCGAGGCGCGCTACACACGACGCGGCGGGCTGGACATCAATCCCTGGCGCGCCACGCCCGACATGGCCGAACCGATCGCCTTTCACCGCGACCCCCGCCAGTAGCGTGCAGGCTGAATGGGGCCGGCGCCATTCACGGCTGCGCGATCCGTTTTTAACAAATTTTGTGCAACCGTTGCCGCATCCCATCCACGCACGGAGCCACATGCGATGAACAGCGACAAGCGCGCCGATTTTTCGGCAGTCACCGCCAAGGTGGATACCACCGCGGACGTCACGCCGCAGGCGGATTTTTCCGCCGTGCAGGCGCACGTGGACACCACCGCCGAACAGGTGCAACAGATCTATGTGGTCAAGTCGGGCGATTCGCTGTCCAAGATCGCCAAACTGCACTACGGCGACGGCAACGCCTGGACCCGCATCTTTGAAGCCAACCGCGACGTGCTCGACGACCCGGACAGGATCTACCCGGGGCAGACACTGAAGCTGCCTGCGCGCGCCTGACGCACCGAAAAGACGTCCGCAATTCATCCTTCCATCCAAGGAGCACCACCTCATGAAGATCCATTCGAAGACATTGACCTCGCCGTTGCTGCTGGCGCTGGTCGGCACGCTGGCCCTGGCCGGTTGCAAGAAGCAGGAACAGAGCCAGAACGCCACGCCGGATCCCACCTCCTCCGCCCCGACCGAGGCGATGCCAGGTCCGGCAGAGACGGCGCCGGCCGCGGCCAATGCCGGCACGGTGACGGTCGCCTCGGTGGCCGTGGGTAATACCGCCGGCACCGACAAAGCGGTGGCGCCGCTGACCACGCTGAGCAGCAAGGACACCATCATCGTCTCGGTGAAAACCGAGGGTTCCTCCACCAACACCAATGTCGGCGCCAAGCTGCTGTTCCAGGACGGCCAGACCGCCGGCGAGCAGAGCGCGACGCTGACCACGGCCGGTGCGGAAACCACCAATATCTCCTTCACCAACCCCAAGGGCTGGCCGGCCGGCAAGTACAAGGCCGCGGTTACCGTGAACGGCCAGCCGGCCGGAACGGCGCAGGAATTCGAAGTCAAGTGAGGCACATCGCGTCCCGCTAAGCACACCGCAGTCGCGGATCGCGCCAGCCGACTCTCTCCCGGCCGGCGCCGCACGCTGGGCGCAGTCGCGAGACTGCGCCCTTTTTTGTGGGCGCCAAAAATCTGCACGCTGCTGTGCGCAGAGCGCCGATGCACGCACTGCCCGCTGCGCCGCATGCGCCGGCTGCCACCATGCTCCAGCGCATGGCATGCCGCTTCGCTCGTCATCGCTGCTGTCGGCACACGCTGTGGCGACACTTGCTGCAGTGTGTTCCATACGCCTGCGCAGGGAAGGCGCGCCGCCTTGTGCCGCAAGCGATGGCGGAATTTGTCCTGCGAACCAACGCAAGCCATCGCCGCTGCGCCATGCCGCACGTAGTGCCAGCGCATGCGCTGGTGCGGCGGCGGTGATCTCAACCGTTCCATGCAAGCGCTTTCTCCGGCCAGCAGAAAACGCGACAATCGGCGGCTGCAATGCCAACGCCGTCGCCGGGTTTCCCATAGTCGAAAGCGCCAGAGTCCGCACGCCGTCCGCGCCGTGCCGACTGCGGTCTTTCCCGCGGCAACGCGTCCTTCCCGATTCCGCAAGCGAGCCTACGTCACTCATGTCGAATACGCCCAAGATCCTGTACACGCTCACCGACGAAGCACCGTACCTGGCGACGCAGTCGCTGTTGCCGATCGTCGCCGCCTTCGCCGGCACCGCCGGCATCGCCGTGGAAACCCGCGACATCTCGCTGGCCGGCCGCTTGATCTCGCAGTTCCCCGAATACCTGCGCGGGGATCAGCGCATCGCCGACGACCTGGCCGAGCTGGGCCAGCTGGCGACCACGCCGGAAGCCAACATCATCAAGCTGCCCAACATCAGCGCCTCGGTGCCGCAGCTCAAGGCCGCGATCAAGGAATTGCAGCAGCAGGGCTACGCGCTGCCGGACTACCTGGACGAGCCGCAGGACGACACGCAGAAAGAGGCCAAGGCGCGCTACGACCGGGTCAAGGGCAGTGCGGTCAATCCGGTGCTGCGCGAGGGCAATTCCGATCGCCGCGCGCCGCTGTCGGTGAAGAACTACGCGCGCACGCATCCGCACCGCATGGGCGCGTGGAGCGCCGATTCGAAGTCGCACGTGGCGCACATGGACGCCGGCGATTTCTACGGCAGCGAGCGCTCGGCGCTGATCGCGCAGGCCGGCAACGTCAGCATCGAACTGGTCGGCAAGGACGGCAGCGTCACCGTGCTGAAGGAAAAGACCGCGGTGCAGGCCGGCGAGATCATCGACGCGGCAGTGATGAGCAAGCGCGCGCTGGCCAGCTTCGTGCAGGCGCAGATCGCCGACGCCAAGCAGCAGGGCGTGCTGTTTTCGCTGCACCTGAAGGCGACCATGATGAAGGTCTCCGACCCGATCATGTTCGGCGTGGTGGTCGGCGCGTTCTACCAGGAGGTGCTGGACAAGCACGCCGAGGCGCTGAAGCAGGTCGGCTTCGATCCGAACAACGGCATCGGCGACCTGTACGCGCGCATCGCCAGTTTGCCGGACGCGCAACGCGCGCAGATCGAAGCCGATCTGCAGGCGGTGTACGCGCAGCGCCCGGCGCTGGCGATGGTCAATTCCGACAAGGGCATCACCAACCTGCACGTGCCCAGCGACGTGATCGTCGATGCGTCGATGCCGGCGATGATCCGCGACTCCGGCAAGATGTGGAACGCCGAGGGCAAGCTGCAGGACACCAAGGCGCTGATTCCGGACCGCTGCTACGCCGGCGTGTACCAGGCGGTGATCGAGGACTGCAAGCGGCATGGCGCGTTCGATCCGGCGACGATGGGCAGCGTGCCCAACGTCGGCCTGATGGCGCAGAAGGCCGAGGAATACGGTTCGCACGACAAGACCTTCCAGATCGCCGCCGACGGGGTGGTGCGGGTCAGCGACGCCAGCGGCAAGCCGCTGCTGGAGCATGCGGTCGAAGCCGGCGACATCTGGCGCATGTGCCAGGTCAAGGACGCGCCGATCCAGGACTGGGTCAAGCTGGCGGTCAGCCGCGCGCGCCTGAGCGGCACCCCGGCGGTGTTCTGGCTGGATCCGCAGCGCGCCCACGATGCGCTGATGATCCAGAAGGTGGAGCGCTATCTGCAGGACCACGACACCACCGGCCTGGACATCCGCATCCTGCCGCCGGTGGAGGCCACCGCGTTCTCGCTGCAGCGCATCCGCAAGGGCGAGGACACCATCTCGGTCACCGGCAACGTGCTGCGCGACTACCTCACCGACCTGTTCCCGATCATGGAGTTGGGCACCAGCGCCAAGATGCTGTCGGTCGTGCCGCTGATGGCCGGCGGCGGCCTGTTCGAGACCGGTGCCGGCGGTTCGGCGCCCAAGCACGTGCAGCAGTTCGTCGAAGAGAACTACCTGCGCTGGGATTCGCTGGGCGAGTTCCTGGCCCTGGCCGCGTCGCTGGAGCATCTGGGCCAGCGCCACCGGAACGCGACCATCGGCGTGCTGGCCAAGACCCTGGACCAGGCCAATGGCCAGTTCCTGGACAACGACAAATCGCCCTCGCGCAAGGTCGGCGAACTCGACAACCGTGGCAGCCATTTCTACCTGGCTCTGTACTGGGCGCAGGCGTTGGCCGCGCAGGACGAGGACGCGGCGCTGAAGACGCGCTTCGCACCGCTTGCCAAGCAACTGGCCGAGCACGAGGCCGCCATCGTCGCCGAACTCAACGGCGTGCAGGGCAAGCCGGTCGATATCCAGGGCTATTACCGTCCGAACCTGGAGCGGGTCAGCCAGGCCATGCGTCCGAGTGCGACGTTCAATGCTGCGTTGGCGACACTGACGGCGTAGTCGTTCGCCACAGCGGGTCTCGAACCCGGCCGACGCAGATGCGTCGGCCGGGTTTTTTTGCGCCTGTGCCGTCACGTTTGCCGTGCCGAACGCGGGCGTCGGCCAGGGCCATCTCGATGATGGGACTGCATCGGCCCTGCAGCCGTTCGTTCCGCGCCGCGACAATATGCAGATGTAGGCGCCGACCGCGCCGGCCCGCGCAAGCGCCGCAGCGCACGCGGGTAGACTGCGGCCATGCCCGACACGCCCGCACCGCCCATGCCCGCCGAACCCAGCGCCGACGCCGTGGCGCGCAGCATCCGCGACGCGTTCGAGGACTACCACGCGCGCTTCGCGCAGATCAGCGGCCGCGCCCGCCGCCGCTTCGAGAGCCGCGACTGGAACGCCGCGCGCAACGATGCGGTCGAGCGCATCGCGCTGTACGACCAGTGCATCGGCGAGTGCATGCTGCGCCTGCGCACGCTGTTGCTCGGGCAGACCTACGACCGCACGCTGTGGGCGCAGGTGCGCGACAGCTTCGCCGCGCAACTGCACGGGCTGATCGACCAGGAGCTGTACAAGACCTTCTACAACACGCTGACCCGGCGCTTCTTCCGCACCCAGGGCGTGGATACGCGGATCGAATTCGTGGCGCTGGACATCGAACCGACCGATGCGATCACCCACCCGGTGGCGCGGCACAACTACGCGGTCTCCGAGACGCGGCCGGTGGACGCCTTCGTGCGCGTGCTCGGCGACTATCCCTTCGACGTGCCGTACGCGCACCGCACGCGCTGCGCCGCGGCCATCGCGGTGCGCCTGCAGGACGACCTGGCGCACTGGGGCGAGCACCCGGTGCGTGGCATCGAACTGCTGGAGACGGTGTTCTATCGCGAGCGCCGCGCCTACCTGGTCGGCCGCGTGTTCGGCGAGCATCGCTTCTCGCCGTGCGTGATCGCGCTGGTCAACGATGCCGATGGCCTGCGCGCCGAAGCGGTGCTGACCCGGCGCAACGACGTGGCGCAATTGTTCGGCATCTCGCGCAGCTATTTCCAGGCCGACCTGCCCACCGTCGGCGACGCGGTGGTGTTCCTGCGCAGCCTGCTGCCGCACAAGCCGATCGACGAGCTGTACACGATGCTCGGCCGCGCCAAGCAGGGCAAGACCGAGCGCTTCCGCACCTTCTTCCGCCACTTCCAGTCCCAGCCCAACGAGCAGCTGGTGCATGCCGACGGCACGCCGGGCATGGTCATGGCGGTGTTCACCCTGCCCAGCTACCCGCTGGTGTTCAAGCTGATCCGCGACCGCTTCGCCTATCCGAAGACGATGAGCCGCGAACAGGTCGAGGACAAGTACGCGCTGGTGTTCAACCTCGACCGGGTCGGCCGCCTGCTCGACGCGCAGCCCTACCGTTCGCTGCGTTTCCCGCGCGCGCGCTTCGCCCCGGCGCTGCTCGCCGAACTGCTGCAGGGCTGCGCGCGCAGCCTGCGCGAGGACGGCGAGGACCTGATCTTCGAGCTGTGCTACGTGCAGCGGCGGCTGCGCCCGCTGAACCTGTACCTGCGCGAGCAGACCGCCGAGGCGGCGCGCGAGGCGGCGCTGGACTACGCGCAGGCGATCAAGGACATGGCGCGCAACAACATCTTTCCCGGCGACATGCTGCTGAAGAACTTCGGCGTATCGCGGCAGGGGCGCGCGGTGTTCTACGACTACGACGAACTGTGCCTGGTCACCGACTGCACCTTCCGCGACTGGCCGCAGCCGCGCAACGACGAGGAAGCCATGTCCGCCGAACCCTGGTTCCACGTCGCCGCGCGCGACGTATTCCCTGAGCGCTTCGCGCTGTTCATGGGCTTGCCTGCCGCGTCGCTGGAGGCGGTCAAGCGCGCGCATGGCGAACTGTTCGACCCGCAATGGTGGCGCGCGCTGCAGGCGCGGCTGCGCGAGGACGACTACCCGGACGCGCCGCCTTACCCGGAGTCGCTGCGCCTGGCCTGACTTGTGCCGCTCGACCGGCTGCGCTGTAATCGGCAACTCATCCATGCAAGGACAGCGCAATGCATCGCAAATCAGGACTCTCGACGTGGCGTTGGGGCGGTCTGCTGTTGGCGTTGCTCGCCACCACCGCGTTCGCCACCGGCACCGGCACCGGGCCGGGCGCGGTGCGCAAGCAGGTCGAAAGCAGCCTGCTGGTGACCGGCAAGATCGACATCGAGCCCGACGGCGCGGTGTCGGCGCTGGCGATCGATCACGCAGACAAGCTGCCCGAGGGCGTGCTCGGCTTCGTGCGCGAGTCGGTGCAGCGGTGGACGTTCGAGCCGGCACTGCGCGACGGCAAGCCGGTGCCGGCGCGCACACCGGTGACGCTGCGTCTCGTGGCCAAGCGCCAGCAGGGCGACAGTTATCAGGTGGAGATCCGCCATGCCAGCTTCGCCGCCTACGATCCCAAGGATCCGCGCGCGGTGACCTCGATCAGGACGCCGCCGCCGGCGTATCCGGAAGCGGCGTACCGGGCTGGCGCCTCCGGCTCGGCGTACCTGGTGCTCAAGGTGGCGCGCGACGGCAGTGTCGCCGATGCCGCGGTCGAGCAGGTCAACCTGCGCATCGTGGCCTCGGAAAGCGAGATGCAGAAGTTGCGCGAGATCTTCGCCAGGAGCGCACTGGCGGCGGCGCGCAAGTGGAGGTTCCGTCCGCCGAGCGAAGGCAAGGACGTGTCGGCGCCATACTGGGCGGTGCGCGTCCCGGTCAACTATTCGCTGCGCGACCAGCCCAACCAAGGCATGGAGAGCAGCTACGGGCACTGGATCAGCTATGTCCCCGGTCCGCGCGTGCGTGCGCCGTGGGACGCCGGCGAGGACGCGTCGGGCTTCTCGCCGGACACGCTGTCGGCCGGCGGCGTGTACATGGTCGACAACAACGGCCCGCGCCTGCTGACGCCGTTGCAGGGCAGCTGAGCGCAGCCGCACTGCCTGCGCGCACGCGGCAGCGCCGCAAACGAAAAACGCCCCGCGATGCGGGGCGTTTTTCGTTTGCGGCCAGCGCTGCCGTCAGCGCTTCATCGACCCGAAGAACTCGTCGTTGGACTTGGTATTCTTCATCTTGTCCAGCAGGAACTCCATCGCCGCGATCTCATCCATCGGATGCAGCAGCTTGCGCAGGATCCAGATCTTCTGCAGCAGCTCCGGCTCGATCAACAGATCTTCGCGACGGGTGCCGGAACGGTTGATGTCGATCGCCGGGTACACCCGCTTTTCGGCGATCCGGCGGTTCAGGTGCACTTCGCTGTTGCCGGTGCCCTTGAACTCTTCGTAGATCACCTCATCCATCTTGCTGCCGGTTTCCACCAGCGCCGTGGCGATGATGGTCAGCGAGCCGCCTTCCTCGACGTTACGGGCCGCGCCGAAGAAGCGCTTCGGGCGGTGCAGCGCATTGGCGTCCACGCCGCCGCTGAGCACCTTGCCGGAGGACGGCACCACGTTGTTGTAGGCGCGGGCCAGGCGAGTGATGGAGTCGAGTAGGATCACCACGTCCTTCTTGTGCTCGACCAGGCGCTTGGCGCGCTCAATCACCATCTCGGCGACCTGCACGTGGCGCGCGGCCGGCTCGTCGAAGGTGGAGGAGATGACTTCGCCGCGCACGGTGCGCTGCATTTCGGTCACTTCTTCCGGCCGCTCGTCGATCAGCAGCACGATCATGTGCACGTCGGGATGGTTGGTGGTGATCGCCGTGGCCACCTGCTGCATCAGCATGGTCTTGCCGGCCTTGGGCGGGGACACGATCAGCGCGCGCTGGCCCTTGCCCTGCGGTGCCATCAGATCGAGGATGCGCCCGGAGATGTCTTCGGAGGAACCGTTGCCGCGTTCCAGGGTGAAGCGCTTGCGCGGGAACAGCGCGGTCAGGTTCTCGAACAGCACCTTGTTCTTGCTCGCTTCCAGCGGCTCGCCGTTGATCGTGTCGACGATCGACAGCGCGAAGTAGCGTTCGCCGTCCTTCGGGAAGCGGATGCGTCCGGACAGGTGGTCGCCGGTGCGCAGGTTGAAGCGGCGGATCTGGCTGGGCGAGATGTAGGTGTCGTCCGGGCCGGCCAGGTAGCTGGCCTCGGCCGCGCGCAGGAAGCCGAAGCCGTCCGGCAGGATTTCCAGCACGCCGTCGGCGGCGACGCCTTCGCCGTGGCGGGTCAGCACCTTCAGCAGCGCGAAGATCACGTCCTGCTTGCGCGCGCGGGCCACGCCGTCCTGGATGTTGAGCTGCTCGGCGATGTCCAGCAGCTTCTGCGCCGGCATCCGCTTCAGGTCGCTCAGCGAGTAGATCGGGAAGCCTTCCGGCACGTTGGCGTGCGGACGCGGCACGAACACTTCGTTGGCGCCGCTGTCGTTGGGCAGGCCGTTGTCCGGGAAGCGACCGCCGCCACCGCCACCACGATCGCGGCGATTGCGGAAGCGGTCGCGGCGATTGCCCTGCTGGTTGTTCTGGTTGTTCTGGTTCTGCGGATTCTGGTTGTTGAAGCGCGGGTTGCCGCCTTCGCGCGGCTCGCCGCCGTCGTTCTGGTTGCCGCCGCCCTGGCCCTGGGCATCGCCGCCGGAAGCGGGAGCGTGCTGGGACTGGGACTGGGACTGGGGCTGGGGCTGCTGCGATGCGGCCTGCGCGTGTTCCTGCGGCGCGGCGCGTTCCTGCCGTTCCTGCTGGGGTGCGGCGCGGGGCACGTCGGCCTGGGCCGGAACCGGGTTCAACGGCAGGTTCGGCTGCGCAGGTGCGCCATGCTCCGCTCCGCCTTCAGCGCCGGTGACAGGCTTGCTGACACGCGGCTTGCGCGCGCGCTTCTCGGCGGGGGCATCGACGCTCCCGGGTTCGGTGGTGGTGTGATCGGACAAGTGGTCATTCCTCGCTATGAGTGCGAGCGCCCAGCGTGGGGGCAAACGGGTTGGGAAGGGGTCTAGAAGAGAATCTTCCAGAGGGGGTGCGGTGCGCGAATGCCACCGGATGCACTGACACTATCATCGCCGCGCAACCACGGCAAGCAGGCGTTACGGGGCGATTCAGCCGGCCGGCATCATGCCGCGGCCTTTGACAAAGCGGCCGCTCCGCTCCGGAACGGCCAGCGACAGACTCAGGCCGCGGCGCCGCCGAGGGTCTTGTCGATCATCTGGGTCAGCTGGCCCTTGCCGACCGCGCCGATCTGGGTGGCCTGGACCTTGCCATCCTTGAACAGCAGTAGCATCGGGATCGAGCGCACGTGGTACTTGATCGCGGTGGCGCGGTTCTCGTCCACGTTGACCTTGGCCACCTTGAGCTTGCCGTCGTAGGTGTCGGCCAGGTCGTCCAGCACCGGGGCGATCATCTTGCACGGGCCGCACCATTCCGCCCAGAAGTCCACCAGGACCGGCTCGCCGGATTGCAGCACGGCGGTATCGAAATCGGCGTCGCCGACGTGTAGGACCTTATCGCTCACTTGGGGGTATCTCCTGGGCCAATGCGACCGGCCGGACCGGGTGGCCGCCGCATTGCGGTAAACTGGGGCATTGCGCGGCGAAATCAAGGGATTCCCCCTGTCGCGCGACCCGGCATGGAAGTCGCCAGTGTGCGACGCTGTCGGGGCCGATGCAAGCCGCGACCTTACGCTTCGGGCGGGGTGGCCTGACGAAGATGGAATGATGAGCGACAAACCGCTGACCGATGTGACTTTTTCCGCGTTCGAGCTGCAACCGGCGCTGCTGGCCGGCCTCGAAGGCGCTGGTTTCACCCGCTGCACGCCGATCCAGGCGCTGACCCTGCCGGTGGCCCTGCCGGGCCGCGACGTGGCCGGCCAGGCCCAGACCGGTACCGGCAAGACCCTGGCGTTCCTGGTGACGGTGATGAACCGCCTGCTCAGCCGCCCGGCGTTGGCCGACCGCAAGCCCGAGGATCCGCGCGCGTTGATCCTGGCTCCGACCCGCGAACTGGCGATCCAGATCCACAAGGACGCGGTCAAGTTCGGCGCCGACCTGGGCCTGCGCTTCGCGCTGGTCTACGGCGGCGTGGACTACGACAAGCAGCGCGAACTGCTGCAGCAGGGCGTGGACGTGATCATCGCCACCCCGGGCCGGCTGATCGACTACGTCAAGCAACACAAAGTGGTGTCGCTGCACGCATGCGAGATCTGCGTGCTCGATGAAGCCGATCGCATGTTCGACCTGGGCTTCATCAAGGACATCCGCTTCCTGCTGCGGCGCATGCCCGAGCGCGGCACCCGGCAGACCCTGCTGTTCTCGGCCACGCTCAGCCACCGCGTGCTGGAACTGGCCTACGAACACATGAACGAGCCGGAAAAGCTCGTGGTCGAGACCGAGAGCATCACCGCCGCGCGCGTGCGCCAGCGCATCTACTTCCCCTCCGACGAGGAGAAGCTGACCCTGCTGCTGGGCCTGCTGTCGCGCAGCGAGGGCGCGCGCACCATGGTGTTCGTCAACACCAAGGCCTTCGTCGAACGCGTGGCGCGTTCGCTGGAGCGCAATGGCTACCGGGTCGGCGTGCTGTCCGGCGACGTGCCGCAGAAGAAGCGCGAGACCCTGCTCAACCGCTTCCAGAAGGGTCAGCTGGAGATCCTGGTCGCCACCGACGTGGCCGCGCGCGGCCTGCACATCGATGGCGTCAAGTACGTCTACAACTACGACCTGCCGTTCGACGCCGAGGATTACGTGCACCGCATCGGCCGCACCGCGCGGCTGGGCGAGGAAGGCGACGCGATCAGCTTCGCCTGCGAGCGCTATGCGATGAGCCTGCCGGACATCGAGGCCTACATCGAGCAGAAGATCCCGGTCGAGCCGGTCACCGCCGAACTGCTGGTTGCGCTGCCGCGCACCCCGCGTGCGGTGGTCGAAGGCGAAGCGGTCGAGGTCGATGCGGATGCCGACGAAAGCATCGGCGACATCTTCCGCGAGGCGCGTGCGCAGCGCGAGGCCGACGAACAGCGTCGCGGCGGCGGCGGCAGCCGCGGCAAGCCCGGCGCTGGCCGTAGCGGCCCGGGCGGCGGTGCCGGCGGCCGCCGCGAAGCGCGTGCTGCCGACGGTAAGCCGCGGCGCCCGCGCACCCCGCGTCCGGCCGAAGCCGATGCCGGGGTAGCGACCGGAGCTGTCGCCGCCGCGCCCGCGGCGTTCGCCACCGAAGCCGCGCCAGCGGCCGCGGCGCCCATGCCCAAGCCGGCCCGCGCGGCCGCCGAAGGCGCGCCTGCGACGGACGCCGAGCGCCCGCCGCGCAAGCGCCGGCGTCGCCGCGGCGGCCGTCCGCTGGAAGGTGCCGAAGGCGCCGAGGGCGCTGCCGCCGTCGCGAGCAGCGACGCGCCGACCAAGCCGGTGCAGGTCAAGGCCGCGCGCCAGGGCGAGCGTGGCGCCGCGCCGGCCGCCGCAGCGAACGATTCGTTCCTGACCCGCCTCGGCCGCAAGCTGCGTTCGCTGGTTTCCAGCTCCTGAACCGGCGCTCCACCGTTCGTGGCGCGCGCACGGTGGACGAAAACCCGGGCCGCTCCGGCATAATCGCCGGATGAGCGTTCTGCGGTTCGACAATGTCAGCAAACAGTACGCCGGTGGCCACGAGGCCCTGGTGGATGTCAGCTTCCAGGTGGAGGAGGGCGAGATGCTGTTCGTCACCGGCCATTCCGGGGCGGGCAAGAGCACCTTGCTCAAATTGATCCATCTCAGCGAGCGTCCGTCGCGCGGGGCGGTGCTGTTCGGCGAGCGCAACCTGCTGAAGGTGCGCGGGCGGCGCGTGCCGCTGCACCGGCGCGAGGTCGGCGTCGTGTACCAGGACCACCGCCTGCTGATGGACCGCAGCATCGCCGAGAACGTGGCGCTGCCGCTGATCCTGCGCGGCACCCGCCGCGCCGAGATCGGCAAGCGCGTGCGCTCGATGCTGGAGCGGATGGCCCTGGGCCATCGCGAGAAGGCGCTGCCGTCGCAGCTGTCGGCCGGCGAGCAGCAACGCGTGGGCATCGCCCGGGCGATGGTCGCCGAGCCGCGCTTGCTGGTCGCCGACGAACCCACCGGCAACCTCGACCCGACCCTGGCCGCCGAGATCATGCAGCTGTTCGCCGAATTGCCGGCGCGCGGCACCAGCGTGCTGGTGGTCAGCCACGACCTGGCGCTGCTCAAGCAGATGCGCAAGCGCGTGCTGATCCTGGACCACGGCCGCCTGGCCGACGACATCTCTCCACAGGACCTGGCCGAATGAGTACACGCAATGCCGGCGGCGGCGCCGCGCCCTCGCGCCTGGGCGTGTGGTGGGACCACCACTTGCACAGCATCGTCTACAGCCTCGGCCGGGCCATGCGCAAGCCGTGGGCGACGCTGCTGACGATGGCAGTGATGGCGCTGGCTTTGGCGCTACCGTTGGGGCTGTCGATCGCGCTGGACAACCTCAAGCAGTTCGCCGGCAACGTGCAGCAGTCGCGCGACATCAATGTGTTCCTGAAGACCGGGGTCGATGCCGCCGCGGCCAATGCGCTGGCCGCGACCTTACGCGGCCGCCCCGACGTCGCCGCGGTGGCGCTGCGCACGCCCGAACAGGGCATGGCCGAACTGCGCGACAGCGCCGGGCTCGGCGATGCGCTGGACGCGCTCGACGACAACCCGCTGCCGACCCTGCTGATCGTTACCCCGGCCGCGGCCGACGACGCGCAGCTGGCGGCGGCGCTGAGCGCGCTGCCGCAGGCCGACCTGGTCCAGCACGACGCGCTGTGGCGCAAGCGCCTGGACGGCTGGCTGCGCTTCGGCGAGCGCCTGGTGCAGGTGCTGTCGGTGCTGCTCGGCGCCGGCGCGGCCTTGGTGGTCGGCAACACCGTGCGCCTGGACATCCAGTCGCGGCGCGAGGAAATCGGCGTGCTGCAGTTGCTCGGTGCCAGCGACGGTTTCATCCGCCGCCCGTTCCTGTACCTGGGCGCCTGGTACGGCTTCGGCGCCGGGGTGCTGGCGCTGGGCCTGATCGCCGCGTCCGGGCTGGCGCTGGGGCCGCCGCTGGCGGAACTGGCCGACAGCTACGGCAGCCATTTCGCGCTGCTCGGGCTGGACGCCTTGCACTCGGGGTTCGTGTTGCTCGGCACCCTGTTGCTGGGCTGGCTCGGCGCCTGGCTGGTGACCGGCCACTTCCTGCGCCAGACGCGTCCCACCGATACCTGAGGCGCACATGTCCCGGCACGAGCTCAAGCACCTGATCAGCGACGCCCCGCGGGTGATGGTCGTGGACGGCTCCAAGCTGGTGCGCAAGCTGATCGCCGACGTGCTGCACCGCGAACTGCCGGACGTGGAAGTGGTCGGCTGCGCCAGCATCGCCGAGGCGCGCGGGGCGCTGCAGGCCGGCCCGGTGAACCTGGTCACCACCTCGCTGGCGCTGCCCGACGGCGACGGCTTGGCCCTGGCACGCAGCGTGCGCGAGGCCGCCGGCCAGGCCTACGTGCCGGTGATCGTGGTTTCCGGCGACGCGCAGCAGCACCTGGTCGAACGCCGCTTCACCGAATACGTCACCGACTATTTCGACAAGGCGCTGGGCCACGAGGCGCTGGCGACCTTCATCCGCGGCTACGTGCAGCCGCAGCCGGTGGCCGGCGCTACCATCCTCTACGTCGAGGACAGCCGCGTGGTGGCCGAGGCGACCAAGCGCATGCTTGAGCGCCAGGAACTGCGCGTGGTGCACGTGCTGACCGCCGAGGACGCGTTCGCGCTGCTGACCGCCGAATCGCTGGGCCGCACCACCCGCCGCATCGACCTGGTGCTGACCGATGTCACCCTGAAGGGCGAACTCAATGGCCGCGACGTGGTGCAGCGCATCCGCATCGACTTTGCCTACGGCAAGCGGCGCATGCCGGTGCTGGTGATGACCGGTGACAGCAATCCGCACAACCAGTCCGAGCTGCTGCGCGCCGGCGCCAACGATCTGGTGCAAAAGCCGATCGAGGAGCGCCTGCTGGTCACCAAGGTGCTGTTCCAGCTGCGCCTGGCCAAGCTCAACGACACTGCCGTGATCCTGTGACCGATCGATCTGCCGAACCTGCATGAGCAACGAAGACGACACCCGGATACAACTGGAACCCTCGTGGAAGGCGCAGATCGGCGACTGGCTGCTGCGCCCGGAGATGCGCGAACTGGCCGCGTTCCTGCGCCAGCGCAAGGCCGCCGGCGCACGCATCTTCCCGCCCGGGCGGCAGATCTTCGCCGCGTTCGACGCGACCCCGTTCGCGCAGGTCGAGGTGGTGATTCTCGGTCAGGATCCGTACCACGGCTACGGCCAGGCGCACGGGCTGTGCTTCTCGGTGCTGCCCGGGGTGCCGGTGCCGCCGTCGCTGCTGAACATCTACAAGGAGATCGAGGACGACCTGGGCATCCGCCGTCCCGATCACGGTTGCCTGCTGCCGTGGGCGCAGCGCGGCGTGCTGCTGCTCAATGCGGTGCTGACGGTCGAGGAAGGCCGCGCCGGTGCGCATCAGGGCAAGGGCTGGGAAGGCTTCACCGATCATGTGGTGGAAACCTTGAACCGCGAGCGCGAAGGCCTGGTGTTCCTGCTGTGGGGCAGCTACGCCCAGGCCAAGGGCAAGGTCATCGACACCCGCCGCCACCGCGTGCTGAAGGCGCCGCATCCCTCGCCGTTGTCGGCGCACCGCGGCTTTCTGGGCTGCAAGCACTTCTCGGCGGCCAACGACTACCTGCGCCGCTGCGGCGCCGCGCCGATCGACTGGAGCCTGCCGCCGCGCGCGGCGCTGGATGCGGCCGCGGGCGGCGGCTGAACCGTGATTCGACGGCGGCGTCCAAGGTGCGTCGCGTCTACGCAAATTTCGCAGGACTGGTGCTAGTTTTGGTGCTCGTAACCGGTTACGCCTGCTTTCCTCAGTGTTCCAGTGGCTTCTGTCACAGTCCATTCTCTGGGGCGAATGTTGCATGAATAGAACGCAGGAACTTTTTACTGTACCCAGCAGTCTAGTTAGTTGACTGCTAAGATGAGCCCTATGAGCCAGACCATCCCTGCCACCGCGCTGGTGGCCAACAATCTTCCGATCCCCAGTCCGCTCGGTTCGCTGGATGCCTATATCGGCGCCGTGCACCAGATCCCGGTGCTGACCTCCGAAGAGGAGCGCGCGCTGGCGGTGCGTTATCGCGACCAGGAAGACCTGGATGCGGCGCGCGAGCTGGTCCATTCGCATCTGCGCTTCGTGGTCCACGTGGCCCGCGGTTACAACGGCTACGGCTTGCCGCTGGGCGACCTGATCCAGGAAGGCAACATCGGCCTGATGAAGGCGGTCAAGCGCTTCGACCCGGAAATGGGCGTGCGCTTGGTCAGCTTCGCGGTGCACTGGATCCGTGCCGAAATGCACGAGTACATCCTGAAGAATTGGCGCATCGTCAAGGTCGCCACGACCAAGGCGCAGCGCAAGCTGTTCTTCAATCTGCGCAAGTCCAAGACCCGCCTGGGCTGGATGAACGCGGCGGAAGTGACCGCGGTCGCCAAGGACCTCAATGTGTCCGAGCGCGAGGTGCTGGAGATGGAGTCGCGCCTGTCCGGTCGCGACATTGGCTTCGATGCGCCGTCCGACGACGACGACGACCACGCGCCGCCGTCGCCGGCTGCCTACCTGACGGCCGCCGAGGAAGATCCTTCCCAGGTCTACGAGCGTGCCGACAGCGAAGACAACCAGCTGCAGCTGCTGCGCGAAGGCCTGGCCGAGCTGGATGCGCGTTCGCGCGACATCATCAAGCGCCGCTGGCTGGATGCCGACAGCAAGATCACGCTGCAGGAGCTGGCCGACGAGTACGGCGTGTCCGCCGAGCGCATCCGCCAGATCGAAGCCAACGCGCTGAAGAAGATGAAGGCGTTGTTCGTGGCGTGAGGGTTGCGCCCAGTTGCGGACGATCGATCCGCCAAGCAAGAAGGCCCGGTTTTCCGGGCCTTTTTCGTTGCGCCAATGCATGCGGAGCCGCGGTGCGGACCCGCGCGTTGACGGTCACGGCTCCGGCGGCGGCCGCGCCACCGGCAGATGCCAGCCGTAGCGGATCGCCATGAAGCGCAGGCCGAAGCACAGCGTGGCGCCGATCGCCAGGCCCCATGGCTGCGGCAGGTGCAACGCATGCGCCGCGGCGACCACGCCGCCGCCGAGCAAGGCCGCCACCGCGTACAGCTCGGCCTGCAGCACCACCGGCGTGCGTACCACCAGCAGATCGCGGACGATGCCGCCGCCGATGCCGCTGAGCATGCCGAGCAGGGTCGCGCTGAGCGGACCCAGGCCGAACGCCAGCGCCTTGCTGGTGCCGTACACCGCGAACAGCGCTAGACCGAGCGCGTCGAAGAGTTGCACCGGGTTGCGCAGGCGCTCGACCGTGTTGTGGCTGTAGAAGGTCAGCAGCCCGGCCAGGCAGGCAACGCCGAGGTAGCGCGCATCGCCGAGCGCGGCCGGCGGGGTGGCACCGATCAGCACGTCGCGGGCGATGCCGCCGGAGACCGCGGCCGCGCACGACAGCACCAGCACGCCGAACAGGTCCAGGCGGTGGCGCACGCCGACGGTGGCGCCGCTGATCGCGAACACGAAGGTGCCGAGCAGGTCGAGCAGGAACAGGAAGGTCGCCAAGACGGCACTACGCAGCGGCAAAGGGCGGCCAGGATCGCAGCCCAGCCGCAGGGTGTCACGCGGCCGCTGGCGGCTCCGGTGCGGCCGCGCGCGCGTCGTCGCCGAGGATGATGCGCGCCGCGCGCTGGTAGCTCCAATACGCCCAGGCCCAGTTGAGCAGCACTACCAGGCGGTTGCGGAAGCCGATCAGGAAGAACACGTGCGCGGCCAGCCAGAACCACCAGGCCAGCAGGCCGGACAGCTGCAGCCGGCCCAGGTGCACGATCGCGGCCATGCGCCCGATGGTGGCCAGGTTGCCGTAGTCGGCATAGCGGAACGGCGCGTCGCCGGCTTCGCCGCGCAGCCGCTTGGCCAGGTTCCCGGCGACGTGCCGGCCCATCTGTTTGGCGGCCGGTGCCACCCCGGGCACCGGCTTGCCGTCGCCCTGCTGCAGGGCGGCCAGGTCGCCGGCGACGAAGACTTCCGGATGCCCGGGGATGCTCAGATCCGGCTGCACCTGCACCCGGCCGCTGCGGTCCAGCGGCACGTCCAGGGTCCGCGCCAGCGGCGAGGCGGCCACGCCGGCGGCCCAGACCACGGTGCGCGCGGGCACGAAGGTGCTACCCAGGCGGTAGCCGTTGGCGTCGATGTCGGCCACCGGCACGCCGGTCAGCACGTCCACGCCGAGCTTTTCCAGTTGTTTCTGCGCCTTTGCCGACAGCCGTTCCGGGAACGAGGCGAGCACGCGCGGGCCGGCTTCGATCAGCCGCACCCTGGCCTCGGCAGGATCGATGCGGCGGAATTCGTGCTTGAGCGTATGCCGCGCGATTTCGGCC
Source organism: Xanthomonas translucens pv. cerealis (assembly GCF_006838285.1). Classification (NCBI taxonomy): domain Bacteria; kingdom Pseudomonadati; phylum Pseudomonadota; class Gammaproteobacteria; order Lysobacterales; family Lysobacteraceae; genus Xanthomonas; species Xanthomonas cerealis. Next base: position 4,391,096 of record NZ_CP038228.1, read on the forward strand.
AGGGTGCCGGCCAGTTCCACCCCGGTCGGGCCGCCGCCGACGATGGCGAAGCTGAGCCAGGCCGCGCGCGCGGCGGGGTCGCTCTCGGCTTCGGCGCGTTCGAATGCCAGCAACAGGTGGCGGCGCAGGTGCAGTGCGTCGTCCAGGGTCTTCAGGCCGGGCGCGTGCTTGGCCCACTCGTCATGGCCGAAGTAGGCATGAGTGGCGCCGGTGGCGACCAGCAGGTAGTCGTAGTCCAGCGTCTCGCCGCCGGCCAGGTGCACCTGCCGCGCCTGCTTGTCCAGGCGCACCACTTCGCCCAGGCGCACTGCTACGTTGTCCTGCTTGCGCAGGATCTGGCGCAGCGGCGCGGCGATGTCCGGCGACGACAAGCCGGCGGTGGCGACCTGGTACAGCAGCGGCTGAAACAGGTGGTGGTTGCGGCGGTCGATCAGGGTGATGCGCAGCGGCGCCTTGGCCAGCGCACGCGTGGCCCACAGTCCGGCGAAACCACCGCCGACCACGATCAGGCGCGGCACGGGCGGGTTAGCCATGCAGGACTCCAGGGGCAGGCAAAGACGAGGCGCAAGCGGCTGTCGGAATGCTGGCGACGGCCGCGGACGCTGCATCCGCGCGGTGCAGCGCAACGCCGCGATGCAGGCAGCGCTCGCGGCGCCGTGCAGGAACTGGGGGCTGGAACGGCATGCGCCTATAGTAGCGCGATGGCAGGCGCAGGCAGGGATGCGGTGTGCGCATGGGAATACGAGCGACAGCGACGGAGTGGCTTCTTGTTTGGCCCGCCGCGGCGACGCCGTCGCGCATGGGGGGCCTGCTGTTCGCGCTGAAGACCCGCGTGCTGCGACTGCGCCGCGCGCTGCGCGATCTGCGCGGCGGACCGCGCCGGCATCGCCGCGATGCGGGACTGGCGATCGCCGCTGCGGCGGTGTCCGAATCGGTCACCGCGTTATGGCCCGAGTCGGAGGAAACGTCGCCGCTGCTGGTCGCCGGCAAGATCCACAACCTGCGGGTGGCGCGCGGGCGCTGCACTGGGTCGAAGTGCCGGTTGGCGCCGCCTTCAGTTTCTGGCGGCAATTGGGCCGGGCCACGCGCCGGCGTGGGTTCGCCGCCGGGCGCGAACTGTGCGAAGGCTGCCTGGTGCCGTCGATCGGCGGCGGCCTGTGCCAGCTGTCCAATGCGATTTACGATGCGGCGCTGCGCCAGGGCCTGCATATCGACGAGCGGCATCGGCATACGCATGTGATCGCCGGTTCGCTGGCCGAGCGCGACCGCGACGCGGTGGTGTTCTGGCACTACGTCGATCTGCGCCGGCGCGCACACACGGGATCCGCCGCACCTGGCTGGTGGAAGAGGACTGGCCGGAATTCGCCGACGACCGCCAGCGCCGCATGCAGCCGGGCGATCGGGTGCTGGCGCTGCGCCGGACCAGCCTTGCCGTGCTGCAGGCGGCAAGGCTGCAACGCTGGCGATGCGGTCGCGTTGCGCTCTCAGCTCCTGGAAGCGCTGCCCGCGCCGTGCTGAGAACGCGCCCGGCTCAGTACAGATCCTGCGGATCCACATCCAGCGACCAGCGCACCCGACGCGCCTGCGGCAGCGCATAGATCGCCGGCACGGCCGCGTCCAGCACCGCATGCAGCGCGCGTCGCGTCGGCGCCGACAGCAGCAGCTGGGTACGCTGGAAACCGGCGCGGCGCGGCATCGGCGCCGGCATCGGCCCGAAGCGCTGCACCTCGGCCTGCTCCGGCAGCAGCGCGCGCACCGCGCTGAGGAAGGCGTTGGCGTGTTCGACCTGCTTGGCCTCGGCGCGCAGCAGTGCCAGGTACGCGAACGGCGGGAAGCCGGCCGCTTCGCGCTGCGCCAGTTCGGCCTCGGCGAAGGCGTGGTAGCCGCCGTGCACCAGGGTCTCCAGCAGCGCATGGCCGGGATGGTGGGTCTGCAGCCACACCTCGCCCGGGCGCGCGGCGCGGCCGGCGCGGCCGGCGACCTGGATCAGCTGCTGCGCCAGTTTCTCGCTGGCGCGGAAATCTGCCGAGAACAGCCCTTCGTCGATGCCCACCACCACCACCCGGGTCAGCTGCGGCAGGTCGTGGCCCTTGGCCAGGATCTGCGTTCCGACCAGGATGCCGGGCTGCGTGCCGAGCGTGGCCAGCTGCGTCTCCAGCGCGTCGCGGCGCTGGGTGGTGCCGCGATCGATGCGCAGCACGGGGACGTCGGGGAAGGCCTGCAGCAGGCGTTCTTCCAGGCGCTCGGTGCCGATGCCCTGCGGCTGCAGCGCCAGGCTGCCGCAATCCGGGCAGGCCAGCGGCGCCGGCTGGCGCGCGCCGCAGTGGTGGCATTGCAGGCGCCGGCCGCCGGCATGCACGGTCATCGGCGTGGCGTGCAGCGGGGTGCTGCAGCGCTGGCACGGCGCGGTCCAGCCGCAGTCGTGGCACAGCAGCACCGGCGCATAGCCGCGGCGGTTCTTGAATACCAGCACCTGGCCGCCGTCGGCCAGCGCGCTGCCGATCCCGACCAGCACCTCCGGCGACAGGCCGTCCTGCAGCGGGCGCTTGCGCACGTCGAGCACGCGCACCGTCGGCGGCCGCGCCGCGCCAGCGCGGCGGGTCAGGCGCAGGTGCGCGTAGCGGCCGCTGGCGGCGTTGTGCAGGCTTTCCAGCGACGGCGTGGCGCTGCCCAGCAGCACCGGTACGTCCAGCGCCTTGCCGCGCACTAGGGCGAAATCACGGGCGTGGTAGCGGATGCCGTCCTGCTGCTTGTAGCTGCCGTCGTGTTCCTCGTCGATCACGATCAGCCCGGCCTGCGGCAGCGGCACGAACACCGCCGAACGGGTGCCGACCACCACCCGCGCCTCGCCGCGCCAGGCCGCGGCCCAGACCCGCGCGCGTTCGGTGTCGGTGAGTCCTGAATGCAGCGCGTGCACCGGCACGCCCAGGCGCGCGCGGAATCGCGCCAGGGTCTGCGGGGTCAGGCCGATCTCCGGCACCAGCACCAGCGCCTGGCGGCCGCGCGCCAGGCAGGCGGCGATGGCCTGCAGGTAGACCTCGGTCTTGCCACTGCCGGTGACACCGTCGAGCAGGAACGGGGCGAAGCCGGCTGCGGCGACGACGGCGTCGATTGCGGCCTGCTGTTCGTCGTTCGGGCTGGGGCCGGGCTGCGGCTGCGGCGCCGCGCTGCTGGCCGGCACCGCAATGCGTTCGGCGAAGTCGCGCTTGGCCAGGCTTCGTGCGGCGCTGCGCCAGTCGTCCATGGCCTGGTCGAGCCGGTCTTCGTCCATGGGGCCGTCCGCCAGCAGGGCGGCGAAGCGGTGCGGGCGGGTGCCGGAGCGGGCGCGGTGGCTGGCGCCGGCCTCGGTCAGGCGCCAGGCCCAGGCGTGGGTGTCGGGCAGCGCCTCGCCGCGGCGCAGCGTCACCGGCAGCGCGGTCGCCAGCACTTCGCCCAGCGGCGCATGGCTGTAGCGGGCCAGCCAGTGCAGCGAGTCGGCCAGCTCGCCATGCAGCAGCGGCACCGGGTCCAGCCAGGCCAGCGCCGCGCGCAGGCCCTCGCTGTCGGCGACCTGGCCGAGCGCGGCGACCACCCCGCTCAGCTCGCGATTGCCGAACGGCACCCGCAGGCGGCGCCCGATGTCGCCGACGCCGGCGGCGACATCGGGCGGCGGCAGGTAGTCGAACAGTTGCGGCAGCGGCAACGGCAGGGCGACGCGGAGGGTGGCGACAGGGAACGGCATAAGTCCTAGTTTAGCGGCCGGGGGACGGGGGCCAGTGCTCCCCCGGCGGGGGCGGCGAGGGGCGCCAGTTGCGGGCGATAGCTGTTCGTAAAGTGATAAACAAGTCGTAAATAGCTGCCCCGCTTGGAGAATCGATTTTATCCACACCCGCTGTGGATAAAGCTGTGCATGAAAGGGATGCTCCACGCCGTGAAGACGGATTCACAAGCCTCTGCCACAAGTTGGACAAAAAAGCGCCACTCCAATAAATGCATTTAATAACAGTCACTTAGCCGTGAAACATGGCTGCAACATGATTTTGCGGGGGCTTGACAGGAGGCGTTGGACGTCCCTGCCGCGGCTTGTGCACAACCCGCTGCCGCGATCTGCCCGGCTGGCGCCTGAAGCGGCCGATCGGCGCGCCGTTGTCAAGCGCGCGGCGCGGCGGCCGCCTCGCTATCATCGCGCCGATGATGGAGTTCCGATGACCGCCGCGCCCCCCTCCGACGGCGTGGTCGCCCCCCCGCCCTGGCCGCCTTCCTGCGCGGCATCGAACGCCGTGCCGCGGTGCTGGCCGAGTTGCAGAGCGGCAGCGTCGAGCGCGGCGCGCCGGCGCTGGCCGCGGCGATGCGCGCGTTCCGCAGCCATGCCGCGACCCTGCCGATGGCCGACTGGCCGCTGCACTTCTGGAAACTGCTCGCGGCCGTCCCGTCGCTGCGCCAGATCGTGACCGCCGCCCGCAGCGGCTGGCCGCTGCCGCTGGCGCACCTGGGCAAGCTGACCGCCGCCGACCGCCTGGCGCTGCTGCTGCGGATCGTGGCCGGACTGGACGAGCCGACCGCGGCGCAGGTGCTGAATCAATCCACCCAGGATTACCAGCAGGCGCTGGCGCGGGCCTGCCCACGCGATGTCGGCGGGCAGCCGGATGCCGCCGGCTGGCGCGCGCTGGCCGACGCTGCGCAGCAGCATCTGCGCGAACTGCCGCCGGAGCGGCTGCAGGCGCTGGCGCAGTTGCGCGATGCGGCCATCGCCGCTGCGCCGCCCACGCCGGCGCCCGCACCCGCACCGGCGGCGCCGGCGCCGGCGCCGGTGCGTCCGCGCCGGCGTAGCGGCGGGCGCGGCCTGACCCGGGCGCGCCTGGCGGCGGCGGTGAGCGTGGTCGTGGTCCTGGCCATGCTTGGCACTTGGTGGTGGGGGCGCCTGCCGTCGCGTCCCGCGGCGGCAGGCGCCGGTTCGGGCCTGGCGCTGGGCGCTACCGGGCCTGTGCAGGTGGAGGAACTGCCGGCCGAGTCGGAGACGCGCAGCGCGCCGCCGCTGCCGGCCGCTGCGCCGGCAGCGCTGCCGGGGCCGGCGGTCTACGACCTGGATTTCTTCGCGTGGTATGCGGCGGGCGCGCCGCCGGCCCGGATCGAGCGCAGTGCGCCGAGCGCGGAGGAGGCCGCCGAAGCCGCCGCTGCGCAGCCGGCCAGTGGCGTTGCCACCGCGCCGGCACAGGCCGCCGTGGCCGACCCGCCGCCGGCGCTGACCCCGGCGCAGTTGCGCGAGCGCCAGGCCGCCTGGGAGGCGCTGGGCGCCACGGTGCAGGCGCGCCTGCGCCAGGTGGCCAGCGCCTTCGCCGGCTTGCCGGTGGAGCAGCAGCACACGCTGCGCGCGCAATTCGCCGCACTGGATGCGCTGGAACGCCACGGTTGGTTGCTGGGGCCGGAACTGGGCAGCGAATACTGGACGTTGCAGCCGCTGTTCGGCTACGTGCCCGACGCGCAACGTGCGGCGCTGCTGGGACTGCTGCGCACGCTGCCGGCCGAACAACGCGAGCACCTGGCGCTGTTGGCGCAGCGCACCCCGCCGCAGGAGCGTGCGACGCTGCGCCGCGAGTTGCTGGCGCAGGGCGCGGACACGCGCGCGGCCTGGCTGCGGCAACGCGCCACGCGCTGAGCGCAGCGTTTCCGCTCTCCGAGTCCCGAGTCCCGAGTCCCGAGTCCCGAGTCCCGAGTCCCGAGTCCCGAGTCCAAAAGCCTGCGCCGAACAGCCGCGCAGGGTAAAATAGCGCCCCTCCGCCACCCGGCGCCGGCGCTTTCCTGCGCGGCCGCAGTCGGCGGGATCGCCAGAGTCTTGCAATGTCTTCGTCCTCCACCCCGGCCTCGGTCCGGGGCCGCGAACTGCGCAGCACCGCGCAGCTCGCCCTGCCGCTGGTCCTGGGGCATATCTCCGCCGGCCTGATCAGCTTCGTCGACAACGTGATCGCCGGCCACCATGGCACCCGCACGCTGGCCTCGGTGACGGTCGGCACCGCGTTGTTGTGGCTGCCGATGATGATTCCGATCGGCACCCTGATCGCGTTGACCGCGTCGGTGTCGCAGCTCGACGGCGGCAAGCGTCACGCGCAGATCGGGCCGATGTTCCGCCAGGCGCTGTGGTTGTCGCTGGGCCTGGGCGTGCTGATGTTCGCGTTCCTGAGCGTGATGCCGATGGCGTTGCCGCAACTGGGCATCGCCGCGGAGATCGTGCCCGGCGCGCGCGATTTCCTGCACGCGATCCGCTGGGGCGTGCCGGCGATGGTGCTGTATTTCTGCATGCGCTATCTCAGCGAGGGCATGCACTGGACGCTGCCGACCATGCTGCTCGGCTTCGGCGGGCTGCTGGTGCTTGCGCCGCTGGGCTACGTGTTGACCTTCGGCCTGTTCGGGCTGCGCGAGCGCGGTGCCGGCGGGCTCGGCATCGCCTCGGCGATCATGATGTGGCTGCAGGCGCTGTGTTTCGCCTTCTACCTGGCGCGTTCCAGGCGCTTTGCGCCGTTGCGCCTGTTCGCGAGCTTCGAGGCGCCGGACCTGCGCGCGATCGGCGGGTTGCTGAAGACCGGGCTGCCGATCGGCATCACCATCCTGATGGAGGGCGGGCTGTTCATCGTCACCGCGCTGCTGATCGCGCGGCTGGGCGAAGTGCCGGCGGCCGCGCACCAGATCGCGATCAACGTGGCGCAGCTGTGCTTCATGGTCCCGATGGGCGTGGCCGAGGCGACCACGGTGCGGGTCGGGCGCGCCGCCGGTGGCGGCGATGCGCTCGGCGTGCGCGGCGCGGCCTGGGCCGGCTATAGCATCGTGCTCGGCACCCAGGCGTTGTCGGCGCTGGTGCTGCTGTTCGGCCACGACGCCATCGTCGGCGTCTACACCCGCGACATCGCGGTGGCCGGGTTGGCGTCCACGCTGCTGCTATACGCGGCTGCGTTTCAGTTCCCCGACGGCGTGCAGGTGCTGTCGGCTGGCGCGCTGCGCGGTCTCAACGACACCCGTGTGCCGATGCTGCTGGCGCTGTGTTCCTACTGGGGCCTGGGCATGCCGCTGGGCGCTGGGCTCGGCCTGTGGCTGGGCTGGGGACCGCAGGGCATGTGGATCGGGCTGATCCTGGGCCTGACCGCGGCCGCGGTGATGATGGCCGCGCGCTTCCGGCTCAGCAGCGGGCGCCTGCTCGCCGCCGCGGCTCCCTGACCCCTGACTTCAGGCGCATGTGCGGCGCCGGCACAGTCGGTATGCTGCACGCGCGCAAGACCTTCTTTCCGGAGTTTTTCCATGAACCAACCCGTACGTCGCAGCCCCATCGCCAGCTTCTTCGTCGGCCTGTGGGATGTGATGAACTTCACTCGCAGGCTGATCCTGAATCTGGTGTTCTTCGGCTTCCTGTTGCTGCTCCTGCTGGCGATCGTGTTCGCGATGGCGCGCGGCGATGGCGCCAAGGCGCTGCGCGACCGCACCACGCTGCTGATCGCGCCGGAAGGCACCCTGGTCGAGCAGTTCAGCGCCGATCCGGTCAGCCGCGCATTGACCAAAGCGATGGGCGACAAGGGCGCCGAGGAGATCCAGCTGCGCGACCTGATCCGCGCGCTGGAAGCGGCCAAGACCGATCCGAAGATCGAGCGCGTGGCGCTGCGCCTGGACAAGCTGCAGCCGAGCGGCTTCGCCTCGATGCGCGAAGTGTCCGCGGCGCTGCAGGACCTGCGCGCTTCCGGCAAGCAGGTCGTGGCCTACAGCGACAGCCTGAGCCAGGCGCAGTACCTGCTGGCCGCGCAGGCCAACGAGGTCTACCTGGACCCGATGGGCTCGGTGGTGCTGGAAGGCCTGGGCCGTTACCGCCAGTACTTCCGCGAAGGCCTGCAGGACAAGCTCGGCGTGGACGTGCACCTGTTCAAGGTCGGCGAGTTCAAGTCCGCCGCGGAGCCGTACGTGCTCGACGCGGCTTCGCCGGCGTCCAAGGAAGCCGATCTGTTCTGGATGAACGATGTGTGGCAGCGCTACGTGGCCGACATCGCCAAGGCGCGCAAGCTGGCGCCCGAGCAGATTTCCGCCGGCATCGACACGATGCCCGAAGGCATCGCCGCGGCCGGCGGCGACATGGCCAAGTTCGCGCTGCAGCAGAAGCTGGTGGACGGCCTGAAGACCCGCGAGGAGGTCGAGGAGCTGCTGACCAAGCGCGGCGTGGCCGACGACGATGCCGATACGGGCTTCCGCAACGTCAACCTGGATGCCTATCTGCAGCAGCTGGACCTGCGCCGCTCACCTGTGGATTCGCGCCCGCAGGTGGCGGTGGTGGTCGCCGCGGGCGAGATCAGCGGCGGCGAGCAGCCGGCCGGGCGCATCGGCGGCGAGTCGACCGCGGCATTGCTGCGCGATGCGCGCGACGATGAGGCGGTCAAGGCGGTGGTGCTGCGCGTGGATTCGCCGGGCGGCGAAGTGTTCGCCTCCGAGCAGATTCGCCGCGAGGTGGTGGCGCTGAAGGCGGCCGGCAAGCCGGTGGTGGTGTCGATGGGAGACCTGGCCGCGTCCGGCGGCTACTGGATCAGCATGAACGCCGATCGCATCTACGCCGACCCGTCGACGATCACCGGCTCGATCGGCATCTTCGGCATGATCCCCAACCTGACCCGCAGCCTGGACAAGATCGGCGTGCATACCGACGGCGTCGGCACCACTCGATTCGCCGGTGCGTTCGACGTCACCCGGCCGATGGATCCGGTGGTCGGGCAGGTGATCCAGTCTGTGATCAACAAGGGCTACGCCGACTTCACCGGCAAGGTCGCGCAGGCGCGCAACAAGCCGGTCGAGGCGATCGACCAGGTCGCGCGCGGCCGCGTGTGGAGCGGTGCGCAGGCCAAGGAACGCGGCCTGGTGGACGCGTTCGGCGGCTTCAAGGACGCGGTGGCCGATGCCGCCGCGCGGGCCAAGCTGGGCGATCGCGACAAGTACCGCGTGCGCTACATCGAGAAGCCGGCCACGCCGTTCGCGCAGTTCGTCAACGGGTTCGCCGGCAGCCGCATGGGCGCGTGGATGCTGGGCGACTCGGCGCTGGCGCACGCCGTGCTGGCGCGCAGCATGCCGGAGCTGGATACCCAGCTGCGCTTCGTGCAGGACGCCACCGACAAGCGCGACGGCACGCCTGTCAAGGCGCTTGCCTACTGCTTCTGCGGCTTCTGATGCCGGCGTGAGGCGCGCTCGCCACCTGGCAGGCGCGCTGCAAGCAATGAACGACGCCGGCCGATGCCGGCGTTTTCATTTTCCGGTTGCGGCGTCGATCACGGCGTTGTGCGCGGCCGCGGCCTGCTCGGTGCCGAGCTGCGCCTGCCTGGCGCGGTCCAGCGGCTGCGCGATCGCCGCGCGCAGCGCGCCGGCCTGTGGTTCGGGCGGTTTGTCTGGCGGTTTCGGCGGTGACGGCTTGCACGCGGCGAGCGCGGCCAGCAGCGAGAGTGCCAACGTCAGCAAGCGCGATGAACGGTGCATAGGGGCGACCTGGTTGAGCGTGGGCGTTATCCTACGCCCACCCCGGCGCAGACAGGCAAGACGATGCAGCAACGTTGGCGGCTGGACGGACAGACCGCATTGATCACCGGCGCCAGCGTCGGCATCGGCCTGGCGATCGCGCGCGAACTGCTCGGCCTCGGCGCCGAGCTGATGCTGGTGGCGCGCGACATCGATACGCTGGAAGCGGCGCGCGACGAACTGGCCGATGCCTATCCGGAGCGGCGCATCCTGGCGTTGGCCGCGGACGTGGCTGATGACGAGGACCGGCGCGAGATCCTGGACTGGGTCGAGGACCACGCCGACGGCCTGCACCTGCTGATCAACAACGCCGGCGGCAATCTGAGCAAGGCTGCGGTGGACTACACCGAAGACGAGTGGCGCGGCATCTTCGAGACCAACCTGTTCTCGGCGTTCGAGCTATCGCGCTATGCGCATCCGTTGCTGGCGCAGCACGCGGCCGCGGCGATCGTCAATGTCGGCAGCGTGTCCGGGCTGACCCACGTGCGCAGCGGCGCGCCCTACGGCATGACCAAGGCCGCGCTGCACCAGCTGACCCGCAACCTGGCCGCCGAGTGGGCCGAGGACGGGATCCGGGTCAATGCGGTGGCGCCGTGGTACATCCGCACCCGCCGCACGTCCGGGCCGCTGTCGGATCCGGACTACTACGAGCAGGTGATCGAGCGCACGCCGATGCGGCGGATCGGCGAGCCGGAGGAAGTGGCGGCCGCGGTCGGCTTCCTGTGCCTGCCGGCGGCCAGCTACATCACCGGCGAATGCATCGCGGTGGACGGTGGGTTTTTGCGTTACGGGTTCTAGGCCGCTTTTTCCTGGATGTCGGCAGAGTGCAAGCGCCGGCCAAGCTCTTCTAGGAGCGGCTTCAGCCGCGACAACTTCCGAAGTCGGACGGCCCGCCGCTGCGCTCGTCGCGACTGAAGTCGCTCCCACAAGGATTCCACCGGCGTCGCGGAGCGGTGGGGCCTCTTGTGGGAGGGACTTCAGTCCCGACTGCATGCCGGTTCAGGAAATTCACCACTCCGCTCGTCACGGCTGAAGACAGTTGCTCCTACAGGGGGAGTGTCGGATCGAAAATCCGTGGCGGCACGCCCTGATCCGCCGCGCCGCAGTTGCTGGCCTCGAGCAATTGCTGGCGACGCAGGAATTCCTGCCGCAGCGGCTCGGCGTCTTCGGGCGTGGCGAAGCGCCAGTGCGTTTCGGCTTCGGCCACATGGGTTTTCCAGGCGTCGCAGGCGCCGGCTTCGGGCAGCGCCTTGCAGCGGTCGCGCCGCACTTCGCAGGCGCTGCCGCCGGTCCTGTCGGGGCTGCCGTCCAGGCCAATGGTGCGCAAGGGAACGCAGCGCGGCGCCGGCTCGGCGACTTCGCCGACGTAGTGTTGCAGCGCATAGGTGGTGCAGGCGTACAGCGGCGGAGGCGGCAGGCGCGGCGCAGCGTCCGCCGGCGCTGTCGGCGCTGTCGGCGGATCGGGCGGCGCGGTGACGGGCACCGCTGCGCGTACGGGGACCTGCGCGGCGGGTGCAACTGGCGCGGCAGCCGGTCCCTGTGCGGGCACCCGGCCGACGCCCTGCATGCTCTTTTTCTGCTGGCGCATGCCCGTGGGGCACGGCTGGTTCTGCACGGTCAGGTTGTCGTGCGCATCGGTGCAGCGATAGAACACCACCTGTTCCGCATGCGCGGCGCCGGCCCCGGCCAGCAGCGCCGCGAGGCAGAGCGCACTGCGCATCTCAGCTGCCTCCGCAGTCGCGGTCCAGGCGCGCGTCGATGCCGCGCTGCTCGGTTTCCAGCGCGTGGCGCTCGCTCTGCAGCGCGCTGTTGTAGCGGCGTATCAGTTCCCAGCGGCGGTCGGCCAGGCGCGCGCACACTTCCTGCGCCGGCAGGGCGTTGCAGGTATCGCGGATCAGCGTGCTGCCGGCCGGCACCACCACGCCGGCGCCGGAATACACCGGCTGCGGCGGGCGCGGGCGGCGGCCATCGCCGCCGCCATTGCCGCGGCGATGGCCGTCGCCGTCGCCGCCTGCGTAGCCGATGGCCCACAGCGGCACCCAGCGCGGATTGCCTTCGTTGTCGTCGCTGGTATAGCGCTGGCCCTCGCTGGTCACGCATTCGTACATCGGCTGCGGCGACTGCACGCTGACGATGCGGATCTCGCGCTGCGGCAGCGGCGCCGGCGAGGCCGCGGCGCGCGCCGGATCGGTGCTGAGCGTGGTGGTCGGGCGTGGCGGCGGATCGCGCGGGCGCTGCATGTCCAGCACCTGCTGCTGGTGCGCGTTCTCGCAGGGCGCGTTCTGCAGGCTGACCGCGCCGGCGCTGCCGACGCAGCGGTAGATGCGCACCGACCCATGCGCGCTGGTTTGCCTGGTCTGCGCCCAGGCGCTGCCTGCCAGCGGCAGCAGCGCGGTCAGGAGCAGGGCAGAGCGGACGAGAGCGGGCATGCGCGCATCTTGCGCGCCTTCGCCGGCCAGGGAAAGCCGGGCCGGTCGGGGATCGGCAACGCGCTCAGGCGCGCAGGATCTCGCCGCTGACCGCATCGCGGATCGGGGTGGGCTGGGCCAGGCCGCCGGTCTGCCCATCGACCATGCCGTCGAGCGCAGCCAGCAGGTGCGGATCCAGTTCGCCGCGCTGCCGCGCCGGCGGCTCGCCGCCGCGGTTGGCGCTGGTCGAGACCAGCGCGCCGCCCCAGGCGCGGCACAGCGCGGCCACCAGCGGATGCGCGCTGATCCGCACCGCGATGCCGCGGTGTGCGCCGGTAATCCAGGATGGCGCCTGCGCCGCGGCCGGCAGCACCCAGGTATGCGCGCCGGGCCAGCTGGCCAGCACCGCGGCCAGGCGCGCTGGCGGCAGCGCCGACAGCTCGAGCAGCGGGCGCAGCGGCTCCAGTTCGGCGGCGACCACGATCAAGCCTTTCTCCACCGGTCGCTGCTTGATCTGCAGCAGGCGCGTCACCGCCGCCTGGTCGTACGGATCGCAGCCCAGGCCCCAGACCGCCTCGGTGGGATAGGCGATGACACCGCCTTGCTGCAGGATGGCGACGGCTTGGCTGAGCGACAGATCGGGCATGCGTGGATGATGCGGCAGGCGATTGCTGTGAGGCAATGGCTGGGGGCGGGGAGTCGGGATTTGGGATTGGGCATTGGCAAGCGCGATGCGCGCTGTCCTGCCGATTTCGGTTCGATTTCTGGCGGGCGGGCGGGCGGGCGACGCGGGCGCTGCGAGGCGATGTGGCGGGTGCGCAGCTTGCGGCGGCTGCGGTTCTTCCAGTCTGCGCGGCGGCGCTGCCGAATGGCGCGGTGTAACTCGATCGCGGCAAGCGCGATCGCATCGCGTGCCGCGATGGATGGCGATCCAGGCCATCCGCCGCCGCCGCTGTGGATGTCGCATCCGCAGCAGCGGCGGTGGATCAAGCCGACTTGGTCGCGGCCTTCTTGACCACTTTCTTGGCCGCTTTCTTCGCGGTCTTCTTCGCTACCTTCTTGACCGCCTTCTTCGCCGCGGGCTTGGCCGGCGCGTCGGCCGCGGCCTTCTTGGCTGCGCTCTTCTTCGGCGTCGCTTCCTTCTTCGCTGCGGCCTTCTTGGCGCCGAAGCCGCGCCGTGCCGGCTTGCCGGTCTCTTCCAGCAGCTTCTGCACTTCTTCCAGGGTCAGCGTGGCCGGCTCGCGGTCCTTGGGGATCTTGCCGTTGAGCTTGCCGTCGCTGATGTACGGGCCGAAGCGGCCGTTGAGCACCTGGATGTCGCTGCCGGGGTATTCCTTGATGATGCGGTTGCGCGCGATCTCTTCCTTCTCTTCGATCAGGAACACCGCACGCGCCAGGTCGATGGTGTACGGGTCGTCTTCCTTCTTCAGCGAGGCATAGACGCTGCCGCGCTTGGCGAACGGGCCGAAGCGGCCGATGCCGACGCTGACGTCCTCGCCCTTGTCCTCGCCCAGCGCGCGCGGCATCAGGAACAGCTCCAGCGCGTCTTCCAGGGTGATGGTGTGCATGCTCTGGCCCGGACGCAGCGAGGCGAACTTGGGCTTGTCCTCGGCGTCCTCGGCGGTGCTGCCGATCGCCGCATACGGCCCGAACCGGCCCAGCCGCACGCTGACCGGCTTGCCGGTCTTGGGGTCGGTGCCGAGTTCGCGCGCGCCGGTGGCCTCGGAGCGGTCCACCGATTCCTTCTTCTCCTCGACCAGTTCCTTGAACGGGCCCCAGAACTTCTCCATCAGCGGCCGCCATTCCTCCTCGCCGCGCGACACCGCGTCCAGCTCGTCTTCCAGCTTGGCGGTGAAGTCGTAGTCGACGTAGCGGGTGAAGTGGCCGGACAGGAACTTGCTGACCGCGCGGCCCACGTCCGACGGACGGAAGCGGCGCGCGTCCAGTTCCACGTACTTGCGGAACAGCAGGGTCTGGATGATCGAGGCATAGGTCGAGGGGCGGCCGATGCCGTATTCCTCGAGCGTCTTGACCAGCGAGGCTTCCGAAAAGCGCGGCGGCGGCTCGGTGAAATGCTGGTCGGTATGGATGCGGTCGAGCGGGATGCGGTCGCCGGGCTTCATCGCCGGCAGCTTGCGGCCTTCGTCTTCGTCCTCGGCGGCCTTCTGGTCCTTGCCTTCCTCGTACACGGCCAGGAAGCCCGGGTCGATCACCGTGGTGCCGCTGGCGCGGAAGCTGTGCGCGTTGCCGGCCGCCAGTTCCACGGTGACGGTGTTCATCGTCGCCGGCACCATTTGGCAAGCCACCGCGCGCTTCCAGATCAGTTCATACAGGCGGCGACCGTCGTCGTCCAGGTACTTGGCCATCTGCGCCGGGGTGCGCAGCGCCGCGGTCGGACGGATCGCTTCGTGCGCTTCCTGCGCGTTCTTGGACTTGGTCTGGTACATGTTCGGCTTGTCGGGCAACGCGCCGGTGCCGAAGTCGCGCGCGATCACGTCGCGGATTTCGGCCAGCGCGTCCTGCGACAGGTTCACCGAGTCGGTACGCATGTAGCTGATCAGGCCGACCGTGCCTTCGTCGCCCACGGTCACGCCTTCGTACAGCTTCTGCGCCACGCGCATGGTGCGGCTGGTGGTGAAGCCAAGCTTGCGCGAGGCCTCCTGCTGCAGCGTGGAGGTGGTGAACGGCGGCGCCGGGCGGCGCTTGCGCTCCTTGCTGGCCACGTCGGTGACGTGCAGCGCGCCCTGCGCGGCCTTCTGCAGGCGCATCCGCGCCGCTTCGGCGGTGTCGCCGTCGGTGATGGTGAACTGTTCGAATTTCTGCCCGTCGAGCTTGACCAGCTTGGCCGCGAACGGCTGCGAGGGGTGCAGGCAGTCGGCGCCGATGCTCCAGTATTCGCGGGCGACGAAGGCTTCGATCTCTTCCTCGCGCTCCACGATCATGCGCAGCGCCGGCGACTGCACGCGGCCGGCGGACAGGCCGCGCTGCACCTTGCGCCACAGCACCGGCGACAGGTTGAAGCCGACCAGGTAGTCCAGCGCGCGCCGCGCCTGCTGCGCATCGACCAGGTCCACGGCGATCTGCCGTGGGTTGGCCATCGCCTCCTTGATCGCGCGCGGGGTGATTTCGGTGAACACCACCCGGTGCAGCGGCTTGTCCTTGAGCAGCCCGCGCTCCTTCAGGATCTCGGCGATGTGCCAGCTGATCGCCTCGCCCTCGCGATCCGGGTCGGTCGCCAGATAGATGTCGTCGGCGACCTTGGCGGCCTTGGCGATGGCCTCGACGTGCTTCTCGTTCTTCTCGATCAGCGCGTAGCGCATCGCGAAGCCGTCGTCCGGGTCCACCGCGCCTTCTTTCGGGATCAGGTCGCGCACGTGCCCATACGAGGCCAGGACGTGGAAGTCCTTGCCGAGGTATTTGTTGATCGTCTTGGCCTTGGCGGGCGATTCGACGATGAGCAGGTGCTTGGACATGGTGGACTGGGCTTCGATGGGCGGGGCGGGCGCCCTGGGGGCGGTAGGGTGGCGCAATTGCTCCGGTTAGTGAAGTGTTGCGGTGGTTCAGAGCGGCCGACGCCCGGGGCAGGTACCCCGGGCGTTCAGCTGCGGCTATCCGTATTAGTGGACATGTCCGGCACCGGCTGTCAAGCGCCGCCGCTCCGCAACGCCGGAAAATGCTCAAGCTAACGAGGCTTTACCGACTTCCGTCCTCCGGGTCCCCGGTCCCGAGTCCCGGCTTCAGTGCCAGCTACCGCTTGCAGCCACGCCGATCGCCAGGAGCACCAGCAGCAGGATCCCGACCATCAGCACGCCGAACAGCGACAGGATCACCACGGTGACCGTGCCCAGCGTGTGCTGCTGCCACTGCGGGTGGTCGGTATAGGCCCATTTGTCAACCACCAGGGTGTCGCAGAGCATGTCGTGCAGGGCCTGCTTGCGCTCGGTGAAGGCGGCCATCAGGAAGCCGATGAAGATGGTGAGGCTGCTCAGCAGGAAGCCGAAGTAGCGGCCGATGCCGCGGCCGACGCTGATCCGGCTACCGTCGCTACGCACCACCTTGATGCCGATCGCCATCTTGCCCAGCGTGGCCTGCTTGGTCGAGGCATGGAACAGGCCGAAGTACAGCGCCGACATCCCCAGCGGCACCAGGTACACCAGCACCAGCATGAGGATACCGCCGGCGCTGCTGAAATCCGGGGTGCTGCCGTTGCCCAGGCCGCTGAAGCCGAAAAAGCCGAGCATGATCACGAACTGGATCACCTGCGAGACGATGCCGACCAGCATGCCGTCGATCAGGTAGGCGGCGGTGCGCTTCCAGAAGCCGGCCTGCACCACCTCGCCGCCGCCGCCGAAACGCGCTTCCTCGCCGGGCATAGCGGTGGGCGCGGCATAGGGCGAATGCGTCGCGGCTGCGGCGTCCGGCGTGGTCCAGGCGCTCGGCACGGCCTGCGCGTCCGCCGCGGGCGGCGCCGCAGCCGCGGCATCCGCCGCACTTGCCGCAGGCGCCTGGGTCAGGCCGAGTTCGTCGACGACATCGGCCAGCGGGTGCCATTGGCTGAGGCCGTCGCGCCAGACCAGCGTGGTCAGGTCCACTTCGCCGTGCTGGAAACGCTGCTGTAGTTGCT
Source organism: Xanthomonas translucens pv. cerealis (assembly GCF_006838285.1). Classification (NCBI taxonomy): domain Bacteria; kingdom Pseudomonadati; phylum Pseudomonadota; class Gammaproteobacteria; order Lysobacterales; family Lysobacteraceae; genus Xanthomonas; species Xanthomonas cerealis. Next base: position 4,407,635 of record NZ_CP038228.1, read on the forward strand.
CGGCCGGCATCGGTCCATGGCGCTGCTGCGCGGCGTCGGCGTAGTACCACTCACTCATTCCTGTTCCCCAGGGTTGCGGTCGAAAATCCGTTTCCGCTCAGCCGCCGCGGCAGTGCGCGGGCAGGTAGCGGTCTTCCAGCTCGGCACTGCACTTCCAGGCCGACGTCCGCTCATCGTAGTCCAGCCACAGCGCCTTGCCATCCAGCTTGGCCTGGCCGGGCGCGTGCAAGGTGGCTTCCAGCCCGCAATGGCCGTTGTCGAAACGGCCGATGCGCACCTGCACGACGAATTCGCCTGCATAGCCCGGTGCGGTGCCGAAGCCGCTGTCGCCGTTCACTGGGCAGCGCCCCTGCTGCGCGGCGAAGCTGGCGATCTGCGCCTGCAGCAGCGCCACGCTGCCGATCGCCTGCGTGGCCTTTGGCGCGCAGCGTGTAGTCCTGATAGGCGGGTAAGGCGATGGCGGCGAGGATGCCGATGATGGTCAACAGCACCGCGCCGACCACGACCGCGACGAGCGCGCCGACGCCGCCGGCGGGCGCGGCGGCAGCGGTCGTCGCCCTCGCCGGCGGCGGCAGCGGGGGCGGCGTGGCCGTGGTCGGCAGGCCCAGTTCGTCGGCCAGCGCGTGCAGCGGCCGCCACTCCGGCAGGCCTTCGCGCCAGGCCAGGGTGTCGCGCTCGAGAAGCCCATCGCGCAGGCGTTCCAGCAAGGTGGCGGTGCTCAGCGGGCCATGCCGGTGGCGCGCGGCGTCGGCGTAGTGCCAGGCGCTCAAGGTTGGTTCCTCGTGCATCCGTGCATGGGCCCGTCAGTGCCTCAGTGCACCGGCTCCGGCTCGTCGACGAACATCTGCGTTTCCATCCATGCGTAGGCCGCCTCGGCGCCGGGCTGGTTGAACAGCACCATCAGCACCACCCATTTCAGGTCGTCCAGGTCCAGTTCGTCCTGGTCCAGCGCCATTGCCCGGTCCAGCACCAGCTCGCGCTGGTCGCTGTCGAGGATGCCGTGCTGTTCCAGGAACAGCAGGAAGCCGCGGCATTCCACGTCGAGCTTGTCCAGCTCCGGGCCGTGGTAGATGCGGATCGGGCCGTCGATGCGCGGCTGCGGCACGGCCGGCCGCTGCTCGGCCAGGGCATCGAGCCAATCGAACGCTTTGCTGATTTCGGTGGGGCTGAAGCCAGCCTGAATCAAGCCATTCTGGAGGGAGTCGCGATCGCGGACCGGGTCCGCATCCTCGCTGAAATAATGTTCGAACAGGTACAGCAGGACATCCAGAATGCTCTCTTTCATTGCCCCTCGGCCTGCGCCGCTAGACGCTGTGGAGGTGAAGAAACTAGGGTTTGCGGGTGTAACGACCTCGTTCGACCGCCACGTAGCCATCCAGTTCCATGGTCAGCAGCATGGCGGACGCCGCCGCGGCCGTCAATCCGGTGCGTGAGATCACGGAATCCATACAGGTGGGGTCGTGGCCCAGCGCCTGCCACAAGCGCTGGTAGTCGGGATCGGGGAAGCATGGCGTGGCGCCGGGGTCGTCGGCCATCCCCTCAGTGGGTGAGTGCAGGCGTCCGCGCAAGGCGTCGGCCAGTTCCGCGGCCAGCGGCGCGACCCCGGCCAGCACTTCGTCGGCGCTCTCGACCAGTCCGGCACCGTCGCGGATCAGGCGGTGGCAGCCACGCGCCAGCGGGTTGTGGATCGAGCCGGGCAGCGCGAACACCTCGCGCCCGGCTTCGGCCGCCAGGCGTGCGGTGATCAGCGCGCCGGAGCGGGCGGCGGCCTCGATTACCAGGGTGGCCAGGGTCAGTCCGGCGATGATCCGGTTGCGCGCCGGGAAGTGGCCCGGTCGCGCCGGGGTGCCGGGCGGATGCTCGCTGACCACCGCGCCACGTGCGGCGATGCGCTCGCGCAGGGCGGCGTGCTGGCGCGGGTAGGCCAGATCGGGGCCGGTGCCGACCACTGCCACGGTGAGCCCGTCCTGGCGCGACAGCGCCGCGGCGTGTGCGGCGGCATCGACCCCGGCGGCCATACCGCTGGTCACCGCGAACCCGGCCGTGGCCAGCGCCTGGGCGAAGCGCTGCGCGTTGTCGCGGCCACCGGCACTGGGCGCGCGGCTGCCGACCACCGCCACCGCCGGATGCCACAGCGCCTCCGGGTCGCCTTCCAGGTACAGCGCCAGCGGCGGGTTGGGGCTGCGCAGCAGCAGCGCCGGATAGTCCGGATCGTGGCAGCCGAGCAGGTGCCGGCGCGGCAGCGCCAGCCAGGCCAGTGCGGCGTCCACGGCGGCGCGGTCGGGCCGCTGCAGCGCTGCGATTTGCGCCGGATCCAGACCCGCCGCGCGCCAGGCGCCGGCACCGGCGGCCAGGGCCGCGGCGGGGCTGCCGCAGTGGTCGAGCAGGCGCCGGCGTGGGGTGCTGGCGCCGCCGGCCAGGCATAGGGCTAGCAGCGCCGGATCGGCGCAGGCAGCGGCGGGACGGGGCGGGCCGGGCAGGGCGGACATCGGTCTGGGAGCCTGTTCCATTCGGATTAACAGACTCAGGCTAGGCCGCAAACGCAGACGGCGCCCTCGGGCGCCGTCTGTTGCGGAGGTAGGACTTGCCCGCGTGCGCGGGTCAGCGTGCGTCCGGGTGCTTCACGTCGTAGCCGATCCGGGTCGGCTTGATGCCGTCCATCACCAGCGCGTAGCTGACCTTGTCGAAGGTGCGGAACACCATCGCGTGCGCGGCGTATTCGTCGGGCAGGGCGACCGTGCCGCGGCTGCCGCTGAAGCCGTCGTCGGCGCGCGAGGTGTTGGGGCGCTGCACGCGGTCGTTGACCCGGGTGCCATGGCGCCACAGCGAGACCACGGTGCCGTTGTCGATGCCTTCGCGGCTGCCGCCGGAGATCGCGATCACGTCGCGCGGGCCGGCGACGCTGAACGCGTCGGCCACCGCCAGCACCCGCAGCCCGGCCTCGAGTGCCTGCGCGGAGGGCGGATGCGGAACGAACTGCAGGTCGTAGGGCTGCGCTTGGACCGCGATCAGGCGATCGCCGGCGCGCACTTCGCGGGCGCTGTCCTGCAGCAGCAGGGTGGTGGCCTGGCTGTCGTCGGCGGAGACGCGGGTGACGGTGCCGACGTTGACCTGGGCCAGTTCGTAGCCCAGCGTCTCGCGGCGCTTGGTGTCCGGCGGCAGGAAGGTCCGCCACAGATTGCCGGTGCCCGGGGTGCTGCGGCCCTCGGCGTTCAGGTCGTCGCTGAGCCTGGGCAGCGCGTAGCGGACGGTCGGGCGTACCACCGCGTAGCGTTGCCCGGTCTGCGGCGCGCTCAGCCCGGTCGCGTAGACCAGTTGCCCGGCGGTGGCGCGAAGCTGGTTGTCCTCGACGCCGACCACGTAGGGCAGGCCGTCGATGCTGTCGGCCACGCGCAGGTTTTTCAGGAACGGCTCGACCTCGGACAGCGGGATCGCGTCGATCGGTGCTTCCTGGCGCGGGCCGGGCTTGACCGTGGCGCGCGCCACCCGGTCCAGGTAGGCCAGGCTGAGCACGTCGCCGGGATAGATCAGATGCGGGTTCTGCACTTGCGGGTTGGCCTGCCAGATTTCCGGCCACAGCCACGGCTTGCCGAGGAAGCGCCCGGCGATGTCCCACAGCGTGTCGCCCTTGCGCACCACATAGGTGTCAGGGTGTTCGGCAGCCATGCTCGCGGAAGCGGCATAGGTCGCCACGGTGAGCATCGCCACGGCGACGACCGTACGGAGTCGATTGAACATTGAGTGCGGAGCCTGATTCCCCAACAGGTCCGCGCACTATAGTCCAGAACCCTGGGCGCGGCGCAAGCGTCCGCGCCAGAACGGGGTAGAATCGTCATGTCTTGCCGAATTTTCCGGCGCCCCCATCTGGGTACCGCTATGGCCCTGCTTCCCATCCTCGAATTCCCCGATCCGCGCCTGCGCACCAAGGCGCTGCAGGTCGATCCCGCCGACGTGACCGCGCCGGCGTTCCAGCGCCTGCTCGACGACATGTTCGAGACCATGTACGAGGCCCCCGGCATCGGCCTGGCCGCGAGCCAGGTGGACGTGCACCAGCGCTTCATGGTCATCGACGTCAGCGAAGAGAAGAACGCCCCGCAGGTGTTCATCAACCCGCAGATCGTGCAGCGCGACGGCGAGCAGGTGCACCAGGAGGGCTGTCTGTCGGTGCCCGGCATCTATGCCGACGTGACCCGCGCCGAGGCCATCGTCGTGCGCTACCTGGACCGCCACGGCCGGCCGCAGGAACTGTCCGCGGACGGCCTGTTGGCGGTGTGCGTGCAGCACGAGATGGACCACCTGGACGGCAAGCTGTTCGTCGATTACCTGTCGCCGCTCAAGCGCGAGATGGTGCGCAAGAAGCTGGCCAAGGCGCGCAAGCACGTGGCCTGAAGGCCGCGAATCGGGAATGGGGAAACGGGAATCGTATGTGCGGTGCCCGTACCATTTCCGGGTCCGCGCCTTGCGCATTCTCCATCCCCTTTTCCCGGTTCCCAGCCTCCATGAAAATCGTTTTCGCCGGTACGCCGGACTTCGCCGTGCCGTCGTTGCGCGCGGCCGCGCAGCGCCATGAAGTGGTCGCGGTCTATACCCAGCCGGACCGGCCGGCCGGGCGTGGCCGCGGGCTGACCCCGTCGCCCGTGAAGCTGGAGGCGATCGCGCGCGGCATTGCGGTGCTGCAGCCGGACACGCTGCGTTCGCCGGAGGCGCTGCAGACCCTGCGCGCGCTGCAGCCGGACCTGATGGTGGTGGTGGCCTACGGCCTGATCCTGCCCAAGGCGGTGCTGGCGATCCCGACCCATGGCTGCTGGAACGTGCACGCCTCGCTGCTGCCGCGCTGGCGCGGCGCCGCGCCGATCCAGCGCGCGATCGAGGCCGGCGACAGCGAAACCGGGGTATGCCTGATGCAGATGGAAGCCGGCCTGGACACCGGCCCGGTGCTGATGTCGCAGCGCACCCCGATCGGCGACAGCGACACCGGCGGACAGCTGCACGACCGGCTGGCCGCGCTCGGCGCGCAGGTGCTGGCCGACGGGCTGGGCCTGCTGCGCGCCGGCATCCGTCCTGTGCCGCAACCGCAGCCGGAGGTTGGCGTGACCTACGCGCACAAGCTGGACAAGGCGCAGGCGCGGCTGGACTGGCAGCAGCCGGCGGCGCAGCTCGCGCTGCGGGTGCGCGCGTTCAGTCCATGGCCGATCACCGAGGCGGTGCTGGCCGGCGAGCGCGTGCGCATCCACGGCGCGGTGGCGCTGGAGCTGGCGCATGTGCAGCCGCCGGGGATGGTGCTGGCCGCGTCCAAGCAGGGCATCGACATCGCCTGCGGGCAGGGCGCGCTGCGCCTGCGCGTGCTGCAGCGCGAAGGCGGCAAGGCGATCACCGCCGCCGACTACCTCAACGCCCGGCGCGACCTGCCGGTGCTGGGCTGAACCGGCGCGACCGGCCGATGACCCAGACGCCTGCCGCGCCGCCTGCCGCCGCGCCGCCTCGCGGCGTCGCGCCCCGTGTCGTTGCCGCCCGCGTGCTGAGCGCGGTGATCGACCGCGGCCGCTCGCTGAAGGCCGAACTGGCCACCGCGTTGCCGACGCTGCCCGATCCGCGCGACCGCGCCCTGGTCGAGGCGATCTGCTTCGCGGTGCTGCGTCGGCGCCCGGCCTACGAGGCCGCGTTGCGGCTGTGGTTGCAGAAGCAGCTGCCGCAGCGCGATGCCGAACTGCGCACGCTGCTGATGGCCGGGTTCGCCCAGCTCGACGTGCTCGGCCTGGCGCCGCACGCGGCGCTGTCGGCGACGGTGGAAGCGGTGCGCGCGCTGGACCGGCCGCGCCAGGCCGGCATGGTCAACGCCTTGCTGCGCCGCGCGCTGCGCGACGGGCTGCCGGAAGTGGCCGCCGATGCCGGCTGGCCGCTGTGGCTGCGCACTGCGCTGCACGCCGACTGGCCGCAACAGGCCGAGGCGATCTTCGCCGCCAGCCAGCAGGCGGCGCCGCTGTGGCTGCGGGTGAACCGCCAGCGCGGCACGCGCGACGCCTATCTGCAACAGCTGGCTGACGCCGGCATTGGCGCGCAGACGGTGCCGGACCTGGCCGATGCGATCCGCCTGGCCGAGTCGGTGCCGATGAGCGCCTTGCCCGGCTTCGCCGACGGCTGTGTGTCGGTGCAGGACGGTTCGGCGCAGCAGGTCGCCGACGTGCTGGCGCCGGCGCCGGGGGCGCGCGTGCTGGATGCCTGCGCTGCGCCCGGCGGCAAGTCCGCGCATCTGCTCGAGCGCGACCCGACGCTGCGCCTGACCGCGCTGGACGTGGACGCGCGGCGCCTGGCGCGGGTGCGCGAGACCTTCGAGCGCACCGGCGCCGGCGCGCAGGCGCAACTGCAGGTCGCCGATGCGGCGCAGCCGGACGCGTGGTGGGACGGCGAGGCGTTCGATGCGGTGCTGCTCGACGCGCCGTGCTCGGCCACCGGCATCGTGCGCCGCCAGCCAGACGTGCTGCTGCATCGGCGGCGCGAGGACGTGGTCGCGCTGCAGGCGCTGCAGGCACGGTTGCTGGACGCCGGCTGGCAGGTGCTGCGGCCGGGCGGGGTGCTGGTCTACGCCACCTGTTCGCTGCTCAAGGACGAGAACGCGCGCCAGCTGCAGGCATTCCTGGCGCGCACCGCCGATGCGGTGGCCGACGACCCGGGCGCCGCCTGCGGCCACGCGGACGGTGGCGGCCGTCAGCGCCTGCCCGGCGAGCAGGACCGCGACGGCTTTTTCTATGCGCGGTTGCGCAAGACGGCGTGAAGTGGCCCCGGTATCATCCTGGCCCATGCTGAAGACCCGCGCGTCCCGAGAATTCTGCTTGCTGGCCCTGCTCGCGCTGCTGGTGCTCGGCGCTGGCCTGGGCCTGCGCGATCCGCATCCGGCCGACGAGCCGCGCTTCGCGCTGGTCGCCAAGCAGATGGTGGACAGCGGCAACTGGCTGTTCCCGCACCGCGGCACCGAGCTGTACTCGGACAAGCCACCAATGCTGATGTGGCTGCAGGCCTCGTTCTACACCGTGTTCGGCAACTGGCGGGTGGCGTTCCTGCTGCCCTCGCTGCTGGCCGGGCTGGGCACACTGGCCTGCATCTACGACCTGGGCCGGCGGCTGTGGACGCGTCGGGTCGGCATGTATGCGGCGTATGCGCTGCTGTTCGCGTTCCACTTCACCTACCAGGCGAAAAAGGCGCAGATCGATCCGCTGGTGGTGTTCTACATCACCCTGGCCAATTACGGCCTGTTGCGCCACGTGCTGCGCGGACCCGACTGGCGGATGTGGGCACTGGGCTGGTTCGCCGCCGGCCTGGGCACGATCACCAAGGGCGTGGGCGCGCTGGCGCTGCTGCTGCTGCTGCCGGCCGCGGCGGCGTCGCTGGCGCAGTGGCGCGGGGTCAGGATCGGTGTGCGCGATCCGCGCTTCTGGCTGGGGCCGCTGGCGTTCCTGGGCGCGGTGTCGATCTGGCTGGTGCCGATGGTGAGCACGGCGCTATCGGCGCATCAGCCCGAATACCGCGCCTACCTCGACGACATCCTGTTCCGGCAGACCGCCGGGCGCTACGCCAGGTCCTGGGATCACCCACACGGGCCGCTGTATTTCTTCGGGGTGATGCCGAGCATGTGGCTGCCGCTGCTGCTGGCCCTGCCGTGGGCGATCCCGGCCTGGGCGCGGCGCCTGCGCCGGCGCGATCCGCGTTATCTGCTGCCGTTGGCGTGGTGGGCGTTGATCGTGCTGTTCTTCTCGATTCCGACCGGCAAGCGCGACGTCTACATCCTGCCGGCGTTGCCGATGCTGTGCCTGGCGATGGCGCCGCTGATCGCGGGGTTGCTGCGCAAGGCCGGGGTGAAGCGGTTGTTGCTGGCGTTCACTGTGGTGGTGACGCTGGCGTTGGGCGCGGTCGGCGCGGCGATCCTGGCCGGGCACGGCTTCCGCGCGCAGATGATGGAGCAGCGCGGGGTCGATCTGCCGACCGTGCAGGCGCTGGCCTGGATCCTGCTGGCGCTCGGCCTGTGGGGCGTGGCCAGCCTGGCGCTGTTCGCGCGGCGGCGTCCGGAACTGGCGATGGTGTCCACGCTGAGCATGCTGTGGGTGCTGGTCGGGCTGCTGGTGTATCCGCTGATCAACACGTCCAGCTCCGCACGCGGGGTGATGGAGGCGGCCGGCCGCCGCATCGGGCCGGACGCGGAACTGGGCCTGGTGGCCTGGAAGGAACAGAACCTGCTGATGGCCGACCGCGCCGCGACCACTTTCGGTTTCGTGGTGCCGTGGGACGAGCAGTTGCGCCGTGGCGTGGCCTGGCAGGCGCAGGCGCCGCAGCGGCGCTGGCTGCTGGTGCAGGAGGCGGCGATGCTCGGCTGCATCGATCGCCGCGCCAGCACCCTGGCGGGCGTGTCCAACCGCCGCAACTGGTGGCTGGTGCCGGCCGCCGCCGTGCACGGTCAATGCACGGTCACCCCGGTGGACCGCGATCGCCTGCGTGAGCAGGACAAGGACCGCTTCGAGTGAGCCGCGGTCGCGCCCGCTTCGTTCGCAACGCCGGTGCCGTGCGCGTAGCAGGGCGAGCATGCCGATGCGCCTGATCCGGGTGATCAGCCGCGACAACGGCGGCGGCCTGAGTCGCGACCTGCAAGTGGTCGCCGAGGTGCTGCGCCGCAGCGGCCGCTATCGGGTGGAGGTACTTGGCTTTGGCACGGTGCGCTTCGCCAACCACCTGCGCGAACTGCGCCTGGCGCTGCGCAGCCTGCTGCGCGGCCGTGCCGATCTGCAGATCTTCCTGGAACGGGTGTATCCGCGCTGCCTGGGTGCCGGCCGGCGCAACGTGCTGGTGCCCAATCCGGAATGGTTCCGCCGCAAGTGGCTGCGCTGGTTGCCGCGTTTCCAGCGGGTCTTGTGCAAGACCCGGCAGGCCGAGCAGCTTTTTTCCGCGCAGGGTCCGGCCACCACCTTCATCGGTTTCTGCAGCGACGATTGCTACCGCCCGGAGGTGCCGCGCGAGCGCGCCTGCCTGCACGTGGCCGGACGCAGCTCGGCCAAGGGTACCGCGGTGCTGTTGCAGACCTGGGCGCGGCACCCGGAATGGCCGCGGCTGACGGTGGTGCAGAGCGCGAAGAAGTCGCGCCCGATCGAGGCCGAGAACATCGACTACCTGACCGGCTATCTGGACCAGCGCGAGCTGCGCCGGCTGCAGAACGCGCACCGTTTCCACTTGTGTCCGTCCGAGGTCGAGGGATTCGGCCACTACATCATGGAGGCGCTGAGCGTCGGCGCGGTGGTGATCACCACCGACGGCGCGCCGATGAACGAACTGGTGAGCGCCGAGCGCGGTGTGCTGATCGATCCGGTCGGCGAGCGCGAGGACAACTTCGGCGTGCGCTACCGGATCGACGCGGCCGGGATCGAGCGGGCGATGGCGCAGGCGCTGGCGCTGGCGCCGATGCAGTGCGATGCGCTGGGCACCGCGGCGCGTGCGTTCTTCGAGTCGCGCCAGCGCGAGTTCGGCGAGCGCCTGCTGGCGGCGGTGGCCGATCTGCTCGGCGATGCGCCGCCGCCGGCCACGTTGGCGCCGGCGGGCAGCGGCCGCGTCCAGGTCAGGTCGGGTTAGGGGTCGTACTTGGATCATCGCCCCCCATCGTCTTTGCGTCCGCTCTCTCCCCGATGACCGAAGCCCCGCCCCGCGCCGCGCCGCCGCTGGCCGCGTTCCCGTCCCGTCGCCACACGCTGGCCGAGTGGGGCGCCGCGCTGGGCATGCTGTGCCTGCCGGCGCTGGTGGTCAGCATCCCCGGCGGATTGCTGCCGTTCGGGCTGCTGCTGTTGGCGAGCAGCCTGCTGGCGCTGGACCGGATGCGCCGCGTGGTGGCCGGGCTGCAGCCGTCGCTGCGCTGGCTCGGCGTGCTGGCGCTGCTGGTGATCGGACTGTCGCTGTTCTCGATGCTGTACTTCGGTCAGCCGCTGAAGGACATCGACAACCGCACCCGGTTCCTGGTGCTGCCGTGGACCGCCTTGTGGGTCTACGCACTGCGTCCGCCGCGGCAACTGTTGTGGTGGGGCGCGCTGCTGGGCATCTTCGCCACCCTGGTGCTGGCGATCGTGCAGGTGCTGCAGGGCCAGCCGCGCGCCGAGGGCTGGACCAACGCGATCGTGCTCGCCGACGTGGTGCTGGTGCTGATGGTGGTGGCGGTGTTCTGCCGGCCGCACGGGCGCTGGTCATGGACCATCGTGGCGCTCGTCGCCGGCTGCGCCACCATCCTGTTCAGCGGCAGCCGCGGCGTGTGGCTGGGCATGCTGTTGCTGCTGGTGGTCACCGCGCTATGCCTGCGCTGGCGCAGCGGCGGCATGCGGCTGGTGATCCTGGTCGTGCTCACCGCGCTGGCCGCGACCCTGGTGCTGAGCGTGCCGGCGCTGACCCGGCAGACCCGCCTGGCCGAACTGCATCACGACGTGCAGCGCTACGAGCGCGGCGACAGCGACTCCTCCGCCGGCGCGCGCATCGAGCGCCTGCAGGTGGCGGCGGCGACCTTCGTCGAGCATCCGCTGGTCGGGGTCGGCGTGGGCCGCTTCGACAACGCGATGCTGCGCCTGCCGGATTGCCGCAGCAAGACCTGGGTGGAGCGTTGCCACCTGGGCCACGCGCACAACGATCTTGCCGAATGGAGCGCGACCCAGGGCCTGCCCGGCACGCTGCTGATCGTGCTGGTCTACGGCGTGCCGATGTGGCTGCTGCTGCGCCTGTACCGGCGCCGCCCGCGCCCCGAATTCCATGGCCCGGCCGCGACCGGGATCATGGTGGTGGCCGCCTACATCCTGTGCGGCATGACCCAGTCGATGTTCGCGCACCAGGTCACCACCGGTTTCTACGTGTCCCTGGTCGGCGTGCTGATCGGGCTGGCGGCCTGCGATGCGCAGACGCCGCGGGTACGCGCCGGCGCCGCTGAAGGCGTTGCCGGAAGCCGGTAGACTGCCGATCCCGCACCGCCGACCGGCGCGGCGCCGTCCGCGCCGCGACCGCAGGTTGCACCGCTGCCCCGGATACCGAGCGCCATGGCCGACGCCGCCGCAACCACCTTGCCGCTCAGCCTGGTGGTGATGACCTATAACGAAGCCGCCAACATCGCCCGCTGCCTGGACAGCGTGCCGTTCGCCGCCGACAAGCTGGTGGTGGACTGCGGCAGCAGCGACGCCACTGTGGCGATCGCCCGCGCGCACGGCGCGCGAGTGCTCGAGCAGGCCTGGCTGGGCTTCGGCGCGCAGCGCAATTTCGCCTCCACCCAGGCCGCGCACGACTGGATCCTGGTGCTGGACGCCGACGAATTCCTGTCCGACGCGCTGCGCGCCGAATGCCTGGCGCGGCTGCCGCAACTCCTGGCCGAAGATCGACTGGACGCGGTGTGGCTGCGTCGCAGCACCTGGTACATGGGTGCGCCGATGCGCTGGTACCGGCCGATGGTCGGCGAGCGCCTGGCGCGGCTGTACCACCGCGGCCGCGCGCGCTGGAGCGATGCGCGGGTGCACGAATCGCTGCGCTTCGACGGCGCCAGCGCCGAGTTCGCGCCGCCGTTCAACCACCTGCACAACCCGACCCTGGTGCACAAACAGCTCAAGGTGCTGCGCTACGCCGAACTCAAGGCGCTCGGCTGGCGCGACAAGCGCAAGCCGCTGAGAATGTGGCAGAGTCCGTTCGTGTTCGCTGGCGCCTTTCTCAAGGATTACCTGCTGCGTCTGGCGCTGCTCGACGGCTGGCGCGGCTTCGTGGTGGCGCAGACCGCGGCCAGCTACGCGCTGTACAAGCGCATGCGCTATTACGAAATGCAGTACAACCCGGCCTCGGTGGAGCAGGCGCGGGCGCAGCTGCAACGGCACGATCTGGAGCACTGATGAGCAAGCACTATCTACTGTACGGGTCCGAGCGCTATGCGTTGGCGATCCTGCGTCCGTTGCAGGCCGCGATCCGCGCGCGCGGCGACCAGGCGGCGTGGTTCTTCGACGGCCCGGGCGCCTCGGACCTCACTGTCGACGAGCGCCACCTGGCTACCGTGGAGGAAGTGCTGGCGTGGAATCCGTACGCGGTGATCACCTCCAGCAACGCGGTGCCGCATTTCTTCCCTGGGGTGAAGGTCGAGACCTTCCATGGCTTCGACGCCGGCAAGCCGCGGCATATCTACGTGCGCGGTTTCTTCGACCTGTACTGCACCACCGGCCCGCGCGACACCGCCGCGTTCGGCGCGCTGGCGCGCAGGCTCGGCCACTTCGCGGTGAAGGAAACCGGCTTCCCCAAGATCGATCCGTTCATGCGCGAGATCGGCGCCGCACTGGCGCCGGTGCGGCAGCCCCCGGTGATCCTGTACCACTCCACGTTTTCGCCGTCGTGGAGCGCGGCCGGCATCCTTTACGACGAGGTCAAGCGCTTGTCGCGCAGCGGCGAGTGGCGCTGGATCGTGACCTTCCATCCGAAGATGGATCCGCAAATGGTCGCGCGCTACCGCGCGCTGGAGAACGCGTACCTGCGCTTCGCCGACAACGACAACATCCTGGAACTGTTCCCGCAGGTGGACCTGATGTGCTCGGACACCTCCTCGGCGCTCAACGAGTTCCTGCTCACCTATAAGCCGGTAGTGACGTTCAAGAACCGGCGCCCTGGCCCGCAGCTCCTCGACATCGACGATCCGGCGCAGTTCGAGCCGGCGATCCGTCGCGCGCTGGCGCGGCCGCCGGAATTGATGGCGTCGATCCGCGACTTCGCCGACGGTCTGCATCCCTACCGCGATGGGCAGTCCAGCGAGCGCGTGCTGCGCGCGATCGACGCCTTCGTCGCCGAGGGTGCGCGGAATCCCAAGCGCAAGCCGTGGAATTTCTGGCGCAAGCTGAAGATCCGCCGGCGCATCGGCTACTGGGGCCGCGGCGCGCGTTGACCCCGCGCGCGGCAGGGCGCCGTGCCTGCCGCTACCAGCGCAGCCGGCGCCGCGCCAGCGCGCGGCTCAGTTGCAGATACAACGCCTGCGCTTGGGTGTGAGGCAATAGGCGCACCCGCAACGGCGGCTCGCCATGGCGGGCGCCGGCGGTATCCAGCCACAGCGTGGCGGTGCCGCAGCAGCGGTCCAGCGGCGAGCGGGTCAGCTGCAGCGTCTGCAGCTTGTCGATCTCCGCCAGTCGCCACCAGCGCGTCCACCAGCCGCCGCGCACCGCCATGTAACGATCGTCCAGGGCATAGCCCATGCGTTGCGCCTGGCGCCAGGCATTGAATGCCGACCACGGCAGCCACAGCAGAGACAGCGCGGCCCAGGCGCCGAACGGCCGCCACAGGCCGGCGCACAGCAGCGGCACCAGGCATAGCGCCGGCAGGCATAGCCGCCACCAGCAGCGCGTGGCGATCCCCCACCATTGCGTCGGCGGCCAGGCGATCTGCGGCAGCAGCCGATGCAGCAGCGCATCGCAGGCGGCCGGGGTCGCCAGCGGCGCCAGTTCCTTCAGCGCGCGGCCCTCCTCGCCGTGCCCATCCATCACCGCGGTATCGATGTGCAGGCTGCGCCGCCGCAGCAGGCGTTGCAGCACGCTTTCGTGCAGGGTCCAGGCCTGGATCCGGCGCCGCGCCACGCTGCTGCGCAGCCGCGTCAGCAGGCCGCGCTCCACGGTCAGCCTGCGCTCGCTCTCGCTGAGCCGGAAGCCGTGGTACTGCAGCAGCGCCAGCGCCACCGACAGCGCGCGCATGATCAGCAGCAGCGTGACCAGCATCAGCGTCACTGTGACCGCGCCGGCCATCCAACCCAGGTGCAGGGTGCTGGCGTAACCGAACAGCTGCTGCCCGTAGCGTTCGATCGCGTTGGAGACCATGCGCTCGGGGAACAGGTGATAGGTGGCGCCGAATGCGGTCGCCACCACCACCATGCCGCGATTGGAGATCAGCCCCTGGCGCAGTACTTCCGCCGTTGGCAGCGCTAGCAGCACGTCGCTGGCCGCGGCGGCCGCCGTGGACGCGGCCGCGCTGTCGTCGCGTGCGCGATGGCGGATCTGCCGCTCCAACGCCAGCGCCTGGTCCAGCCGCAGCACCCGCATCTGCGCTTCCGGCTTGGTCCCGCCGGCCGATTCCAGCCGCACTTCGGCCACGCCGAACAGCCGATGCAGCAGCGACTGGTGCACGACCACGTTGTGGATGCGCGCGAACGGGATCTCGCGCAGGCTGCGTTCCAGCCAGCCGCTGCGGATGCTCAGGCTATCGCGGCCGATGCGGTACTGGTAGGTGAAGTAGCGCAGCAGCGACACCGCGATCAGCGCGCTGCCCGCCAACAGCAGCATCAGCTGGTCGAGATGGTCGTTGCGGCCGTCGCGCCCGCCGAATACCAGCAACGCCAGCAGCGGCAGCAGGAAATGCCGCAGGTGTTGCAGCAGCACGAATAGCCAGGACCATGGGTGCAGGCGCCGGATCGCAGTGTCTTCGGCGTCCGGGGCGGTGCTCATAGTGCGTCGTCGTCGTGGTCGAGCTGGCGCGCCAGGCGTTCGCGCAGGCGCTCGGCGTCGGCCTGGTCCAGGCCGGGCAAGGCCACCGCGTTGTGCCGGGTGCCGGCGGTATGCACCACCAGGGTCGCCAGGCGCGCGGCGCGCTGCAGCGGGCCACGGCGCAGATCCAGGTGCTGCACGCGCGACATCGGCACGTGCACTTCGCTCTGCCACATCCGCCCGCGGCGCAGATCCAGGCCCTGCGCGTCCAGCCGCCAGCGGATCCGGCGATGGCGCACGAAGGCGATGCAGGCACCGAGCAGCGCGCCCAGCGCCGCGGCGCCAGCACCGAGGAACAGCGTCTGGCGGCTGTGCAGGCTGAAACCGAAGATCGCCGCGCCGATCAGCATGCAGATGCCGAGCGTGCCGCCGCCGCCGAGCGCGACCAGCCAGGCGCCGCGCAGCGGCAGCGGTTGCCAGTCGTGCGCGGCCGATGACGCGACACTGGTCTGGTCGGTGCCAAGCGCGGGGGCGGAGGGATCCAGGGACGGCGGTGCGGTCACGGTGGGCTCTCGAAGCGATGGGCGGACACTGTCCACGCCCGCCGCGTGGGTCCCCGATCGTAACGCGGGCGGCGCCTTGCGCGCTTCGCGGCAGAGCGCGGGATGTGCCAGAGCGGCCTGCAGTGTGCCGCCCCGCTCGGCAGGCGCTGCTGTCGTCGTTGCCGGTGCCGTGCCGCTCGCGAATCAGCGCGCGGCGTGAATCAGCGCGTCCACGTCCAGCGCATGGCCGGCACGGGCGGCCTTGGTGCGCAGGTAGCCCTCGTTCTCGGCGGTGATCGTGCCGGTGATCGGAATGCGCTCGACCACGTCGATGCCGGCCACGCGCAGGCGCTCGGCCTTGGAGGGGTTGTTGGTCAGCAGGCGCACGCGCTGGATGCCGAGTCCGCGCAGCATCGCCACCGCGCTGCCGTAGCGGCGTTCGTCGGCGCCGAAGCCCAACTGCGCATCGGCGTCGATGGTGTCCAGCCCATCGTGCTGGTAGCCGTAGGCGCGCAACTTGGTGGCGATGCCGGTGCCGCGGCCTTCCTGGTCCAGGTACAGCAGCACGCCGCCGCCGAGCTCCTTGAGCTTGGCCAGGCTATGCCGCAGTTGGTCGCCGCAATCGCACTTCAACGAGCCGAACAGGTCGCCGGTGAGGCAGGACGAATGCACCCGTACCGGCACCGGCACGGACAGGTCCGGCTGGCCGATCACGATCGCGACCTGATCGCGCTGCGCCACGCCGCCGCGGAACACCACGAACTCGCTGCTGCCCAGATCGCGCAGGGGGACCTGGGTGCGGGTCACCAGTTCGTAGCTGCCGGATGTGGTGGTCGCGCAGCCGTGTTTCAGATCGTCCAGCTGCAGCGACTGGCAGCCCTGGAAGGTACTGGCGGCGTCCAGGTCCACCGCGACGATCGCCGGCAGCAGCAAGCCCAGGCGCGCGATCTCCACGGCGCCGGCATCCAGCGCATCGCCCGGCATCCAGTGCGTGGGCAGCGTGCCGCTGCGCAGGTAGGCCAGCGCGGCCAGGGCATCGTAGGACTGTTCGGCCAGGGCGATGCGTGCGCCCTGCGGCGCGACCAGGCCCAGCACCTGCGCGCGGGTCGGGGTGAGGAACAGGTAATGCCGCTGCGCCGCCGCCTGCGTGAAGCTCAGGTAGGACTGCGCGGTGCTGCTGTCCAGCGCCAGCACCGCACGCGACTGGCCATCGCGGCCTTCGATGACCACCGGGCGGCCGGCACGCAACTCCGAGGCCGCGCGTTCGGCGCGGATCGCAGCGGGATCGCCGAACGGGGGCGTGGAGGTGAGGTGGGCGGGGCTGGTCATGCAGGACTCCAAATGGGGATCTTCTGCGCCGCTTCAAGGCTGGTCGGCGGCGGCGCACCCCGGTCGCGCCGCATGCGGGCGGCGTGCACGGGTGACTATTGTCGCGTGCTTTGGCCTCCTCGCCAGCATTCGCGTGATGGAACGCACTGTGTGCCGCACCAGCATGGATGCATGCAACCGCTATGCCAGATGTGGTCACTCACCCGATCGCCGCCGCGATCTGGCGGTGGGGGAGTGATAGGCATGTTCAACCGCGGCCGATTCATTTTTACTACCCCGACCCGTTTCCAGGAGTTGCGCATGCGCCTTGTCGAATGCACCGAACACCGCCACGCCGCTGCGATCCTGGAGATCTTCAACGAGGCCATCGTGCATTCCACCGCGCTCTACGACTACCGCCCGCGCTCGCCGGAGAGCATGGTCGGCTGGTTCGCGGCCAAGCGCGCCGGCGGCTTTCCGGTGATCGGGATCGAGGACGTGCACGGTAGCCTGCTCGGTTTCGCCAGCTACGGCACGTTCCGCGCCTGGCCGGCGTTCAAGTACAGCGTCGAGCATTCGCTCTACGTGCACCGCGACCACCGCGGCAAGGGCCTGGGGCGGCGCCTGCTGCTGGCGCTGGTCGATGCGGCGCAGGAACGCGGCGTGCACGTGCTGGTGGGCGGCATCGATGCCAGCAACGCCGGCAGCATCGCGCTGCACCGGCAACTGGGTTTCGTGCATGCCGGCACCGTGCGCGAGGCCGGGTTCAAGTTCGGGCGCTGGCTGGACCTGGCCTTCTATCAGCGCATCCTCGCTGGCCCGGCGCAGCCGCACGACGATTAGCCGCAGCGCGCCAGCTCAGTGCGGGTGTCTGGACGTGGCGTAGGGATTGGCTTCGGCCGGATCCGGACGCAGCGTGTAGCGCTTGTAGGTCCACTGGTACTGCGCCGGGTCGCGGCGCGCCACCCGCTCCACGCCTTCGTTCAGCGCGGTCGCGGCGCGTAGCGGGTCCGGGTCGGCGATCGCCTCCGGCGCCGGCTGCACCTGCAGCGCGAATTCCAGGTCGTTGCCGAGCCGCTCGCACCAGGCGAACAGCACGATCGCGCCGGTGCGCTCGGCCAGCCGGTTGACCAGGGTCATGGTCAGCGCCGGCACGCCGAAGAACGGCGCGAACACGCCGTCGCCGGCCTTGGGTTGCTGGTCGGGAAGAATGCCGACCGCGCCGCCGTCCTTGAGCGTCTTGAACAGTTGCCGCACCGCCGGGCCTTCGGCGCGCACCTGGCGCACGTTGTCGCCGCTGCGCACCAACTGCAGGAACGCATCGCCGACGTCGGACGCCGGCGCGCGGTAGACGATGGCGATGTCGCCGCGCGAGGCCAGCCACTGGTTGAGCAGTTCCCAGTTGCCGAAGTGCGGCGCGGCCACGATCACCCCGCGGCCCGACGCCAGCGCGGCGTCGTACAGTGCCTGGCCGTGGCGCTGGCGCAGCCGCGCCAGGTTCTGCGTCGGCGGCCGGGTCCACAGTACCAGGGTCTCGAACGCCTGCCGCGCGGTGGAGCGCAGCACGTCGCGGTGCAGGGCCACGCGCTCGCTGGGCAGCAGTTCCGGGTAGGCCAGCTCCAGGTTGCGGCGGGTGACCCGGCTTTCGCGCGCGTCCTTGCGCAGCCACAGCCAGGCCAGGGCGTCGGCCAGGCGCCGCAGCCACGGCCAGGGCAGGCGCGCCACGATGGCGGCGCAGCGATACAGAACGGTTGCGAGCGTTGCGGGTTTCATCGCGCCAGTTTATCCGCTGCGCCGGCCGTGCCAGGTCGAGCGTGCTGCGCATGGACCGAGCGGCGTCACGGATCGGCCCGCTCGCGGACTGGCGCGGCTTTCGTTCTTGGCTACCGGTCGGCGATGATGCGGGCGGGATGACAGCACCGCACTGAACCCGGATGCTTCCGAGTCCCGAGTCCCGAGTCCCAAGTCCCGCCCATGCTCTCCCTGATCCAGCGTGTCAGCCAGGCCGAGGTCCGCGTCGACGATGCGGTGGTCGGTCGCATCGGCCCTGGCTTGTTGGCGCTGGTTGCGCTTGAGCCGGGCGACGACGAAGCCAAGTTCCAGCGCATGGCCGAGCGCCTGCTCGGCTACCGCGTGTTCGCCGACGCCAGCGGGCGCATGAACCGCTCGCTGCGCGACACCGGCGGCGGCCTGCTGCTGGTCAGCCAGTTCACCTTGGCCGCGGACACCGGCTCGGGCATGCGCCCCAGCTTCACCACCGCGGCGCCGCCGGCCGAGGCTGAACGCGGCTTCAACCGATTGCTGGACATCTGCCGGGAGCGGCACCCGCCGGGGGTGGAAAGCGGGCGCTTCGGTGCCCATATGATCGTCAGCCTGGTCAACGACGGCCCAGTCACTTTCCTGCTCCGGCCTTAAGCCGGGGCGCTCCTGGCGGAGCAATTCACGCTCCTTGTCCGGCAAGCGGCGGTCCGGGCTGTTATAATGCTAGGTTCACTCATTCATCTACCTGCCGGTGGCGCGAGCACTCATGGCCAACGAACGTCCTGCCCAGCAATCCGACATCAAGCTACTGATCAGCAAGGGCCTGGAACAGGGCTATCTGACTTACGCCGAAGTCAATGACCATCTGCCCGACGACCTGGTCGATCCGGAACAGATCGAAGACATCATCAGCATGATCAACGGCATGGGCATCGACGTCCATGAAGTCGCTCCCGACGCCGAGACCCTGCTGCTCAACGACGGCAACACCGGCAACCGCGAAGTCGACGACACCGCGGCCGAAGAAGCCGCCGCGGCGCTGACCGCGCTCGATACCGAAGGTGGCCGCACCACCGACCCGGTGCGCATGTACATGCGCGAGATGGGCACGGTCGAGCTGCTGACCCGCGAAGGCGAAATCGCCATCGCCAAGCGCATCGAAGAAGGCCTCAGCCAGGTCCAGGCCGCCCTTGGCGCGTTCCCGCTGGCGGTGGAAACCCTGCTCGAGGACTACGAGCAGCACAAGGAAGGCAAGAAGCGCCTGGCCGAGATCGTGGTCGGCTTCAACGACCTGATCGAGGAAGAGCCGGCGCCGGCCGTGGTCGCCAGCGACGACGACAGCGCCGCCGATGCCAGCGACGACGATGACGACGAGGAAGTCGAAGCCGCCGAGGAGGAGGCCGGCCCGACCGGTCCGGATCCGGCCGAGGTCGCACGGCGCATGGAGCTGCTGGCCACCGAATACGCCAAGTTCAAGAAGGCGCACGCCAAGAACGGCGCCGAGCACAAGGTGGTCACCAAGCTGCGCACCGACATCGCCGAGGTGTTCGTCACCTTGAAGCTGCCGCTGCCGCTGACCGACGTGCTGGTGCGCAAGCTGCGCGACACCATGGCCCAGGTCAAGGACCACGAGCGCCGCGTACTGCACCTGGCTACCCACGTGGCGCGGATGCCGCGCAAGGATTTCATCCGTTCCTGGGAAGGCAACCAGACCAACGTGGCCTGGGTCGACGACGCACTGAAGCGCAAGCAGAAGTGGTCATCGGCGCTGCGCGACGTCAAGGACCAGATCGTCTCCCAGCAGGAAGCCACCGTGGCGGTGGAGCAGGCGACCTACCTGAGCCTGACCGAGCTGAAGGAAATCAGCCGCGCGATGGCCTATGGCGAAGCCAAGGCGCGCAAGGCCAAGAAGGAAATGGTCGAGGCCAACCTGCGCCTGGTGATCTCGATCGCCAAGAAGTACACCAACCGCGGCCTGCAGTTCCTTGACCTGATCCAGGAAGGCAACATCGGCCTGATGAAGGCGGTGGACAAGTTCGAATACCGCCGCGGCTACAAGTTCTCCACGTATGCGACCTGGTGGATCCGCCAGGCCATCACCCGTTCGATCGCCGATCAGGCGCGCACCATCCGCATCCCGGTGCACATGATCGAGACGATCAACAAGTTGAACCGCATTTCCCGGCAGATGCTCCAGCAGTACGGCCGCGAGGCCACGCCGGAGGAGCTGGCCAAGGAAATGGACATGCCGGAGGACAAGATCCGCAAGGTGATGAAGATCGCCAAGGAGCCGATCTCGATGGAAACCCCGATCGGCGACGACGAGGATTCGCATCTGGGCGACTTCATCGAGGACACCAACGTGGAGTCCCCGATCGAGAACACCACCAACATCAACCTGTCCGAGACCGTGCGCGACGTGCTCGCCGGGCTGACCCCGCGCGAGGCCAAGGTGCTGCGCATGCGTTTCGGCATCGACATGAACACCGACCACACCCTCGAGGAAGTCGGCAAGCAGTTCGATGTCACCCGCGAGCGCATCCGCCAGATAGAGGCCAAGGCGCTGCGCAAGCTGCGTCATCCCAGCCGCTCCGAGCAGCTGCGCAGCTTCCTCGATATCGACTGATCGAGCGCGGTTCGCGACAACGGAAAAGCCCCGCCATGTGCGGGGCTTTTTTGTGGGTGTGGCGTCGGTCGTGTTGCGGACAGTGGCGGTGGATGCCGCAGGCTAGCGCTGCCCATTCGCAGCCAGCCAAGTCACTGTGGGGGTTCAGCCGACATGCGTGTAAAAATGACTCACAAGATCGGATTTCACCCATTCCATCAGTGAGTTGGCGAATATTTCTTGGCAACAAAACTACACGCCGCCACCGCCAGTTCAATCTCATACGGTTCCGGGATCGGCTCCACGTCAATCAGGCGGTCCCCGAACCGCTTCACACGGCTGGTCACGTACGGGCTGAGGAAGGCCACGTCCTCCCACGTCATCTTCCACCCCTGCCGCATCAGAGACTTCATGATCCGGGTCTGTTCCACCACGTTGTAGAACTGGCCGGCGTCTGCCTGTTTCCCGTTCCACTGCGCCTCAAACCCCGTAGTCGAGGGTTACCAGGATTATCGGAAGTTGTGCCCTGCTATGCGAATTTGGAGAAGCCGCGTCGGGACCAGAGACCTTAGTATCGAGGCCACGACGTTCTCCGAAAGAGGAATGCCTGATGGATCCCATTCGTTCTCGCACGCCAATTCCTGCCCGCGAGCTTCAGGCCGGAGCCCAACCGGATGGGGTCCAGCCGACTGCAGATCGGGGCGGGTCTCCGCCTGCTGGCAGCCCCCTGGATGGCTTGCCCGCTCGGCGGACGATGTCCCGGACCCAGCTGCCGCCGCCCCCTGCAAGCGTGCCTGCGTTCTCAGCGGGTAGCTTCGGCGACCTGTTACGTCAGGTTGATTCGTCGCTTTTTGATGCATCGCTTTTTGATTCTATGCCTGCCTTCGGCGCTCATCATGCAGCGGCTGCCACAGGCGAGTTGGATGAGGTGCAATCGGCTCTGCGTGCAGCCGATGACCCGCAGCCCCCCTCGCGCGTAGCTGTCACTGCCGCACGGCCACGGCGTGCTGCGCAAACCTCCGATGCTTCGCCTGCCGCACATGTGGATCTAAGCACGTTCGGCTACAGCCAGCAGCAACAGGAGAAGATCAAACCGGAAGTGCGTTCGACAGTGGCGCAGTACCACGAGGCACTGGTCGGCCATGGGTTTACACACGCGCACATCGTTGAGCTCAGCAAACACCAGGCAGCGCTAGGGACCATAGCGGCCAGGTATTCGGAGATGATTGCGGCGTTGCCAGAGGCCACACACGAAGACATCGTTGGCGTCGGCAAACAGTGGTCGGGCGCACGGGCCCTGGAGGCGTTGCTCATGGTGGCGGAAGAGTTGAGAGCTCCACCGTTACAGTTGGTCACAGGCCAACTCCTCAGGATTGCAAAACGTGGTGGCGTGACCGCGGTGGAGGCCGTGCATGCATCGCGCAATGCGCTGACTGGCGCCCCCCTGCACCTGCTCCCGCATCAGGTGGTGGCCATCGTCAGCAATAGTGGCGGCAAGCAGGCGCTGGAGACGGTGCGGCGGCTGTTGCCCGTGCTGTGCAAGCCACCCTATAGCCTGACCCCGGACCAGGTGGTGGCCATCGCCAGCAAGATCGGCGGCAAACAGGCGCTGGAGACGGTGCAGCGGCTGTTGCTGGTGTTGTGCAAGCCACCCTATGGCCTGACCCCGGAGCAGGTGGTGGCCATCGCCAGCAATAATGGCGGCAAGCAGGCGCTGGAGACGGTGCAGCGGCTGTTGCCGGTGCTGTGCAAGCCCCCCTATGGCCTGACCCCGGAGGAGGTGGTGGCCATCGCCAGCCACGATGGCGGCAAACAGGCGCTGGAGACGGTGCAGCGGCTGTTGCTGGTGTTGTGCAAGCCCCCCTATGGCCTGACCCCGGAGCAGGTGGTGGCCATCGCCAGCAATAAGGGCGGCAAGCAGGCGCTGGAGACGGTGCAGCGGCTGTTGCCGGTGCTGTGCAAGCCCCCATATGGCCTGACCCCGAACCAGGTGGTGGCCATCGCCAGCGGGATCGGCGGCAGACAGGCGCTGGAGACGGTGCATCGGCTGTTGCCCGTGCTGTGCAAGCCCCCGTATGGCCTGACCCCGAACCAGGTGGTGGCCGTCGCCAGCCACGATGGCGGCAAGCAGGCGCTGGAGACGGTGCATCGGCTGTTGCCGGTGTTGTGCAAGCCTCCCTATGGCCTGACCCCGGAGCAGGTGGTGGCCATCGCCTGCAATAAGGGCGGCAAGCAGGCGCTGAAGACGGTGCAGCGGCTGTTGCCGGTGCTATGCAAGCCACCCTATTGCCTGACCCCGGACCAGGTGGTGGCCATCGCCAGCCATGATGGCGGCAAGCAGGCGCTGGAGACGGTGCGGCGGCTGTTGCCGGTGTTGTGCAAGCCCCCCTACGGCCTGACCCCGGAGCAGGTGGTGACCATCGCCAGCAATAATGGCGGCAAGCAGGCGCTGGAGACGGTGCAGCAGCTGTTGCCCGTGCTGTGCAAGCCACCCTATAGCCTGACCCCGGACCAGGTGGTGGCTATCGCCAGCCACGATGGCGGCAAGCAGGCGCTGGAGACGGTGCAGCGGCTGTTGCCGGTGCTGTGCCAGGACTATGGCCTGACCCCGGAGCAGGTGGTGGCCATCGCCAGCAATAAGGGCGGCAAGCAGGCGCTGGAAAGTATTTTTGCCCAGTTATCCAGCCCTGATCCGGCGTTGGCCGCGTTGAACAACGACCGCCTTGTCGCCTTGGCTTGCATCGGCGGACGTCCTGCGCTGGATGCAGTGAAAAAGGGATTGCCGCACGCGCCGGCATTGATCGCAAGAACCCATAACCGTGTTCCCGACGGCAAGGCCCATCTGGTTGCCGATGCCGCGCAAGTGGTTCGCGTGCTGAGTTTTTTTCAGTGCCACTCCCACCCAGCGCAAGCATTTGATGAAGCGATGATGCAATTCGGGATGAGTGGGCGCCGGTTGTTACAGCTATTTCGCCGTGTGGGCGTCACAGAACTCGAAGCACACAGTGGAACGCTTCCCCCAGCCTCCCAGCGTTGGCACCGCATCCTGCAAGCATCAGGGATGAAAAGGGGGAAACCGTCCTCTGCTTCGGCTCAAACTCCGGGCCAGGAGTCCTTGCATGCATTCGCCGATTCCCTTGAACGTGAACTGGAGGCGTCCAGCCCAATGCGCCAGACAGGCCAGACTCTGGCAAGCAGCTCCCGCAAACGGTCCCGATCGGATAGTGTTGTCAACCGCTCCTCTGCACAGCAGGCTGCCGAGGTGTTCGTTCCCGAACAGCGCGATGCAGCGCGTCTGCTCCCCCTCAGTAGCTGGGGTGTAAAACGCCAGCGTACCAGGATCGGGGGCGGCCTCCCGGATCCTGGTACGCCGACGGACGGCGAACTGGCAGCGTCCAGCGCGGCGCTCTGGGAGCAAGATGCGGACCCCTTCGCAGGCGCAGCGGAAGATTTCCCGGCATTCGACCAAGAGGAGATCGCATGGTTGATGGAGCTATTGCCTCATTGAGGCTCAGTCGGAGACTGCCTGATTAACGTGGAGCCGATCCCGGAACCGTATGGGATTGAACTGGCGTTGGCGGTGTAGTTTTGTTAACCAGAAATATCCGCTAACTCACTGATGTAATCGGTGAAATCCAATCTTGTGAGTCTTTTTTACACGTCTGTCGGCTGAACCCCACTATGGGAGCGACTGAAGCCGCTCCCACAAGTTGGGTCGCCGTTATGCGAATGCCCGGCTGCTACGCATCACCGCCAGCACATCGTGGCAGGCGCCCATGGTGTGGTAGTCGGTCTTGCCGGCCGGGCTCTTCTCGTCGCTGTAGCGGCGGTTGTCGCGGCTGAGGATGCGGAACCAGGCACCGTAGCGATGATCCACCAGGTGTTCCCACGAGTACGTCCACAGCCTGTCGTAGGCGGCGCGGTAGCCGGCATCGCCGCTGGCGGCCAGCAGCCGCGCGGCGGCGGCGATCGCTTCGGCCTGCACCCAGAAATACTTGTCGTCGTCGCAGAAATAGGTCGGATGCTGCGCCACGTCGGGCACGCCGACCACCGGCTCGGCTTCGGTGCCGGAGGCGAAGCCGTAGACGATGCCGCCGTGCTGCGCGTCCCAGCCGTGCGCCAGCGCGGTGTCGAACAGGTGCCGGGCGGTCGGCAGCAACCAGTCCGGTGCGCTGCCTTCGGCGGCGTGCAGATGTCCGTGCAGCAGCACCAGCAGCTTCGACCATTCCACCTGATGGCCGGGCTGGAAACCCCACGGCCGGAACAGGTGCTTGGGATTGTCGCGGTTGTAGTCCCAGTCCACCTGCCAGTTCGCGTCGTAGTGCTCCCACACCAGGCCGCCGGCCAGCGCGGCTTGGCGGCGGGTGATGTGGTCGGCGAGCAGCAGCGCGCGCTGCAGGTAGCGCGGCTCGGCGCTGGCCTCGTAGGCGGCGATCAGCGCCTCGCACAAGTGCATGTTGGCGTTCTGCCCGCGGTAGCTGGAGAACTGCCACTCGGGCGTGGCTTCGTCGCGGTACAGGCCGGCGGCGGCGTCCCAGTAGCGGGTTTCCAGCAGCTGCCAGGTCTCGTCCATCCACGCGTCGGTATCGAGGCCGGCCTTCTTTGCGGTGGAGTAGGCCAGCAGCACGAAGGCGGCGCCGTAGGCGTGCTGGGTGCGGTCCTCGGCCACGCCGTCGCGCAGTGTCCACACGTAGCCGCCGCTGGCGGCGTCGCGATGCGTCTCGCGCAGGTAGCGCAGGCCGTGGCGCGCGGCGTCCAGGTACTCGGCGGCCAGCGGCGAATCGGCGAACTCGTTCGCAGCCATCGCGTAGTTGAAGACGAAGCGGGTGCTGCTGACCAGGTGACGGTGGCCGGCGTCGTACACGCTGCCGTCGTCGCGGAAATAGTGGAAGAAGCCGCCGGCCGGATCGATCGCGCGCGGATGGTAGAAGGCCATGGTGTCGGCGATATGCGCGCGCAGCACGGCGGCATCGGCGAAGTCGGGCAGGGGCGTGGCAGGCAGGTTCATGCGGTCGCTAGGAGTCGTGTGTGGGGGAGGGAGGAGAACAGCCGAGCGCAGGCACGGCGGCAACGTGCCGCCGTGCCATCTCATGCATCAATGCATCGCGCGCGCTACCGGCCTGGCACCCGGTACCTCGGCCGGCAGATTGGCCGACAGCCGCGAGCCGCGCAGGCCGTACCAGATGATGTAGGCGTAGCACAGCAGCGGGATCACGAAGGCGTGCTGGATGCCGACCACGTCGGCCAGCGCGCCCTGCGCCAGCGGCACCAGCGCGCCGCCGACGATGCCCATGATCAGCAGGCTCGAGGCCTTGCTGGTCAGCGGGCCGAGGCGTTCGATGGCCACGGTGAAGATGGTCGGGAACATGATCGAGTTGAACAGGCCGATCGCGATCACGCTCCACATTGCCACGTGGCCGCTGCTGATCATGGTCACGATCAGCAGCAGCGAGGCGACACCGGCGAAAGCCGCCAGCAGCCTGCGCGCCGGGATCACCTGCAGCAGCGCGGCGCCGGCGAAGCGGCCGACCATCGCGCCACCCCAGTAGAACGCCAGGTAGCGGCTGGCGGTGGCTTCGGTCAGGCCGCCGGTGGTCGGGCCGGAAATGTAGTTGATCAGGAAGCTGCCGATCGACACTTCCGCGCCGACGTACATGAAGATCGCCACCACGCCCCACAGCAGGTGCGACTGGCGCAGCGCATCGCCGAAGCTGTGCTGCGACTCGGTGTTGCCGGCGTCGTCCTCGCGCAGCGACGGGATGCGCATCACCAGCACGAACACCGCCAGCAGCAACAGGCCGCCGGCCAGCAGCAGGTACGGCACCTGCACCGATTGCGCCTGCGCGCCGCGATAGGCCGTCTGTTCGAGCGCGCTCATCGCCGCGATCTTGTCGGCCGACAGCACCGCGGTGGCCAGGATCAGCGGGCCGATCAGCAGTGGGAACAATGTGGTGCCCAGCGAATTCAGCGCCTGCGCGAAGTTGAGCCGGCTCGGCGCCTTGCTCGGTTCGCCGATCAGGCTGATGTACGGATTGGCCGCCACCTGCAGCAGGGTGATGCCGCTGGCCAGCACGAACAGCGCGGTCAGGAACAGCGGATACGACGGCAGCCGCGCCGCCGGGTAGAACATCATCGCGCCGATCGCCGCGATCACCAGGCCGATGACGATGCTGGCCTTGTAGCCGACCCGCGCCACCACCGCGCCGGCCGGCAGCGACATCAGGAAGTAAGTGCTGAAGAAAGTGAACTGGATCAGCATCGACTGCGTGTAGTTCATCTGGAACACGGCTTTCAGATGCGGGATCAGCACATCGTTGAGGCTGGTCAGGCCGCCCCAGGTGAAGAAGATCATGCTGACCACCGCGATGGCGGCGGTGTTGGACAGCGGGCGACGGTTCATGCAGCGACTCCGGGAACGGACGATAGGGCGACCCGGCTGCTGGCACGCAGGCACAGCCGGGCCGGGGCGATGGTAAGCGCAGGCAGCCTCTGTTGCTGGCGCAATGCGTCCAGCACCAGTTGCGCGGCCTGCGTGCCGCGTTCGCGCGGGGCGACGGCGACGGTGGACAGTGGCGGGCTGGCGACTGCGGCTTCGGCGATGTCGTCGAAGCCGATCAGCGCGTAGTTGTGGCCGGCACGGCGGCCGCGTTCGGCCAGGCCGCTGGCCATGCCCAACGCAACCACGTCGTTGTAGCAGACCAGGGCGGTCGGCAGCGGATCGCGCGCGCACAGCGCGCCGGCTTGGCGCGCGGCGTCCAGCCGGGTCGGCGCGCATTCGATCAGCCAGGCCGGATCGGCAGCGATGCCGGCAGCGGCCAGCGCGTCGCGGTAGCCGGCGCGGCGCTCGGCGCAGGAACTGGACTGGCGGTGGCCGCCGAAGAATGCGATTGCACGGTGGCCCAGCGCCAGCAGGTGCTCGGTGGCCAGGCGCGCGCCGCGGCGGTTGTCCAGCGCCAGCAGCGGCCAGTCGCCGTCCAGGGCGCGATTGAACAGCAGCACCGGCAGACGCGTGCCGAGCAACTGGCGCAGCCGCGCCGCGTCGGTGTTCTCGGTCGGCGACAGGATCAGCGCCGCCGGCTGATGCTCGATCAGCGAGGCCAGCACGCTGTGCTGGCGCTCCGGCGATTCGCCGGTGCTGCCCATCAGCATCACGTAGCCGGCCTCGGCCAGTGCCGCGTCTACGCCGCCGGCGAATTCGGCGAAGAACGGATTGGCCAGGTCGTTGACCACCAGCGCCACCGCGTTGGAGGCGCGTCCGCGCAGGCTGGCCGCGCCGCGGTGGTAGACGTAGCCCTGCCGCGCGATCTCCGCCGCCACCCGCGCACGCGTGTGTGCGTGCACCAGCGGGCTGTTGCGCAGTACCAGCGATACGGTCGCCCGCGACAGGCCGCAGGCGGCGGCGATGTCGGACACGGTGACGCGTTTGTCGGCGGGGGACGACGGCACGGCAATTAGATCGGTTCAAAAGGCCGCCCATCCTGCGCCGTTGTGATCCGCTAAGCATTTTGCAGTGCAGCAATCTGGGGCGGACGTCGGCCTGGTCCAGGTGCACCGCGCTGGATTTCTACCCGGTGGCGCCGGCCAGCAACCCGTCCATCCTCGGCCGCCCGTTCCTGCCGCACGCGACCCTGGCCCTGCCCAACGGCTAGCGCTTCAGCAGCGTCGCCAACGGCCTGGACGACGCGCCTCCCTACATCGGCAGCGTCGGCCTCAACGGCCGTTCGCTGGGACGTGACCGGCGCGTGAACGCAGGGTGACGTTAAAACGTTGGCACCGCATCGGTGGGACACATGGTATCCCCGCGAACGCCCATGGCGTCATGCTGCAACGGCGTTATGACGGCCGATCGGCCGGCGTTCGCGACCCGAAAATGTATGTGCGTATTTAATGCCATGAACACATTTCATTGGCATCCGCTGTGGTCTTGTGGCGCTGTCGTATCGCGTCGAGCGGCATTGGCGTCACGGTGCCACCTCCGATTGCGGATATCGCACACCGTGCAGGCGCATTCCGTTTCCGTCCTGTGCGACGGCCGATCCGTGCAGCCGCCGGCGAACGCAGCGGTCTGGATCGTGCACTCCTCATTGACGACGAACGGGATCTCCGAATGCATGTCTGCCTGCTGTCCCCCTTGAGCAACCTCGATCCGGCCGCGCTGGAGGCGGCCATGGCGGCCGCACAGGCCAATGGCTGCGACCATGTCGTGTTGCCCAATCCGTTCGCGCAGGATCCGCAAGGGCGGCTGGCGGACCCGGCCGCCGACGATGCCGCTGGCGACGCGCAACTGCAGCAGTGGCTGGCGCTGGCGCAGCAGCACGGCCTGAAGCTGCTGGTCGATCTGCGCATCGACGAGATCGGCGGCGGCAGCCGCCTGCTGGAGGAACATCCGCACTGGTTCCGCGCGCGCACCTCGGCGCTGCCGGATCCGCGCGCGCAGCGTGCCGCGCCGGACATCGCCGAGGGCCGTTTCGCTTACGCCGAGGAAGGCGCGGGTCTGGCGCAATGGTGGAGCGTGCGCCTGCGCGATTGGCTGCGCCGCGGCCTGGCCGGCTTCCGCGTGCTGCAGCCGCAGCGCGTGCCGGCCACGCTGTGGCGCAGCTTGATCGCCGAGGTGCAGACCCAGGTGCCGGCGGCGGCGTTCCTGGCCTGGACCCCTGGCCTGGGCCTGGCTGCCCTGCGCAGCCTGCGCGGCGCCGGCTTCGATGCGGCGTTCTCGTCGCTGGCCTGGTGGGATGGACGCGGCAGCTGGTTCTTCGACGAGGACGTGGCGCTGCGCAGCCTGGCGCATCGCGTCATCGCCACGATCGATCCCGATGCGCCTTCGGATGCGCCACCGCCGCTGCAGCGCACGCAGCGCGTGCGGCTGGCCGCCGCGTTCGGCGATGCCTGGGCGATCGCCGAACCCACGGCCTTGCCTGCACCGACCGACACCGATGCCGACGAAGCGCCGACCATCCCGGTCGAGACCACACACGATCTGCGCCTGCGTCCCTTGCTGCGCGATGGCGCGCTGACCGCAGTCGCGGTCGAACCGCTCGGCGCCGCGCACTGGCTGGTGCTGCTCAACAGCGATCGCGACCATCTGTTGCCGGTACCCGGCGCGGCGCTGCTGCGCCTGCTCGGCGACAGCGAGGCCTTGCTCAGCGACCAGGGCGAGCCGATCCAGGGCGACCAGGGCGGCACCCTGGAAGCGGGCGAAGTGCGGGTCTACCGCAGCGTGCCGGCGCGTCCGGTGCTGGCCGCCGCCCGCGCCCGAACGCCGGCCGATGTCGCCGCCGCTGCGGCGCGGATCTGCATCGAAGCGGTGACGCCTTCGGTGGACGACGGCCGCTTCCCGGTCAAGCGCACCGTCGGCGATCGCATCTGCGTGGAAGCCGATGCGTTCTGTGACGGCCACGACCGCGTCGCGGTGGCGTTGCTGTGGCGTGCCGCCGACGCACGCACCTGGTCCACTGCGCCGATGCGCGCGCTGGGCAACGACCGCTGGCGCGGCGAGTTCCCGCTGGAACGGCTGGGCCGTTACGAATTCCGCATCGAAGCGTGGCGCGACATCTTCGCCACCACCCATGCCGACCTGGAAAAGAAGCGCGCCGCCGGCACCCTGCTGGCAGTGGACGTGCAGGAAGCGCTGGCCCAGGTCGAGGCCGCGCGCGCGCGCAGCCGCGGCGCCTTGAACGCGCGACTGAAGGCGATCCTCGCCCGCATCACCCGCAGCGACGACCCCTCGGCGCGCGCGGAAATCCTGCTCGAACCCGGCACCGCCGAGGCCATGGCGCGCGCCGACGACAAGCCGTTCCGCACCGAATACCCGATGACCTTTCGCGTCGAGGCCGAGCGCCGCGGCGCGCATTTCTCCAGCTGGTACGAGCTGTTCCCGCGTTCGCAGAGCGGCGACCTCGCGCGCCACGGCACCTTCGACGACGTCATCGCGCGTTTGCCGCATATCCGTGCGATGGGCTTCGACGTGCTGTACATGCCGCCGATCCATCCGATCGGCGAAAAGAACCGCAAGGGCCGCAACAACGCGGTCACCGCGCAGCCGGGCGAACCCGGCAGCCCGTACGCGATCGGCTCGGCCGACGGCGGGCACACCGAGGTGCATGCCGAACTCGGCGGGCTGGACGGCTTCCGCCGGCTGCGTACCGCCGCCGCCGCGCAGGGCCTGGAACTGGCGCTGGATTTCGCGATCCAGTGCGCGCCGGACCATCCGTGGCTGCGCGAGCATCCGGACTGGTTCACCTGGCGCGCCGACGGCTCGATCCCGTACGCGGAGAATCCGCCGAAGAAATACCAGGACATCGTCAACGTCGATTTCTACGCCGGCGGCGCGGTGCCGGAGCTGTGGAACGCGCTGCGCGACGCGGTGCTGTTCTGGATCAACGAAGGTGTGCACCTGTTCCGCGTCGACAACCCGCACACCAAGCCGTTCCCGTTCTGGGAGTGGCTGATCGCCGAGGTACGCGGCCGCCATCCGCAGGTGGTGTTCCTGTCCGAAGCCTTCACCCGGCCCAAGCCGATGTACCGGCTGGCCAAGGTCGGCTTCTCGCAGTCCTATACCTACTTCACCTGGCGCCAGCACAAGGCCGAACTGCAGGACTACATCGAAGAACTCAACGCCGGCACGCCGCGCGAGTGCTTCCGCCCGCATTTCTTCGTCAACACCCCGGACATCAATCCGGTGTTCCTGCAACAGAGCGGCCGCGGCGGCCACCTGATCCGCGCCGCGCTGGCGACCACGCTGTCGGGCCTGTGGGGCATGTACCAGGGCTTCGAACTGTGCGAGGCCACGCCGCTGGCGCCGGGCAAGGAGGACTACCTGGATTCGGAGAAGTACCAGCTGCGCGTGTGGCCCGAGCGCGCGCCCGGCGACATCGTCGACGAGATCACCCGCCTCAACCTGCTGCGCCGCCAGCACCCGGAACTGCAGTCGCATCTGGGCACGCGCTTCTATCTCGCGCACAACGACCAGGTGCTGTATTTCGGCAAGTTCCTCGACGACGCGCACCTGGCGCGCAGCCGCAGCCTGGTGCTGGTGGCGATCAGCCTGGACCCGTACGCCGCGCAGGAGGTGCAGATCGAAGTGCCGCTGTGGGAACTGGGCCTGCCCGACCACGCCAGCGTCGCCGTGCAGGACCTGTGGGACGGCCACGCCTTCGCCTGGCACGGCAAGCAGCACACCATTCGCCTCGATCCGTCGCGGCCGTTTTCCCTATGGCGTCTGCGCGCCGGAGCCACTTCATGAATGCTGCAGTTGCATTGTCCGCCGACAGCGAGGCAAGCCCGCTGGTGCGCGACGCGCTCTGGTACAAGGACGCGATCATCTACCAGGTGCACGTCAAGTCGTTCTTCGACTCCAACGACGACGGCATCGGCGATTTCCCCGGCCTGATCTCCAAACTCGACTACATCGCCGACCTCGGCGTGGACACCATCTGGCTGCTGCCGTTCTATCCCAGCCCGCGCCGCGACGACGGCTACGACATCGCCGAATACATGGCGGTGCACCCGGATTACGGCAGCATCGCCGACTTCGAACGGCTGGTGGCACAGGCGCATGCGCGCGGCATCCGCGTGGTCACCGAACTGGTGATCAACCACACCTCGGACCAGCATTCCTGGTTCCAGCGCGCACGCAATGCGCCGGCCGGCTCGCCGGAGCGCGACTTCTACGTGTGGTCCGACAGCGACCAGGATTACGCCGGCACCCGCATCATCTTCTGCGACACCGAGAACTCCAACTGGACCTGGGACCCGGTCGCCGGGCAATACTTCTGGCACCGGTTCTACTCGCACCAGCCCGACCTGAACTTCGACAACCCGGCGGTGCTGGAAGCGGTGCTGGAAGTGATGCGCTTCTGGCTCGACCTGGGCGTGGACGGCCTGCGCCTGGACGCGGTGCCGTACCTGATCGAGCGCGACGGCACCTCCAACGAGAACCTGCCCGAGACCCACGCCATCCTGCGCCGCATCCGCGCCACGCTGGACGCCGAATATCCCGACCGCATGCTGCTGGCCGAGGCCAACATGTGGCCGGAAGACACCCAGCAGTATTTCGGCGAAAACGCCGACGAATGCCACATGGCGTTCCACTTCCCGTTGATGCCGCGCATGTACATGGCGATCGCGCGCGAGGACCGCTTCCCGATCACCGACATCATGCGCCAGACCCCGGAAATCCCGGAGAGCTGCCAGTGGGCGATCTTCCTGCGCAACCACGACGAACTGACCCTGGAAATGGTCACCGACTCGGAGCGCGACTACCTGTGGCAGACCTACGCCGCCGACCGCCGCGCGCGCATCAATTTAGGCATCCGCCGGCGCCTGGCGCCGCTGCTCGAACGCGACCGCCGCCGCATCGAACTGATGACCTCGCTGCTGCTGAGCATGCCCGGCACGCCGGTGCTGTACTACGGCGACGAGATCGGCATGGGCGACAACATCCACCTCGGCGACCGCGACGGCGTGCGCACGCCGATGCAATGGTCGATCGACCGCAATGGCGGCTTCTCGCGCGCCGATCCGGCCGCGCTGGTGTTGCCGCCGATCATGGATCCGCTGTACGGCTTCCAGGCGGTCAACGTCGAAGCGCAGCAGCGCGACCAGCATTCGCTGCTGACCTGGACCCG
Organism: Xanthomonas translucens pv. cerealis; assembly: GCF_006838285.1. NCBI lineage: Bacteria > Pseudomonadati > Pseudomonadota > Gammaproteobacteria > Lysobacterales > Lysobacteraceae > Xanthomonas > Xanthomonas cerealis. Next base: position 4,440,912 of record NZ_CP038228.1, read on the forward strand.
GCGCATCCTGTCGGTGCGCAAGCGCTACCGCGCCTTCGGCCGCGGTACGTTGCGCTTCCTGTATCCCGGCAACCGCCGCCTGCTCGCCTACCTGCGCTGCCACGAGGACGAGACCGTGCTGTGCGTGGCCAACCTGTCGCACACGCTGCAGGCGGTGGAACTGGACCTGTCCGAATTCGAAGGCCGGGTGCCGGTGGACATCATCGGCGGCGGCAGCTTCCCGCCGATCGGGCGCCTGACCTACCTGCTCACCGTGCCGGCGTTCGGCTTCTACGCGTTCCAGCTGGTCGGCAACGCCACGCTGCCGGACTGGCACGTGCCCACGCCGATGCCGCTGCCCGACTACCAGACCCTGGTGCTGCGCGGCGCGGCCGATGCCGACGCGCTGCTGCCGCACCGGGGCACGCTGGAGCGTGACATCCTGCCGGCGTGGCTGTCCACGCGGCGCTGGTTCGCGGCCAAGGACCGCACGCTGCGCAGCGTGCGCATCGCCCGCCGCACCACGCTGCCCGGCACCGATGCATTGACCATGCTGGAGATCGAAGCGGAACTGGACCACGGCAACTACGAGCGCTACATGCTGCCGCTGGGCATCGTCTGGGACCGCGAACAACCCAGCGTGCTCGCCGAACAGCTGGCGTTGGCGCGGGTGCGGCATGGCCGCGAAGTCGGTTATCTGACCGACGGCTTTGCGCTGAAATCGCTGACCCGCACCACGCTTGCCGCATTGCGCGCCGGCACGGTGCTGTCGGTCGATGGCGAGACCCACACCGGGGTCGATGCCGCGCCCGAACAGATTCGCTTCTGTGCCACGCCGGCACTGGCCACCGTCGAAATCGCCGACGATGCCGAGATCCGCTGGTTGTCGGCAGAACAGAGCAACAGCTCGCTGATCGTCGGCGACAAGGCGGTGTTCAAGCTGCTGCGCCGCGTCTGTGCCGGCGCCAATCCCGAGATCGAACTCGGCGAGCGGCTGACCGCGATCGGTTACGCCAATGCCGCGCCCTTGTTCGGCCACGTCACCCGGGTCGATGCGCAGGGCGTGGAAACCACGCTGGCCCTGCTGCAGGGCTTCGTGCGCAACCAGGGCGATGCCTGGCGCTGGACCCTGGATCACCTGGCGCGCGGCGCCGAGGAATACGCCGCCGCGCAGGACGATGCCGCGCGCGAGGAGAGCGTGGCCGGCTACGACGCCTTCGCCGCCGTGGTCGGGCGGCGCCTGGCCGAACTGCACGACGTGCTGGCCCAGCCCACCGACGCCGCCGCATTCGCGCCGCAGCCGGTGGATACCGCCGCCGCGCAGCAGGTGGTCGCCCGCGTCGAGCACGAGGTGCAGGCGATGTGGGACACCGTGTCCGCGCATCGCGAGAGCAGCGAGGATGCCGCCGACCGCGCGACCGTGGATGCCTTGCTCGCGCAACGCCCGCGCCTGGACGCCTGGCTGCGGCAGGCGCCGGCCTTGCTCGCCGGCGCGTTGCTGACCCGCGTGCACGGCGATTTCCACCTCGGCCAGATCCTGGTCGCGTTCGACGACGTGGTGCTGATCGACTTCGAAGGCGAGCCGGCCAAGTCGCTGGACGCGCGCCGCGCCAAGGCCAGCCCGTTGCACGACGTGGCCGGCTTCCTGCGCTCGCTCGACTACGCCAGCGAAGTCTCCGCACGCGGCGAAGAGGGCACCGCGGCGCGCGCCGGGGTCGGCCTGGACACCGTGCTGGACGCCTTCCTGTCCGCGTTCCGCCGCCGCGCCAGCGCCACCTTCCTGGCCGCCTACCGCGAAGTGCTCGACGCCAGCCCGCACCCGTGGGTGGCGCCCGCCGCCTTCGACACCACCACCCTGTTGTTCCTGATCGAGAAGGCCAGCTATGAAATTCGTTACGAGGCCGCCAACCGCCCGGCCTGGATCATGGTGCCGATACAGGGACTGCTGCGCATACTCGAACGCTTTCCCGCGCCCGAGGAGGCGATGCAATGACTGATGTCGGCCACACCTGGGACGAGGCAACGCTGCGTGCGTTCGCCAACGCCCGCCACGGCGATCCGTTCGCCGTGCTCGGTGCGCACCGCATCGGCGACGCGCGCGTGCTGCGCAGCCACCTGCCCGGCGCCGAAGCGGTCACCGCGGTGCTCGACGACGGCCGCGAAGTGCCGCTGCAGGAAGGCGCCAGCCCCGGCTTCTTCGCCGCCACGTTGCCCGACGACAGCCGCTACCGGCTGCGCATCCGCTGGCCCGGCGGCGAGCAGGACACCGAGGACGCCTACGCGTTCGGCCCGCAACTCAGCGATTTCGACCTGCACCTGATATCCGAAGGCCACCACCTGCAACTGGCCGACGCGCTCGGCGCCAACGTGGTCGAAGTCGATGGCGTGCGCGGCACCCGCTTCGCGGTGTGGGCGCCCAACGCCACCCGCGTGGCGGTGATCGGCGATTTCAACACCTGGGACGCGCGCCGCCACCCGATGCGCCTGCGCCACCAGGCCGGCGTCTGGGAACTGTTCGTACCGGGCGTGGAAGCCGGCGCGCACTACAAGTACGCCCTGCGCGGCCCGCGCGGCGAAGACCTGCCGGCCAAGGCCGACCCGGTCGCGCGCCGCGCCGAACTGGCGCCCGGCACCGCCTCCATCGTGGCCGATCCCACCCCGTACCAGTGGCGCGACGACGCCTGGATGGCTGCGCGCGCGCGCCGCCACAGCCCCAGCGCACCGCTGAGCGTGTACGAGATCCACGCCGGCTCGTGGATGCACGCCGACGACGGCAGCATGCTCGACTGGGACGCCCTGGCCGACCGCCTGATTCCCTATGTCGCCGACATGGGCTTCACCCATATCGAACTGATGCCGGTCACCGAACACCCGTTCGGCGGCTCCTGGGGCTACCAGCCGCTGGGCCTGTTCGCGCCCACCGCGCGCTTCGGCTCGCCCGACGGCTTCGCCCGCTTCGTCGATCGCTGCCACCGCGAAGACATCGGCGTCATCGTCGACTGGGTGCCGGCGCATTTCCCCACCGACGCGCATGGCCTGGCCCATTTCGACGGCACCTCGCTGTACGAACACGCCGACCCGCGCGAAGGCTTCCACCGCGACTGGAACACCCTGATCTACAACCACGGCCGGCGCGAAGTCTCCGGCTTCCTGATCGCCAGCGCCCTGGAATTCCTGCAGCGCTACCATGTCGACGGCCTGCGCGTGGACGCCGTCGCCTCCATGCTCTATCGCGACTACAGCCGCGATGCCGGCGAGTGGGTGCCCAACATCCACGGCGGCCGCGAGAACTACGAGACCATCGCCTTCCTGCGCCGGCTCAACCAGGTCGTGGCCGAACACGCGCCCGGCGCCATCACCATCGCCGAAGAATCCACCGCCTGGCCCGGCGTCACCGCCGACCTGGCGCACGGCGGATTGGGCTTCAATTACAAATGGAACATGGGCTGGATGCACGACAGCCTGCACTACATCGAACTGGACCCCATCTACCGCCGCTACCACCACGGCGAACTGACCTTCAGCATGGTCTACGCGTATTCCGAGCGCTTCATGCTGCCCATCTCCCACGACGAAGTGGTGCACGGCAAGCGCTCCCTGCTCGGGCGCATGCCCGGCGACGACTGGCAGCGCTTCGCCAACCTGCGCGCGTACCTGGGCTTCATGTACACCCACCCCGGGCGCAAATTGCTGTTCATGGGCTGCGAAATCGCCCAGCCCACCGAGTGGAACCACGACGCCGCACTGCCCTGGCACCTACTCGACGACCCACGCCACCGCGGCATCCAGCGCCTGGTCCGCGACCTCAACCGCCTCTACGCCGACCACCCCGCGCTGCACGCCCGCGACGACGACCCCGACGGCTTCGCCTGGATCATCGGCGACGACGCCGGCAACAGCCTGTACGCCTACCTGCGCACCGCCCAGGGCAGCGACGCCCCGATGCTGGTGGTGGCCAACCTCACCCCGCTGGTGCACCACGGCTACCGCATCGGCGTACCCCGCGGCGGCCGCTGGCGCGAACTGCTGAACTCCGATGCCGAGATCTACGGCGGCAGCAACACCGGCAACGGCGGCAGTGTGCGCACCGAAGCCGTCGGTGCCCATGGGCATCCGACCTCGCTGGCGCTGACCATCCCGCCGCTGGGCGTGCTGGTGTTGGGGTTGGAGGAGTGAGGGGAGGGTGCTTGGGCGACTAACGGCGTCGCATCGGCCGTCGATGCGATCTGCTGATGAGCGCCGACGGTCAGAGGGCGGGCGATAGGGACAATCGCCTGCTCCGGAGGACGGGCTGTTGTGGGAGGGGCTTCAGCCACGACGCGCTCTCCTGACCCGCTGTCGGGGCTGAAGCCTCCCCGCAGGAGACTGCTGAGGGTTCTTTCCGGTGCGGCCTGTGCCACTAGCCCCACGTAGACAAGACGCGTGTCGACAATCCCGGGAAGACACAGCCCCACCGCGGACGCTAAACTCACGCCGCCTCGGCGCCTTCCTCTGCATGCACGCCAGAGGCGCCAAGCCGGCGGCCAACGCATCGCCCGCCCGCTCCGGACGCGTCCGGGCCTATAGCTCAACGGTTAGAGCAGAGGACTCATAATCCTTTGGTTCCAGGTTCGAATCCTGGTGGGCCCACCAGTAAAATCAATGATTTGCTGACGCGTCTCATCTTAAGAGAGAGGCCAAAGGTACATTTTCGGTACAGTCCGGGAAGTAGAGACGCGGTGCCACACCTTGCCGAAATCCTGAGCCATGGCCAGAAACACAAGATCGAGTGGAACAATCTGAATAAGGGAACCCACGAAGAGGATCGGGTAGAGGAGTTCGACGCGGCTATAGTCCGGCAGATGCTTGAATGCATCACCAACCTCGACCAGGTACTTGAAGCGGCGTACGCCTGATGATGGGGTTCAGCCGATATAGAGAGTCGGCAGAGATTCGTGTAAGAACCTTTATTGACAGCGAGTTAGTTCACTTTGGCTATTATTTTTGCACGAGTCCCTGCCGACCCTCAAAATCTGCTGGGATCACATTCAATCACTACATTCGTGTCGGCGCCCCGGCTTCGCGCTTAGTCCTGCGGGACTGGCGGCAAGCCACTGCGTTCCAGGCCACCCCAGCCTTGTGCCCTACGGGCGCCGTGCGCCTTCCTTCCCTGCCATCATTTTGTGGATTCGATAAACAAACCGAGCTTTTCGAGATCGTGCGACCAGAACAGGGAAAGGCCTCGCGTCTGCGCCTGTTCGAGGTTCAGTACCTTGAAGACACCAGCGAGCGCAGCGGACGGCACCACTTGCGCGGTGCCGAACTGCTTAATCCAGTACTCGGCCTTGACTGCCGCGTCGTTGTTCAAACGTTTCACGCTGTTGGTTGAGCTGTTGGATACCTTGCACTCGATCGCCATTAGGCGCGTGTCGTGCAGCCGCACGACAACATCGGCCTTACGCTCCCCGAGCTGACACTCTGCACAGAACTGCATGGCCTGTGGTCCCTTGACGATAGTATTTATTGCCGCCGCCGGGGCTTCGGTGAAGCCAAGGGTGCGAAGGTAGTCCTTCACCATCGTCTCTTGGTTGTCCTTGCCCTCGTTGCGTCGCTCGGTAGCGATGCGCTGCGCGGCCAGGAGCACCGAAGAGGCAAGTAGCGCCGCCTCGCGTTGCTGTTCTGTAGGCATCCCACCAGTTTCCATCCACGGGAAGCGGTGCGGATCGATCACCCGCTCGATCACGCCGAACACCTTGCGCAGTGCTTCGGCATTTTTCTTCAAGACGCCAGGCGCGATCGACTCGACATCAGCAATGACCTGCAAATCGTCGTCTGAGATAGGTGGGCCAGCCAAGTAGCGAAGCGCCTCACCAAGACCTAGACCATAAGCCTCGGCGAGGTTGTCATCTGTGATCGCTTTCGGATTGAGGTCGCTCAACTTCTTGAAAAGCAGCTCGAACTTGCCGCGTGCTTGGTTGTAGTGCGTGCCCCAAGAGTCAGTGACCGCCAGCCGCTCAGTGCGGAACTGTGCGGCAGAAGTGGCCGCGTCTTCGGCAAGCTCGGCGGTTGTCCACCGTGGAGGCGCACTCGTCATGCGTGCAGGTTTTCCAGACTTGGGATGCGCAGACGCTCAATCTCCTTGGGCTCGAACTTGGTCAAGCCACCGGCATATGTTCTGCCGCTTCCCGTGTTGATGTTTTTGTTGAGCCACGTCACCAGGCTGGCCATTATGCCAGCGGCCAGCGGCTCGCGAGGGTATAGGCCATGGGCGATGTTGATGTGCCGCGCGTCGCATGCATTAAGCGTGAACTGAGGGGGCCTGCGGGCCATATAGGTGCAAAGTATCGGCGCCGGGGCCTTGAGGCCAACAGACCACCAGGCGCGTCGATGCTGCGCGATATAGCTTTGATCTGCCCCGTGGAGCTTCGCCCACGACAGGAAGGAACTGATACGCCGCCGCTCTTCCTTCGTGAAGTCGTCCAGATCGGTCGGTAGGTCAATCACACGGCGCAAAACCTCGGCCGAGTTCAGGTGTGCGCCTGCCTGGATCAAATCCTTAGCCTTGGTGACGGCGGGCATCTTCACCCGATCGGGCAAGCCCTGCGCGTGCTCGCCAGCAATCCAGATGCCATTTGCGCCTGTCACTTGGCCACGATGCACGCGGAACAGCTCACCAAGCTCGATGTCACCGGCCATGGCTGGTGCTGAGGGACGAACGATGATTGACCAACGCGAAGCAGCTTGCAGTTGCTCACGGGGGATGTCGGTCCCCTTCGTCAATCCGTTGAGGTTGGTCAACTCGTCAATGAAGCGGACACGCACGGGGCGGGCCGTTTCACCCACGCGGAAGCATGCGATCGCTGCTGTCGTTGCTGTGCCGGGGAAGGCTTCGACAGTCGGCTCAAGGACGTGCAGGGCGATGCCACCTAGCTCGTCGAGCAGAAGCCTACGCAGCGCAGAACCATAGTTGACATCCATCCACTCCGCCGAGGTAATGAATGCGCCAACATCGCCAGCCTTGGCCAGCAGCCTGGTTTGCAGGAAGAAATGCAAATGCAGGCCAGCGAGGGCACTTGCCTTGATGCCGTAACCAGCGAAGTTCGAGGCGTACCAGGCCTTCCAATCTTCGCCGATGTCATGATGCCGTACATATGGCGGATTGCCGATGAACGCTGTTATGCCAGCGCAGCGCGGTAGCTTGACCTCCCGATAGTCCTTGACCATCACCGTCGCTCGATCTGTCCAGCCACGTGCGCTCAGATTCGCACGCAGCATAAGCGCCGCGAGTGGGTCCATCTCGACGGCGACAAGCTGCGCATCCGGGAATGCTTCGCCTGCTGCCAGGATAAAGCGACCCGAACCCGCGCCCGGATCAACGATCCGTGCTGGCGAGCCTTGGGCGGCCAACCATGTCATCATTGAGCGCACGATCGGTGCAGGCGTGTAGACGGCTCCTGCCGCGCGGCGCTCGGTGGCCGAGCGGATCGAAGAGAACGCTTCGCCGAGTGGGTCAGCCCCGCGCGCGATCGCCTTGCGGATCGTATCGATCTCCCGGGGCTTGAGAGCCGACACCGGAGTGGTCTTTGTGAGCTTCTTTTCGGCCGCAGACAGGCTGTCTTGGTCCTTGATCAGGGCCAGGCACAGCGCGACTAGCTCTTGTTCTGTCTGCATGCTCATTTCTGCTTTCTATTGGTGCCGGTGAACAGCTCTGCCCGGCCGTGTAGCTGCTTCTCCGTGAAGGCCCGCATGAAGTCCCGAAGGACATCGGCAGCGGGCCGATCTTGGGCACGGCAAGCCTGCACGAATGCATCGCGCAGCTCTTTTTCCACCCTGATTCGCATCCCGGAGTCTTTGAGCGACATTCATTGAGGTTAGCACAATGGATACACAGTGTGTATCCATTTTCACCAGGCGCAACCGTTACCGAGGATCGGCAGGAATAAATAAAAGTGATTTAATTACAGCAAGTTAGCTTGCGCCTGTTGCATGTCTTGCCAGGCGCTCAACCAATTGAGCGAACCAACGCAGTACAGATCATCATCGCTGACCATCACCTCGCTCGCGCCACTCGAGTTCTCGGTACGAAGGTGGCCTATCGATGCCGCTGCGGCGCAGTGCTGCGCCCGCCTGCATGCTCCAGACAGGCGCGGCGAGCGCGACGAACTCATCGCGGTGACGGCATTGGTGCACGGCATGGCCGTGGTCATGCGTAACGCGGCTGATTTCAAGCCGACGGGAGTGAACATCGTCACCCGTGGAAGCAATCGCCATGAACGCCTACGGGTTCAAGATAGTTCCGATAGCGGTACGTCAGCGGTACAGAGCTGAGTTTTCCTTGCCTTCGCCAAGCTGCGCTAAACTATTGTCGTAGCTTACTTCTTCCTGATTAGCCCTGACCTTCAGCTGCCTGTCGCAGGATCTGCGCCGCGCTGGGTGGATGCTGCTGTCACCTGAAGCCAACGAGGTGGCCTGATGAGCATCAATGCCGTGCAGTTCCAAGCTGGATTGTCGATGTCTGAGTTCTTCGCGTCCTACGGCACCCAGGCCAAGTGCTATCGCGCGCTCTACAAGTGGCGCTGGCCGCAGGGATTTCGCTGCCCATCCTGTGCTGGACGGGCGCGGTCGCGTTTCAAGCGGGGTGCTGCGATCTACTACCAATGCAGCGCGTGCCGGCATCAGACCAGCCTGATCGCTGGCACGATGTTCGAAGGCACCAAACTGCCGCTGCGCACCTGGATGCTGGCGTTGCACCTGCTGACCTCGACCAAAACCAACATGGCCGCGCTGGAGTTGATGCGGCATCTGGGCGTCAACTACAAGACGGCCTGGCGGATGAAACACAAGATCATGCAGGTTATGGCCGAGCGCGAATCCATGCGGAAACTGGCGGGTTTCGTGCAGATCGACGATGCCTATCTCGGCGGCGAGCGTAACGGTGGCAAGGCCGGACGCGGATCAGAGAACAAACAAGCGTTCCTGATTGCGGTGCAGACCGATGCCACCTTCACCGCGCCGCGCTTTGTGGTGATCGAGCCGGTGCGCAGCTTCGATAACACCTCGCTGCAGGACTGGATTGCCCGTCGCTTGGCGCCCGAATGCGAGGTCTACACCGATGGGCTGGCCTGCTTGCGCCGGCTAGAAGACGCCGGCCACGCGCACACCACGCTGGACACTGGCGGTGGTCGTGCCGCGACCGAAACGGCCGGTGCACGTTGGCTCAACGTGGTGCTGGGCAATCTCAAACGCGCCATCAGTGGCGTGTATCACGCCATCGCGCAAGGCAAATACGCAAGGCGTTACCTGGGAGAAGCGGCCTATCGTTTTAATCGTCGATTCCGCTTGCGCGAGATGCTGCCACGACTTGCCACGGCCATGATGCAATCCACACCATGCCCAGAGCCGGTTTTACGTGCAGCGAGCAATTTTCATGGCTGAGAGTCGGGGCTAATCAGGTACTTCTTTGTTCTGCTGCTTACGTTGTCTTATGCTCAGTTTTCCTGAGCATAGCGTGTAGACGACAAACTCATAATCCTTACTGATTAGCACGCTACTTCAGCCCAGTCGCAAGAGATGAGCGGGCGTGTCTGCACAGTGGCGTTCGGTCACATCAAGCAGGCAAGCGATCATGGCAATGAACCGTGTCCAGTTCCAGGCAGGGCTGTCGCTGCCAGGATTTTTGGCGCGTTACGGCAGTGAAGTGCAATGCGAGCAAGCGCTGGAAGCCGCCCGCTGGCCGGACGGGTTCACCTGCCCGCGCTGTGCAGCCAAACGTTGCAGCAAGTTTTACCGGTATGAACAGGCTTACTGGCAGTGTTCGCAGTGCCGCCATCAAAGCAGCCTGCGGTCGGGGACGGTGTTCGAGCACAGCCGGCTGCCCTTGAGGACCTGGCTGCTGGCGATGTATCTGCTGGGCCAGAGCAAGACCAACCTGTCGGCTTTGGAGTTGATGCGGCACCTTGGGGTGAGCTATCCGGCCGCCTGGCGGATGAAGCACAAGCTGATGCAGGCCATGGACGAACGAGAAGCAGGGCGCAAACTCGGCGGCGTGGTGCAACTGGATGATGCCTATCTGGGCGGGGAACGCAACGGCGTCAAGGCGGGCAGAGGTTCGGAGAACAAGCGCCCTTTTGTCATTGCCGTGGAGACCACGCAGGACGGTCGTCCACGGCAGGCGGTGATCGATCCTGTGCCGGGCTTCACCAAGGCGGCGCTGGCCGATTGGATCGAGCGGCGGTTGCGGCCGGGGGCTGACGTGTATAGCGACGGACTGGGCGCTTTCCGGGTCCTGGAGGCTGAGCATGCCCATACAGTGATCGAGGGAAGTGGCCGGAGCCGTTGCGAGGAAGCCAACGCCCGCTGGGTCAACGTGGTGCTGTCCAATCTGAAGCGGTCACTGGACGGGGCGTATCACGCCTTCAAGTTCACCAAGTATGCGCATCGCTATCTGGCCGAGACGCAATGGCGGTTCAACCGGCGCTTTGATCTGGCGGCCCTGGTGCCGCGACTGCTGGTGGCCGCAGCCCGGATCAAGCCATGGCCCGAATCTCGTTTGCGCGCTGTCCCGGTCTTTTCGGCTGAAGTAGCGTGCTAGTCAGGTAATCCTTTGGTTCCAGGTTCGAATCCTGGTGGGCCCACCAGAAGAATGCAAAGGCATCGCCCATTGCGCACAGACATGGATTTAAATTAAACGAAGGCTTCCGCGGGTCATAACGATACCGCAAAGCCTTAGCGCACAAGGCTATGCGCTTTATGACTACATTTAGCGTTGACGCACTGTGCCGACCACACTATCTTGGGAATGCCGACTCGTTCACAACTTGTGTCCGGGCGGACCATCTGGCCCGGGGCAACAAAAAAGCCCCACCTAGTTAGCGCTAGGCAGGGCGGGTGGCCATCAACAGCCGGTCTTACGTTGTGAAGCATTCGGTTCGTCGTAGTCCCGAAGCAACCTCAAACAGTGTACATCCCGACTAAACGAAAACAAGAAATAATTTCGGAACACCGAGATCCATTGTACGAGTAGCGACGCAACGTAGTTCCGGCAATTCGGAGCTACTACCATGAAACACATACACCAGCTGAACCTCGCACTGATCCAGCGTCAAGTGGAAAACAGCCTTGTAGAGCAGCGCCAAGTGGACGGCTACATCAATGCAACATCGATGTGTCAAGCAGCCGGGAAATTGTTCGCCGACTATCGCCGCAACGTAAGCACCGACGCCTTCCTTGCAGAGCTATCGACCGATATGGGAATTCCCATATCGGAGCTAATTCAAGTGATTAGGGGCGGAAACGGCCCGCAAGGCACATGGGTCCACCCAAACGTTGCAACCCATCTGGCGCAGTGGCTTTCACCGAAGTTCGCAGTGGCAGTGGCAAAGTGGGTACATGAGTGGCTGGCCGGCAAATCACCGGTGGGAGCTCCGCGCCCATCTATGCCTCACCATATCCAGCGCTATCTGGCAAACCGTGAGCAGGTTCCCTACACCCACTTCTCCGTCCTGAATGAACTCGTTCTAGGGCTGATCGCACCACTGGAAACCATTGGCTACACCCTACCAGACCATATGGTCCCCGACATCTCGGAGGGCCGAATGTTTGCAAAGTGGATGCGAGACCGGGGCGTAGACACGAACGCTTTGCCGACCTACAAACACCGCTATGCAGATGGTCGAGTAGTAGATGCAAAGCTTTACCCTATTGGCTATCTACATGAGTTCCGCATCCACTTCAACGAGGTCTGGTTGCCAGCTAAAGCGTTGACATATTTTCGTCAGCGCGACCCAACGGCCCTTGCCTTTCTTGAGCGGATGCTGTTGACGGGTCCGGGCGCGATTAAGCTTCCGCCTGCAGCATAGTCTTCGTGGCAACAGGGAGGGGCGACTGCCCTCCTTGTTCTCCATCAATCTCGGCTCTGAGGAATGAGGCCATCGCATTCGCCTGGCCGCGGCGCATTGCCGACCAATCAGTCAGATTGATACCAATGCTGAAGACTCCATGCGGGGTCGAGTAGTCATGCACGCGGCGCCTACCCCAGCGTTCACTTTACTTAGGAATACCGGATTTTGTCCTCGGCTATGCGTGGCGCAAGCGGGACAACTAAGGCGATCCGTTCTCGACAGGAAGATTTGCCTGGCTGATGGCATCCGTCGTGGGCCGCCTGGTCAGTCGTTTGCCGACAATCTTCATTGTAGTAACGTAACTACATCGGGCTGAGGCAGGGAGTGCTCTATGATCATCACAACCCTATCCAGTCGGGAACTGAACCTGGACGTGACGCGGGCAAAGAAGGCCACCAAAAGCGGCCCGGTGTTCATCACGGACCGCGGCAAGCCTGCGCACGTGCTGTTGAGCTTCGAGGACTACCAACGGTTGACCAGGCAGCGGCGCAACATTGCCGACGCACTGGCGATGCCCGGCGTTGCAGACATCGAGTTCGAGCCGCCGCGCGTGACGATTGGAGCCCGGCCGGCTGATCTCTCGTGATGTACGTGCTCGACACCCACGTGCTGTCCGAGCTGCGCAAGGTACGGCTCGGTAAAGCGGATGCGAATGTGGCGGCATGGGCAGAAAGCGTCGATGCCGCCGATCTCTTCATCTCGGCCATCACCGTCATGGAGCTGGAGCTTGGCGTCCTGTCGATTGAGCGCAAGGACGCCACCCAGGGCGCCATGCTGCGCTCTTGGTTAGAACAGCACGTATTGCCCGAGTTCTCCGGGCGTACATTGCCGATCGATATCGCTGTGGCGCAACGCTGCGCTCGGCTGCATGTACCCGACAAGCGTGGCGAGCGCGATGCGCTTATCGCGGCGACGGCGACGGCGACGGCGCTGGCGCATGGCATGGCAGTGGTTACGCGCAATGTCGCTGATTTCGAGCCCACGGGAGTTCCCATCGTCAATGCGTGGGAGCCGTTGCCATGATCGCCTACGGGCATATGCGTAAAGGCAATTGGAAGTTGTCTGCTATGGGAAAAAGCCAGGGTTAGAAGTCAATATGAATCGGTTAATTATGCGCTCTTCAATATGAGGCGTTGGAAGTGAATCTTACCCCGTTCTTGCAATTGGGAAGCCTTGTGCGATGCAAGTTCAGGCTAACAAAGATGTTGTGACTAAATAACGAGTAAGGAGTGCTTCTTTCGTGCGATCTATGAGATTCTCAAAACAATTTTCACTGCTGCTTCAAGAGGCTCATTTGGCGAAGAATTCGATCCTTTCCGGGTTTGACCTTCTCCTGAAGGCGGAGTTTGATGCGGACAAGGACGGATACTTCTACTCTGCCTTCTTTCACCTCTCTATTGGCATAGAAAGAATTCTAAAGCTGGCCGTGGTGGTGGATCACATGATCAGGAACGATCTTAAGGCGCCCACCAAGAGACAACTCAGGGCATACGGGCACGACATCGAGAGCTTGCTTGGAATTTGCGATGCACTCAGGGCGACGTATCGTCCATTGGCGAAACAGGAAAAGAAGTTGGAAGTGGATGAAGAAATTATGGGCTTCCTCTCGCGTTTTGCTGTCTCAACTAGGTATTTCAATCTAGACGAGATTTCTAAGTCAGATGTTGGTAGTACGTCGAAATCTCCGCTCTATGAGTGGTGGGGTGTATGTGGGGCCCTCTACGACAAATTCACTCCCTGGGGCGTGCGAGAGAGGCAGGCGCTGTCGCTTATGTACTCAATGGATCGCCAGGGGATTGCCAATGTATACACCTGGTTATTAGATTCGAATGGCCATCCGATGACCGTGTTTGATCAGTTGAATCGTAGGCGTATAGGTAAAAAGTCCTCTCATATTGCTATATGGAGAATCGTCGAAATGCTTCGTCCGGTCCATAATCTTCTGGAGGAAATGGGGAGGGTTGCGCATAAGAAGGAAGTCGAGCGAGGCGAGAAGCTTCCTCTGATTCCGCACTTTGAAGATTTCTTTTGGTTCCTTTTAGCGCAGCGCAGCGACATCATGAGAAGAAAGTCGGTGTGGCTTCGCCTATTCAATTCATGAATTCTTTCGTGGGGTACGAAACTGAGGTCTTGCGCGAATTCCTGGGATGAAGCGGAACTAGGCGGATCCGGTATCGGGGTCAGGTTGACTTACTCCGCTCCCGCAAGATGTCCTGCAAATGTCTACAGGCGTCCTGCTTTAAACGTTGACAGCCTCTTTTGGCCGAGCAACTATCTAGTCGCTGCGGCAAATTCCGCAGCCGGGTTTGGTCTCCCGAAATCACTTGGCGACTCCCACTCAAATGGAGGACATCATGTCCGGTAGTGCTGCCGCTCGTTTAAAGACCAAATCCCCTCGCCGCGCCGCCAAGGCGCCACCCTGCTGGCTCAAGCTCGAATCCCCAGATCCCTTGGATGCGATTGCCGCCGAGCCGCTGCCTGGCGCGTCGGCGCCGCCGTTGTGTCCCGATGCCGACAAGGTTGCCGCGCCCAGGCGCTCGATCCCGCGCCGGCCGACGCAATGCACCATCGGCTATCGCTACTATGATGTGGACTTCAATAGCATGCGGGTCGGGCGGCAGGTGCCTAGCTTGCGCTTGCATGGCCTGTGGCTGGAAGGCCTCGGCTTCGCGGTGGGCGGTAAGGTGCGCATCACGATGGCCAATGGCGCCTTGCTGATCACGGCCGTGCCGGTGGCGCCGCTTGCCGCGAAGACGCGCCATGGATCCAGATCGGCGCCATAGCCGCCCCGCAGCAGGGAGAGCACTTGGCGGAGCGGCCGTCGTGCACCGCCCCGCCCCGCCGGCCTCGGCGGTTCCGCCGTGGTGCGCTGTCGACGTCGCCTGCCGCCACGCCGGCGCACGGTTGCCAGATATGGTGATCGTGTCGCCGTTCTCGCAAGAAAGCAGGGCAACGTCATGGCGATGTCTGTCGGTGAAGCGTCGGTTTCCGTCTCGATCTGTAGACGGGTGGCGCCGGCCGCACCGGCGCAGCGGCCTGCACATCAAGAACGCGCTGGCTGCTTTAGCTGATCTGAGGAATGGCCCGATGCCATCCGTCGTCAACACGCTCTTGCAAAAACCCGAGTTGCCGCGCCGGCGCCAGGGCGGTGCGGCAACTCGCATTGTTGGCCCGCAACGACGACGACATCCCATGCCCCGCCTCGAGTGCAGCCAGGCTCGATGCTCGACCTGATGCTCAGCCTCAATTCGGACAGCGTTCCCGACTATGTGGCGGCAGTGCTTCGGGAGATCGAGCCTTGCATCGGCACGTGCACGATCCAGGTGCCTGAAACAAGCGACGAGAGCATCTTCGACCAGATCCACGCGTTGAAGAACGCGCATGGCGCCATCAGGCACCATGCTGCCAAGCGACGACTTGGGAGCAACGTGTGAAACCTGGCAACGAAGCGAGAGAGCGATGGCGCCTGGGCGCCGGTGTTCGTACACCCGTTGCGCTGCTGTATCTCCATGGCTTCACGGCAAGCCCCGGGGAGGCCGGCGAGCTGCCCGAGCAGATGGCCGACGCAGTGGGCGCCAACCTCTACGTCCATCGCTGGCCAGGACACGGCGAGGTGGCCGCCGATGCGATGCGTGGGCTGACCGCGGAGCGCCTAGAAGCGTCGGCGATGCAGGCCCTGGACCGCGCTCGCGCGATGGGGGAGGCCGTGGCCATCGTCGGGTCCTCCCTCGGCGCTACCCTCGGCCTGTGGCTCGCCGCCACCAGGCCCGATGACGTGGCCGCGGTCGTGGCGTGGTCGCCTGGCGTGCAGGCCGCCGATCCCGCGCTGCTGGATCAGTTGTGTGCTGGGCACGATCCCTGGAAAGACCCCCGGCCAAGGTCGCAGGCCGTCCTCGCGTACTGGTCCGACACCGTCCATCCGGACGGCTTCCGGGCACTGCGCGAGACATTCGGAAAGAACACTATTGTGCCTCCGTGGCCCCGGGTGCGGTGCCCTGTGTACCTGGGCTATTACCGGGATACGGAAGGCGGTGAAGACCAGACGGCCTGCGTGCCCGCAATGCTGGCGATGTTCGATGCGCTCGGGACACCCCCGGCCAACCGGCGCGCGCAGGGGTTTGCCGCGGGCGCCCACGCCATCGGCTCACCCCACAAAACGCCGATCGCCGGGGCCGTGGCGGCGGCGTCCGTGGAATTTCTGCAGACCTTCCTGCCGCGCGTGGCTCACGCCAGGGCGGGGTAAGTCGGCAGCAGGAGGTGGCTCACGTTGAGGATGGCGTGGGCGGCGATTGAGAGGCGCCTCAATCTGCCCGCTATCACGATGAGACGGCGTCGTCATGCGGGCGCCGACGGATCTGTATACCCTCAATGCACCATGGGATTGCCGTGGCGACTGCAAGGGAGAGGACACATGTCAGAACACGAAGCACAATCGACCGCGGCGCTGGATACCGATGCGCTGCTCGCCGCGGCGCATCATCCCGACTATCTGCTGCAGGATCTGGTGGCGATCGCGAACCTGGGCGTGCAGATCGGGCTGACGCTGACGGTGGGCGGCAGCACCATCTCCGGCATGCTGATCGGCGGCAAGGAGTTCATGCAGCGGCTGACGGAGTCGATCACCGAGGTGGCGCCCGACGAGTTGGTCGAGCCGCTGCAGGAGCGCTTCCAGCCCTACCGCGACATCTACGATCAGAGCGAGCTGAAGCCGGCGACCTTCGTCCACCTCGCCGATGCGCGGGTCGTGGCCACGGGCGGCGAGTTTCCGGTCAATGGCTGCCTGTGGCGCGGACGGATCAGCCAGGTCTCCGGCTTCAGCATCGGCGTGATGTCCAGCGTCTGATGCGCTCCAGCCGCACGGCATGACCCCGCTTCGGCGGGGTTTTTTTTGCCTGTCGCCCGTGGCCTGCGGGCCACGGTACCGCAGGCGGTAGCGGCGCCATGGACTGCGACGCCAGTGCGTCCGCGGGCGGATCAGTGCAGGCACTGGGCCGGTGGCGATTGCGTGACCAGGGACGAAACGTAGGCGATCCGTACACCGCTACCTGCGGATGCACACCATGGGCATCTTCGACATCGACACCGACATCTACATCTACATCGACGACGACATCGACTGACGGGGAACGACCGGCGCAGCGCGCTACGCCGCAGAATCGTCGAAGTCGAAGACCTGCCCGGGCTCGGCGGCGATGAATCTGGCCGCGGCAATGCCGGCCTGGCGTAGCGCGTCCGATAGCGCCTCGCGCGGCTCCTCGCGGCCCTCGTCGGTGAGTTGGAAGGTGCCCCAGTGGATGCCCAGGGCGTGCCGGGCGCCGGTGTCCTGGAAGATGCGCACGGCTTCGGCGGGGTCGATGTGCTGGGGCGCCATGAACCAGCGCGGCGCATAGGCGCCGATGGGGATCAACGCGACATCGGGCGTGCCGTACCTGGCGCGGATCTCGCGAAAGATGGCGCCGTCGCCATAGCCGGTGTCCCCTGCGAACCAGACGGAACCGCGCGCCGTCTCGATGAAGAAGCCGCACCACAGCGCCATCCTGCGGTCGCGCACGCCGCGGCTGGACCAGTGGTTGGCGCGGGTGAGGGTCGCCGTCGCGGTGGCGCCGATCGGGAGCCGGTCGTGCCAGTCGCCGGTGGCGATGTGCGCGTCGGCAACGCTGTTGCGCAGCAGGCGGTCGTTGCCCAGCGGCATCACGAACAGTGGGCGATGCGCTCGATGCAGCTTGCGCAGGGTCGCGATGTCGAAGTGATCGTAGTGGTTGTGGCTCAGCAGGACCGCATCGATCGGCGGCAAGTCCGCGAACGCGACGCCGGGTGCGGTGACCCGCTTCGGGCCGGCGATCTGCGAGGGGCTGGCGCGTTGCGACCAGACCGGATCGGTGAGCAGGTTGATGCCGGCCAGCTGGATCAGCAACGTGGCATGGCCGACCATGGTGATGTGCAGGCGATCGTGCCGCGGCGCCGGAACGCTTGGATTCACTGGCACCTGCGCGGGCCAGCGCACCGTGCCCATGGCGGCTTTCCAGCGCACGACCTTTCCCAGCGAGTTGTCGATGGTCGGTTGGCCGGGATTGAAGAAGCGCACGCCATCGAAGTGGTCGCTGACGGGGCCGCTGTAGTGGGGGTTTTTCATCGGAGTGCGATCGGGGCGATGGGAGGGCAATGGCACAGTTGTGCGGCGAGGAAGGGGGGACGCGTTCCGGTCTGCGCGCGTCAGGCAGCGGCGCGCGGCGCGATCCCGTGCAGCAGCAGTCGGCCATGCTGTTCGGCCAGTGCCTGCAGGTCCGGCGCATGCGCGCTGTCGCTACCGAAGACCTGCTGGAACAGCATCGCCATCAGCATCGGCCCCATGATCGACAGCACGTAGAGTTTGGGATCGCCAGCGGGGGCCGCGCCGCGCGCCTGGGCTTTTTCGATGAGGCCGGCGACGGTGGCCATCACCCGGTCGATGGCTTCGGCGTGCCAGATGCGGGCCAGTTCCGGAAACGCGCGGCTCTCGCCGATCACCATGCGCAGGATCGCGGGCAGGCGCTGGTCGCCCATGCGCTGGGCGGCGCGGCTCAGCAGCAGGGGGACGAGTTCGGCGAGCCCGCCTTCGAAGCTTGCGGCGGCTTGTTCGATCGGCGCGAGGTTGGTCAGCAGCGCATGGCGCACGACGGCGGCGAACAGGTCCTGCTTGGTGTCGAAATACAGGTATAGCGTGCCTTTCGCCACGCCCGCGCGCTTCGCCACGTCGGCCAGCTTGGTCTCGGCAAAACCGTTCTCGGCGAATGCATCCAGCGCGGCGCTCAGGATCTCCGCAGGGCGGTCGTCCTTGCGGCGTTTCCATTTGGGTGTGGTCGGTTGCGTCATGCGGTTTCGATGCTCAGTGCTGGCGGTAGCCGCGGGACACACGATACGCATCCAGTGCCGCGCGCGACGCATCGGCCGCGGCGCAGGCGACATAGCCGTCGGGACGCACCAGATAGGCCGCGTCCTGCGCGAAGCCGGCAGCGTGATGTCCAGGCTGCCAGGCGAACACGCGCAGGGCGATGTCGCGGGCATCGCACCAGGCCTGCAGTGCGGGCGGTGCGCTGCCGTAGACGTGCAACTGCCAGCCGATCTGCGGCAGCGCTGCGTAGTTGTCGGTGTCTTCGGTGCGCACCCACGGCAGGCGATCGCCGCCGGCGACGGCGCCGGCCTTGCCGGCACTCAATGGACTGTCGCGATAGTGCAGCATCGTCTGCGAGACGGTACGGAACATCAGCTCGCTGACGTTGCGCAGCCGGTAGGCCAGGCTGGCCAGGGTCGGGGCGAGGTAGGTCCTGACGAAACTCGCCACGCTACCTTCGGCGGTGATCAGGGTGAAGGCGCGGTCGGTGGTGGCGATCAGGGTGCGGGCGAAGGCCTGCCGCTCGGCGGCGTAGCTGTCGAGCACGGTGTCGGATGCGCGGCCCTTGAGCACGTCGGCGAGTTTCCAGGATAGGTTGATGGCGTCGAGGATGCCGGTGTTCATGCCCTGGCCGCCGACCGGGCTATGCACGTGCGCGGCATCGCCGAGCAGGAACACGCGCCCGCGGCGGAAGCTGTCGGCGACGCGATGGTGCACGCGGTAGGTCGAGAACCAATTGACCTGCTCGATGCGCACGCCGAGGTTGCCGATGGCGTCCTGGCTGACGTCGGCGAAAGTCAGGTTTTCTGCACGCTCGGCACGCGCGTCGCGCACGGTGCCGATCAGCCGGTAGTGCCCGCGCTTGCTGTAGGCCAGGACCAGGATGAAGTCGCCGTCGCCCAGCGCGATATGCGCTTCGTCCATCGAGGGCAGGCCGCCGAGTTCGACATCGGCGACGTAGAACACCTGCCTGTAGGTGCCGCCTTCGAAGCCGATGCCGAGTTGTTGGCGCATCGGCGAGCGCGCGCCGTCGCACGCGGCCAGATAGCGGGCCTGCGCGGTCTGCTCGCTGCCGTCGGGCAGGCGCAGGCGCGCGGCGATGCGATCGCCATGGTCCTCGAAGGTGAGCAGTTCGGTAGTGCGCTCGACGGCGACGCCCAGCGCTTGGAGTTCGGCGACCAACAGGCGCTCATGCTGGTCCTGCGGGTACACCAGCACGAATGGGTAGGGCGACAGGCCCGCCGCGGAATCCTGCAGCGCGATCCGCGCGCGGCGCTTGCCGCGTGCCCACAGGTTCATGGCCGGAGTGCGATGGCCGGCGGCGACGACCGCGTCCGCGATGCCCACCTGCCGGTACAGCTCGAGAGTGCGCGCCTGCACCGCCATGGCGCGCGAGGTCTCGCCGGGGCTGGCGTGCTTGTCGATGAGGCGCACGCTCACCCCCTGCCGGGTCAGCCACAAGGCCAGAGTGAGCCCGGTAGGGCCGGCGCCAACGATCAGAACCTCAGTCATGACGGGCTTCCTTGAAATAAATGACCAGTTGGTCATTTATTGCGAGCCGAGGCCTGACTGTCAAGCGACAGTCGCTGGGTGAGCGCATCAGGTCTTGCAAAAAGCGACGCAAAACGGCTCGCTTGTGCCGATGCGGCAATTACCTGTTTCGATGGCCGCAAAAAATGCGGCCATTGTGCCTGCGGGAAATGGCCTCGCCTGCTCGATGGCTTTGACCACCGGAAATGGGTCGCTTCGGCCACGTGCTCCAGCGACACTCGTCGCAGGCGCTTTCCTGGCAGCGGTTGCCGGTGATCGCGTTCCACAGGCGATCGGTCTCCGCTTGGTCGTCGGTGGCCACCGGAACGAGAACGCCTTGCTGTGCGGCGACGCGTGGCCGGCGTTGAGGCCGAAGCAGGGGATGCCGAGCGCGCTGAATTCGACCGTCAGCACATCGCCTTGCTTGCCGGCCGGATCGTCGCCAGGCACGCGCTAGGCGCTCCCTTCACCTCGCCTGTGGTGTGTTGGTGGCCGCACACACGTAAGGAGTATCGTATGGACACCACATTGATGCCTTGGGTCGCCGGGCTGTTCATCCTGCTCATCGGCTCCGCCCTGTACCTGGTGACCCGGGCGAAGAAGAACCGTGACCGCCCGGCCAAGGATGCTGCGGCGACGAAGGGAGAGGCCGATTCGTCGGTGAACAAGTAGTGCAGGCACGGCCGCCAGCTCCTGACGGCTGCATGGCCGGCCGGGTCCGTGGCCCGCTCGGTCGGGTTTTCAGGATCGAACCGGCTGCTGGACGCGGCCTGTGGATCAATAGGTAGACGGAGGCGTTGGCGTGCTGCGCCGCAAGCGGTGCTAACAGACAAGCATGCGCGGCGCCGATAGCGTGGCGGGCATGGCCCGAGTGAACCGTCAGCCACCGCAACCACCTGCGCAGAAATGGTGGCAGACGCTATCGTTCAAACGCGCCGCCGCCGAGGTGTCGGCGGTGCTGGTGTTGGTCGGCGGCACTTACGGCTTCGTGCAGTACGTGGAGGTCAAGCCGCTGGAGCGGCGTTTGGCCGAAGCGCAGGCGGCCGTGTGCAAGCCTGCGCCCAGTTCGCCATCGAGCGAGTTCAGCCTATTGCCGGGCGACAGCCGCGTCTTGTGGGATGGCGCACTGACGGTGGCCAATGCGACGCGCGGCGCGGACGGCACGAAGACGCGGTTGCGGGTGACGCCACGCGAGGGTGCGTCGGTCGAGCGGTCGGGACTGTCGCCAGGCGACAGTTTCGAGGTGCCGGTTGCCGGGCAGGGCACTTATCAGATCTATCTGAAACGCAGCACGGCCGACTTCATCGAAGTGTCCTTGCTGCATCGGCCTTGAACCGCAGTGGGCGATGTCGCCGCTGCTGCTTCACTGTGCGGTTGCGGTCTCGACGATGGCGCCGTTCTCGTACACGCTCAGCTGGCGCACGCTTGCGTCCGTCGCCGGCGCGAACACGAAGCGCAGGTCGCGTTCCTCGGCGAAGAAGCGTGTCGGCGATTCGGCGCGCAGGGTGACGACCAACGCGCCGGCAGTGAGCTTCAGATGGTCGCCTTCCACTGCCACGCGGATGTCGCCGACCTTCTTGCCGCGATAGGTGCCGGCGTAACCGGCCAGGATGTCGCCCGCCAACGTCAGGTGCGTGGCGGGCGCCACGTACGCCGCCGCGCCGTGCGCATAGCTGTAGATGCGGCGCATGCGCCAGTGGCCATCGACCGCCTGCCAGAGATTGGTGAACTCGGCCTGGCCGTCCAGGGATTCGGGCTTGCCGTTGCGCTGCACGTAGAAGCGATGCGTGCCCGACAGCAGCGCGAAGCCGCCGGCCAGCGGATGGAACTTCAGGCTGGTGGCGACCGCTTCGCGGCGCAGGTGCATCGCAGGGTCGGCGCAGGGGCCGTTGCGCAAGGAGTGCAGGACCGCTGGTTTGGAGGCGGTCAGGCCGGTGTTGTCGTGATAGAACTCCACGTCGTCTGTGAGCAGCTCGCCCATCGCGCGCATGTCGCAGGCGTTGTAGGCCTGCCAGTAGCGCGCATCGGCAGCGCGTACCGCCGCGTCGTCGTCGTCGGCTGCAGCGACGGCGCCGCCCGCAGCCAGCAGCGCGAACAGCATGAGAGGGCGAAGGCGCATGGTGGACTCCTGCGGCAGGATCACGATTGCAGCGCATTGGCGCGCGTGCGGCGCGTGCATCAAGTCATGTGCACGAATGGGCCGGTGAGGCTGCTGCGTGGCATCGCGCCAGGCATGCGCGCACGCATGCAGGATGCGGGTGCGAGGCGATCGTCGCATCGAAGTGCGGCTGCTGGTTGGTCGGGACGACGGACGGCGCGGCGTTCAAGCCCCTCTCCCCTCGGGAGAGCGGTTGGGGTGAGGGTTCGGCGCGACGCGTCTCGCGGGATTTGGGTGCACGAGGCTGCGCCCGTCCCCTCATCCGGCGCCACGCGCCACCTTCGCCCGGTGGGAGAAGGGAACACAGGGAGCCGCTGATGCCGGCCGGGCAGCGCTCAAGAATTCCCCGGCAGCGCCGCCATCATGGGGAAGCGACGCCGCTTTCGCCGCCCGGATCGGGCCGTCCATGAGGTCACGCGCATGTTGTCCTTGCCACGCCTGCTGGGTCGCCACCTGGCCAAGTTCCTGTCCAAGCCGCGCCGGCACCGTTCGGAACTGCCGACCAGTCCGCCGCAGTTGCTGCAGGCGACCTTGCGCAAGGGCGATGTACTACTGGTCGAAGGCAATAGCCGCTTCTCCACCGCGATCAAATACCTGAGCCAGTCCACCTGGTCGCACGCGGCGCTGTACATCGGCGATCACCTGGGAGCGGCAGCCGACGCGGATGCGCCGACCTTCTGCGACGTGGACATCAACGTCGGCGTGCGCGTGGTCGGCCTCAGCGACTTCGCCGGGCTGCATACGCGCATCTGCCGCCCGGTGGGGCTGGGCGCCGACGAGATCGACGCGGTGGTCGACTACATGGTCAGCCGCGTCGGCAACAGCTACGACCTGAAGAACATCTTCGACCTGGCGCGCTACCTGATCCGTACGCCACCTCTACCGTCGTCGGTGAAGCGCCGCTTCCTGGAACTGGGCAGCGGCGAGCCGACCAAGGCGATCTGCTCGACGCTGCTGGCGCAGGCCTTCGGCTCGATCCGCTATCCGATCCTGCCGGACATCGGCAGTGTGCCGGCACCCGACGCGCAGGATGCGGAGATCCTGCACAACCGCCATCACAGCCTGTACCTGCCGCGCGACTTCGACGTGTCGCCCTATTTCAACGTGGTGAAGCCGCGCCTGCAGTTCGGTTTCGATTTCCATCGCCTGCTCTGGCATGGCGATGCTGGCGTAGACGTGGCGCAGCGCCAGCGCGTCGCATCGGTTGCCTGAAAGCCATTGCAACGCTGCGCCACTTTAACCTGAATGTGGCGTGTCACTGTCGTTACCGCAACTCAAAGCGCATATTCGGTCACGAATTTTTGTTTTTTCCGGCGCCGCCAGCCGTTAAGTTTCAAACAACTGTGGCCGATATCAACAGACATACCTCGATATCGCCCAGGATCGCCATGAGCCCCGTTCTTTTCCTGCGTCGCCGCATCGCCAACTTGCCGATGACGCGCAAGTTCGTCGTGCTGTGCACCCTGCTCGCCATCGGCGTGATCCTGCTCGCGGTCGCCGCTGCGCGCCTGCAGTATCTGGACCTGGTGGATGCGCGCAAGCAGACCGTGAAGACCCAGGTCGACATGGGCATGAGCGTGTTGCAGCACTACGCCGAACAGGCCAAGCGCGGCGAGATCACCGAGGCGCAGGCCAAGCAGGCGGCGAAGGCTGCGCTGGCCGACATGAAGACCAACGGCGGCGTCGATTATTTCTTCATCGTCGACCCGCAGATGCGCATCCTCATGCATCCCAAGCGCAAGGTCGGCACCGACATGACCGACTACAAGAGCGATGCCGGCGAATACGTGTACCGCGACATCCGCACCGCAGTGACCAGCGGCGATGGCTTCAGCTACTACACCTCGCCCAAGCCGGGCAAGAAGGAACAGCTGCCGAAGATCAGCTACGCCAAGCTGTACCCGCAGTGGAACTGGGTGCTGGTGATGGGCGTGTACGCCGAGGACATCCAGGTCGAGGCGCTGGGCTTCACCAAGATCCTGACCATCATCGGCGCTGCCCTGGTCGGCATGGTCGTCGGCCTGTGCTGGCTGATCGCCAGCGCCATCGTCACCCCGCTGCGCGCGGCCACGCGCACCGCGGAGGCCATCGCCTCGGGCCGTTTCGACAATACGATCAAGGTGGAGTCGCGCGACGAGACCGGGCAGCTGATGACCAGCATGCAGCAGATGCAGACCCAGCTGCAGCGCTTCAACGGCGAGATGCAGACGCTGGTGCAGCTGCAGCAGGGCGACGACATCAGTCACCGCATGCCGGAGGATTTCCCCGGCGATTACGGCACCCTGGCGCGCGGTATGAACACCGCGCTGTTCGAACACCTGGATGCGATCATCGAGGCGATGGCGATCATGGGCGAGTACGGCCGCGGCGATCTGCGCCGTGACATGCGCCGCCTGCCGGGCCAGCGCGCCGCGCTGCACGAGGCGCTGGATGCGGTGAAGCGCAATCTGTCGGCGATCAACGGCGACATCGCGCGCCTGGCCGATGCGGCAGCGCGCGGCGATTTCTCCGCGCGCGGCGACGAAGCGCGCTACCAGTTCGCGTTCAAGGAAATGGTGGAAGCGTTGAACCGGCTGATGCGGCAGGCCGAAAGCGGCCTGACCGATGTGGGCCGGATCATGGGCGCGATCGCCGACGGCGATCTGTCGCAGCGCGTGGAGGTGCGCTACGAGGGCGCGTTCGGGCAGCTGGCCGATGCCGCCAACCGCACCGCCGAACAGCTGACCACCATCGTGCAAGGCATCCAGCGCTCGGTCGAGTCGATCAACACCGCGGCCGGCGAAATCGCCAGCGGCAATAGCGATCTGTCGGTGCGCACCGAGCAGCAGGCGGCGAGCCTGGAAGAGACCGCCGCGTCGATGGAAGAGCTGACCTCCACGGTCAAGCAGAACGCCGACAGCGCGCGCCAGGCCAACCAGCTGGTGCTGGGCGCCGGCGAAGTGGCCGAGAGCGGCGGCCGCGTGGTCGAGGACGTGGTCACCACGATGGCCTCGATCAGCGCTGCCTCCACGCGCATCGCCGACATTATCGGCGTGATCGACGGCATCGCGTTCCAGACCAACATCCTGGCGTTGAACGCTGCGGTGGAAGCGGCGCGTGCCGGCGAGCAGGGCCGCGGCTTCGCTGTCGTCGCCTCGGAAGTGCGCTCGCTGGCGCAGCGTTCGGCGGCGGCGGCCAAGGAGATCAAGACGCTGATCTCCGACTCGGTGCAGGAAGTGCAGCAGGGCACGGCCCTGGTCGCGCGCGCCGGCACCACCATGGCCGAGGTGGTGACCTCGGTGAAGCGGGTCACCGACATCATGGCCGAGATCTCCGCGGCCAGCGCCGAGCAGAGCTCGGGCATCGAGCAGGTTAGCAAGACGGTGATGCAGCTGGACGAGGCCACGCAACAGAATGCGGCGCTGGTGGAGGAAGCCACTGCGGCGGCGAAGAGCATGGAAGACCAGGCCTCGGACCTGACCCATGCGGTGGCGGTGTTCCGTCTCGCCGGTGGTGCCCAGCCGCTCGCTGCGGCCGTGTCCCGGCCGCTGGCGGCGCAGCCGCCGGTTGGCCGGGCGGTGGCCGCGCGCGCGCCGATCAAAAAAGCGTCCGCACCGGCGCCGCGTCCGCTGGCGCGCAGTAAGCCCAGCGGCACGCTGGTGGAAAGCGCGGAGTGGGAAGAGTTCTGAGCCTGCGCCACGGCGGTAACCGAGGGACTGGCTGCTGACGACGCCGATGCGGCAACGCATCGGCGTCGTCGTTGCGGTGCAGGCGAGCCCTGGCGCCGCTACATCCAGCTGCGCGCGGCAGCGGTAGCTGCGAACGCGCAACGACTGCCGCCGCCGGCGTGCGGGTCACGCACTGTCGTCGTCCTCGTCTTCTTCCGCATCGGCGCCATCGTCTAGCCATGCGGCAGCGGCGTCGACCGGTTCCAGCAAGGTGTAGTCGTTGCGTTCGCGCTGCCGATACGCCGATGACACTGGATAGGCGGTCAGCGTCGGTTGCGGCGCCCGTACCAGGAACGCGGTGGGGAACAGGCGCGGTCCGCACAACCAGCTGCGCCAGCGGTCACCGCTCAGGAAGATCGGGCCGTCCGCGGTCAGGGGCGCGGGAATCGCGGGATTGGCGTGAGTCAGCACGCTGAAGCTGAGCAAGGCTGGCTCGCCGCGTTCCCAGCGTTCCCACAGTCCGGCCGCCAGCAGCACCTCGCCCTGCGCATGGTGGATGTAGTAAGGCTGCGCCGGCTTGCGGCTGCGGTCCCACTTGTAATAACCGCACAGCGGGATCACACAGTGCTGGCTCTTCCACGGTGCGGCGAAGATACGGCTGCGCGCGGCGCGTTCCAGCCGCGCGGTGACGGTGGTGTAGGGCGTGTGCGGCGTCTTCGACCAGCGCGGCACGATGCCCCATTGCAGACGCTGCACCCCGGCAATGCCTTCGTGGCACAAGATCACGGAGGCGATGTCGCCCTTGCCCAGGTTGTAGTGGTCGGGGAATGCCGCAAGCGCTGCGCGCAATGGCGGGTCCAGCCGCGCGGGCAGGACATCCTCGACGCCGAAGGCCTGGACGAAGCGTCTCATCGGTCTCTCGCCTTGCGTCGTTGCAGCTTAGGGCGCATGGCCGGCAAGCGCAGGTGAAGAAGTGGGGCGTACGCCGCGGTGTGCGCGCATGCGCTTGGCGACTGCATGCTCGCGGCAGGTGAGTTCTTGATCCGTTCTTCCCGCTCGCGCTCGCATATTTTTTGCCACACATCCGCCGCCGCACAACCGCGCGTAGCGCAGGAAGGAGGCAATCGCCCATGTTCTGGAAACGCAATGGCCTGTCGTTGGTGCTGTTGGGGCTGACCCTGTTGTTCATGGCCGGCCAGGCGTTCAGCGGCCACTTCGCCTACAACGACGAATTGCGCCAGTACCGGCAGGCGCCGCTGATGTTCTGGGAATATCTGCACAGCGGCCATTTCATCGGCGCGTTGTTCGAGAACCGGGAAAGCGAGTTCCTGCAGATGGGCATGTATGTGCTGCTGACGGTGAAGCTGCGGCAGTGGGGTTCGGCCGAATCGCGGTCGCTGTCGCCCGAGGATGAGCACGAGACCATCGCGCCAGGGCCCACGCCGTGGCCGGTGCGCGCCGGTGGCGTGTGGCTGAAGGTGTACGAGCACTCGCTGGTATTGGCGTTCGGCGTGTTGTTCCTGAGCAGCTTCGTGCTGCATGCGCTGGGCAGTTGGCGGCACGAACTGGCAGAGCGGGCGATGCAGCGGTTGCCTTCGATTTCGTTGTTCGAGCATGTGACCGGCGCGCAGTTCTGGTTCGAGTCGATGCAGAACTGGCAGAGCGAGTTCCTGGCCGTGTTCGCGCTGGTGGCGCTGACCATCTGGCTGCGGCAGAAGGATTCGCCGCAGTCCAAGCCGGTGCGCGCGCCGCACGCGCAGACCGGCGACTGAGCGGGCGTCACTGCCTGGCCTTCCGCGTTCCGAGGCAGGCAGCGTGCGTCTTCGTGCATGCTGCATTGCGCCGTGCATACCGTAGGCGCGAGCGAGTGTACGCATTCGATTCGGGAACAGCGTCGATTCCGATGATGTCAAATTGTCGGAGCGACTTCGGTCGCGACCGGGCGCTATCGAGAATGCCTGTCGCGGCCGAAACCGCTCCTACAGGCGGCCTGCGTTGCAGGCGTGGCATGGTCGGTGTCCCGGCAAACCGGCAGCGCCAGCGAAGCACTCGCCGCTGCGCGCCGTGCGATCACAGGGTGATGTTGCCCTTGGTCGAGCCCGCGCCCGGACCTGCGCCCAGGTCGGCGCCGGTGGTCGGATCGCTGTCCTGCTGCGACACGGTGCGTGCCGCTAATGCCTGCAACGCGCTTTCCTCGGCCGGAGTCAGGCCCACGCTCGGCACGCCACTGCCGCCGTCCACGGCCGCCTGGTGGTTGCGGTCTGACACCTTCTGCCACTGGCTGCCGCTGTTCCACGGGCCGTTGATGTCGCCGTCGCCCTGCGACATGTCGTAGAACGTGTCGGTGAACATCGGCTCGCCCGGCAGCTTGCCCGGCGGGAAGTTCGGCTCGATCGCGTACAGCGCCTTTTCGAACGACTTCTGGTGCGCCACCTCGCGGGTCATCAGGAACTTCAAGGCATCGACGATGCCCGGATCGTTGGTGACGTTGATCAGTCGCTCGTAGACGATCTTGGCGCGTGCCTCGGCGGCGATGTTGGAGCGCAGGTCGGCGGTGGGTTCGCCGATGGAATCCACATAGGCCGCGCTCCACGGCACGCCGCTGGAATTCACCAGGGCAGGACCGCCGCCGTACAGGATCTGCTGGGTCTGGCTGGTGGTGTTGTTTCTGGTCAGGTTGCGCATCTGTTCGGCCTCGACCATGCCCTCGGACAGCACCGCCTTGTGGCCCTGATTGAGCATGGCGATGATCGACCCGATGATTTCGAGATGGCTCAACTCTTCGGTGGCGATGTCGTACAGCAGGTCCTTGCGGCCGGGATCGACCTCGCCGATGGCCTGGGTGAAATAGCGCATGGCCGCGGCCAACTCGCCTTGCGGGCCGCCGAACTGCTCCAGCATCAGCGAGGCCAGCGCCGGATCCGGCTGCGCCACGCGCACCGTGTACATCAGCCGCTTGTTGTGCATGAACATCGAATATCTCCTGGAGTACCGCCCACGGTAACGCCACGATGACGGACGATGGGGCGCCTGGCCGGTGGGGACGTCTGGCTATAAAAACCCGCAGCGCCGGGAATCGGCGCCGCGGTGGGGCGATCAGGCGGCCTTGCGCTTCTGCGCAGCCGCCTGGTTGCCGCCTTGCTCGGCGAGCAGGGTCAGCTTTTCGTCGGTGGACTTCTCTTCCTGCAGCGTCTCCAGCAGCAGCTTGAGCGCATCGGTCTTGCCCAGTTGCCTGGCCATTGCCGCCAGCGTGCCGTAGGACGCGATCTCGTAGTGCTCCACCTTCTGCGCGCCGCCGATCAACGCCGCATCGCGCACCGGGCCGGCCTCGATCGATTCGATCACTTCCTTGCCTTCCTCCACCAGGCCCTCCATCGCCGCGCACTTGATGCGTTTCAGGCGCAGCTCGAGTTTTTCCACGATCTGGTCGATACGCTCGATCTGGCCCTGGGTTTCCTCCAGATGCGCTTCGAACGCCGCACGCAGGGCCGGATTGGTGGAAGCGCGGGCCAGTTTCGGCAGCGCCTTGGTCAGCTGCTTCTCCGCGCTGTAGATGTCGGACAGTTCGTGCAGAAACAGGTCGTCGATGGTCTTGATGGCCATGTCGATGGATCTCCGTGATTGGGATGGTTGGTGCGGGGAAGTGCGCGGACTCAACGCTTGGCCGTCTCGGCGTCGGTGCGTTCGCGTTCCAGGAATGCAAGGACCGTCGCTTCCTGGTGTTCGATCAGCCACTCGGCCATTGCGATTTCCTGGTCGAGGATGGCGCTGCAGATCTCGGCGATCTGCGGCTGGTCGGCTTGCTTGGCGGCGATCACCAGCGCGCGGTAGCTGGCGACTTCCAGGTGTTCGAATGCGTAGCTGATGCCGAGGCTCTTGGCCACTTCGTCGCTCATCATCGAATTGCCGGCCGCGTGAACCGTCGCCATTACGCTGGCGAGCGCGCCCTTGATGGCGGGCGTGGTACCGCCGAGCAGGTCGATGCAGCGTTTGACCTGCTCGGACTGGCCCTTGGTTTCGGTGATGTGCTGCTCGATGCGCGCCTTCAGTTGCGGATAGTGCTCCAGGCGTCCGGCAGTGGCTGTCAGCATCGTGCTCGCTTCTTGCTCCATCGCGTAGGCGTCCTGCAGCCATTTCAACAGGCGCTCGGTATTGCTTCGGGTCATGAACATTGCTCCAACGTGTAGGTCGATGACGTGTGCGGGAAGTCTTCCCTTGTGCGAACCAAGCTAGACCTCCGCGCGTTAGTGACGATTCAATGCACGGTGAACGCAGCGCGAGAGCGGCATCCACGCCGCGATGAAGACACTGAATGCGATGCGTGCGTCGCGCTGCCCGCTGTCGGCGTCGGCCATTCCTGCGCGCGCAACAGACATGCGCACGATCGGCCAAGAATTGGGTGTGCAGGCATACGCGCTGGCGCTGGACGAGCGCTTGCGTGAGAAGGAGTTCGGCATTCTCGACCGCTGCACCGGGCGCGGCCACCGCCGCGCCGCAAGTAGTTCCGCTTGGTTTTACCGAGTCCCGGGTCCCGGGTCCGAAATAGACCTACAGCGTCGCCGCACCGCCAGCGATGGTGAGCAAGGCGCCGGAGGTATAGCTGGACGTATCGGCCGCGAGCAGCACATAGGCCGAGGCCAGTTCCGCCGGCTGCCCGGGGCGGCCGAACGGGGTCTGCGTGCCGAATTCCTTCACCGAGTCTTCGTCCATGCCGGCAGGGATGAACGGCGTCCAGATCGGACCGGGCAGCACCGCGTTGACCCGGATCTTCTTGTCGGCGAGCATCCCGGCCAGGCCGATGGTCATGTTCGCCACCGCTCCCTTGGTGGTGGAGTACGGCAGGATGTTGGGTGTCGGCTTCTTGGAATTGACCGAGGCGGTATTGATGATCGAACCGCCCTCGGGCATGTGCGGTACCGCCAGCCGCACCAGGTGGAAGACCGCGTGCACGTTGGTGGCGAAGGTCTTCTCCCACTCGTCCAGGGTGATCTCGTCGAAGCTGTGGAAATAGCGTTGGTAGGCGGCGTTGTTGACCAGCACGTCGAGTCCGCCGAAGGCACCGGTCACGGTTTCGATCAACCGGTGCGCCTGCGCGCGGTCGCTGATGTCGCAGGGCTGCAACAGCACGCGGACCCCGGCAGTTTCGATCAACTGGCCGATGCGCTCGGCGTCGTGCTGCTCGCTGGGCAGATAGGCGATGGCCACATCGGCGCCTTCGCGCGCATAGGCGATCGCCACCGCGGCACCGATGCCACTGTCGCCGCCGGTGATCAGCGTGCGCTTGCCTTGCAGCAGGCCGTGGCCGACGTAGCTGTCCTCGCCGTGGTCCGGTCTCGGATCCATCTTGTCGGTCAGCCCGGGAAACGACTGCTGCTGGGGTTTGAAGGGCGGGTAGGGATAATTCGGAACCGGCATGGCGATGTCCTGCTTCGGGGGAAGCATCACCTTGCGCAGGTGCGGGTAAAGAATCGGCCAAGACCGCGTCATCGCCGCGTGTGCGGCCGCGGGAGCGCGTGCCGCAGCGGGCCTCTACAGCGGCAGCGACACGCGGAACGTGCTGCCGCCGTCCACGCCGGCGCTAGTGGCGACCACCATGCCGCCGTGCGCGGTCACGATCTCGCGGACCACGGTCAGTCCGATGCCCATGCCGGCGCTGTCGAAACCGACCGCGTGCATGTCCTGCACGAACGGTTCGAAGACCAGCGGCAAGGCCTGCGCGGAGATGCCGATGCCGGTGTCGGAGACGACCAGCAGCGCCTGGTCGGCGACCTGCTGCAGGTCCAGCGTCAGGCGGCCGTGTTCGGCGGTGTATTTGGAGGCGTTGTCGAGCAGATTGCGCACCACCTGCGACAAGCGCACGCGGTCGCCGTGCATCATCAGCGCGTGCTCGGGGATGGTCAACGCCAGGGTCTGCATGCGCGCGGCGATCGCCGGGCGGCAGGCATCGACCGCGCCCAGGACGATCTCGCACAGGTCCATCGCCTCCAGGACCAGGCGCAGCTTGCCGGTGTGGAGCCGCGATAGGTCGAGCAGGTCGCCGATCAGGCGGGTCATGTGCACGACCTCGTGCTCGATGATCCGTTGCATGCGCAGCAGATCGTCGGGTGGCAAGGTGGCCAGCATCGATCCGGCGGCGCGGATCGGCGTCAGCGGGTTGCGCAACTCGTGCGCTACGAAGGCCAGGAACTCGCTCTGCCGCTGGTAGGCCTTCTGCGCGCCGGCGTGCAGCTCCTGCGCGCTTAAGGCCGCCAGCACCAGGCGCTCGTTGGCCTGGCGCAACTGCGCGTGCTGCTCGCTCGCATCTGCATCCGATGCCGCCCTTGCGCCGAGCGCGCGTGCGTTTGCGCCCAGGGCATTGCGATGCGCGTGCAGGTCGGCGACCAGGCGTGGATCGTAGAACTCGAAGCGCGTGGTCGACAGGCGCTTGGCGCAATACATGGCATCGTCGGCATGCGCCAGCAGGGCCTCGGCGCTGTCGGCATGCTCCGGATACAGACTGATGCCGATGCTCACGCCGAGCCGCAGCGTGTCCTCACCGGCGATCGCGGGCCGTTCGAAGGCTTCGATCAGCGCCGTGGCGGTCGCCGCAGCATAGGCGTCGCTGCTCAATCCGGTCAGCACCACCACGAACTCGTCGCCGCCGTAACGCGCCACCGTGACGTGCGCATCGACGATCTCGCCGATGCGTTCGGCGGCCAGGCGCAGGAAGCGGTCGCCGGTGGCGTGTCCGAGCAGATCGTTGACCTGCTTGAACTCGTTCAGATCCAGGAACAGCACGGCGATGCGGTGGTGTTGCGCGTGCGCGGTGGTGATCGCCAGATTGAGCCGTTCGAACAGCAGTTCGCGGTTCGGCAGGCCGGTCAACGGGTCGCGCTTGGCCTGGCGGTTGGCGTCGTCCAGCGCCAGTTGGTAGGTGACCACCTGCGCCTGGGCGCGCAGCATGGATAGCACCAGGCGTTCGTTGGCGGTCTGAAGATCGGTCGCAAGTCCGAGCGGCGCTTGGTCCTTCAGTGCGCTCAGTTCCGCCTGCAATCGGTCCAGTTCCAGTCGCGCGAGCAGCGACTGGCGGCGCAGCTGCGACAGTTCGAGCCGGGCCGCGTCGATGGCGGGCTGTTCGGGGGGCATGTGCATGCCGGCTCAACCCGTGTCGAGCACGTCGTGCGTGCTGTACTTGCGCATCGGCCGCCCGCCGAGCAGGCCTTCCTGCTGCGGCAGCGCCGCGCCGATGCGGATGATGCCGCTGTCGTCGATCTGGAATTCCCGCAACGCGTCCGAGTGCGCGCTGGCGCGGACCTTGACCACGGCCATGACCCGGCGCAAGCGGCTGTCCACCTCGATGTAGCGCTGCACGATGATCGCATCGGTCATGAAGGCGGTGCCGTAGGGACTGAAGCGCAGGTCGGTGTAGCGGTCTTCCAGTTCGGAGGTCATCAGCACGGTGACGCCGGTCGCGGCCAAGGCCACCACCATGCGCGACAGCGATTCGCGGAAGTCTTCGCGGAACGTCGGCGCCAACGCCAGCTCGAACGCCGACAGCGAATCGATCACCACGCGGGTGGCGCCGAGCCGCTCGATCTCCTCGACCAGCATCAGCAGGATCTCGTCGATCGACAGGTCCGGCGCGCGGCTGTCCACCACGCCGACCTGGCCGCCGGCGATCAACGCCGCCAGCGCCGGGATGCGCGAACGCTGCGGCTGTCGCTCGAAGGCGACCAGCACGCCGTTGTCGCCCTGGCGCGCGCCTTCGGCCAGGAAGGCGGCGGCGAGCAGGCTCTTGCCGGAGCCGGAAGGACCCGCCACCAGCAGTGAATAGCCTTGCGGCAGGCCGCCGCCGAGCATCGCATCCAGTTCCGGCACGCCCATCGGCATGCGCGCGTCGCTGCGCTGCGCTGGCGCGCCCGGCACCGGCACCGGCACCGGCGCGAACACGCGCACGCCGGAATGGTCGATGCGGAACGTGTGCAGCCCCGGCAGCGATGGCTTGCCGCGCATCTTCATGATTTCCATCTTGCGCACCATCGAGTTGCGCTGCACGCTCTGCCGCAACCAGATCAGCCCGTCGGCCACGGTGAACACCGGATTGGGATCGGACTCCACGAAGTATTCGCCGATCAGGAACGTGGTCGCCTGCCAGCTGGTCATCAGCATGCCCAGCTGCTGGATGAAGCGCTGCAGGTTGTTGTGCAGGTTGCCGTCGGCAGTGCTGGCCAGCGCCACCGAGCGGAACGAATCGACGAACACCAGCGCCGGGCCGTGCGCCTCCACCTCGGCGACGACGCGCGCCAGTACCAAGTCCAGATCGCCTGCCAGGGTTTCCTCGGAGAGATTGACGAAGTGGATCGTGGCATTGATCGCTGCGGTGTCGAAGAAATCGAACTGCTGCTGGTAGCGCAGCATCTTCAGTGGCGGCTCGCCGAGCACGGTGAAGTACAGCGCCGGCCGCTCGGGCGTGGCCAGCGCGAACATCATCTGGTGCGCGAGTGTGGTCTTGCCGCAGCCGGGCGGGCCGGCGATCAGGTTGAACGAGAACTCGGGCAATCCTCCACCTAGTACCTCGTCAAGTCCTGGGACGCCGGTCTGCAGGCAATGAATGGCGACTTTGCTGCTCATGAAGAGATGTCCTGCGCGGGATATCCGCTGGAAAAAGTGGCCCACACCGACTGCAACAGCCGCTCGGTGAGGGTTGCGCCGATCATGCTGATCAGCACGTCATGAAAGGTCGAAAGGAAGGCGCCAGCGCCAGCGGCCGCAGTGGCAGCGCTTTGTTGGCTCAGCACCACGCGAAAAATGTCGAGCGCGTTGTGTTCGCTGGATGCCTCGATCGCGACGAACGCGTCGTGCAGCCACGGGAAACCGCCCTTGGTCAGGAACAGGGCGCGCTTGAACAGCGCGGCGACGCCGCGTGCGCCGAGGATCGGGGTCAGTGCCTGTTCGATCTGCTGCCAGGTGGCTGCAACCGACGCCGCGACTACCGATGCCTCGATGCCGACGGCGGCTTGTCGTCCCAGCGCGGAAACAGCCGCAGATAGCGCGGGATTTTCCATTGCCTTGCGCATACCTGTGGAATATGTAGGGTTACTGTATACCTGCGCCGGCCGTTGCGTGTGCTGTCTTCCTCACGCGCTCTCGATCTGGCCGCAGATTGCGGATATGGCAGGTCGGCGGATGCCTATCCACATAGCATGTCCACTATGTCCTGTGCGCCATTCCCTAGCAGCCTTGCGGCCGGCAGGAATGGCGAGCGATGCGCAGGCGCGTACGCGCAACCCGATTCAGGGCAGGAGCGCTGACCGCGGCCACGTGCGCGTATTCAGCGCATGCGCTACGCGGATGCGGCTACGCCGAAGCGGCGATCGTGCGCGAGCCGAGAATGATCATGCGCAGCATCGCGCTGATCTGGCGGATCAGTTCCGGGTCCCTCTCCGGCGGCAGGTCCATCGCAGTGGCGCCCATCGCGAACACCAGCCGGGTGATTGCCTTGGACACCAGCGCCGGTTCGTGCAGCGGCGCATGGTCGATCGCGGCCAGGCGGATCAGGTCCACGCGCAGCTCGTCCTCGAAGTAGTTCAGCTCGCGGTCCACCGCGCGCTTGAACGCGTCCGACCCCACCGTGCCTTCGCGCAGCAGCACGTGCAGCAGCTTGTCGTCGGCGCGCAGCTGCTCCATGAAGGTTTCCACCGAACTGAGGATGACGCTGCGGTGGCTGCCGGCCGCGCGCCGCCGCGCCTGGCCGATGATGGTGCGCAGCGAACTGCCGGCCAGGTCGATCAGCGCCACCGCCAGTTCGTCCATGTCGCGGAACTGGCGATAGAAGCTGTTCGGGGCGATGCCGGCTTCGCGGGTCACTTCGCGCAGGCTCAGCGTGGACACGCTGCGGTGCGGCCCGATCAGCTTCAGCGCCGCCGCCAGCAGGTCTTCGCGCGAGATCGCGCTCTTGCGCGCGGGCAGCGCGTCCGCGGGCAGCGGTAGGGGAACGATGGAAGTCATGGACGGACTGGGTGTGGCAATGCCGCGATCATAACCTCTTCGTGAATATACAGCTGTATAGACATCTGTATCTGCGTCTGTATAGTGGTCGCCATGAATGCTGCCCGTCGTCCTGCCGCCACCCGCTCCGCCACCCGCGCCCTGCGCGCCTGGGTGCAGCCGGAGGTGTTCGATTTCTGGTCCACGCGGCTGCATCCGCTGTGGACCTGGCAGCGCCCGCGCGCGCGGCTGCTGCAGCGCGAACGCGCCAGCAGCGACGCGGTGACCCTGATCCTCAAGGCCAACCGCCACTGGCGCGGCCTGCGCGCCGGCCAGCACGTGCAGCTGGGCGTGGAGATCGACGGGCGCCGCCTGACCCGCAGCTACAGCCCCACGCCGCTGCCGGGCGGGCGCCTGGCGATCACGGTCAAGGCGATCGACGGCGGCCGCGTCAGCCAGTACCTGGCCGACACCGCACGGATTGGCGAGACCTTCGAACTGGGCCAGGCGTTCGGCGACATGGTGCTTCCCGCGGCGCCGCAGGGGCGCTGGCTGCTGCTGGCCGCCGGCAGCGGCATCACCCCGATGCGCGCGCTGCTGCGGCAATTGGCCGCGGCCGGCATGCCCGCCGATGTGGACCTGATCTACTGGGCGCGACGCAGCGACCAGTTTTGCTTCGTCGAGGAACTGCAGGCGCTGGCCGCCGCGCACCCGCGTTTCCGCCTGCACCTGGCGGTCACCGGCGAAGGCGCCGCGCCGGCGCCGCGCGTGGACACGCTGCCGCTGGCGCACCTGGCCGGGCTGCAACAGGCGCAGGTGCTGGCCTGTGGCCCCGGCGGTTTCGTGCAGGCTGCGCGTACCCGCCTGGAGGGCAGGGTCGCGCGCTTCCAGGCCGAGGCGTTCAGTCCGCCGCAACTGGCCGATGCCGAACACGGCACGGTCGCAGTGACCCTGGCGCGTAGCGGCCGTGTGCTGCAGCTGCCGCGCGGGCAATCGCTGCTCAGCGCGCTGGAAGCCGAGGGCCTGCGCCCGAAGCACGGCTGCCGTATGGGCATCTGCAACAGCTGCGCCTGCGGCAAGCAGTCCGGGGCGACCCGCGACCTGCTCACCGGCGCGCACGCCACCGAACCGGGTTCGATGCTGAAGCTGTGCATCAACAGCGCCAGCAGCGACCTGATCCTGGACCTTTGAAGGACTTGCCCATGGCTGTTCCCCGCAACCGCGCACTGACCCCGGCCGAACTGCAGGCCTTCGGCGACGAACTCGACGCGCTGCGCGCGCGCACCGTCGCCACCCTGGGCGAGGCCGACGCGCGCTACATCCGCCGCATCATCGCCGCGGTGCGCTACACCGGCCTGGCCGGGCGCGCGCTGCTGTTCCTAGGCGCGTTCGTGCACAGCGTGCTGTGGCCGGCGTGGATCGCCGGCGTGGCGCTGCTGACCCTGTCCAAGATCCTGGAGAACATGGAGCTGGGCCACAACGTGATGCACGGCCAGTACGACTGGATGGGCGATGCGCAGCTCAACGGCAACACCTACGAGTGGGATATCGTCGCCACCGGCGACAACTGGCGCAAGACGCACAACTTCAGGCACCACACCTACACCAACGTGCGCGGCATGGACGACGACATCGGCTACGGCCTGTTGCGGATCTTCCCCGAGCAGCGCTGGCGCCCGTTCTACCTGGCGCAGCCGTTCATCGCGGTGGTATTCGCGCTGCTGTTCGAATGGGGCGTGGCGATCCAGGACCTGCGTCTGGGCCGCTGGTTCTCCGGCAAGATGAAGCGCGGCGAGCTGCGCCGCACCTTTCTGCCGGTCGGGCGCAAGATGGGCCGGCAGATCCTGAAGGACTACGTGATCTTCCCGGCGCTGGCCGGCCCGTTCTTCCTGACCGTGCTGCTGGGCAACCTCACCGCCAACGTGCTGCGCAGCATATGGACCTTCGTGATCATCTTCTGCGGCCACTTCACCGCCGATGCGGAGACGTTCCCGAAGGAGTCGATCAAGGGCGAGTCGCGCGGCCACTGGTATCTGCGCCAGCTGCGCGGTTCGTCCAACCTGGCCGGCGGCAAGCTGCTGAACGTGCTCTCGGGCAACCTGAGCCACCAGATCGAACACCACTTCTACCCGGACATCCCGGCCAACCGCTACGCGGCGTTGGCGGTGGAGGTGAAGGCGATCTGCGCGCGCTACGGCCAGCACTACAACACCGGCTCGCTGCCGCGCCAGTTCGGCCAGGTGATGTGGCGGATCGTGCGCCACGCCTTCCCGAGCCGGCCGCAGCATGCCCACCGCTTGCGGCAGGCGACCCACGCGGGTTGAGTTCGGGGTCGGTAGCCGTCCCCACGAGCGCAGCCGGAAAACACCGGCGGGTTCATTGCCCGCTCGGCTGCTGCCCATGCCCGCTGCCGGGCATGCATGCAATGCCGCCACGCCGCTGGCCGGTCGTTCGGCAGGCGCTGCTTCGAAAACGCGGTTGTTTTTTCGGCTGTGCGCGGGAAGCACGGCATGGCGCACGCGTAGCCTTGTAGGCCTTGTTCAAGGCAAACGAAGAGCTTGCGTATCGCCTGCCAGGCAGCCTCTTGCGAAACGAAGTGGCAACGCAACGGTATGCGGCGGGTCCAGACAGCGGAGGCCTGCCGTGGGCCGATGGCGCCGATGCGTGCAAACATGCGCCGCTGGCGCATGCTGGTGATCGCAGTTGTCGCAAAGGTCGGGAAGCGCTGCATTGGCGGGCCAGGATGAAATTTCCATATCCTTCGAGACTGTTCGGCAAGAAGCCAACCGCTGCAGCGGCGCCTGTAGCGAGCGCGGCCGTGACGTCTTCGGCGGCCGCGGCGCACGATCCGGCATCGTCGTCGGTCGTCGACGGCTTGCCGCGCCGTCCGCAGCTGTTGCGCCAGAACGCAACTCGGTCCGGCCGTCCCGCGCCGGTGCCCACCGCGGCGTCCAGTTGGGTCAGCTTGCCGGCGCAGACCCACGCCGACTTGGCGAGCCTGATGTCCCCTCCCGTCACCGCGGATCTTCCGCCGGGAACGCGCGGTCCATTGGGCGCGTTGCTGCGCCATGCAGCGCGCAAGGAAGCGTTGGACGCCGCCGTCGCGGGAAGCCCGCCGAGCGCGGCGCCATCCACGTCGTCAGCTGTGCCGCCCTCCACCAGCAGCAGTGCGGCCGGCACGCCGCCGCCAGTCGCCACCGCGGGCGCGTCAGCGACCACCGCGGCGCCATCGGCGGTGAAGCACATCAAGCTGGTGAAGCAACCGGATGCGACGCTGCAGTCGCTGTCCTCGCAGCAGCTGGGCAGCCTGGCGCAGGCATTGAACCTTGCTCCGGTCGACGCGCACGCGCTGCACGATCCTGCCGCCCGCGCCCAGCTGTTGGCAGACATGCGCGAGCGTCTGGACATGGGCTTGCACAGCGTGTTCAAGCGCTACGACTGCCTTGAAGAGAATGAAATCATCAAACGATCCCGTTTGATGTCACATTCGAATATCACGCTGAGCGACCGTGAACGGTTGCAGTGGCTGGCGGAGCATACCCACCTGTGGCTGAGAGAGAGGACCGTTACCGATCCGCACACCCGGTTGGAAAGGACCGAGGTCGATATCTATTTCGACGGTGAGGCCGATGAAGCCAGACAGCAGATTGGCACGACTATCAAGGGCGGCGTTGGCCAGGTCTATCGGTGGGCCAAGGAAGCCGGCAGCCTCGTTGCGAAGGCATTGGGAGAGCGAGAGGATGTCAGGATACGGCGCGTTTGCGGCCTGTCGTTGGGCGGCGGCTCGGCACAGATGTTCGCCGCCGGGCTGCAAGGCGCACGCAGGCTCAGCCATCCGCCATCGCTGGTCCTGGCCGACCCGGCGCTGTTCAATCGGGCGCAGGTGAAGCATGCGCTCGCGGACAGCCCGCATTACGATCTCAGGTCATCCCATGGCGTGATCATCACGCTCAATGCGGCGCATGCGCCGCGCCGCAACCTGGTCGACAACCTCAAGACGGTGCGTTTGCATGGCACCGGCCTGGTGCGTATCAGCCTGGGCCTGAAGCCGGACGACGGCCGCGACGGAGCGCCGCCCCAGCCCTCCGCCAATCGTTTCTATGGCTATCACGCGAATGTCCACCACTACAGCAAGGCGCTGAACCGGTTCCTGAGCGATGCGACGGAGCCGGCCGCCGCGCACCCTGCATCCGCCGGCAGCGTGGCGCGCGTCGGCGACTGCAGCCACTGACGTCGCCATGCGGACCCACGCCGGCGCGCTGGCAGCGCGCCGGCCGCTCCGTGACGCCGGACTTACGCGGCCCGTGGGACGCTCCCACTCCCCTCCCGCGGAGCAGCGCACGTGCCGAAACTCAGCATCGCCCGGCATCTGGCCGAAACCCTGCACAGCGCCGGGGTCGAACGCATCTGGGGCGTCACCGGCGACAGTCTCAACGGGCTGACCGATGCGTTGCGGCAGATGGACAGCATCCAGTGGATGCACGTGCGCCACGAGGAGGTGGCCGCGTTCGCGGCCGGCGCCGAGGCCGCGCTGAGCGGCAAGCTCGCGGTCTGCGCCGGCAGCTGCGGGCCGGGCAACCTGCACCTGATCAACGGCCTGTTCGATTGCCATCGCAGCCATCAGCCGGTGCTGGCGATCGCCGCGCATATCCCTTCTTCCGAGATCGGCCTGGGCTACTTCCAGGAAACCCATCCGCAGGAGCTGTTCCGCGAATGCAGCCACTATGTCGAACTGATCAGCAATCCGGCGCAGATGCCGGAGGTGCTGCACCGGGCGATGCGCACCGCGATCCTGAAACAGGGCGTGGCAGTGGTGGTGATTCCCGGCGACGTGGCGCTGCAGGAGCTGCCCAAGGGCACGTCGAGCGCATGGCCGGCGTTGACGCCGCCGCGGATCCTGCCGGCCGATGCCGACCTGGAACGCCTGGCCGAACTGCTGCAGGCGAGCGCGGCGACCACGCTGCTGTGCGGCAGCGGCTGCGCCGGCGCACACGACGAACTGGTGGCGCTGGCCGACCTGCTCGGCGCGCCGATCGTGCACGCGCTGCGCGGCAAGGAATACGTGGAGTGGGACAACCCGTTCGATGTCGGCATGACCGGCCTGATCGGTTTCAGTTCCGGCTATCAGGCCATGCTCAACTGCGACACGCTGCTGATGCTCGGCACCGATTTCCCGTACCGCCAGTTCTATCCGCAGGACGCGGCCATCGTGCAGGTCGATCGCGATCCAGCCGCGCTGGGCCGGCGCACGCCGCTGCAGCTGGGCATCGCCGCCGACGTGCGCGAGACCATCGCCGCATTGCTGCCGAAACTGCAGCGGCGCGAACAGCGCGACTTCCTGGAAAAATCGCTGGCGCACTACCGCAAGGCGCGCGAAGGCCTCGACGCGCTGGCCGTGGCCGCTGCGCCCGGCGAACCGCTGCATCCGCAGTTCCTGACCCGGATGATCGATGCGCTGGCCGACGAGGACGCGATCTTCAGTTGCGATGTCGGCACGCCCACGGTGTGGGCGGCGCGCTACCTGACCATGAACGGCAAGCGCCGCCTGCTCGGCTCGTTCAACCATGGCTCGATGGCCAACGCGATGCCGCAGGCGCTGGGCGCGCAGGCGCAGTTCCCGCACCGGCAGGTGATCTCATTGTCCGGCGACGGCGGCTTCAGCATGCTGATGGGCGACTTCATCTCGCTGGCGCAACTGGGCCTGCCGGTGAAGGTGGTGGTCTACAACAATGCCTCGCTCGGCTTCGTGGCGATGGAGATGAAATCGGCCGGGTATCTGGACACCGGCACCGACCTGAGCAACCCGGACTTCGCGGCGATGAGCAATGCGATGGGCATCCTCGGCCTGCGCGTGGACGCATCGGCGCAACTGGAGCCGGCGCTGCGCCAGGCCTTCGCGCATCCGGGGCCGGTGCTGCTCGATGTGCGCGTGGCCACCCAGGAGCTGGTGATTCCGCCGGCGATCAAGCTGGAGCAGGCCAAGGGCATGGGCCTGTACCTGCTGCGTGCGGTGATGAGCGGGCGCGGCGACGAGGTCGTGGAACTGGTCAAGACCAACCTGCGCTGAGCGGCCAACGGCGGTCGCGCGTCTGCGCATGCGCGGCGGCTCGCCGCACTGCTACCTTCCCTTTTTTCGCATCCCCGGTGGACCATGCCCCGTTCGCTGTTGCGGCAACTGCTGCTGATCTGGATCGTCATCCTCGCTGCCTGCCTGGGCATGGCGGTGGTGCTGTTCGGCCTGTACCGGCACAGCGAAGGCGTGCGCGTGGGCGAGGCGCAGGCACGGCTGCAGGCCGACTGCACGCGCATCGTGCAGCGCTACAACGGTGCCAGCGCGGCCGCGCGCGGCAGCGACGGCGCCGGCCTGGCTGCGGTGGTGGTGCAACTGGTGCTGGCCGACGCCGCGGGCGTGGAGGGCGGAATCTGGGAGCGGCAGCGCGGCTTCATCGCCTATGCCTATCCCACGTACGACGGCAGCGAGCACAAGACCGATGTGCCGACCGCCGAGCGCAACGCCATCGTCGCCACCGCGCAGCGCGCGGTCGGCGGCCAGCAGTCCTTGCAGTACCAGCGCGATGGCCAGCGCGAGACGCTGCTGATCGCCGCCTGCGCGCTGGACCGCACCACCGCGGCGTGGGCAATGACTCGGGTCGCGGCGACCGGCGAGGCCTCGGCCGGGCGTCCGCTGGCGGTGGGCATGGCGCTGATCCTGGCGCTGGCAGTGGTTTCGGCGGTGGCCCTGGGTTGGGTGGTGCGGCGCTGGAGCCAGCGCTTGCGCGCCATCCAGCTGGCCTTGGCGACGCCGGCGGAGGTGCCGACGATTCCGGCGACCGGCGCGCCGGAGCTGGACCGCCTCGGCGCAGCGGTCACCGACTATGCGCAGCGCAGTGCGCAGGCCCTGGCCGAGGCGCGGCGGCTTGGCGCAGAGCTGTCGCGGCACGAACGGCTGGCCGCGCTCGGGCGCATGACGGCGACCGTGGCGCACGAGATCCGCAATCCGATCGCGACCTTGCGCCTGGCCCTGGAAAACCAGATCGCGGCCGGCGAGGGCGGCTTCGACGAGGCGCAGGCGCAGCTGATGCTGGCGCAGATCCAGCGCCTGGACGGCGTGGTGGAGAGCCTGCTGGGCATGGTCCAGCCGATCCGCCTGCAACGGCAGACGGTGGCGCTGCAGCCGTGGCTGCAGGCGCTGCTGGATCCGGCCGAATGGGGCGAACCGGCGCCGCCGATCGCGCTGCAACTGGCGGACGCGCCAGGCGAGTGGATGCTGGATCCGCAGCAGGCCGCGCGCGCCTTGCACAACCTGCTGCGCAACGCGCTGCAGCACGCCACGCCCGGCACCGCGGTGACGTTGACGGTCGCCGCCGACGCCGACCTGTTGCGGCTGAGCGTGGCCAATCGCGGCGAACCGGTGCCGGCGCCGGTGGCCGCGCATTTGTTCGAACCTTTCGCCAGCGGCCGTAGCGACGGCAACGGCCTGGGCCTGGCGCTGGTGCGCGAGATCGCCCGCGCGCACGGCGGCGAGGTGCGCTACGTCCACCACGGCGGCATCACCTCCTTCATTCTGGAGCTGCCATGGCGCGCATCCTGATCGTCGACGACGACACCGCTTTCCTGAGCACGCTGCAGGCCACGCTGCGCTCGTTCGGCCACGAGGTGATCGCCGCCGCCGACGGGCAGGCCGGACTGGCGCGGCTGCGCGCAGGCGGCATCGATCTGGCCTTCGTCGATTTCCGCATGCCCGGCATGGACGGCATCGCGCTGATGCGCGCGCGCCAGGACGATGCGCAGGCCGCCGCGGTGCCGCTGGTGATGCTCACCGCCTATGCCTCCAGCAGCAACACCATCGAAGCGATGAAGCTCGG
Organism: Xanthomonas translucens pv. cerealis; assembly: GCF_006838285.1. Lineage (NCBI taxonomy): Bacteria > Pseudomonadati > Pseudomonadota > Gammaproteobacteria > Lysobacterales > Lysobacteraceae > Xanthomonas > Xanthomonas cerealis. The sequence continues at coordinate 4,484,807 of NZ_CP038228.1, forward strand.
TGCGTTCGATCATCTGGTCAAGCCGGTGGGCCGCGCCGACATCGTCGCGGTGGTGGAGCGCGCGCTGCAGGCGCATGCCGGCGCCGCCAGCGTGCCGCCAGCGCTGGCGGCGCCGGCCGAGGAAGCCGGTGCACTGCTCGGCCACAGCGCGGCGATGCGCACCGTGCACAAGCGCATCGGCCTGGCCGCGGCCTCGGACCTGCCGGTGCTGGTCAGCGGCGAGACCGGCACCGGCAAGGAACTGGTGGCGCGCGCACTGCATCGCGCCAGCGCCCGTGCCGGCGCCGCCTTCGTCGCGGTCAACTGCGCGGCGATCCCGGCCGAGCTGATCGAAAGCGAATTGTTCGGCTACCGCAAGGGCGCCTTCTCCGGCGCCGTCGCCGATCGTGCCGGGCTGATCCGCGAAGCCGACGGCGGCACCTTGTTCCTCGACGAGATCGGCGACATGCCATTGCCGATGCAGGCCAAGTTGCTGCGTTTCCTGCAGGAAGGCGAGGTCTCGCCGCTGGGCGGGCGCGGCGCGCAGAAGGTGGACGTGCGCGTGGTCGCCGCCACCCACCGCGAGCTGGCGCAGCTGGTCGCCGACGGCCGCTTCCGCAGCGACCTGCGCTACCGGCTCAACGTGGTGCCGATCGAACTGCCGCCGCTGCGCGAGCGCGGCGACGATATCGTGCTGCTGGCCCAGCATTTCCTCGAGGACGGCGCGAGCGCGGCACGTACGCTGTCGGCGGCAGCGCAGGCGCGGCTGCGCGCCTATCCGTGGCCGGGCAATGTACGCGAGTTGCGCAATGCGATGCAGCGTTGCCAGGTGCTGGTGCGCATGCCGACGATCGAGGCGCACGACCTGGACGAGGTGTTGGCCGGCGATGCAGCCGCGGCGCCTGCGGAGACGTCGGCGCTGACCCTGCCCGATGCGATCGCGCAACTGGAGAAACAGATGATCCAGGCGGCGCTGGTGCAGGCGCAGGGCAACCGCGCCGAAGCCGCGCGCCGGCTCGGCATCCACCGCCAGCTGCTGTACCGCAAGCTCGACGATTACGGGCTGGGTTAGGTGGGCCACCGGTCAGGCACAACGCGCCCGAATGCATCGACGCAGGCGCAACAGCAACGCTTTTGCAGGAGGCTTCAGCCGCAACGAGCGCAGCGGCGGAACTTCCTGGCTCCGGTCACAGTCGGGACTGAAGTCCCTCCCACAATGCACTGAGCAGCTTTGCCACAAGTCACTGTAGGAGCAACTTCAGCCGCGACACCCACTCCCCCGCACGCGACCGCCAAACCGAACAACCCAATCCGCCAGACGCACTTCCCCACAGCGGCGACCAGCAGAGCAGCGAATGAAGAACGCCCCCAAGCGTCCGCTGGCAGACATCACAGCTGTCCGCAAAGCGGACGACAGTGGATGAAGCGCAGACACCCGCAATGGCTGTTTGCATGCAATATGCCTTTAATAATCAAATACTTGGAAATTGGCACGGATACTGCTTTGACATCTGCACAGGCGGACTCCCTCGCCGCCCTGGAGAACTTCCGATGATCCGTCGTAGCGCACTCGCTTTCTCGCTGGCTATCGCCACCGCCACTGCTGCCGCGCAGGTGCCGGCTCCCCCCGCTGTCGCTCCGTCCGCCCCTGCCGGCATAGCGCCCCCGCCGGCCCCGCCGGCGCCACCCGCCGCACCGGCACCGGCACCGGGACAGATCGCCGCCACGCCGGTCAGTCTGGAAGGCACGGTCGAGCGCTTCATGCTCAATCCCAACGGCGACGTCGATGGGCTGTGGCTGCGCGATGGCACCCAGGTCGGCTTCCCGCCGCACCTGTCGGCCGACCTGCAGGCCGCGGTGCGCCGCGGCGATGCGGTGACCGTGCAGGGCTATCGCCTGGGCACGCTGCCGCTGCTGCAGGCCAGTGCGATCAGCGCGCGGCGCAGCGGCAAGCAGGTGGTAGACCGCCCGCCGAACCCGCTTGCCGGCCCGCCGCTGCCGCCGACCCCGCCTGCGTTGAATCAGATGCGGGCCGAAGGCCGCATCGAACGCCTGGTCTACGGCCCGGGCGGCGACACCGCCGGGGTGCTGCTCAGCGATGGCACGGTGGTGCGGATACCGCCGCATGTGGCCCTGCAATACGCCACGCTGCTGCGCGTCGGCGCGCCGCTGAGCGTCAGCGGTTTCGGCGTGGCCACCGCGGCCGGCCGCTCGCTGGAAGCGACCCAGCTCGGCCGCGACCGCGCCTCGCAGCGCACCCTGTTCGCGCCGCCCGCACCGCCGGTCCCGCCGGCCGCGCCGCCGCCGGGTGGTCCCGCTGCGCCGGCCGCGCCGCCGGTGCCGCCGCCCGCGCCGCGCTGATGCGCCTGCCCGTGTGACCCCGGCGCCCGCTGCCTGCCGCGGCGGGCGCCGCTACCGGCACGACGCCAGTTCCCCACTTTCATTGGAGTTACGCTATGCATTGGGTCGATCCCGATTACCTGCCCGAAACCCGCGGCACGCTCGCCCGCTTCCTGCTCAATCCCAAGGCCGAGGTCGATGGCCTGCTGCTCGACGACGGCACCGAGGTGCACACCGCGCCGCACCTGTCGGCGCAGTTGCTGAAAGCGCTCACGCCGGGCATCGCGCTCGGCGTGCGCGGCCTCAAGCCGTACGGCGTGGACATGCTGGTTGCGCTGGCGATCGATCCCGACGGCGGCAAGCGCATCGCCGACCGCGGGCCGCATGGGCCGCACGGCGAACACAAGCCGGCCAAAAAGCCGGAAAAATCCGCAAAACCCGACAAGCACGCAAAGCCGGCCAAGATCCAGCACAGCGGCGTCGTCGCGCGGCTGCTGCATGGCCCACACGGACAGGTGCACGGCGCGCTGCTCGAAGACGACAGTACCGTGCGCTTCCCACCGCACGCCGCCGCGCCCCTGGCGAAATGGTTGGCGGTGGGCAAGCCGCTGGCGGTGGAAGGCCACGCGCTGGTCTCCCCGCACGGCACGGTGATCCACGCGCAGGCACTGGGCGCGAAGGCCGCGACGCTGCAGCCGATCGCGCCCAAGCCGCATCCGCCCAAGCCGCACGCCGCGGACAAGCCCAAACCCAAACCCAAGCACTGAACCGGGCAGCGCGGGGGGAGTCGCGTTGACGCGACGGCCCCTGCATCGCGTATCGTTTTGCGGTTCGCCGCGGTTGTCGCGGCGGCGCCTCCAGGATATCGCCATGTCGCTTTTCCGCTGTGCGCATCGAGACGTTTCCCCGCGCTGTTCCGCCCGTGCCACGGTGCCGCAATGAGCGCGCCGCCGGCAGGCGTGCCGAGCGCCCGCCCGCGCGGCACGCGCGCGCTGGAGGCGCTGAGCTTCACCATGGCCGATGTGCAGGACGGGCTCGGCCCGTTCCTGAGCGTGTTCCTGCAGTCCAGGGGCTGGTCGCTGGCGGCGATCGGCTCGGTGATGAGCGTCGGCGGCATCGCCGGCATGCTCGCGACCACGCCGGGTGGCGCGCTGGTCGATGCGACCAGGCGCAAACGCAGCATCGTGGTGGTCGGCTGCAGCCTGATCCTGCTGGCCTCGGCGCTGCTGTGGTGGGCGCCGAGCTTCGCCGGCGTGGTGACCGCGCAGGTGATGACCGCGCTCGCCGCCGCGGCGCTGGGCCCGGCGCTGTCGGGCATCACCCTGGGCCTGGTGCGGCAGGCCGGGTTCGACCACCAGATCGCGCGCAACCAGGTCGGCAGCCATGCCGGCAACGTGGTCGCGGCGGCGCTGGCCGGCCTGCTCGGTTGGAAATTCGGTTTCGGCGCGGTGTTCGCGCTGACCGGTTGCTTCGGCGTGCTGGCGATCGCCTCGGCGCTGCTGATCCCGCGCGATGCGATCGACCATCGCGCCGCACGCGGCCTGGCCGAGACCGGCGCGCCCGGCGCGGACCACGCCAGCGGCTGGTCGGTGCTGCTGACCTGCAAGCCGCTGCTGGTGCTGGCGTTGGCGCTGGCGCTGTTCCACCTGGGCAATGCGGCGATGCTGCCGCTGTACGGCATGGCCGTGGTCGCCGCGCACCAGAGCGACCCCAGTGCGCTGACCGCGACCACGATCATCGTCGCGCAGGCGACCATGGTGGTGGCCTCGCTGCTGGCGATGCGCCTGATCCGCGTGCGCGGCCATTGGTGGGTGATGCTGCTGACCTTCCTGGCGCTGCCGCTGCGCGGCCTGATCGCGGCCAGCCTGATCCATGCCTGGGGCGTGTTCCCGGTGCAGATCCTCGACGGCGTCGGCGCCGGCCTGCAGAGCGTGGTGGTGCCGGCGCTGGTGGCGCGGCTGCTGCAGGGCACCGGCCGGGTCAACGTCGGCCAGGGCGCGGTGATGACGGTGCAGGGCATCGGCGCGGCGCTGAGTCCGGCGCTGGGCGGCTGGATCGCGCAGGACTTCGGCTACCGCGCCGCGTTCCTGCTGCTCGGCGGCATCTCGCTGCTGTCGTTGGCGCTGTGGGTGGGTTTCCGCAAACAGTTGCTGCGGGTGGCCGGGGTGCCGACGGCGGAAGTCGCGGTGGCGCCGGCGCCGGCTTGACCGGTCGTCGGGCGTACCGTGGCGCTGGATCGGTCCAGCGTCACCGTGGCGCCGCCAGATTGCCGAGCGTGGCGATCAACGCTGCATGACAAGCTCGGCCATGCCATCGAGCCGTTGCTTGAGCGTTCTCCAGTCCGGCAGGTGCGCGTCGAGCAGGCGCTGGAAGGTCCGCCCATGATGATGGGCTTTCAGATGACACAGCTCATGCAGGATGACGTAGTCGATGCATTCGCGCGAGGCATGGATCAGGCCGGCGTTGAGCGTGATGCGGCCCTTGCTGGAGCAGCTTCCCCAGCGCCGCTGCATGCTGCGTACCGTTAGTGCAGGTGGGTGCTGCACCCAGCGCAGCGGTTCGGCGGTGGCGGCCAGGCGTTGCTGGAAGATGTCCTTGGCACGCTGGCGCAACCAACGTTCCAGCGTGGCGCGCACGGCCTGCGCCGATCGTGCCGGCACTGTCACCTCGAGATAGCCGCCGCGCAGCGCAGTGCGTTCGCCTTGCGCACCGACCAAAACCTTCAGTCGATAGCGACGCCCCAGGTACAGCACCGTCTCGCCGCTGACGTATTCGCGCGGCAGCAACAGGCGACGGCGTGCCTCCGTTTCCAACAGATGACGATGGATCCAACTCGCACGTCGCTGCAACGCCTGGCGAATGTCGGCGTCGCTGGCGTCCTGCGGTGCATCCAGGTGCACTGCGCCATCGGCGTCGACATGGATGGCGACACTGCGTTTGCGGCGGCGTGGCGAGCGCCGGATCTGGCACAGGATCGTGCGCTCGCCGTAGCGAACCTGCATGGCGGTTGCAGCCGGCAGATTCATGACGGGCGCAGCCCAAGGCGCGTGATCTGCACCACCTGCTCCACGATCCCCTTGGCGTGCTCCAGCCCCACCAGGTCGAACACGCGCGGCAACAACTGCTGGCGGATCTGCGATTCGATGTTCTGTTGGTTCAGCGAATTCTCGGCCACCGCCGTGCGTACCACGCCATCGATCTCCAGCGCCAGGGCGGCCAGCCGGTCTACCTCGTCGGGTTGTCGTGCCGCCATCGCTTCCTCGCCCAGTTCCAACCGGATCGCGCCGTAATACGCCCTGGCGTGCGGGTGCGCGTGCAGCCGGTCGGGAATGCCGGGCAGGTGCGCGTCTTGCAGCCGCTCCTCGAACGTCTTGAACAGCGCATAGTGCTTGAGCGGGTGGTCGAACATCGCTTCGGCCTCGGCGATCGCCTGCCGCAGCAGTTCGCCGAAGATCTTCTGCGCATACGGATCGCTGGCCAGGTCCTGCTCGATGGTCTTGCGCAGGCGGGTGCGGATCAGGTCGGCCTCGTTGCGGGTCTTGTCCTCGGGCCAGGTCTCAGGCTCTTCGTGCTTGCCCAACTCGTGCACGATGTACGTGCCTTGCGACTCGCGGACCTCGCGGCCGATGACCTGCTTGTCCACCAGCTTGCGGATCTGCTCTTCGTAGAGGCCGTAGTCCACGGTTTCCATCGCATCGCGGCGTGCGGTCTGGCGCTGACTGGAAAAGAAGCGCAGATCTTGCTTGTAGCGGTCGATCAGGCTGTCGGGGAAGTCGCGATCTTCGAAAAAGCTGCGCGAGGACAGCGCCGTCTGCAGGCACAGGCCGAATTCGGTCAGTGCCGCATAGAAGTCTTCGCGCAGCGCCTGGCGTTCGTCGTATTCCTCGCCATCGGCGCCGCGCACGAAGCGTGGGCTCAGCCGTTGCCGGAACTGCTCCGGATCGTGCCGGCTGTCCAGCCCATCGAAGAACGACCACAGCCGCGCATGCAGCGCCGGCAGGCGTTTGTACTCGGTGCTGACCGCGTGATACAGCCCGTCCAGGTCGGCCACGTCGAAGCCGGCCTGGGTGCGGGTTTCCAGGTCGCGGTAGGCGCGTACGGCGGTATCCAGTTCCGGCAGGATACCGCGGTAGTCCACCAGCAGGCCGTGGCGTTTGGCATCGTGCAGGCGGTTCACCCGCGCCACCGCCTGGATCAGATTGTGGCCTTTCAGCGGCTTGTCGATGTACAGCACGCCGTTGCGCGGTTCGTCGAAGCCGGTGAGCAGCTTGTCCACCACGATCAGCAGCTCCGGGTCGCCCTCGCCACCGAAGGCGTGTAGCGTCTCGCGCTCATAGTCCTCCGGGGCGATGCGGGCATCGACGATGGTCTGCTTCCACCACTTCTGCACCTCCGGCAAGCTGTCCTCGTCCACCGCGCTGTTGCCCTCGCGGGTATCGGGCGGGGAGATCACCACCGCGCTGCTGGCCAGCCCGGTGTCGTCCAGTGCACGCTTGTAGCGGATCGCATCGAGTTTGCTGTCGGTGGCCACCTGGCCTTTCAGGCCCAAGGGTTTGACGTGCTCGTGGTAATGCGCGGCAATGTCCCAGGCGATCAGTTCGAGACGGTTGCTGGCGCCGTAGATCGCGCGCTTGCCAGCGAACGTCTTCTTCAGGTCGCTGCTCTGCGCCTCGGACAGCCCGGCGGTGATCTTGTCGAACCAGCGGGTCACCGCGGCCTCGTTGATGTCCAGTTCCGGCACGCGCTCCTCGTACAGCAGCGGCGCCACGGTCTGGTCTTCTACCGCGCGCTGCATCGAATAGGCGTGCAGGATCGGGCCGAATTTGTTGGCGGTCTTCTCGTCCTTCAGCAGCGGGGTGCCGGTAAAGGCCAGGTAGGCCGCGTTGGGCAGCGCCTTGCGCATGCGCTCGTGGGTTTCGCCGCCATGGCTGCGGTGGCCCTCGTCCACCAGCACGATCAGGTCGGGCGACGGGTTGCGGCACTCGGGCAGCTTGGCGGCGGTGGTGAACTTCTGCACCAGCGAGAAAGTGATGCGCTCGTTGCCCTGGCCGATGCGTTGGGCCAGGTCGCGGCCGGTAGTGGCCTTGCTGCGCTCGCCTTCCTTGCGGGTGGCCACGGCCGAACCGAACGCACCGCCACTGATGAAGTTGCGCGCCAGCTGGGTTTCCAGGTCGGTGCGGTCGGTGACCACCAGTACCCGGCATTCCTGCAGGGCCGGGTCCAGCAGCAGCGCCTTGGTCAGGAACACCATGGTGAAGCTCTTGCCCGAACCGGTGGTGTGCCAGAGCACGCCGCCCTCGCGGCCGCCATCGGGCCGGAGCTTGCGCAGTTGCGCCAGCAGCGCGCGGATGCCGAAGAACTGCTGGTAGCGCGCCACCAGCTTGCCGGCCTTGCGGTCGAACAGCACGAAGTTGCGCAGGAATTCCAGCAGCCGCGCCGGGGTCAGCACGCCGGCCAGCAGCCGGTCCTGCTCGGTGGGCAGCATCGGCTGTGCCCATAGCGCCTGGCAGTAGGCGCGCAGCGCGGCCGGCTTGCCGGCCAATAGCGCATCGCGGGTGGCAGCGGGCAGTGGCGCATTCTTGATCTGGCTCAGCTGCGCCTCGTCGACCTGCTCGTCGCGCCAGCGCGCCCAGAACTTGGCCGGGGTGAGCGTGGTGCCGTAGCGCGCCTCGGTCAGGCTGATGGCCAGCAGCAACTGCGCATAGGCGAACAGGTGCGGAATCTCTTCCGTGCGCTGGTTGCGCAACTGCTGGCTGATGGCCTCGGCCACCATCGACTTGCCGGCATGCCCGGCATCGGCGCGCTTGGTTTCGATCACCACCAGCGGCAGGCCGTTGACGTAGCCCACGATGTCCGGGGTGCGGGCGTGCGTGCCCTGCGCGGACAGCACCTGGCATTCCTCGGTGATGTCCCAGCGGTTGGCGGCCGGGTCGGTCCAGTCGATCACCGCGATGGTGGGCTGGTGCTTCTTGCCGTCGGGCATGAACTCGGTGACGGTGATGCCCAGCGCCAGCCGCTTGTACAGCGTTTCGTTGGCGGCCAGCAGCCCCTCGCCCAGCGGCAGCGCCGACAGCTCGCGCACGATCTGGTCGATGGCGCCGGGCGAGAGCGGGTAGTCCTGGCCCTTGTAGCGGTAGCGCCGGGTCTGCAGCACCTCCAGCAGCCGCGGCAGCAGCAGTACCTCGCGGGTACTTCCGCGTAGCGCCAGGCAGTCGGCGGCGCTCAGGTAGTGCCAGCCCAGGTTGCACAGCAGGTGCAGGGCGGGCAGCTGCGCGCTGGCCTGTTCGCGGGTGTCGGGGGCGGTGTGGCTCATGCGGATGCGGTCTCGTCGGCGGGCAGGCGCACGCGGCGCTTGCCGGTGAGGAGTTGGGACATGAGGATGGCTTTTTCCTGCTTGAGTCGAGCAAGCTGGTCGCGGAAGTTTTTTACTGTTGAGTGAGCCTCATTGAGGATCGGGGTTATGCGCTTTTGCTCGGTGATAGATGGGAGTGTGAGTTTCATGCGCATCACATTCGCCTTAGAAATATTGTAGCGAGTTGAGCCTTGTGCAAGCTGTGTCATGAGGGCTCTAATATGAGGTGCGCGCAGTGCAAATGCTGCATATTCTGGCAATAAGGTTGTGAATTCGTTCAGTCGATATCCAAAGCAAAAACTGTTCAAGTAAAGTTCGTCCACGTCATCAAGCAGTACCGACGCCATGCCGACCTCATTTGGTGTTTCAGAAGAGATTGTGAAAATAATGTCGCCTGACTTCACTCGTGTTTGGTTTTCGCCTTCCGAAATTTTTACCAAGGAAAAGTCTTCAATGTCTATGCGGTTATTTTTGAAGACGTTGGTGTATGGGATAAATTTAGCGCCGGATCCAAAGTCCTCGCCTTTCTTTCCGGAAAGGCCGCTATAAGTGCGCCCAAGCTCACCAAGTGTGAAATTTTCCCAAGAGGAAGGTGTCGAGGTCGTTCGATGTGTCCCGAGAGTTAAGTCGCGCAGAAGTATGTCCATTTGCTTCTGGCTATTTTTAAGCAATCGGTCCGTGGTGGCGATGGCTTGATCCCAGGTGGAGAGGATGTGGGCGATGCGATTCTGCTCTGCGATGGGAGGCAGTAGGACTGGGAAAGCCTTCAACTGCGAAGAGTTGATGCTTGCGAGGTTAGTGCTACGTTTTGCACAGCTGAGAAAGTAGGTGCGTCCGTATTCACTCCCGGACAATGCCGACAAAAACAGCGGGTTGACCGAGTCGGGCTTGGCACGGACCGCGAAGACGTGGTTCTGATGAAGGCAAGGGTCGAGTGTGCCGTCCCACACAGCTCCTCGCCCCAGCTTGTCGAAATCGCCGCCTTCCGTCATCAAGATGTCGCCCTGCTTGAGCGAATAACGATCGATCTGATGCCGTTCCACTGCAATCATCTTGACCTCACTGAGGTCGATAAAACCATCTTGCACGTTGGCCACGCGAAGATAAGGTAATTCCACCGGATCAAGTAAGCCGGTCTTTCCCTTCGCCAATCCGGTGCGCACTTCTGCGACCTCATGAAGAGGTTGACGGCTCCAGCCTTCAGGCAGCATCACAGTCTCCTGTCTTGTTCGAACGTTCTTGCACTGCGACGATTGAGGTGACGTCAGTTGGATGCATGCTTGCCTCCCTTCCGCGCCAGCTTCTCCACCGATTCCAGCGCCTCAATGTCCTCCACATCCGCCGCCAACGCCTCCGCCTTGCGCCGCTTGGCATCGAACACGGCATAGCGCTCATGCACGATTTGCTGCATACGCTCGTGGCTGACGGTGCCGGCATCCTTCAGCAGCGGCCGTTCGTTGAATTCGACAAAGCGGTCCACGTACTGGCGCCAGTCGTCCATGCGCAGGTCCTGGCGCTGGCTGGCGCGGTCCTCGGCGTAGTCCAGGAACATCGTGGCGATGCGGTTCAACTGCGTGACCTCATCAGCAGTCAGGTAGTTCTTGGCTACGATGACATCGGTCTTGCGCACGCGGCCGGCCTTCCAAGCGGTCAGCGCCATGTTGGGCTGGTCGGGGTCGGCACGTTCCACGATGAGTTGGGCGGCGGTCTTCTGGGTGACGGCGTAGAGCATCTTGTTCTGCACCATGGCAAAGAACTGGCCGGTGGCGGTGTCGTCGTCGCGGTAGTCCACCGACAACGCGAACAGGTCGCGGATCTTCTGGTAGAAGCGCTTCTCAGAGACACGGATGTCGCGGATGCGTTCCAGCAGTTCGTCGAAGTGGTCCCAGCCGGCCGGGTCTTTCAGGCGCTCGTCGTCCAGGACGAAACCCTTGACCAGGTATTCCTTGAGGTGGGTGGTGGCCCACTGGCGGAACTGGGTGCCGCGCGGGGATTTCACCCGGTAGCCGATGGCCAGGATCATGTCCAGGTTGTAGAGCTTCAGCGGCCGCCGGACCTGGCGGGTGCCCTCGGTCCGAACCATTAAGTCATCTTTAATGGTTGCCCCGGCCTGCAGTTCGCCTTCCGCCAGGACGTTCCTGATGTGGATGTTGATGTTGGGGACGGAGGTCTGGAACAGCGCGGCCAGCGCCAGCTGGCTGAGCCAGACGCTGCCGTTCTCGGCGCGCAGGGAGAAGCGGGTTGCGCCGTCCTCGGTGGCGTAGAGCACCAGTTCGCCGTGCGTGTTGGTTGCACGGTCGGCCTCTGTGGTGGCGGATGGCGTTGGCCGTTCAGTGGGTGTGCGCTTACGCATCGCCACGCACCTTCGGCCAGGAGGCCGCCCGCGCCCGTAAGCGAGCTGCCCATTGCTGCACACCAGCTGGCGTAGTTGTGGACATGGCTCTGGGAAGGGGGGGGTCACATTGACCCCCCCTTGCGGCAAGTGCTTGATTTGCCATGCGACAAAATGGCTGTTCATTGTTCGTCCTGGACGTTGTCCGGCTCCTGCTCCAGCGACGGCGTGGCGTCCTTCTGCAGCCGCTTGATGCTGGTTGGCGCTGCAGGCAGGTGTTCCGGCAGGGTTCCGCCCAGTTCCTGAATGGTCTTGCGTACGGTCTGGCCCACCTCGAAGTGCGTGCGGTTGGCTGCCGTCTTGCCCTGCACGTTGTCGCGGCGCAGCTTTTCTTCGGCCTGCGTGGCGCGGAACAGGTTGGCGGCCAACTCGGTGCTGCCCATGTGGTCGAGGATCTTCTGGCTTTTCTTCAGCGCCTTGTGCACGTGAATCTCCTTCGCGCCCAGGCCGCCATACAGGCCCTTGTAGCCGTGGTCCTGGAAGATGGCGTATTCCAGCGGCGTCTCCACGCCGGCCTGTTTGGCGGCCGCCGCCAGATCCTTGTTGTGCTGGCTGATCTGGTCGCGCAGGAACAGGCGGCGCTGATTCTCGCTCAATGCGTCGAAATCGACGGCCTCCTGACCCTGGATGCGTTCATTGCCGACGCGCGCCAGCCAGCGTTTGAAGGGTTCGGCCTTGGGCGAGGGAATGGATTGGATGATGCGTAACGCGCCTTCCAGCGTGGTGCAATTCAATAGCTGCGGGCCGCCGGCCGTGGTCACACGCAGTGGCGTCACCCATTTCTCCCAACTGACGGAGAGTTCTGCATCGCGTCGCCGCAGGTTGCGTAGATAGTTTTCCGGGCTTTCCGAGTCGGTCAGTGCGCTGACCAGGTCGATGACCGCGAACCACCACTGATCGGCATGCCAGGTGCGCCGGACCGCGGCGCCTTCGTGCGTGGGCAATGCGTCGATGGCATCGACGGCGGTGTCCGCTTTCTTCTCACTCATAGCCCAGTTCCTTCAGATACCCGGCCATCTGTTGCTCCAGTTTGGCCAGTTCGCTCTTGAGCTGTTCGCGCTCGCGGCGCACGGCCATCAGGTCGATGTCGGCCTCTTCCTCGAAGGTGTCCACATAGCGGGGGATGTTGAGGTTGTAGTCGTTGCCGGCGATCTCGGCCGGGCTGGCCAGGTAGGCGTACTTGTCCACGTTCTGGCGCGCCTGCACCGTGTCCAGGATGCGCTGCAGGTCGCGTTCGCGCAGCAGGTTCTGGTTCTTGCCGTCCTGGTAGTGGCGGCTGGCGTCGATGAACAGCACCTTGTCGTCGGCCTTTTTCTTGCGGAACACCAGCACGGCGGCGGGGATGCCGGTGCCATAGAACAACTTTTCCGGCAGGCCGATCACCACGTCCAGCAGGTTTTCGTCGATCAGTTTCTGGCGGATGCGGCCTTCGGCGGCGCCACGGAACAGCACGCCGTGCGGCACCACCACGGCCATACGCCCAGACTTGGGCTTCATGACGTCGATCATGTGCAGGATGAAGGCGTAGTCGCCCTTGGTGCGCGGCGGCACGCCACGGCGGAAGCGGTCGTGCGGGTCGTTGTCGGCGCTGTCGTGTCCCCACTTTTCCAGCGAGAACGGCGGATTGGCGACGACGATATCGAATTGCTTCAAGGCATTGACGTTCAACAATTTGGGGTTGCGAATGGTGTCGCCCCATTCGATGCGGTGGTTGTCTTCGCCGTGCAGGAACATGTTCATCTTGGCCAGCGCCCAGGTACTGCCGATGGCCTCCTGGCCGTAGAGCGCGTAGTTGCCGGTGCCGGTGCGTTCGCGGATCAGGCGGCCGCACTTGAGCAGCAGCGAGCCGGAGCCGCAGGTGGGGTCGCAGATCTCGTCGCCTTGCTGTGGATCCATCAGCCGCGCCATGAGCGCGGAGACTTCCGGCGGGGTGTAGAACTCGCCGGCCTTCTTGCCGCTGCTGGAGGCGAAGTTCTTGATCAGGAACTCGTAGGCATTGCCGATGATGTCCAGCTGGCCGATGCGCGAGGGGCGCAGGTTGAGCGCCGGCTTGGCGAAGTCTTCCAGCAGATGGCGCAGCAGGTCGTTCTTCTGCTGCTCCTCGCCGAGCTTGTTGGCGTTGAAGCTGATGTCCTGGAACACGTCGCGCAGCTTGCCCAGGTTGGCGTCTTCGATGGCATGCAGGGCCTTGTCGATGCGCTCGCCGTTGCCGGGGCGGTGGCGCTGGGCGTGCAGGGTGTAGAAGTTGGCGGTATGCGGCAGCACGAAGCGCTCGCTCTTGAGCAGTTCTTCGATCAGGCCGGGCTTGTCGCCATGCTTGGCCTTGTAGTCATCGTAGTGGTCCTGCCAGACGTCGGAGACGTATTTCAGGAACAGCATGGTCAGCACGTAGTCCTTGTAGACGCTGGGGTCCACGGTGCCGCGGAAGGTGTCGCAGGCACCCCAGACGGCGGCGTTGATGGTGTCCTGGGCGATGTCGGTGTTGCTCATGGCGGTTTCCGGAAGATTAGGCGAGGAGGCGCTCGGCGAGGATCGCCAGCTCGGTGTCGCGGTTCTTGATCAGGGCATGCAGGGCCAGGCGCTCGGCCTGGGCGGCGCGGTCCAGCGCGATGATGGCGTGTTGCCGGTCCAGCGGAGGGATGCGGATCGGGGTCATGTCCAGCACGCTGCGGCGGATGCTCAGCTGGTTGCTGCCTTCGGCCGACTGGCGCAGATAGCGCTGTGCCGGGGTCTGGTTGAGCTGCCAGGCCAGGAAGGCGGGCAGGAGGGCGTCCGGCTGGCTGACGCGGATGATGTACAGGTGCGGCGAGCACACGGTGCGGGGTGGGGGATCGGCGACCAGTGCGGCGAACGTGTTGTCGCCGCGGGCAACAAAGACGATGTCCTGGTTGCGGAGCCAGTCCGGTGATTTTCGGCCCTGCAGTTCGGTGGTGAGGAGGTTGTCGCAGGCCAGGCGACCAGAAGGCGTGAGATCGCGCAGCTGCAACACCCTCGTCGAGCCGCCAGGCACGCTGGGGATGGCGCCACGGAACGGGTGCCCCAGCATGATCTGGGCGGTGGCCGACAGTGGGGCTTGTTTTGCATGATTTCCCATGAAGCGGATCATGGTCCGCTTTTTCTGGGATGTCAAAATAAATTGTGCATCAATCAGTTTGATGTAATAAAAGATGTTGACGGGCGTTTGAGTTGTATGTAGAACTTATTGCGGGGCCGAGACGCGGCCCAAGCCAGGAGGGCGCGCAATGCCGCAACCCGTTCATGAGGAGAGCATCGGGGTGCATGGGGATCCCGACGCCATGTCGGGCTACTTCCTGCCCGAGGAAAGCCAGTTCCGATTGGTGCGGCTGGGCGAGTTCATCACGTTCCTGGGGCGACTCGCACAGCCACGCAGCGTGGCCGAAGAACGCGAGGCCGCGCCGAAGGTGCGGGCGGGCGAGCTGGCGGTGTGCATGGAGTTGCTTGCGGAGCAGATGGACATGGTGCTGCGCGAGGTGTCGTGGCCGGCGCAGCGTCAATCCCCGTCTCAGGCGCAGGGCCATGGCGCTTCAGTTTGCGGGGACGACTAACGCGCCACGCCAGCGACCACGTCGCAAGCTATGCCGTGCGTTGCCAGGGCTGCCGCCAGCGCGTCATGCGGCGCCTGCCGGAACGCGTCGCCCGGTTTCAGGCTGACCACGCGCTGCCCGGCGTGCACCTGCTCGATCAGTAGGGCCAGGTGCGCGTCGTCGTCGGCGGGCAGCGGCTGCCGCGTCGCATCGCGGCGCGCCAGGCTCAGCACCGCGGCCTCCACTGCGGGATCGCACAGCAGCAGATCGGCCTGGTTCAACGCACGCAGCGCTTTGAGCGTCAGCGCGCCGGGGTCGCCGTTGCCGGTGCCGACCAGCCACACGCTGCCGCGGCGCGGCACATCCTGCTCGCTGCGTTGCAGGGCGTCGTGGAAGGCCTGCTCGGCGGCCTGCGTCTGCCCGCTCTGCAACAGCACCTGCACCGGACCTTCCAGCACCTGTTCGAACCAGCGCCGGCGCTGCGCCAGCTGCGGCAGGCGCGCGCGGATTGCCTCGCGGTGGCGCGCGAACAACTGCGCCAGTTGCGCATAGGAATGGTCCAGTTCGGTCTCCCAGCGCTCGCGCAGGCGCCGCGCCAGCATCGGCGCCGCACCGCTGGAGGAGATCGCCACCAGTAGCGGATCGCGGTCGATGATCGCCGGCACCTGGAACGTGGACAGTTCGGCATCGTCGACCACGTTGACCAGCTTGCGGCGCTGCCCGGCCTGCGCGGCCAGTTCGCGGTTGAAGGCGTTGTCGTCGGTGGCTGCGACCACCAGCCAGGCGTCGTCCAGCCATTGCGGATCGAACGCGCCATCCACCCGCTGCAGCCGACCCTGCGCCAGCCACTGCGCCACCGTGGCGTTGAGCGCGTGCGCGTACACCAGCACCTGCGCGCCGGCGTGCAGCAGTGCTTCGATCTTGCGCATCGCCACCTCGCCGCCACCGACCACCAGCACGCGGCGCCCGCCCAGATCGGCGAACAAGGGATACAGCGGCATGCAAACTCCTGCGGTGTGGGGGATGGCTCGCGGCGGACGCGTGTTGCATGGCACCATGCGGCTCAGCCAACTTCCGTTAGCCATGACCGTATGCTGCGCGTCCTGCTGGTCAACGATACCGAAAAGCCGATCGGGCAGCTGCGCCAGGCGCTGCTCGACGCCGGCTACGAGGTATTGGACGAAGTGGCGGCGGCGCCGGCGCTGCTCAAGGCAGTGTCCATCCAGCAGCCGGACGTGGTCATCATCGACGTCGATTCGCCCTCGCGCGATACCCTCGAGCAACTGGCGCTGATCCACCGCCAGGCGCCGCGCCCGGTGGTGATGTTCTCCGCCGACGGCGACGACCAGCTGATCCGCGCCGCGGTGAGCGCCGGCGTCACCACCTACGTGGTCGATGGGCTGGCGCCGGCGCGGCTGGCGCCGATCGTGCAGGTGGCGCTGGCCCGCTTCGAACAGGAATCGGGCATGCGCCGGCAACTGGACGAAGTGCAGGGCAAGCTGCGCGACCGCGAACAGATCGACCGCGCCAAGCGCCTGCTGATGGACAAGCGCGGCATGAGCGAGAACGAGGCCTACGCTGCGCTGCGGCAGCAGGCGATGAAACAGGGGCTGAAGCTGGCCGAGGTCGCCCAGCGCATCCTCGCGATGGCCGACCTGCTGGGATGAGGAAGCGATGAGCGCACCACTGCACCCCGAACCGCGCACCCTGCGCCTGGGCTATCTGCCGCTGATCGACTGCGCGCCGCTGATCGCCGCGGTGCGGCTGGGCCTGGACCGCCGCCACGGCCTGCGCCTGGAGTTG
Organism: Xanthomonas translucens pv. cerealis; assembly: GCF_006838285.1. NCBI lineage: Bacteria > Pseudomonadati > Pseudomonadota > Gammaproteobacteria > Lysobacterales > Lysobacteraceae > Xanthomonas > Xanthomonas cerealis. The sequence goes on from NZ_CP038228.1 coordinate 4,501,218, forward strand.
CAACGGCAGGCCTCGTGGGCCGCCGTGCGCGACAAGCTGCTGTCCGGCGAACTGGACGCGGCGCACGCCTTGGCCGGCCTGGTCTACGGCGTGGAATGCGGCATCGGTGGACCGCAGGCTGACCTGGCGATCCTGCTCACGCTCAACCAGAACGGCCAGGCCATCACCCTGGCGTCGGCCCTGGCCGACGCGCTGGCGCAAGGCACGCCGCTGCGCAGCGCGCTGGCCGCGCTCGGCCGCGCGCCGGTGTTCGCGCAGACCTTCCCCACCGGCACCCACGCCATGTGGCTGTACTACTGGCTGGCGGCGCAGGGCGTGGATCCGATCGGCGCTATCCAGGCGGTGACCCTGCCGCCGCCGCAGATGCCCGACGCACTGGCGCGCGGCGAACTGGACGGCTACTGCGCCGGCGAACCGTGGGCGGCGCAGGCCGAAGCGATGGGCGCGGGCCGACGCGCGATCCGCAGCGGCGAACTGTGGCCCGGCCATCCGGAGAAAGTGCTGGCCTGCCGCCGCGCCTTTGCCGCATTGCAGCCGGAACTGGCGACCGCGCTGACCGCCACGCTGCTCGACGCCTGCCGCTGGCTCGACGATGCCGCGCACCGCCGCGAAGCGGTGGCGTGGCTGGCCGATGCGGACGTGATCGGCTTGCCGGCGGAGCGCATCGCAGCGTGCCTGTTGCCGGGTGGCGCCGCCGATGATGGTGCAGATCCGCAAGGTTTGCGCTTCCATGCGGGTGGCCTGGCGAACATGCCATGGCTGTCGGATGGACGCTGGTTCCTGCAGCAGTTCCGGCGTTGGGGGTGGTTGCCGGCGAGCGAAGCGGGGGCCGGGCAGGATGCGGCGCACGATGCGCAGATCGTGGCGCGGGTGCATCGGTTGGAGACGTATCGTGCCGCGGCTGCGCAGTTGGGGATTGCGCTGCCGGAGCGTGATGAGCGCGAGGATGGATTGCCGGATTGGCGGGTTGGACTTACGCCTGCGTAGCGCCTGCGCGGGCCGGAGCGGCGCAACGTCGGTATTCTCAGCGTCGGCCGATGCGGCTTTCAGAGCGCTGCAAGCGTGAATGATGCTTGATGAACTCAATGGGCCGGCGCGATGGGTGCGGCATGGCTGCGACGGGCCAGGTTGAGTGATCGTCGTGTCGTGTATGCATTATGCAAAATCGATGAAGCAGCGAAGACGTGTTATCTCAAACACGGCTTTATCGCCTCGCCCATCCACGATCGGACGGTGATGTTGCCGCTTAGGTGATGCTCGGTCCTCTTGCTCAGGTCGCATGGGAGCAGCCTTGCGCGGGACACTCGCTGCAGTGGACGTCGCCTCTCAGCGCGGTTCGACTCGACGCAAACGCTCGCCAATGGATGACGAGTGACCAATGCACTCATTGCCCTGCTGCTCTGCCGGAACTCCGCTTCTGACACGCATAGCCGACGTTCGATCAAAAGCAGATGTTGCCGCGGCGCACAATAAAGGTGCGCCGCGCACCACTTGTGTTCGTTGAGGCCCGCCGTGGTGGCCGTGCAACGCGGCCGCAGATCGTGACCGGGTCCGACAATCAATTGAATTTAAAGGGAATTTTTCTGTCGCTGTGGTGGCGCGCACACTTGGCATGCCGATTGCGATAGTGATCCTGCGGACGCAACGGGGTGTCCGCACCAATGCGATTCGGTAGGTGGGCCAACGGCGGCCCGCCTGCCCAGACAACGGCGTCTTCCGGTGCGAACCGGGCGGCGCCGTTTTTGTTTTTCTCCCCTCGACTACCGCGCGCTGCGGGTGGTGTGCAGCGCTGCGGCCCAACGCTTCTCGGAGATGGCGCGGATGAATCGATCGTTCTGGCAAGCCGGGCATACGCCCACGCTGTTGTCGGCGTTCCTGTATTTCGACCTGAGCTTCATGGTCTGGTATCTGCTCGGTCCGCTGCAGGTGCAGATCGCCGCGGCGCTGCAGCTGGAGACCCAGCAGCGCGCGCTGATGGTGGCAATGCCGATCCTGTGCGGGGCGGTGCTGCGGCTGTTGCTGGGCATGCTCGCCGATGTGATCGGCGCCAAGCGCGCGGGCATGCTGGCGCAGGTGCTGGTGATCGTGGCGCTGGCGGTGGCGTGGCAGCTGGGCGTGCACAGTTTCGCGCAGGTGCTGCTGCTGGGGCTGATGCTGGGCGTGGCCGGGGCCTCGTTCGCGGTGGCGCTGCCGCTGGCCTCGCGCTGGTATCCGCCGCAGCACCAGGGCACGGCGATGGGCATCGCCGGCGCAGGCAATTCCGGCACGGTGTTCGCGGCGCTGTTCGCGCCGGCGCTGGCCACGGCGTTCGGTTACCAGGCGGTGTTCGGGCTGGCCTGCATTCCGCTGCTGCTGACCTTGCTGGTGTTCGCGCTGTGCGCCAAGGACGCACCGGTGGCGGCGCCGCGCAAGCATCTGCACGACTACGTGCGGGTGCTGGTCGGTAATCGCGATTCGTGGTGGTTCATGCTGTTCTACGCGATCACCTTCGGCGGTTTCGCCGGGTTCGCCAGCGCCTTGCCGGGTTACTTCCACGATCAGTTCGACTTCTCTCCGAAGCTGGCCGGCTGGGCCACCGCGGCGTGCGTGCTGGCCGGTTCGGTGATGCGTCCGCTGGGCGGTGCGTTGGCCGATCGCATCGGCGGCACGCGCACGCTGCTGTCGATCTATCTGCTGGTGGCGTTGCTGGTGGCCGCCGCAGCGGTCGGCGTCGGCGGTCCGGCGGCGACGGTGGCGTTGTTCGTGCTGACCCTGCTGTGCCTGGGTACCGGCAACGGCGCGGTGTTCCAGCTGGTGCCGCAGCGTTTCGGCCGCGACATCGGGCTGATGACCGGGCTGATCGGCATGGCCGGCGGCATCGGCGGCTTCCTGCTCGCCGCGGGGCTGGGCATCGTCAAGCAGCACACCGGCAGCTATGCGCTGGGGCTGTGGCTGTTCGCCGGCTGCGCGCTGCTGGCCTGGGGCCTGCTGTCCAACGTCAAGCAGCACTGGCGCAGCCAATGGGCCGCGGCCGGCGCGGCGCGCGTCTGATCCTCTCCACCGAAGCGAGACTCGCATGAACAAGCCAAGACTGGTGGTGGTGGGCAACGGCATGGCCGGCATCCGCACCGTGGAAGAACTGCTCAAGCTGATGCCGGGGATGTACGACATCACCGTGTTCGGCGCCGAGCCGCATCCGAACTACAACCGCATCCTGCTGTCGCCGGTGCTGGCCGGCGAACAACAGTTCGACGAGATCGTGCTCAATCCGCTGGCCTGGTACGCCGAGCACGGCATCCATCTGCACGTGGGCAAGGAAGTGACCCGCATCGACCGGGTCAAGCGCAAGGTGATCGCCGCCGACGGCACCGAGGCACCGTACGACCGCCTGCTGCTGGCCACCGGTTCGCTGCCGATCGTGTTGCCGGTGCCGGGCAAGGACTTGAAGGGCGTGATCGGCTACCGCGACATGCACGACACGCAGACCATGATCGACACCGCCACGCGCAAGCGCCACGCGGTGGTGATCGGCGGCGGCCTGCTCGGCCTGGAGGCGGCGAATGGGCTGAAGCAGCGCGGCATGCAGGTGACCGTGGTGCACCTGGCCGACTGGCTGCTGGAACGCCAGCTCGACCCGGTCGCCGGGCAGCTGCTGCAGCGCTCGCTCAGCGAACGCGGCCTGGAGTTCCGCCTCGGCACCTCCACCACCGAACTGGTCGGCAACGCCGATGGCGACGTGGTGGCGGTGAAGTTCTCCGACGGCAGCGAAGTGCCGGCCGACCTGGTGGTGATGGCCGCCGGCATCCGCCCCAACATCGCGCTGGCGCAGGCCGCCGGCATCCACTGCACGCGCGGCATCGTGGTCAACGACACGCTGCAGACCTTCGATCCGCGGGTATACGCGGTCGGCGAATGCGCGAGCCACCGCGGCATCGCCTACGGCCTGGTCGCGCCGCTGTTCGAGCAGGCCAAGATCTGCGCCAACCACCTGGCGGGTTTCGGCATCGGCATTTATCGCGGTTCGGTGGCCTCGACCAAGCTCAAGGTCACCGGGATCGACCTGTTCTCGGCCGGCGACTTCATGGGCGGGGAGGGCAGCGAGGAGATCGTGCTGTCCGATCCGGCCGGCGGCGTCTACAAGAAGCTGGTGCTGAAGGACGACAAGCTGGTCGGCGCCTGCTTGTATGGCGATACCAACGACGGCGCCTGGTATTTCCAGCTGCTCAAGGATGCCAGCCCGATCGGCGAGCGCCGCGAGCGGCTGATGTTCGGCGAGAGCGCGCTCGGCGACGCCGGCACCGCCGGCCAGGACCGCGCCAGCGCGATGCGCGACAGCGACGAGGTATGCGGCTGCAACGGGGTGTGCAAGGGCACCATCGTCAAGGCGATCAATGCGCAAGGCCTGTTCACCGTGGACGAGGTCAAGAAGCAGACCAAGGCGGCCAGTTCCTGCGGTTCGTGCACCGGCCTGGTCGAGCAGATCCTGATGAACTGCCTGGGCTCCAACTTCCAGCAGACGCCCAAGACCAAGGCGGTGTGCGGTTGCACCGACCTCAACCACGGCGAGGTGCGCAAGGCGATCCGCGAGGGCAGGTTGCTCACCCATGGCGCGGTGTACACGCAGCTGCAGTGGCGCAGTCCCAACGGCTGCGCGACTTGCCGCCCGGCGATCAACTACTACCTGCTGTCGACCTGGCCGCGCGAGGCGGTGGACGATCCGCAGTCGCGCTTCATCAACGAGCGCGCCCACGCCAACATCCAGAAGGACGGCACCTTCTCGGTGATCCCGCAGATGAAGGGCGGGGTGACCAACGCTTCGGAACTGCGCCGCATCGCCGACGTGGCCGACAAGTACGCGGTGCCGATGGTCAAGGTCACCGGTGGCCAGCGCATCGACCTGCTCGGCATCCGCAAGGAAGACCTGGTGGGGGTGTGGAAGGACCTGGGGATGAATTCCGGACACGCCTACGGCAAGTCGATCCGCACGGTGAAGACCTGCGTGGGCAGCGAGTTCTGCCGCTTCGGCACGCAGAACAGCACGCAGATGGGGATCGAGCTGGAAACCATGCTGGCCAACATGTGGAGCCCGCACAAGGTGAAGCTGGCGGTGTCCGGCTGCCCGCGCAACTGCGCCGAATCCGGGATCAAGGACGTGGGCATCATCGCGGTGGAATCGGGCTGGGAACTGCATATCGGCGGCAACGGCGGCATGAAGACCGAGGTCGCCAAGTTCCTGGTCAAGGTCAAGACCGCCGAGGAGGTGAAGGAGTACACCGGCGCGTTCCTGCAGCTGTACCGCGAGGAAGCCTACTACCTGGACCGCACCGTGCACTACATCGAGCGCGTGGGCATGGACTACATCCGCCAGCGCGTGATCGAGGACGCGTCCAACCGGCGCGCGCTGTACGAGCGCCTGCTGTACGCGCTGGAAGGCTTGCCCGATCCGTGGGCGGAGCGCATCGCCGGGGCCAGGCAGCGCGAATTCCAGCCGCTGCGCGTGGCCGCGCCGCTGGCGCTGGTGGAGGACTGAGCGATGAACGCTGCCGCTTCCGACCTCATCGTTCCCGACGCCAGCGCCCGCCACTGGATCCGCATCTGCCGTCTCGACGATATTCCCACGCTCGGCGCGCGGGTGCTGGAGATCGCCGGCGTCGATCCGATCGCGCTGTTCCGCACCGCCGGCGACCGCGTGTTCGCGCTGGTCGATCGCTGCCCGCACAAGGGCGGGCCGCTGTCGCAGGGCATCGTCGCCGGCGACAGCGTCACCTGCCCGCTGCACAACTGGAACATCGCCCTGGACAGCGGCCAGGCCTGCGCGCCGGACGTGGGCTGCGCGCGCCGCTATCCGGTGCGGGTGGACGAGGGCGAGGTGTGGCTGTCGTTGCAGGGCGCCGCATGATGGACGGCGCGCACGTGCCCGCAGCGCACGCGGCCGCGGACAACGCGGCGCGGCGCACGCTGACCCGTTCCACCTGCTGCTACTGCGGGGTCGGCTGCGGCGTGCTGATCGAGACCGAGCACGGCGCCGACGGCGCCGCGCGCATCGTCGGCATCGAAGGCGACCGGCAGCATCCGGCCAACTACGGCCGCCTGTGCAGCAAGGGCCGCACCTTGCCGGAGACTGTGCGCAGCCTGCACGGCCGCGCGTTGCAGCCGGAACTGCGTACCCAGCGCGACGCGCCGCGGCGCGTGGTGGACTGGGCGGTAGCGCTGGACAGCGTGGCCGAGCGCCTGGCCGGCATCGTCGAGCGGCATGGGCCAGATGCGGTGGCGTTCTATCTGTCCGGGCAGTTGTTGACCGAGGACTACTACGTCTTCAACAAGCTGGCCAAGGGCCTGATCGGCACCAACAACATCGACACCAATTCGCGGCTGTGCATGTCCAGTGCGGTCAGCGGCTACAAGCTGGCGCTGGGCGCTGACGGCCCGCCGACCTGCTACGAAGACCTGGAGCTGGCCCGGACCGTGTTGCTGGCCGGCAGCAATATGGCCTACGCGCATCCGGTGCTGTTCCGCCGGCTCGAGGAGGCGCGTGCGCGCGATCCGGACGTACGCTGGATCGTGGTCGATCCGCGCCGCACCGACACCGCGGCGATGGCAGACCTGCATCTGCCGATCCAGCCCGGCACCGACGTGGCGCTGTTCAACGGCATGCTGCACCACCTGATCTGGGAAGACCGCATCGACCGCGCGTTCATCGCCGCGCATACGCAGGGTTTCGCCGAGCTGCGGCAGACGCTGCGCGAATACACCCCGGCGATGGCCGCCGATATCTGCGGCGTGCCGGTCCCCGACCTGGTGCAGGCGGCGGAATGGTTCGGCCGCGATGCGCCGGCGCTGTCGCTGTACTGCATGGGCCTGAACCAGTCCGCGCACGGCACCGACAAGAACCTGGCGCTGATCCACCTGCACCTGGCCACCGCGCAGATCGGCAAGCCCGGCGCCGGCCCGTTCTCGCTGACCGGACAGCCGAACGCGATGGGCGGGCGCGAGGTCGGCGGCATGGCGACGATGCTGGCCGCGCACCGCGAGATCGCCAGCGCCAGCGATCGCGCCGAACTGGAGCGGCTGTGGCAGCTGCCGGCCGAGCGGCTGTCGGCGCATCCCGGCCTGCCGGCGGTGGCGCTGTTCGATGCGCTGCGCCGCGGCGAGGTCAAGGCGGTGTGGATCGCCTGCACCAATCCCGTGCACTCGATGCCGGATATCGCGAACGTGCGCGACGCGCTGCGCCAGGCCGAGCTGGTGATCGTGCAGGAAGCGTTCGTGCACACCGATACGGTGCCCTACGCCGACGTGCTGCTGCCGGCGGCGAGCTGGGGCGAGAAGGACGGCACGGTGACCAACTCCGAGCGCCGCATCTCGCGCGTGCGCAAGGCGCTGCCGGCAGCGGGCGCGGCCAGGCCGGACTGGTGGATCGCCAACGAGGTGGCGCGGCGCCTGGAAGCGCGGCTGGAGGCGCCGGCCGCCGGCTCGCGCTTCGGCTTCGCCGATACCGCGGCGGTGTTCGACGAGCACCGTGCATTGACGGTCGGCCGCGACCTGGACATCGGCGGACTCGACTACGCGCGGCTGGATGCGCAAGGCCCGCAGCAATGGCCGCTGCCGGCCGGCGCCGCACACGGCCAGGCGCGGCGCTATGCCGATGGCGTGTTCGCCACCGCCGATGGCCGTGCGCGCTTCCATCCCACGCCGTACAAGCCGGTCGCCGAGCCGACCTCCGCACGGTTTCCGCTGCGCCTGCTGAGCGGGCGCCTGCGCGACCAGTGGCATGGCATGTCGCGCAGCGGCCGGGTGCCGGGGCTATTCGCGCATAGCCCGCAGCCGGGCCTGCGCATGCATCCGCAGGACGCGGCGCGGCGCGGGCTGCGCGATGGCGAGCTGGTGCGCATCGTCAGCAAGCGCGGCAGCCTGGTGTTGCCGCTTGAAGCGTGCGAGGAGATGCGCTCGGGCGATGTATTCGCGGCAATGCACTGGAGCGCGCAGTTCCTGGACAGCGGCGGCATCAACGAACTGAGCCTGGGCACGGTGGATGCACGCTCGCAACAACCCGAGCTCAAGCACGCCGCGGTGCGCGTGGAGAAGGCCGAATTCGGCTGGCATCTGCTGCTGGCGCGGCGCGGCGATGCGCTCGCGCTGCAGGCCGCAGCGCAGCCGTGGCTGCGCGACTTCGGCTATGCCGCGCTGAGTCTGCAGGCCGAGGCCGGCGAACCGGAGCAGGCGTGGCTGGTGCTGCGCGCCGCAGCCGGGCAGGCGCCGGCGCCCGCGCAGCTGGAAGCGCTGGCCGCGGCGCTGGCGCTGGCCGGTGGCAATGCCGACACGCTCGAATACCGCGACGCGCGCCGCGGCCTGCTCAAGCGCGTGGCCTGGCGCGGCGCCGCACCGGTCAGTCATCTCGATGGCCTGTTGCTGGCCGGCGCGCAGCGCGATGCCGGCGGCGAGACATTGCTCGAGCATGCATTGAGTGGCGAAGCCTGGCGCGGCGCGCGGCTGGCGGTATTCGCGCAGGCCGGCGGCGCGGCGCGCGATCCGGTGGTGTGCCAGTGCACCCAGGTGCGTGAATCGGCGATCCGCGCCGAAGCCGCGCGCGGCATGGCGCCTGCCGAGATCCGCGCGCGGCTGGGCTGCGGCAGCGTGTGCGGCTCGTGCATGCCGCAGGTGCTGCGGCTGTGCGCTACGGCGGCAAGCGCTTGAGCGGTCGCGGCTTGAACGCGGTCCTGGTGTGCGCTGCGGATGCCGCGACGAACGCCGCATGCGCCCGCCGCCTGGGCCACGCCAGCGGCAGGGCGCGGCGACAGCGCGTGTGGCGGGTGCGGACAGATGGCGTTGCGGATGCGCGCAGCGGTGCACAGGCAGCTGCGATGTCCTGGGTGTTGTTCCTTCTTTCTTGGCGGAGTCTGCGATGAACGATGCAAGCGTGTGCGGTATGCATGGCGGCGGCGCAGTGGTGTTGCTGTCGGCCGGTCCTGGCGACCTGGAACTGCTGACGCTGAAGGCGGTCAAGGCGCTGGCCGCGGCGCAGGTGCTGTTGCTCGACGATCTGGTCAATCCCGACATCGTGCAGTTCGCGCCGCAGGCGCGGGTGATCCGGGTCGGCAAGCGCGGCGGCTGCCGTTCCACGCCGCAGGATTTCATCTGCCGGCTGATGCGGCGCTATGCGCTGCAGGGCGCCAATGTGGTGCGCGCCAAGGGCGGGGAAGCGCTGTTGTTCGGCCGCGCCGGCGAGGAGATCGCGTTCCTGCGCGCGTCGGGCGTGCAGGTGCGCATCGTCAATGGCGTCAGCGCCGGGTTCGCGGCGGCGGCCGGGCTGGGCATGTCGCTGACCCATCGCGACCATTGCCACGGCATCACCTTCGTCACCGCGCACACCCAGGACCATGGCGAGCCGGACTGGGCAGCGCTGTGCGCCACCCGCACCACGCTGGCGATCTACATGGGCATGGGCCGTATCGCCGCGCTGACGGCTGCCTTGCTGCGGCACCTGCCCGGCGCTACGCCGGCCGCGGTGGTGCAGTCGGCGAGCCTGCCGCAGCAGGCGCAGGTGCTGACCACGCTCGAGCGCCTGGCGGCCGATGTGGAAGGCCTGGGCATCGGCGCGCCCGGGGTGATCCTGATCGGCGGCGCGGTCGGCGAGGCGCAGGTGCAGGCGTTCTCGCAGTCGCATGCAATGCAGGCGATAGCGTGATTGCTTGGAAGAGCAATATCAGCCGCGACGGGCTTCATCGGTAAAGCCCGTCGCGACTGATGGCCCGAGGCCACCCAGAGTCGCTCCCACAAACGACAGCATCGGCATCGGAAGTTCGCCAGCGCTCCCTGTAGGAGCGGCTTCAGCCGCGACGAGCGAAGTGGTGAATGTTCCGAACTGGCATGCAGTTGGGACGGACGTCCCTCCCACAAGAGGCCTCGCAGCTCCACAGCGCCGGTGCAATCCTTGTGGGAGCGGCCCCGGCCATCGAATCTGGGCCGCTGTCTGTGGCAGCCGCGCGTTACTCCGCCGGTGCCGGCGGCGCCGCATTCTGGTGCTGCGCGGCGGCGACCTTGCCGTCGCGTTCTGCCGCCAGCAGGGTCAACGAACGGCAGATGCCATGCCATTGCGAGCCGCCTGGCAGGCCGTGTTCGTGGTCGCGTTCGGCGGTGTCGATCAGCACGCGCCAGTGTTCGCCCTCGACCATCGGCAGGGTGAAGGTCACGTCCTCGGTGGCGCCGTTGACGATCATCAGCAAGGTCACGTTCGAGGCCGCCTGGCGCAGGCCGCTGGACGGCGCCTTGCCGTCCAGGCGCATCATCAGTGCGCGTACGTGCGGATCGTGCCAGGACGCTTCGGTCATCTCCTCGCCGTCCGGCGCCAGCCAGCTTACGTCCTTGATGCCCAGCTCTTCGTCGTAGACGCCGTCGAAGAAGCGAGCGCGGTGCAGCAGCGGGTAGTGCGCGCGCAGATGGGTCAGGCGCGTCACGAAGGCGGTCATGCGCTGCGCGCGCTCACCGCTTTCCCAGTTCAGCCAGGTCAGCTCGTTGTCCTGGCAGTAGGTGTTGTTGTTGCCGCCCTTGCTGCGCCCGAACTCGTCGCCGGCCAGCAGCATCGGCGTGCCCTGCGACAGCAGCAGCGTGGCCAGCATGTTGCGCATCTGCCGCAGGCGCAACGCGTTGATCTCCCAATCGTCGCTTTCGCCCTCTACCCCGTAGTTGGCCGAGATGTTGTTGTCCGAGCCGTCGCGGTTGTCTTCGCCGTTGGCTTCGTTGTGCTTGTGCGTGTAGCTGACCAGGTCGTGCAGGGTGAAGCCGTCGTGGGCGGTGACGAAGTTGACCGAGGCGGTGGGGCGGCGGCCGCGGTGGTTGAACAGGTCGGCCGAGCCGGTCAGGCGCGTGGCCAGTTCCGCCAGCTGGCCTTCGTCGCCGCGCCAGAACGCGCGCACGTTGTCGCGGAACTTGTCGTTCCATTCCGACCAGCCCGGCGGGAAGCCGCCGACCTGGTAGCCGCCGGGCCCCACGTCCCACGGTTCGGCGATCAGCTTGACCTGGCTCAGCAGCGGGTCCTGGCGGCAGGCGTCGAGAAAGCCACCCTTGGGATCGAAGCCGTGATGCTCGCGGCCGAGGATGGTGGCCAGGTCGAAGCGGAACCCGTCCACGTGCATCTCCGACACCCAGTAGCGCAGCGAGTCGTTGACCATGCGCAGCGCGCCGGCATTGGTCAGGTCGAAGGTGTTGCCGGTGCCGGTGTCGTTGATGTAGAAGCGGCGGTCCTGCGCCAGGCGGTAGTAGCTGGCGTTGTCGATGCCCTTGAACGACAGCGTCGGCCCCAGTTCGTTGCCTTCGGCGGTGTGGTTGTAGACCACGTCCAGGATCACTTCCAGTCCGGCATGGTGCAGGCGCGCCACCATCTGCTTGAACTCGGCCACGGTGCGCGTGGCCATGTAGCGCGGCTGAGGCGCGAAGAAGCCGATGGTGTTGTAGCCCCAGTAGTTGCGCAGGCCCTGCTTGAGCAGGTATTCGTCGTCGATGAAGGCATGCACCGGCAACAGTTCCACCGCGGTCATGCCGAGCCGCTTGATGTGTTCCACCACCTCGTCCACCTTGAGCCCGGAGAAGGTGCCGCGCCAGGCCTCGGGCACCGACGGATGGCGCATGGTGGTGCCGCGCACGTGTGTCTCGTAGATCACCGTGCGGTCCCACGGCGTCTGCAGGCGCTGGTCCTTGCCCCAGGTGAAGGCTGGATCGATCACCGCGCACCTGGGCACGTAGGCGGCGCTGTCGCGGCGGTCGAAACTCAGGTCCGCGTCCTTGTGGCCGATGGTGTAGCCGAACAGCGCCGGCGCCCATTTCAGCTCGCCGACCAGTTGCTTGGCGTAGGGATCGAGCAGCAGCTTGTTGGGGTTGAAGCGGTGCCCGGCATCGGGCGCGTACGGGCCGTACACGCGGTAGCCGTACAACTGGCCGGGGCGCGCATCGGGCAGGTAGCCGTGCCAGATCTCGTCGGTGTACTCGGGCAGCACGATGCGTTCGACCTCGCGGCCGCGTTCGTCGAACAGGCACAGCTCGACCTTGGTGGCATTGGTCGAGTACAGCGCGAAATTCACGCCCAGGCCGTCCCAGGTGGCGCCCAGCGGAAACGGGCGGCCTTCGCGGATGCGGGAGCGGCGGGCGAGCTTGCGAAGCGGCATGCAGAATCCTTACGACGTGGCGGGGCCGTTGCCGGCCGGGGAAAGCGAGTGGTCTTGCGGGTCGGCGCGGGCTTCGGCGTCGACCAGGCGTTCGGCCATGGCCCAGTGGCGGGCGGCGCGGCCGTCGGGCCGGCCTTCGGCTTCCCAGATTTCGTGTGCGAGTTGTTGGATGCGGCGCTGGCGTGTTTCTGCGTCCATGGCGATCTTGTCAGGGGAAGGTGGCCTGCACGGCCACCGGCATGTCAGGGAACGGCGGTCAGCACGGCCACCGGGAAGTCGGCGAGCAGGTCGGCCACCGGCATCGAGGCCGGTAGCGCGAGGTCGCGCCCGCTCAGCACGTGCCGGTACTGTGCCGCGGGCAACGTCAGAAAGGTGTTATGCCAATTCAGCTGCGCGCGCAGCGGTGCCGCCGCATCCAGCGGTTGCGCCGCGGCAGTCAGACGCGGCACCACCACCAGCAGAGTCTTGCCCGCATGTTCGCGTGAGAAGCCGAGCACGTGCTGCGCGTGCGGACCCTGCGCCTGCAGCGGGCGATAGCTGCCATGCGCGAACAGCGCCGGATGCGCGCCGCGCAGCTGCAGCAATTGCGTGGTCAACCAGGCCTTGATGTGGCCGCTGTGCCAGTCGCGCAGCAGCGCCGACCCTGCGCTGGCGTTGTCCAGCCAGGCCTGGCGCAGCGCGTAGTCCACCGGGCGGCGGTTGTCCGGATCGACCAGCGACAGGTCCCAGCCTTCGCTGCCCTGGTACAGGTCGGGCACGCCCGGCACGCTCAGCCGCAGCGTGGTCTGCACCAGGCTGTTGAGCGCGCCGGCCGGGGCCAGCGCGGCCGCTGCCTGCGCCAGCGCCTCGCGCAGCGGCGCGCCGGCCGGCGCCAGCAGCGCCGCGTCCAGCAGTGCGCGCGCGCCGCGTTCGTAGGCCGCGTCCGGCCAGGTCCAGTAGGTGCGCAGCTTGGCCTCTCGGGCGGCCTTCAGCTGCCAGGCACCGATGCGCTCGGCGTAGTCGGCCAGGCCGGCGGCATCGTCGCTGGCCAGTTCCAGCGGCCAGGCGGCGACCAGCATCTGCCACAGCATCAGCACGTCGCCGGGCAGCGGCGCGGCGCTGCCGGCCGGCAGCAGGTCGGCGCACAAGGCATGGAAGCGCGCCACCTGTTCGGCCCACCACGGCGCCTGCGCGCTGAGCGCGGCCAGGCGCATGCGCACATCTTCGCCGCGCTTGTGGTCGTGGGTGGCGGTGGCCAGCAGCGTGCGCGGGTGGTGCTGCGCGCGTGCGGCGTTGGCGGCGTGGAAATCTTCCGGCGTCCACGCGAACACGTCCGGGTCGCTGCCGACCTCGTTGCGCGACAGCAGCACGCCGTGGCGGTAGAACGCGGTGTCCTCGACCGACTTGGCGTTGAGCGGCGCCGACAGCTGCTCGATGCGCCGGCGCACGCTGCGCCGCAGCGCGATCTGCGCCTTACCGGTGCCGCGGCCGTCGCGGCTCCAGCGCTCGATCGCGTCGATCGCCGCGCACACCCGCGGCTCGGCACCATTGCGCGCGTGCTGCGCTGCCTGCGCCAGGCGCGCCGCATCGGCCTGGTCCAGGCCATCCGGCCCGGCGTAGCTGCGGTACACCTCGAAGTGCCGCAGCAGCGCCATCAGGCCTTGCGCCAGCATCTGCGGGCTGAACTCGCGGGTGGCCGGGTCCAGGTGCGCGGCGGCGGAAAGCGCCTGCACGGTGCGCACGAACTCCGTCTGCAGCGACCCCTGCAGGATCTCGTCGCGCGCGGCGCGCTGTTCCTGGCCGAAGTCGCCGCTGCTGCCGCTGTAGCGGCGCCACAGCGCGGTCAGCGGCGCGGCGCCGGCCGGGTCGTGCAGCACCCCGGCGACTTGGTCCATGAAGTCGTAGCCGGTGCTGCCGTCGCAGGGCCAGTCGCTGCGCAGGGTTTCCTGCGGCGCCAGGATCTTCTCGATGTACAGCGCGATGCCGCCGGCGGCGATGCCACGGCGGCGCCCGGCGCGGTCCAGCTGCGCGCGCAGCCGCTGCACGTAGCCGGTGGGGTCGGCCAGGCCATCGACGTGGTCCACGCGCACGCCATCGAGGTGGCCTTCGGCGACCAGCCGCAGCGGCAGTTCGTGCACCGCGGCGAATACCTCGTTCTGCTCCACGCGCAGCGCCGCCAGCGAGGTGATATCGAAGAAGCGGCGGTAGTTGAGCATGTCGTTGCCGACCCGCCACCAGGCCAGCCGGTAGCACTGGCGTTCGAGCAGCCGATGCAGCGCGTCGTCGCCCAGCCGCGCGGCGTCGTTGAGCCGCGCCGCCCATGCCTGGCGCTTGGCCGGCGGATCCTGGGCCAAGGCGCCTTCCAGGCGGATCGGGAAGCGCTGGTCGTGGTGCTCCAACTGCACCTCGCCATCCTCGGCCACACGCAACTGCAACGCGCCTTCGCTCAGCGCATGCGCGTAGGCGCGGTCCAGCACTGGCAGCCACAGCTTGCCGTCGCGGCCGGGCGCGCGCCAGTCGATGTCGAACCAGCCGGCGTGGCGGCTGCGCCGGCCATGCTTGAGCACGTCCCACCACCAGGGATTGGCCGCGTGCGCGGCCATGTGGTTGGGTACGATGTCCAGGATGAGGCCCATGCCGTGCGCGCGCAGGCGCTCGGACAGGTGCAGCAGCGCCGGTTCGCCGCCGAGTTCGGGATCGACCTGGCGCGGATCGGTGACGTCGTAGCCGTGGGTGGAGCCGGGAACGGCAACGCCGATCGGCGACAGGTACAGATGGCTGATGCCCAGGCCGGCGTAGTAGGGCACCTGCGCGGCGGCATCGAGCAGGGTGAATCCGGCGTGCACTTGCAGGCGCGCGGTGGCGCGCAGCGGGGTGAAGCTCATGCGTTGGTTCCTTGCGCGGCGCAGGCGCCGCGGCGCGCGTGCGCGAACGCCTGCAGGCGGGTGGCGAGCGGCGCGCCGGCCGCCGCCGTGTCCGCCGCCGGCAAGCGCCGGCGCCAGTTCGGGTGGCCATCGACGGTGCCGGGCAGATTGGGTTGCTGATCCAGTCCCAGCGCGTCCTCGGCCGGCAGCAGCGCCAGCGGCGAGGGCGTGGCGGCGACGAAGCGCAGCGCGTCCAGTTCCGGGTCGTGCGCCTGCGGCAGCGCTACGGCGACCGCAGCGTCCATGCGCGTCACGTCGGCGCTGCGGGCCAGGTGGTCGGCGTGTTGCTGCGCGGCGTCGGACAGCTGCAGGCGGCGGCGCCAGTCGATGTCCTCGCCGCGGCGCCAGCCGCGCAGCGTCGGCAGGTCGTGGGTGGTGGTGGTGGCGATGGCATCGCCGCGCCATTGCGCAGGCGCCAGGAACGCGCCCTTGGCGTCGCGGGTGAACAGCAGCACGTCGATGCCCATCACCCCGCGCTGCGACAGTTCGGCGCGGATGCCGTCCGGCACCACGCCCAGGTCTTCGCCGATCACGATCGCGCGGTGCCGCCACGATTCCAGCGCCAGCAGGCGCAGCAGATCGCGCAGCGGATAGCGCAGGTACACGCCGTCGGCCGAATTGGCGCCGCGCGGGATCGTCCACAGCCGCAGCAGGCCGAGGATGTGGTCGATGCGCACGCCGCCGCGGTCGCGCAGCACCGCACGCAGCAGTTCGATGAAGGGCGCGAAGCCGCTGGCGCGCAGCCCGGCCGGCGAGTAACCGCCGATGCCCCAGGCCTGGCCGTCGCCGTTGAACGCATCCGGCGGCGCGCCCAGTTCCAGCCCGACCAGCACCGCCTGCGGCCAGGCCGCGGCCTCGGCGCCACCGGGATCGAAGCCTACCGCCAGGTCGGCGATCAGGCCGATGCCCATGCCGGCATCGCGCGCCTGCTGCTGCACGCCGGCCCAACTGCGTGCGGCCAGCCACTGCGCGAAGCTGTGCAGGGCCGGATCGGCATCGCCGAAATCGCGCGCGGCGAACGCGGCGTAGTCGCGCAGCGCGGCGCCGCGGGCCAGTTGGAAGGTGGCGAAATCCGCATGCAGGGCGCTGTCGGCCTGGGCGAAATCGGCATGCAGCTGGCGCAGCCACTGCCACTTCGCCGCGGACGAGGCAGGCCAGTCGATCAGTGCGCGCGTCTGCGCGTCGGCGAAGGCCTGTTCGAGCCCGGCCGCCTGCAGCGCGCGCTGCGCCGCGGCGGCGCCGAGCACGCGCGCCGGTGCGGCGTGCAGCGGATCCAGGAAGCGCCGGTCGCCCGGCGAATACGGGCTGTAGTGCGTGCCGATCGGCCGTGCCGCATGCACCGGGCTCAGCGCGATCGCATCGCCGCCGACCTGCGCGATGCTCCTTGCCCAGGCGGCCACGCCGTCCGCATCGCCGATGCCGGCGTCGCCCGGGCCTTGCGCCGAATACACCTGCAGCGACAGGCCCCAGCGCCGCGGCGCGTCCGCGCCGACCGCCTCGGCCACGCCGTAGCAACGCAGCGGCGCCACCGCCAGCGTGGTGTGGCGGTCTCCGTGCTGCAGGGTCCAGTAGCCGTGGCGATCGACCGCGGCGACGCGGCCTTGTGCATCGAAGCGGCCGTCGCGGCGGCCGCCGTCTTCGTGTTCGAGCCGGTACGCCGCGCTGGGCGTACCGCCGGCGTCGATCGGCGTGCCGAGGTCGGCGGTCAGCAGCGACGCTTCGACGTTGGCGCTGGCTTGCAGCCGGCGCAGGCTGTCGCGGCAGGCAGCGGCGTCGTGCGCGTCCAGGCCGAGCGCGCCGAGCACGCTGCGCAGCGTGTCGGTGCCGACCGTACGCGGCGTGGCGGATGCGTCGATCCAGTCGACCAGCAGGCCGGCGGCGGACGCCAGGGTGTGCAGGGGGGTATCGGTCATGGGCGAGTCGGTGCCGCGGCAATGGGAAAAGACGGACGCACCGCCGTCGCAGCGCGCGCCGCGCACCCGTCAGGCAGGCGCACACTCGCGGGCGACGAACGGAATGGGCAGCTTGCCGGAAGCGCTGTCGCGATGGCGTCGCGACAGCCCGCGCTCACGTGGCGGAACCGGCTCGGTAGCGGGCGACGAAGGCGTTCGGCGGCAGCTGCGTCGGGTCGTCGCCGGCGTTTTCGGCATGTACCGTTGCGCCAGGCAGATCCAGCGCCACCGGCGTATCGCCGAAGTTCGCCGCCACATGCCATTCGCCGCTGCCCAGGGTCCAGCCCGCGGCCACCGCCTTTGGCCCCAGCGTGCGGGCGCCCACCGCGCGTGCCTGTGGCAACGCCGGCACCAGGTGCTGGCGGCGCAGCGCCAGCAGCGCCACGAACCAGTCGCGCCAGCGCGCGCCGTCGCCGTGGGTGGCATCGCCGATGTCGGCGATGGATGCTTCGAACGTGCTCAGCGCGTTCGGGTCGGGAATGGTCGCGCGCTGCTGCGGATCGGCGAACGCGGCGAAATGCGCGAACTCGCGGCGCCGGCCTTCGCGCACGGCTTCGTCCAGCGGCGGCGCGAAGTCGGTGAAGAACAGGAACGGGGTGCGGCTGCCCCACGGTTCGCCCATGAAGAACAGCGGGATCATCGGGGTCAGCGCGGTCAGCGCCAGCGCCGCGCGCAGCGCCGGCTCGGACACCTGGGTGATCAGCCGGTCGCCGCGCGCGCGGTTGCCGATCTGGTCGTGGTTCTGCGCGAAGATCACGAACTTGTGCGGCGGCAGCTGCGCGCTCGGCTCGCCGCGCGCATGCCCGCGATAGTCGGCTTGGCCCTGGTAGGCGAAGCCTTCGCCCAGCACCCGCGCCAGGTGCTGCGCCGGCGCATCGGCGAAACCGGCGTAATAGCCCTCGTTCTCGCCGGTCAGCAGCACGTGCAGGCTGTTGTGGAAATCGTCGTCCCATTGCGCGCTGTAGCCGCGCTCCAGCACGCCGGCCTGGTTGAACTCGTTTTCCAGCACCAGGTGCACATGGCGCCCGGCCTGCACGCTGGCCGCGATCGCTTCGCGCAGCGTGTCCAGGAACGCGTTCGGCACGATCGCGTGCACCGCGTCCAGGCGCAGGCCGTCGAAGCGGTATTCGTGCAGCCACATCAGCGCGTTGTCGATGAAGTAGCGCTGCACCGGCGCGAGCCGGAAGTCGATCGCCGCGCCCCACGGGGTCGGCGCGTCCTGGCGGAAGAACGCCGAGGCGTACTGGCCGATGTAATTGCCGTCCGGGCCGAAGTGGTTGTAGACCACGTCCAGGAACACGCTCAGGCCAAGGCCGTGGGCTTCGTCGATCAGCGCCTTGAGCTCGTCCGGATGGCCGTAGGCCGCGGCCGGCGCGTACGGCAGCACGCCGTCGTAGCCCCAGTTGTGGCGGCCAGGGAATGCCGCCAGTGGCATTAGCTCGATCGCGGTGACGCCCAGCGCCGCCAGCGTCCGCAGCTGCGCGCGCAGCCCGGCGTAGCCGCCGCAGGCGCCCACGTGCAGTTCGTAGAACACCGTGTCCGCCCACGGCCGGCCGCGCCAATCGTCGTGCTGCCAGCGATAGCTGTCGCTGGCCAGCACCGCGCTGGCGCCATGCACGCCGTCGGGCTGCCAGCGCGAGGCCGGGTCCGGTACCGGTTCGCCGCCGTCGATCGCGTAGCGGTAGCGGGCGCCGGCGGCGCAGGCCACGGTCGCGGCGAAGTAGCCGTCCGCCGCGGCGGCCAGCGGCTGGCGGCGGCCGTCGTCGAACACGATGTCGACGCTGCTGGCATCCGGCGCCCACAGTGCGAAGGCGACTTCGCCGTTGGCGGTAGGCCATGCGCCCTGGCGCAGTGCTGAGGGCGAGGTGGTGGCCGCGCCGTCGGTCGGGGTCGTGCTCGTTGCGATTTTCACATCAATACTCCACTTGCAACCAAAGGGTGGACAGCGGCGGCAGGGTCAGCGCCAGCGATTGCGCGTGTCCGTGCATCGCTTGCGCCGCGGTGCGCAAGACACCGTCGTTGCCCTGGTTGGAACCGCCGTAATGGCCGCTGTCGGTGTTGAGCAGTTCGCGCCACTGCCCGCCGCGGGGCACGCCGAGGCGGTAGCCGTGGTGCACGGCCGGGGTGAAGTTGCTCACCGCCAGCAGCGGCGGCGCGCCGCCGGCGCGGTCGTGGCGCACGAAGGCGAATACGCTGTTGCTGTGGTCGTCGGCCACGCTCCATTCGAAGCCGTCCGCGGCGCGATCGCTGCGGTATAGCGCCGGCTGCGCGCGCAGCTGCCGGTTGAGGTCGCCGACCAGCCGCGCCACGCCGCGGTGCTCTGCACGCTGCGCCTGCACCCAGTCCAGCGCGCGGTCGTGGTCCCATTCCTGCCATTGTCCGAACTCGCCGCCCATGAACAGCAGCTTGCGTCCCGGGTGCGCCCACATGAAGGCCAGGTAGGCGCGCAGATTGGCGAAGCGCTGCCAGTTGTCGCCGGGCATCTTCGCCAGCAGCGAGCCCTTGCCGTGCACCACTTCGTCGTGCGACAGCGGCAGCACGAAGTGCTCGGAGAACGCATACACCAGGCCGAAGCTCATCTCGCTGTGGTGGTGCTGGCGATGGCTAGTGTCGCGCTGCATGTAGCTCAGCGTGTCGTGGCTCCAGCCCATGTTCCATTTGTGGCTGAAGCCCAGCCCGCGCTGCTCCAGCGGCGCGGTCACGCCCGGCCAGGAGGTGGATTCCTCGGCCATCACCCGCACCCCGGGGAAGCGTTGCGCGATCTCGGCGTTGAGTCGGCGCAGGAACGCGATCGCCTCCAGGTTCTCGCGCCCGCCCTGGGCGTTGGGCACCCATTCGCCCTCGTTGCGGCCATAGTCGCGGTACAGCATCGCCGCCACCGCATCCACGCGCAGGCCATCGACATGGAAACGCTCGATCCACTCCAGTGCGCTGCCGATCAGGTAGGCGACCACTTCGGCGCGGCCGTAGTTGTAGATCAGCGTGTTCCACTCGCGATGCACGCCTTCGCGCGGGTCGGCGTGCTCGTACAGCGCGGTGCCGTCGAAGCGCTGCAGGCCGTGCGCGTCGTCGGGAAAGTGCGCGCCGACCCAGTCCAGGATCACCCCGATCCCGGCCTGGTGGCAGGCATCGACGAAGCGCGCGAAACCGTCCGCGTCGCCATGCCGCGCGGTCGGCGCGTACAGGCCCAGCGGCTGGTAGCCCCAGGAGCCGCCGAACGGATATTCGGCGATCGGCAGCAGTTCGAGATGGGTGAAGCCCAGCTCCTGCACGTACGGGATCAGCTGCGCGGCCAGCGCATCCCAGTGCAGCGGCTGGCCGTGCGCGTCGTGGCGCCAGGAGCCGGCATGCACTTCGTAAATGCTCATCGGCTGCGCGGCGCCGACGCGCCCCTCGCGCTGCGCCAGCCAGGCCGTGTCGTGCCAGACGAAGCCGGCAGCACCGGGCACCACCGAGGCGGTGTCCGGTGCGCACGTGCTGTGGCGGGCGACCGGGTCGGCCTTGCGCGGCAGCGGCGTGCCGTCGGCATCGAGAATTTCGTACTGGTAGTGCTCACCACCTAGCAGCCCAGGTACGAACAGTTCCCAGACGCCGGCCTCGCGATGCAGGCGCAGCGGATGCCGGCGGCCGTCCCAGCCGTTGAAATCGCCGACCAGCGCGACCCGCCGCGCATGCGGCGCCCACACCGCGAAGCGCACCCCGTCGACCGTGCCGATGCGGCTGTGGTGCGCGCCCAGCGCGGTGCGCAGCGCGGCGCCGTCGCCTTCGGCCATGCCTTGCAGCCAGGCCTCGTCCAGCACCGGGCCAAATGCGTAGGGATCGTCGATTTCCTGCAGGGCGTCCGGCCACACGATGCGCAGCCGGTAGTCCATCGTGGTCTTCAGTTCGCCTTCGAACAGGCCCTCGGCATCCGGGTGCGCGCGCATCCGTGCCACCAGCTTGCCGTTGCCGTCGAGCAGGCCCAGCGCGTCAGCGCCCGGCACCAGCGCGCGGACCCGGACGGTGCCGTCTGCGTTGCTGTGCGGACCCAGCCAGGCGAACGCGTCCACCGCGTCGCCGCGGGCCAGTGCCCGCAGCGCCAGCCGCTCGCGCTCGTCGTTCGCCGCTTCCAGCGGCGCGTCCCACACCGGGATCGCATCCGGCGCCCGTTCCCGTTCGCTCATGCCACCGCCGGCGACAGCGGGGCGGTGCGGTCGTACAGGGCCATGTACTTGCGCCCGGCCAGGTCCCAGCCGCTGGGCCGCAGCATCGCCGCGCGGCGCATCGCCTGCAGCAGGCTGGGCAGGCGGAAGGTGCGGAACACCCGCTGCAGGCAGCGGCGCAGGCCATCGGCGGACGGTTCCTCGAACAGGAAGCCGGTGACGCCGTCGTCCACGGTATCGATCAGGCCGCCGGTGGCGTGCGCGATCGGCAAGCTGCCGAAGCGCTGCGCGTACATCTGGCTCAGCCCGCACGGTTCGAAGCGCGACGGCATCAGCAGGAAATCCGAGCCGGCGAACATACGCCGCGCCAGCGGCTCCTCGAAGCCGATGTGGGCGCCGACATGGCCGGGGAAGCGCCGCGCCAGCGCCGCCACCGCCTGCTCGATCTGCGGCTCGCCGCCGCCGATCAGCACGATCTGGCCGCCGGCGGCGACGATCTGCGGCGCTACCTCGCAGACCATGTCCAGGCCTTTCTGGTGCACCAGCCGCGATACCACCGCGAACAGCGGGCCGTCGCTGTTAATCAGGCCGAACGCACGGCGCACCTGGGCGGCGTTGTCGCGCTTGCCCTGCACCTGGTCGATGCCGAAATGAGTATGCAGATGATCGTCGGTACGCGGGTCCCAGCTGGGGTCGATGCCGTTGACGATACCGCTGAGGCGGCCGCTGGCGGCATGCCGGGCCAGCAGCGGGTCCAGGCCGCAACCCTGCGCCGGCCCGGTGATCTGCGCGGCGTAGCTGACGCTGACCGTGTTGATGTGGTCGGCGTGGACGATGCCGGCGCGCAGGAACGACATTTGCCCGTAGAACTCAAGGTCCTGCAGGCCGTCGCCGGGGATGCCGAGCGCGCTGGCCATCGCATACGGGAACAGGCCCTGGTAGGCCAGGTTGTGGATGGTGAGCAGGCACGGCGTGCGCCCGCCTGACCACCGCACGTAGGCGGCGGCCAGCGCGCATGGCCAGTCGTTGAGGTGCAGCAGGTCAGGATTCCAGTCCAGCCCGGCGTGGCCGCCGGCGATCTGCGCGGCGGCGTGCGACAGCGTGGCGAAGCGCAGCGCATTGTCTTCCCAGTCGCGGCCTTCGCTGGTCACGTACGGCGAACCCTGGCGCTCGAACAGCTGCGGGCACAGCAGTACGTACACGCACAGGCCGTCGGGGCGGTCCGCGCGGCCCACGGTGCAGGCCGGCAGGCTGGCGTGGGCAGCGATCTGGCCGACGATCTCCAGCGGCCCGGTCTTGCGCAGCACCGCCGGGTAGCCGGGGATCAGCACGCGGATGTCGCAGCTGCCGCGCAGCGCGCGCGGCAGCGCCGCGGCCACGTCGCCCAGGCCGCCGGCCTTGATGAAGTCGGCCATCTCCGAGGTCACGAACAGGCTGGCGCGGCGCCGCGCCGGCTGCAGCTTGACGGTCACTTCGGCGGGGCGGATGAAGCGTCCGCGCGCATCGCGGTGGCGCCGCCGCGGGGCGCGCAGCACCGGATGGGTATCGCGTTGTCTATCGGGCAGATCGGCGAGGGTTGGGGGCGACATGGCGGTTCCGTCGGGGAGGGGGGGACGGGGCACGGGGCACACGGAAAGCGACTGCCGCCGCGCGTCCATGCGGGCGCGCGACGCGGAAACCAAAAACCCGAGACGAAACAGAGGGGACTGAACGGCCCGATCAACGCCTGTCAAGTAATGTACGAATGCAACGATAAAAGCAACGTGAAGTGGCGCCTTGTCTACACTGCGCCCGCGGGGTTACCGCATAGTGATTTCGCCGCACTCCAGGCGGCAGGACGCGGGGGATACCGATGAACCGTTTAGCTTCGTCTCCGATGCCGCCGTCCACTGCCATCGCCGACGCGAACCTGCGGTTGTGTTGTCTTCATCGGCCCTGTGCTGCAATGCCGGCATGAACTCCTCTGCACAGCGAATGCGACGCGAGTTGGACGGCTTCGTGCTGGACGCGATTCTCGCCGCGGCGCCGGACGGGGCGCTGGTGCCGCAGATCCAGATCTCCGACGCGGATGGCGCCGTGCTCAGACGGCACGCCTTCGACGGCGTGTACTTCGGCGATGTCCGCGCAGGCGAGCACTTTGTCGCCGAACGTCTGGCCGCGATCCGTTCGGCGCAGTACGGGAAATTGGTGTTTGGTTGAGTTGCGAGTGCCGCTACCAAACGTGGGCGGCGTGCGCCGGCAGCGCGCGCTAGTGCGCCGGCTGCAGCCGATGCAGCGCCGCCAACAGGCCGGCATGGCTGTAGGGTTTGGACAGGAAGCCGGTATGCGTCGGCAGCGTCGCGGTGTCGGGGTTCTTCATGCCAGAGGTGAGCAAGGCGGGGATCGTGACCAGGCGGCGGCGCAGTTCGCGGACCATGGTCATGCCGTCGCAACCGGGCATCTGCACGTCGCTGAAGATCAGGTCCACGTCGGGATGCCGCTCCAGAAGCGAGAGTGCCTCGTTGGCAGTGCCGGCGGACAGGACGCGATAGCCATCGCCATCCAGCATCATTGCCGCCAATTCCCGAATCGTTTGGTCGTCCTCTACCAAGAGAATCGTAGTAAGGGCGCAAGTCCCGCGCATAATGCGATGCCACGTCGTCTTCATTACGTGCAGCTTCACGATTCGCCGGTGAAGCGCTGGTGACGCTGCAGTGATGCCGATATGCTGAATCTACCCCTCATGAGACGCAGCTTGCCCACCCATGCCCGTTATCGCCAGATCGTCGAACTCTCGCACGACTGCATCAAGGAGATCGGCCGCGACGGTGTCGTGCGTTCGATCAACACCCGCGGCCTGAGCCTGCTCGGCGCGACCGAGCCCAAGCATGTCGTTGGCCGCGCCTGGCTGGATCTGTGGCCGGAGGAGATGCGCCCGCTCGTGGGAACGGCATTCGACGCCGCCTTGCGCAACGAGCAATACGAATTCTGGGCGCAGCGCGAGACGTTCGACGCCAGGCCGCGCTGGTGGCACGTGCTGGCCAGTCCGCTGACCAACGCCAACGCCGAAGTGGAACGCGTGCTGGTGATCAGCCGCGACGTCACCCAGCATCGCCAGATCGAAGAGGCCCTGCGCACCTTGGGCGATCTGCCGCAGGCAGGCACCGGCGCGGTGGTGCAGGTCGTCAGCGATACGCTGGGACAGCAATTGCAGGCCGAGCACATCGAGCTGCGTGGGCAACTGGATATCGCCCTGGCCGCGCAGCGCGTCGCCGAGCGGGCCATGACCCAGGCGCAGAAGGGCGAGGCGATCGGGCAGATGCTGGCTGGCATCGTCCACGACTTCAACAACATGCTGCAGACCGCGATGACCTCGGTGAGCATGGTGGCCGAACATCCGCAGCGGCTGCAGCCGGACCAGCGCAAGCTGCTCGGCATCGCCGGCGATGCCTTGCAGCATGGTGCGCGGATGACCCGGCGCCTGCTCGGCTTCGCTCGCGCGCACCCGGTCAAGCCGCAGTGGCTGGACCTGTGCGAGGTGGTCGCGCAGATGCAGCCGCTGCTGGCGCAGGCCTTGGGCGGGGACATGAAACTGCAGCTGGCGACCACCGCCGGCGGCGCCACCACCTATGCCGACCGCAGTTCGGTCGAGCAGGCCGTGCTGAACCTGGCCTTGAACGCGCGCGATGCCTGTCAGCCTGGCGACGTGGTGTCGATTCGCTGCGGCAGCCTGCAGGTACCGCCAAAGCAGGCCGCAGCGATGCGCCAGCCGGGCCGCTACGTGACCCTGGCGGTCAGCGACCAGGGCGAGGGTATGTCCGAGGACACCAAGTCGCGGCTGTTCGAGGCCTATTTCACCACCAAGCCCGAAGGCAAGGGCACCGGCCTGGGCCTGGCGCAGGTCTACGGCCTGGTGCGCCAGGCCGGCGGCTTCGTCGATGTGGATTCCGAACTGGGGTGCGGCACCACCATCACCCTGGCGTTTCCGTACGTCGCCGAAGCACCGCCGGGCGAGGCCAGCGGCAGCGCCGCCCTGCCGGCGCCGGCCTGAGCCGCGCAGCGGCGTGCCGCGCGCTGCAACGGCGCCGATCCCGCGTCGCTGCGGCATGCGCCCTGTTGCGCCGCGTGCACGCCAGCATTGGGGTAACTGCAACTGCAACGGCGCCGCGGCTTCGGCATCTGCGTCGCAACCGATCGGATCGGGGTTGCGTGTTGTCTTCGCGTGCGATCGCGCGGCAGGGCATGGCGTCTTGCAGTTGAGGTAACGCCACATCTGCATGTGCCGGCCGCTGCCTGCAATGCCGGTGCCTGCAGCGATTGCCGTGTGCACGCCGCTGCATTGCCACATGGCTGAACGAACCTGCCTGCGCCTGTGGCGCCGCCTGCCTGGCCATCTTCGCGAAAGCTTACTATTAGAGGTTTACAGTGGCGGCAGTATTTTGCCCGCCCGACAGGAGAGAACGTGGGTACCAGTGGCAATCACAGCAAGACGGCGCCGGTAGTGGCGCCAGGGTTCGTCGCGCCGCGCGCAGATGCGTCGTCGCGTCGTTGCGCCGTCCGACGAGGCTGGCGGAACGCATGAGCATGGTCGCCCCCACATCGACCCTGCCCGATTCCGCTGTCCTCGATGCCGGCCATGCGGTGCTGCCGCCGGAGGCGCCGTTGCCGATGCCGGTGCAATCGCTGCGCCAGGGAAAACTGCGCAACAAGCGCCTGCCCAGCACCCCGCCCGGCATGTTCTGGCGGCGGCTGTACGTGTTCGGCAGCACTGCGCTGATGACCGCCTACGCCAGCGTGCTGATCGGCAAGGTGTTGCTGATCGGCGGGGTCAGCGTGCTCGAAGGCTGCCTGATGGCCTTGTTCATCCCCTTGTTCGCGTGGATCGCGTTCTCGTTCGTCAGCGCGCTGGCCGGATTCGTGACCCTGGTGTTCGGCGGCGGGCGCAAGCTGGGCATCGACCCGGACGTGCCGCTGCCCAGCGTGCGCAGCCGCACCGCGTTGCTGATGCCCACTTACAACGAGGATCCGCACCGGCTGATGGCCGGATTGCAGGCGATCTACGAATCGGTCGAGGCCACCGGGCAGATCGCGCACTTCGACTTCTTCATCCTCAGCGACACCACCCGTGCCGCGGTCGGCACCGAGGAAGAGCAGGTCTACGCCGACCTGGTCGAACGCACCGGCGGCCACGGCCGCATCTACTACCGGCGCCGCGCCGACAACGCCGAGCGCAAGGCCGGCAACATCGCCGACTGGGTGCGCCGGTTCGGCGCCGCCTATCCGCAGATGCTGATCCTGGACGCCGACAGCCTGATGACCGGCGACACCATCGTGCGCCTGGTCGCGGGGATGGAGGCCAATCCCGATGTCGGCCTGATCCAGACCCTGCCGGAAGTGGTCAACGGCAACAGCGTGTTCGCACGCATGCAGCAGTTCGGCGGCCGTGTCTACGGCCCGGTGATCGCCTATGGCGTGGCCTGGTGGCATGGCGCGGAGAGCAATTATTGGGGCCACAACGCGGTGATCCGTACCCAGGCCTTCGCCGAACAGGCCGGCCTGCCGGCGCTGCCGGGGCGCAAGCCGTTCGGCGGCCACGTGCTCAGCCACGATTTCGTCGAGGCCGCGCTGATGCGCCGCGGCGGCTGGGCCACGCACATGGTGCCGTACCTGCAGGGCAGCTACGAGGAAGGCCCACCGACGCTGACCGACCTGCTGGTGCGCGACCGCCGCTGGTGCCAGGGCAACCTGCAGCACTCCAAGGTGGTCTTCGCGCGCGGCCTGCACTGGATCAGCCGCATGCACATGATGATCGGCATCGGCCATTACTTCACCGCGCCGATGTGGGGCTTGCTGATGCTGATCGGCATCGCGATCCCGCTGCAGAGCGACGGCTTCGACTTGGTCGCCAAGGTGGTGTCCCCGTTCTCGCCGGCGCGCTATTGGCACCAGCAGGATTCGACCCGCGTGTTCTGGGTGTTCGCGGTGACCATGTTCGTGCTGCTGGCGCCGAAGGTGCTGGGTTACTTCGCGATGCTGCTCAAGCCGCAGGAGCGACGCGGCTGCGGCGGTGCGCTGCGCGCGCTGCTGAGCATGCTGCTGGAGACGGTGCTGGCGGCGCTGATGGCGCCGGTGGTGATGTACGTGCAGTCGCGCGGCGTGGCCGAAGTGCTGGCCGGCAAGGACTCGGGCTGGGACGCGCAGCAGCGCGACGATGGCCGCCTGTCGTGGCTGGCGTTGGCGCGCAGCTATGGCGGGCTCAGCGCGTTCGGCTTGCTGATGGGCGGGATGGCCTATGTGGTGTCGCCGTCGCTGGCGGCGTGGATGGCGCCGGTGGTGATCGGCATGGCGCTGGCGATTCCGGTGGTGGCGCTGAGTTCCTCGCGTGCGGCCGGGCTTTGGCTGCGCCAGCTGCGCATCCTGGCCATCCCCGAAGAGCAGCCGCCGCCGGCCGTACTGCTGCGCGCGGGCGAATTGCGCCGCGCCGCCGCCGCGCGCCGCGTCACTGGCTGACGCGGCAGGCATAATGCGCCCCATCTCGATGGGGGACTGCGCGCATGCTGGAAACAGTGGAACACGAAACCGCCGCTTCGCCGGCGTGGACCGTCTTGTGGTTGCACGGACTCGGTGCCGACGGCCACGACTTCGCGCCGCTGGTGCCGGAGTTGCTGCGACCGGACTGGCCGGCCTTGCGCTTCGTGTTCCCGCATGCGCCGGTGCGTGCGGTGACGATCAACAATGGCGTGCGCATGCGCGCCTGGTACGACATCGTCAGCCCGGATTTCTCCAACCGCGCCGACAGCGCCGGCGTTGCCGCCTCGGTCGCCCAGCTCGAGGCATTGATCGCGCGCGAGCACGTGCGCGGGGTGCCCGCCGAGCGTCTGTTGCTGGCCGGGTTCTCGCAGGGCGGGGCGATCACGCTGGCGACGGGACTGCGCCGCGAACGGCCGCTGGCCGGGCTGATCGCCTTGTCCACCTATCTGCCGGAGGTGGCCGAGGTGGCCCGCTGGCATGCGCCGGCGGCGTTGTCGCAGCCGCTATTCATGGCCCACGGGCAGGGCGATCCGGTGATCCCGTACGCCTATGCCGAGCAGACCGCACAGGCGCTGCAGGCGCTGGGCATGCCGCTGCAGTGGCAGCGCTATCCGATGGCGCACCAGGTCTGCGCCGAGGAGATCGCCGATCTGCGCGACTGGATGAGCGCGCGCTTCGCCGCTGGCTGAGCCGCGGCGAAGCGCATCGCCGGATGGGCGCAC
This sequence comes from Xanthomonas translucens pv. cerealis, assembly GCF_006838285.1. Taxonomy (NCBI): domain Bacteria; kingdom Pseudomonadati; phylum Pseudomonadota; class Gammaproteobacteria; order Lysobacterales; family Lysobacteraceae; genus Xanthomonas; species Xanthomonas cerealis. The sequence goes on from NZ_CP038228.1 coordinate 4,529,581, forward strand.
TCCGCGGCGACAGCCGATGCGGCGCCGATGACGGCCCGCCGGCAGCGGGGCTACTATGCGGCGAGACCGCGCTCCAGCCCACTGAGGTGACGTACGTGAAGGTGGTGATCGCCGACGACGAACCCCTGGCGCGCGAGCGCCTGCGTGCGTTGCTGGCCGAACACCCCGGCGTCGAGGTGCTGGCCGAGGCCGGCAATGGCCTGGAGGCGCTGCGCGCCTGCGCCGACCTCCACCCGGACCTGGTGTTGCTGGACATCGCCATGCCCGGCATCGATGGCCTGGAGACGGCGCGCCACCTGGCCAGCTTCGAGCCGCGTCCGGCGGTGGTGTTCTGCACCGCCTACGACGCGCACGCGCTGTCCGCGTTCGAGGCCGCGGCGATCGACTACCTGATGAAACCGGTGCGCGCCGAGCGGCTGGCGGCGGCGCTGGAACGCGCGCGCACCTTCATGGCCGGGCGCGGCAGCGCCACGGCGCTCCCGTCGCAGCAACGCCGCAGCCACCTGTGCGCGCGCCTGCGCGGCAGCCTGCGGCTGATCCCGGTCGACGACATCCACTATCTGCAGGCCGAGGAAAAATACGTGGTGGTGCACCATGCGCGCGGCGAGGATCTGATCGAAGAGTCGCTGAAGTCGCTGGAAGAGGAATTCGCCGAACGCTTCGTGCGCATCCACCGCAACTGCCTGGTCGCGCGCCACGAACTTGTCGAACTGCGACGCCTCGGCGAAGGCCAGGTGCATGCGGTCCTGCGCCACGGCAAGCAGCCGCTGGAGGTGAGCCGGCGCTGCGTGGCGCAGCTGCGGCAGGAGATCCGCCATCGTTGAAGGCCGCGATTGGGGACTCGGCATGGGGAGCCGTTCGGCGTTGCGATTTGCGTTGACCGGGCGTGCGCCTGTGCAAAGGCGGCGATTGGCAGCCGTGGTCGGCCTTTGCGCCAGCGGCCGGTGGCGGCGCTTTCCGCGATAATGGGCCGATGAAGATCCTGCGCATCGCTACCCGCAAGAGTCCGCTTGCCCTTTGGCAGAGCGAACACGTCGCCGCCCGCCTGCGCCAGGCGCATCCGCAGCTGGACGTGGTGCTGGTGCCGATGAGCACCCGCGGCGATGAGGTACTGGACCGCTCGCTGGCGGCGATCGGCGGCAAGGGCCTGTTCCTGAAGGAGCTGGAGCTGGCGATGCTGCGCGGCGATGCCGATTGCGCGGTGCATTCGCTGAAGGACGTGCCGATGGAACTGGACCCGCCGTTCGTACTGCCGGCGATCCTGGTCCGCGCCGACCCGGCCGATGCGCTGGTCTCCAATCTCTATGCGTCTTTGGAGGCGCTGCCGCTGGGTGCGCGCGTGGGCACCTCCTCGCTGCGCCGGCAGGCGCAACTGCGCGCGCGGCGCCCGGACCTGCAACTGCTGGACCTGCGTGGCAACGTCAACACGCGCCTGGCCAAGCTCGACAACGGCGGCTACGACGGCATCGTGCTTGCCTGCGCCGGCCTGCAGCGGCTGGGCCTGGAAGCGCGCATCACCCAGCGCCTGCAGGCGCCGGACTGGTTGCCGGCGCCCGCGCAGGGCGCCATCGCGGTGGAATGCCGCGGCGACGACGCGGCGGCGCTGGGCCTGTTCGCCGCGCTCGACGATGCGTCCACCCGCCGCTGCGTGGAGGCCGAGCGGGCGATGAACCGTGCGCTGCACGGCAGCTGCCACGTGCCGGTGGCCGCGTTCGCGCAATGGCAGGGCGAAGACCTGCTGCTGCAGGGCATGGTCGGCGGGGTCGCCGACGGTCGCCTGGTGCGCGCCGATGCGCAGCGTCCGGCACATGATCCTGGGGCGCTGGGCCAGGCCGTGGCCGAGGCGCTGCTCGGCGCCGGTGCGCGCGAGCTACTGGATCTGCACCTGCCGGCTTGAGCGGATCGGAGCCCGCGCGCGCCCGATCCGGGCACGCGGAGATATAGAGGCTGCTCCTACGAAAGCCGTGGTCGGCTGAAACGCCGGGTCGCACGCGCGGGATGGTCCGCGCATGCAGTTTCCGATTCCCGATTCCCAGCCCTACTTGAACTTGTAGACCACATTCATCGTCGTCAGCGTATCGGTCTTCTTCTTGTCGTCGCTGACATCGCTGTTGTGACGCGCCTGCCAGCCGGCCTTCAGCGCCAGCCGCGAGTTCATGCTGACCGAGATGCCCAGGTCGTCCTGCGCGAAGGTGTTGTACGAACCGGACTCGACCAGCAGGGTATTGACCAGCTCGGTGTTGGTGGTCAGGCCGTACTTGAAGTCGACCAGGCCGCGGCCGATCAGGCCGGTTTCGGTGCGGTCCTCGTCCACGTCGTGGGCGCGGCGTACGCCGGGGCCGATCTGTACGTCGATGCTTTTGCGGTCGCCGTCCATGATCCGCGTGCCGTAGCCGATGCCGATCGTGGCCAGCCGGTCGTAGGTGGCGAAATCGTCGCGCTCGTAGCGCAGCGAGGCGGTCAGCTGGCGGTGTTCGCCCAGCTGCAGCGCGCTGCCGGCGCTGCCGGTATAGCGGTTGGAGGTGGTCTGGCGCACGCGCTCGGTGCTGCCGTCGTCGTTGGTGTTGGTGTACTCGGCGCTGGCGCGCAGCGCGAACAGGTCGATGCTGTGGATCCAGTCGCCATCCAGATACTGGCCCTTGAGCCGGCCGTTGAAGCTTTCGTTGGAGCTGTTGCCGCGCGAAGAGGCGAAGCCCAGCTCGCCGGAGCCGCTCCACGGTGAACTGCCCGGTTCCGCCGGCGGGGCGGGCACGTCGGCGGCGCAGGCCGCGGAGGTGTACAGCAGCAGCAAGGTGATCGCGGATAGTGCGGTGGCGCGGCGGGGCATGGCTTTACTCTCCGGTTGAGGACGCAGCCTTCGGCTAACGAAATGGAAACGATTTCATCATACCGGATCCACATGATCTCCCGGCCGCTGCCAGGCTCCGGCTTCATCGCCGGTTCGGGGGCGCCGCCGCGCTCCGGAGCGAACGCACGCCGGGCCGCGGCGCGTTTTCCGCCGCGGACTCAGACATAATCGGCGCCATGGACCGCTACGAACGCATCAATGCTCTGCACCGGCTGCTCAAGTCCGCCCGCTACCCGGTGACGGTGGCGCGCCTGCAGGACGAATTGAGTTGTTCCCGCGCCACCGTCTACCGCGACCTGGCGTTCCTGCGCGATGCGCTGATGGCCCCGGTCGAAGGCGACGGCGAGGCCGGGTTTCGCTACGAAACCGGCGAGAGCGATCGCTTCGAACTGCCCGGGCTGTGGCTCAGTTCCGAGGAACTGCACGCGCTGCTGGCCTCGCAGCAATTGCTGGCGCGCACCGGCGGCGGGGTGCTGTCCTCGGTGCTGGCGCCGTTGCAGCAGCGCATCGAGAGCCTGCTGGCGGCACAGGCCGGGGCCACCCACTGGCCGGTGGAGCGGGTGCGGGTGATCCCGCACCGCGGCCGCAAGCTCGACGAAGCCAGCTTCCGCACCGTCGCCTCGGCGGTGCTGGAGCGCAAGCGGCTGTCGTTCGACTACCGCGCGCGCTCCACCGACGAATCGACCAAGCGCACTGTGTCTCCACAGCGCATCACCCACTACCGCGACAACTGGTACCTGGATGCCTGGGACCATGGCCGCGATGCGGTACGCAGCTTCGCGGTGGACCGCATCAACCATGCGCGGCTGCTCGATCAGGTGGCGCAGGACGTGGCCGACGAGGAACTGGACTCGCAGCTGGCGGCCAGCTACGGGATCTTCTCCGGCGCGCCCAAGGGCTGGGCGACGATCGTGTTCAGTCCCAAGGCGGCGCGCTGGGTCGCCGACGAACACTGGCATTCCAAGCAGCAGGGGCGCTTCCTGGCCGACGGCCGCTACGAACTGAAGGTGCCGTACAGCGTCTCGCGCGAGCTGCTGATGGACGTGCTGCATTACGGTTCGGATGCCGAGATTGTCGAGCCGCGCTCGCTGCGTGAACAGGCCAAAGCGCTGCTGTCGCTGGCGTTGAGCAATTACAGCGACGACTGAGGCGTTGCGATCGGGCGTGAAGCCGCTTCTACACAACATCCGGCGGTGCGCTGCCGCTGCTGAGGATGGCACCGATATTGGTCTCGATCCAATCCACCAGCGCCTGCACATGCAGCGCTGCGTCCTCGCCCAGCGGGGTCAGCGCGTATTCCACGTGCGGTGGCACCACCGGGTAGGCGGTGCGCTGCACCAAGCCGTCCGCTTCCAGCGCCTGGAGGCTCTGCGACAGCATCTTCTCGCTGACCCCTTCGAGCGTGCGGCGCAGGTCGCCGAAGCGGTGCGTGCCCTTGCGCAAGGCCACCAGCACCAGCACGCCCCAGCGGCTGGTCACATGGCTGAGGACGGCGCGCGAAGGGCAGTGCTGCGCGAACACCTGGCCCCGTGTCGGATCTGCGGCGGGAGCGGGCGGCGAAGCGCAGAGGATGTCGGAGGGAACGGTGGCCAAGCGGTGCACCTGTCTGGGACGGACCGGCCCGATCATACGTGGGCCGGCTTGCGCTTCGCTGAGCGGCAGGTGATCGGCGCTGCAACCTATTCGGGGATTGACGACACGCCTCAGGGCTTGCTCGGCACTTCGAAACCGAGCTTGCCGACCTGGGCGCGGTGCTGCGCCACGCGCTTGAGTTTGTCTACATTGATCCCGTAGTCGCGGTCCAGCTTGTCTACTAGTTCGCGGTATTGCTTGTGATCCATGTCCGGCTTGCGCGCGAATATCCAGGCCAGGTCGCGGCCGGGATAGTCGATCAGCGCCCAGGAATAGTCCGGCGCCACCTCGAGGATGCGGTACTTGGTCGGGACCACGGCGAAGAACCAGGTGGTCCAGCGGCGGTTGCCGGTGCCGTCCTTGACCGTGGCGCGCGAGGTCACTTCCTTGAGCGGCTCGTCGAAGCCTTCACGGTACTGGTAGCGCACGCCGATCTTGCCGTCTTCCTTGAGTGTGTACTCGTCGCTGCTGGCGACATGGCCGCGTTCGGCGAAATAAGGCACGTGCGCGATCACGTACCAGCGGCCCATGAAGCGCTGCAGGTCGATCGGCGGCGGCTGCGAGGGTTCTTGCTCCGGGGACTTCGCGCGCGCCGCCGGCAGGGGAACGGCCATGCCGAGCAGCAGCACGGAGGCGAACAGGGAAAACAGGCGCATAGGGCAGGAATCCGGGGCTTGAAGAAATACGCTACCCAGTATCGGGCGAAAGTCATGTCAATAGTGGGTCGCAGTCGTTGAGATGGCCGCGCGGCAGGCTGCGCGCCTCAGCCCTGCTCCGGAGTCGCCGCCATGCCGATCGCCCGTTCCTCCCGCCGCGCTCACGCGCCGCACCCCGGCCTGCGCCGCCTGGTGCGGCAGGCGCTGCTCGCCGGCCTGGCCCTGGTCGTGGTATGGCCAGCCGCGCGCGGCTATAGCGAATGGCTGGGATGGCGGCCGTTGTGGCTGCTGGGCATGCCGCTGAGCGCATGGTGGGCGTTGCATCGATTTCCGCTGCCGCTGTGGCCGTTGCGCCGGATCCTGGCGCGGGTACGGCCACGGGTGCAGGCGCGGCGCCGACGGCGTGCGCCGGCATGGCGATTCACCCGCGCGGCCTGACCTTCGGCAGGGGATGGCCGCGGCCCTGCATGCTACGGTTCCGGGCTGTTCCTCCACCACCCCCTGGACCTGACCCATGCCCTCTCTTGCCCATGCCTGCTTGCTCGCCGGACTGATCGTCTCAGGCACCGCAGCGGCGAAGGAAACTGCGATGCCCAAAGACCCCTACGCCTGGCTCGAAGACGTCGCCGGCACCAAGCCGCTGGACTGGGTCAAGGCACAGAACGCCAAGACCGAGGCGCGGCTGAGTGCGCAACCGGGCTTCCAGGCGCGCGAAGCCGGCATCCGCGAAGTGCTGGACTCGGACGCGAAGATTCCGGCGGTGCAGAAGATCGGCCCGTACTACTACAACCTGTGGAAGGACCGCGCCCACGAGCGCGGCTTGTGGCGGCGTACCACCCTGGACGAATACCGCAAGCCCGAGCCGAAGTGGGAGACGGTGCTGGACCTGGACGCGCTGAACAAGGCCGAGGGCGAGAACTGGGTGTGGCACGGCGCCGACTGCCTGCGTCCGGACTACCGCCGCTGCCTGATCGCGCTGTCGCGCGGCGGTGCCGACGCCGACGTTACCCGCGAGTTCGATCTGGGTTCCAAACAATGGGTGAAGGACGGCTTCTTCCGTCCCGAGGCCAAGGGCGGCCTGAGATGGATCGATGCCGATAGCGTCTATCTCTACACCGATTTCGGCGCCGGTTCGTTGACCAGCTCTGGTTATCCGCGCATGGTCAAGCAGTGGAAGCGCGGCACCCCGCAACAGAGCGCGAGCCTGGTCTACGAAGGCAAGCCGGAAGACATGTACGTCGCCGCGACGCACGACGACACGCCCGGCTACGAGCGCGATTTCGTCAGCCGCACGCTGGCGTTCTACAACGACGAGCTGTACCTGCGGGGCGCCGATGGCCGTCTGCGCAAGATCGACGTGCCCAACTCTGCCAGCAAGCGCGTGCACCGCGAATGGCTGACCCTGCAGCTGCGCGAGCCGTGGACCGTGGGCGGTACCACGTATCCCGCCGGCGCGCTGCTGGCCGCCAAGTTCGACGACTTCATGGCCGGCAAGCGCGCGTTCCAGGTGCTGTTCACCCCGACCGACAGCACTTCGCTGGAAGCCTTCGCATGGACCAAGTCGCACCTGGTGTTGAACGTGCTGGATAACGTCAAGAGCCGGCTGTGGGTGCTGACCCCGGGCGAGGGCGAGTGGGCGCGCACGCCGTTCCCGGTCGGCGACCTGGCGTTCGGCAGCATCGATGTCGATGCGGTCGATGCCGACGAGAACGACCAGGTATGGCTGACCTCCACCGACTTCCTGACCCCGACCACGCTGATGCTGGCCGACGTGCAGCGCGGCCCGCAGAGCATCGAGACGCTGAAGGCGATGCCGAGCTTTTTCGATGCGTCCAAGGACGTGATCGAGCAGCACTTCGCCGTATCCAAGGACGGTACCAAGGTGCCGTACTTCCTGGTCCGGCCGAAGCAGCTCAAGCTCGACGGCAGCCATCCGACCCTGCTGTACGCCTACGGCGGCTTCGAGATCTCGATGACCCCGTTCTACTACGGCGGCCTCGGCCGCGCCTGGCTCGACCAGGGCGGCGTGTACGCGCTGGCCAATATCCGCGGCGGCGGCGAGTACGGCCCGCGCTGGCACCAGGCGGCGCTGAAGCAGAACCGGCACAAGGCCTACGAGGACATGGCGGCGGTGGCGCAGGACCTGGCCGCGCGCAAGATCACCTCGGCCAAGCACCTGGGCGTGCAGGGCGGTAGCAACGGCGGGCTGATGGCCGGCAACATGCTGGTGCAGTACCCGCAGCTGTTCGGTGCGGTGGTGGTGCAGGTGCCGCTGCTGGACATGAAGCGCTACAGCCACCTGCTGGCCGGCGCCTCGTGGATGGCCGAGTTCGGCAATCCGGACACCGACGACTGGACCTACATCCAGACCTTCTCCCCGTACCATCTGTTCGACCCGAAGAAGACCTATCCGCCGGTGATCTTCCTGACCTCCACCCGCGACGACCGGGTGCACCCAGGGCATGCGCGCAAGATGGCGGCGAAGATGATCGACGCCGGCAAGGACGTGAGCTACTTCGAGAACACCGAAGGCGGCCACGGCGGCGCGGCCAACAACGCGCAGGCCGCGCACATGCAGGCGCTGGCGTACGGGTTCCTGTGGGAGCGGCTGAAGGATTGAAGGCTCGGTAGCGGCCAGTCGCAGCGGATGTCCGTGCGCCTGGTGCGGGCGTTTGGAGTTCTGGCAAGGCGGTGTAATCCCACGGCCGGAGCAACAGCAACGGCCGGAGCAAAGGCAAAGGCTTTCGCGCCCTCGGCGCGAGTTACTTTTGTCTTGGCAAAAGTAACCAAAACCGCTGTCGCCGACGCGAGCCGATGCGATAAAGCCGCATCGGTTCCCTGCGCTCCTCGGCGCAAGCGGCACGGCGCCCAAACTCGCTTCGCTCAAACAAGGGCGCCTCTTCGGCCGCTTGCGCCTGCGGTGCTCGGCTCGCTTTAAGGCGAAGACAATCAAAAGCCAAAGCCAAGACGGCGTTGGCTACGCGATGTGGCCTCTGGCGATCTTGGACTTGGTTTCGGTCTGCAAGATCATTGCGATCGACAGTGCATGAAGGCGCTTACGGTTCAGCGTGGCGATCGCAACGCGCCAGCCCGTGCGCGATGCGCGCCACCGCTTCTTGCAACCGGGGCAGGCTCTGCGTGTAGGCGATGCGCACGTGCTGGCGCGCGCGGTACCGGCCGAAGTCCACGCCGGGGGTGAACGCCACGTGCTCGGTCTCCAGGAAATGCGCGCAGAACGCCTGCGCGTCGTCGGTGAAGGCGCTCACGTCGGCATACAGATAAAACGCACCCTGCGGTTCCACTTCGATGCGAAAACCGAGCGCGCGCAGCGCCGGCAGCAGGTAGTCGCGGCGCTGGCCGAATTCGGCGCGGCGCGCTTCCAGGATCTGCAGGGTTTCCGGCAGGAAACAGGCTAGCGCCGCATGCTGGGCGATGCTGGAGGCGCTGATGTACAGGTTCTGCGCCAGCTTCTCCAGCGACGGCACCGCCGCGCGTGGTGCCACCAGCCAGCCCAGGCGCCAGCCGGTCATGCCGAAGTACTTGGAGAAGCTGTTGAGCACGTAGGCGCTGTCGTCGACCTCGAGCACGCTGGGCGCGTCGATGCCGTAGCTGAGGCCGTGGTAGATCTCGTCGACCACCAGGTGGCCGCCATGCGCTTGCAGCGCCTGCGCCAGCGCGGCAAGTTCGGTGCGGTCCAGCAGGGTGCCGGTCGGGTTCGCCGGCGAGGCGACCAGCGCGCCGACGCTGTCGGCATTCCAGTGCGCGTCCAGCAAGGCCGGGGTCAACTGGTAGCGGCTGTCCGGGCCGACCGGCACCAGTTGCGCGGCGCCTTCGACCAGGCGCAGGAAATGCCGGTTGCACGGATAGCCGGGGTCGGCCAGCAGCCAGCGCTTGCCCGGATCCACCAGCAGCGCGCTGGCCAGCAGCAGCGCGCCGGAGCCGCCTGGGGTGATCATGATCCGCGCGGGGTCCAGGTCCACGTCGTGGCGCTGCCGGTAGGAACCGGCCAGCGCTTCGCGCAGCGCCGGCAGCCCGCGCGCGGCGGTATAGCGGGTGTGGCCGGCAGCGAGCGCGGCCTGGCCGGCGGCGACGATCGGCGCGGCGGTGGTGAAGTCAGGTTCGCCGATCTCCAGGTGGATCACGTCGTGGCCGGCGTGTTCCAGTTCGTTGGCGCGGGCCAGCAGCGCCATCACATGGAACGGTTCGATGTCGCGGCTGCGCTGGCTGTAGGCGGGTGGCCCGTGCGGCGCGGTACGGGATTCGTTCGGAAGCGGGCTCATGCCCCGATCATAGAGCAGTACGCCTCAAAAACCGTCGCGCGCGCTTGCCAGAATGCGGTGTTGTGCGGACACTCGGCCGGCATTGTGCGCCGCCGCGCCGCGTGTCTGCCGTCTCCCGGTCCGGGCGGCGTGTCCCTGTTGCGTTACCGCCCTCGGAGCCCCATTAGAGATGCACCACCGTCCCTTGCTAGCGAGCTTGTTCCTGCTCATGACCGCGCCCTTCGCTTCCGCCCTCGCCACCGACGCCACGCCGCCGCATCCGGCCAAGCAGCCGCACACGGTCACCGCGCCGTTCGGCGCCACCCGCCAGGACGACTACTACTGGCTGCGCGACGACAAGCGCGAAAACCCGCAGATGCTGGCCTATCTCAATGCCGAGAACGCCTACGCCGACCAAGTGCTGAAGCCGCTCAAGCCGCTGGAGGACACGCTGTACAAGGAAATCGTCGGCCGCATCAAGCAGGACGACAGCAGCGTGCCGTACCGCGAGCGCGGCTACTGGTACTACACCCGCTACGAGAGCGGCAAGGACTACCCGGTGCACGCGCGGCGCAAGGGCAGCATGGACGCGGCGGAGGAAATCCTGCTCGACGTCAACGCGATGGCCGCCGACAAGGGCTATTTCAATCTGGGCGATGCGGTGGTCAGCCAGGACAACCGCATCCTGGCCTGGACCGAGGACGACGTTGGCCGCAACCAGTACGTGGTGCGCTTCAAGAACCTGGACACTGGCGAGGTCTACGCCGACCGTGTGCCCGGCGTGTCGCCGGACCTGGTCTGGGCCGACGATAACAAGACCCTGTTCTACGTCGAGAACGATCCGGAAACGCTGCTCACCGTGCGCGTCAAGAAGCATGTACTTGGCACGCCGGCGGCGCAGGACGCGCTGGTCTACGAGGAGAAGGACGACAGTTTCTACATGGGCCTGGGTCGCACCCGCGACGACAAGTACATCGTCATCGACTTGAAAAGCACCGTGGCTTCCGAGCAGCGCTATGCGCCGGCCGCCGATCCGCAGCGCTTTGCGGTGCTGGCGCCGCGCCAGCGCGACGTCGAATACCACGCCGACCATTTCGACGGGCGCTGGGTGATCCGCACCAACTGGAAGGCCAAGAACTACGCGCTGATGACCGCGCCCGACGGCGCCACCAAGCGTGCGCAATGGCAGGCCTGGCTGCCCTACGACGAGAAGGTGTTCATCGACAGCTTCGAACTGTTCGACGGCTTCACCGCGATCGCCGAGCGTTCCGACGGCCTGGAGCGGATCCGCCTGCACTTCGCAGATGGCAAGGAGGACTACGTCAAGGCCGACGAGCCGGCGTACTCGATGGGCCTGTCGGTCAATTCCGAGCCCCACACGCCGTGGCTGCGCTACAGCTACACCTCGCTGACTACGCCGGCCACCACCTACGAACTCAACACCCGCACCGGCGAGCGCAAGCTGCTCAAGCAGCAGACGGTGACCGGCTATGACGCGAGCAAGTACCAGACCGAGCGCGTGTGGGTGGCAGCGCGCGATGGGGTCAAGGTGCCGGTGTCGCTGGTGTACAGGAAGGGCTTCAAGAAGGACGGCACGGCCGCGCTGTACCAGTACGCCTACGGCAGCTACGGCATGTCCACCGATCCGGCCTTCAACCTGCCGGTGGTCAGCCTGCTCGACCGCGGCGTGGTCTACGCCATCGCGCACATCCGCGGCGGCCAGGAGATGGGCCGCGACTGGTACGACCACGGCAAGCTGCTCCACAAGAAGAACACCTTTACCGACTTCATCGACGTCACCCGCAGCCTGGTCAAGTTGGGCTATGCGGCGCCGGACCGCGTCGCCGCGGCCGGCGGCAGCGCCGGCGGCCTGCTGATGGGGGCGGTGGCGAACATGGCGCCGCAGGATTACCGGGTGATGGTCGCGCAGGTGCCGTTCGTCGACGTGGTCACCACCATGCTCGACCCGAGCATCCCGCTGACCACCAACGAATACGACGAGTGGGGCAACCCCGAGCAGAAGCAGTACTACGACTACATGCTCGGCTATTCGCCGTACGACAACGTCACGCGCCAGGCGTATCCGGCACTGTTCGTCGGTACCGGCCTGTGGGATTCGCAGGTGCAGTACTGGGAGCCGGCCAAGTGGGTGGCTAAGTTACGCGAGGACAACACCGGTACCCGCCCGATCGTGTTCCGGGTCAACATGGAAGCCGGCCACGGCGGCAAGTCCGGGCGCTTCCGCCGCTACCGCGAGCAGGCCGAATCGTACGCGTTCATGCTCGACCAGTTGGGCCTGGAGCAGGCGGCGAAGTAAGACGCAGTGGCCTGGCGTTCGTCGCGGCTGAAGCCGCTGCACAGTGCAGGCGGCCGGCGCGCCACCCGCGTCCTGTAGGAGCGGCTTCAGCCGCGACGGATTCCGAAGCCGGTGGCCGACGATTTCCGCGTCGCGACCGAAGTCGTTCCCACAAGGACGGGGTAGGCCGAGTGCCGCTCGGCGCACTGTGGGAGGGACTTCAGTCCCGACGGCATCGAGGTTCGGCAAGCGCACCGCTTCGCGCGTCGCAACTGACGTCGCTCGCACACCGCACAAGAGGCGGCTGCCGAGCATGCATCTCCCGCGTGGCCATCCGGTCGCGGCTTTATCATGCGCCGATGGAACCCCCTTCCCGTTTCCGCTGGGCCTGGTGGCTGCTGGCCTATGCCAGCCTGGCCACGGGCATCGTCGGCATCTTCGTGCCCGGATTGCCGACCACGGTATTCGTGCTGATTTCGGCCTATGCCGCCTCGCGCGGCTCCGAGCGCCTGCGCCGCCGGCTGCTGGAGGATCCGCGCTTCGGCGCCAGCATCCGCGACTGGGAAGCGCACGGCGCGGTCAGCCGCCGTGGCAAGTGGATGGCCACGCTGACCATGGCCGTCTGCGCGCTGGTGCTGCTGCTGTTCGTGCACAAACTCTGGGTGCAGGTGCTGGCGATCGGCTGCATGAGCGGCGTGGCGCTGTGGCTGTGGCTGCGCCCGGAGCCGCCGCCACGCGATTGAAGCGGGATCGCGCGTCTGCCTCGGCCCAGGCGTGGCTACGCCCGGACACAGCGTGGCAGACGGCACAGCCGGTTCATGCCCTTCTGGCTATACTCGGCGCATGAGTACATCGTTCCCTCATCCGATCCGTACCGTCCTGTTCGGCGCCGCTCTGCTGGTGCTGTCCGGGTGCGGCAACAAGGGCCCGCTGGTGATGCCGCAGAAGCCGGTGCCGGTGGAAGCCGCACCGGCCGCCGCGCCCGCCGCGACGCCGCCCGCCACCACCGATCCGGCCGGCCAGGCGCAGCCGGTCGATGGCCAGCAGAAGCCGGCCGCCACCACCAGCCCCACGTCCACCGATGGGAATGAGTGAGGCCAGTGGCGCGGCGCGCCTGCGCTTTTCCAAGATGCAGGGCGCGGGCAACGATTTCGTGGTGCTCGATCTGCGCGACGGCACCCCGCCGCCGGACGCCGCGCTGGCGATACGCCTGGCCGACCGCCATTTCGGCGTCGGCTGCGACCAGCTGCTGACCATCGAGGCGCCGCGTACCCCGGAGGCGGTGGCCAGCTACCGCATCTGGAACACCGACGGCAGCCTGGCCGGGCAGTGCGGCAACGGCGCGCGCTGCGTCGCCGCCTGGCTGGTGCGCGACGGTGCCGCCGGCAGCGATGCGTTCGTCATCGACAGTCCGTTCGCCTCGCACCGCATCGAACGCGGCGCCGACGGCCAGTTCGCGGTGGCGATGGGCGTGCCGCGCTTCGCCCCGGAGGACGTGCCGCTGATCGGCTTCCCGCGCATGCGCGAGGAATACGTGCTGCCGCTGCAAGGCGGCAGCGTGCGCTTCGGCGCGGTGTCGATGGGCAATCCGCATGCGGTGCTGGAAGTGGGCCTGGTCGATGCGGCGCCGGTCGAGCGGCTGGGGCCGCTGTTGCAGCAGCATGCGTCGTTCCCCGATTCGGTCAACGTCGGCTTCGCCCAGGTGATCGACCGCGGCCATGTGCGCCTGCGCGTGTACGAGCGCGGCGTCGGCGAGACCCTGGCCTGCGGCAGCGGCGCCTGCGCGGCCGCGGCGGTGCTGATCCAGCGCGGCCGCGTGGAGCGCGACGTGCGCGTGGTGCTGCCCGGCGGCGAACTGCGCGTGCGCTGGCCGCACGACGCGGCGCCGGTGGTGATGTCCGGGCCGGCCGCCTTCGTTTTCGATGGGGAGTGGATCCGATGAGCGAGACCCAGGACAAGATCGGCGCGCACGAAATCGCCGCATGGCTGCGCCGCCACCCGGCATTCCTGAAACAGTTCCCCGACCTGGCGCTGACCCTGGTGGTGCCGCGCGACGACGGCCCGACCGCGTCGCTGGCGAGCTACCAGCTGGAAGTGCTGCGCGACAAGAACCGCGAGCTGTCGCGGCGCCTGTCCGAGCTGGCCGGCAACGCCCAGGTCAACGAGCGCCTGGCGGTGCGCACCCACCAGCTGACCCTGGCGCTGATGCGCCAGACCAGCGCCGCCGACAGTGTGCGCGCCATGGCCGCCTCGCTGCAGGAGGATTTCCAGGGCGATCTGGTCAGCATCGTGCTGCTGCGCCCGCTGCCCGGGCTGGAACAGGCGCCGTGGCTGCAGATCCTGGCGCAGGACGATCCGCGGCTGGCGCCATTCCGCGACTGCCTGCAGGACGGCGAGCCGATCTGCGGCCGCCTGCAGCCGGAGAAGCAGGCGTTGCTGTACGCCGAGCGCATCGAGCAAGTGCAGTCCACCGCGCTGCTGCCGCTGCCGGGCGTGGGCCTGCTCGCGGTCGGCAGCCGCGATCCGAACCGCTTCTACCCCGGCATGGGCACCTTGTTCCTGCGCATGATGGGCGAGTCGCTGACGGTGGCGCTGCAGCGATGAAGCGCGGGACCGGGGACCGGGGACCGGGGACCGGGAAAGAGCAGCAAAGCCGCAATGATGAGGCCGTTTGCGCCGTAGCCGATGCCCAAGGCTCGCTTGCACCAGGTCCCCGGTCCCCGGTCCTCGGTCACGTGTTCGCCTTCCTCGACTATCTGCAAGTCGAACGCCGCATGTCCGCGCACACCCTGGACGCGTACCGCCGCGATCTGGCTGCGCTGGCGGCGTGGGCGGCGGACAATGCCGGTGGCGAGATAGTGGCGCTCGGCGCCGAGCAGTTGCGCCATTTCATCGCCGCCGAGCACCGCCGCGGACTGTCGCCGAAGAGCCTGCAGCGGCGCCTGTCGGCGTGCCGCAGTTTCTATGCGTGGTTGCTCAAGCACGGCCGGATCGCGGCCAGTCCGGCCGCCGCGCTGCGTGCGCCGAAGGCGCCGCGCAAGCTGCCACAGGTGCTGGATGCGGACGAGGCGGTGCGCCTGGTCGAAGTGCCGACCGACGTACCGCTGGGCCTGCGCGATCGCGCGCTGCTGGAACTGTTCTATTCCTCCGGGCTGCGCCTGAGCGAGCTGTGCGCGCTGCGCTGGCGCGACCTGGATTTTGCCAGCGGCCTGGTCCGCGTGCTCGGCAAGGGCAACAAGCAGCGGCTGGTGCCGGTCGGCTCGCACGCGCGTAAGGCGCTGCTGGTATGGCAGGCGGAAACCAAGGCCGCCGCCGAGGCGCCGGTGTTCCCGGGCCGCGGCGGCGCGCCGATCGGCGCGCGCGCGGTGCAGATCCGGATCAAGCAGCTGGCCGGGCGCCAGGGCCTGTTCAAGCATGTGCATCCGCACATGCTAAGGCACAGTTTCGCCAGCCACATCCTCGAATCCTCCGGCGACCTGCGCGGCGTGCAGGAGCTGCTTGGGCATGCCGACATCGCCACCACGCAGATCTACACTCACCTGGATTTCCAGCATCTGGCCAAGGTCTACGACGCGGCCCATCCGCGCGCCAAGCGCAAGCCCGCAGCCTGACTCTGCGTCGCGGCGCTTGAAGCGCGCGCGGCCGGCCCCACCTCTGGCAGAACACCCCGGAGGCCGCATGGACCCCAGTCAGAATCCCACCGTTTTCCACGCCACCACGATCCTGTCGGTGCGCCGCAACGGCCATGTCGCCGTGGCCGGCGATGGTCAGGTGACATTGGGCCATACCGTGATGAAGGGCAATGCGCGCAAGGTGCGCCGGCTCGGCCGCGACGGCCAGGTGCTGGCCGGTTTCGCCGGCGCCGCCGCCGATGCGTTCACCCTGTTCGAGCTGTTCGAGGCCAAGCTCGAGAAGCACGGCCAGCTGACCCGCGCGGCGGTGGAACTGGCCAAGGATTGGCGCACCGAACGCCGCCTGGGCAAGCTCGAGGCGTTGCTGGCGGTGGCCGACAAGGAAACCTCGCTGATCATCAGCGGCACCGGCGACGTGATCGAGCCGGAGGACGGCATCATCGCCATCGGCTCGGGCGGTTCCTACGCGCTGTCGGCGGCGCGCGCGCTGCTCGGCCACACCGAACTGGATGCCAAGACCATCGCGGTCGAAGCGCTGAACATCGCCGGCGACATCTGCATCTATACCAATCGCAACGTGGTGGTCGAGGAGCTGTGAATCGGCAATGGGGATTGGGGAATCGCAACCACGGTTCCCGTCTCCCTTGCCGATGACGCCTGCGCTTGCCATTGCCGATGCTCCCTTCCCGATTCCCTCTTCGATTTCCCGACCATGACCGATCCCCATAGCACCATGACCCCGCGCGAGATCGTGCAGGAACTGGACCGCCACATCGTCGGCCAGCACGATGCCAAGCGCGCGGTGGCGATCGCGCTGCGCAACCGCTGGCGGCGCATGCAGTTGCCCGATGCGCTGCGCAACGAAGTGATGCCCAAGAACATCCTGATGATCGGCCCCACCGGCGTCGGCAAGACCGAGATCGCGCGGCGCCTGGCGACGCTGGCCAACGCGCCGTTCGTCAAGGTCGAGGCTACCCGCTTCACCGAGGTCGGCTACGTCGGCAAGGACGTGGAGCAGATCGTGCGCGACCTGGCCGACACCGCGGTCAAGCTGTATCGCGAACAGGCCAAGACCCGCGTGCGCACCCAGGCCGAGGAACGCGCCGAAGACCGCATCCTCGACGCGCTGCTGCCGCGGCGCAGCGCCGGCATCGGCTTCGATCCGGAAGCCGCGCGCAACGAGCCCTCGGCGCAGGACAACGATACCCGCAGCAAGTTCCGCCGCATGCTGCGCGCCGGCGAACTGGACGAGCGCGAGATCGAGCTGGACGTGGCGGTCAACGTCAGCATGGACATCATGACCCCGCCGGGCATGGAGGAAATGGGCCAGCAGCTGCGGCAGATGTTCTCCAACCTGGGTGGCGGCAAGTCGCAGTCGCGCAAGCTGACGATCAAGGCGGCGCGGCCGCTGCTGATCGAGGAAGAGGCGGGCAAGCTGGTCAACGAGGACGACGTGCGCGCCGCGGCGATCGAGGCCTGCGAGCAGCACGGCATCGTGTTCATCGACGAGATCGACAAGGTCGCCAAGCGCGGCGAGGCAGGATCCACGGGCGGCGACGTGTCGCGCGAAGGCGTGCAGCGCGACCTGCTGCCGCTGGTCGAAGGCTCCAACGTCAGCACCAAGTACGGCACGGTCAAGACCGACCACATCCTGTTCATCGCCTCCGGTGCGTTCCACCTGGCCAAGCCCAGCGACCTGATTCCGGAATTGCAGGGTCGCTTCCCGATCCGGGTCGAACTGTCGGCACTGTCCAAGGACGATTTCATCCGCATCCTCACCGAGCCGAAGGCGGCATTGAGCAAGCAATACGAAGCGCTGTTGCTGACCGAAGGGGTGACCCTGAGCTTCACCGAGGATGCGATCGACCGCCTCGCCGAGATCGCGTTCCTGGTCAACGAACGCCAGGAGAACATCGGCGCGCGGCGCCTGCACACGGTGCTCGAGCGCCTGCTCGACACGCTCAGCTTCGAAGCGCCGGATCGCGAAGGACAGAGCGTCGTCGTCGATGCCGCCTACGTCAACACGCATCTGGGCGAGCTGGTACAGGATCCGGATTTGAGCCGTTATATCCTGTAAGTGCGTTGCTTGCTGTGACTGCTTGCATACCGGCACGCGGCGGGCGCGCCGGTACCTTGTGGGAGCGACTTCAGTCGCGACGGCTTTACCGGTAGAGCCCGTCGCGACTGAAGTCGCCCCCCACAAAAATTCCATCTACGGCCGGATATGGAAGACGCACGCTTGCGCGACGCTCAGTACAACGGCGTCCCCGCCTGGTACGCGGCCACGAATCCCCGCCAGTCCAGCTGCACCTGCGCCGCGTAGTCGAACGCGAACTGGCGCAGTTCCGACGTCAGCCCGCTCTTGCTGCTGGCCGCGGCATCGATCTGCTTGTCGATGCTGTAACCGACCAAGGCCGGGTCGTAGTCCTGGTCGGACAGCGCGTGCGCCGAGGCCACCGCCTGGCCCAGGTAGGTGGCGGCGGTGGCCAGCTTGCCGGCGCTGCTCAGCGTGGTCGGGTCCAGGTCTTCCTGGAACGGCGATTTCTCGTGCACGTAGAACGGCACGCCGGCGACGCTGGCGTAGCCGATCAGCACGTCGGCATCCAGGGTCTGCGCCTTGGCGGTGCGCGCCACGCGCTCGCCTTCGTGTTTGTCGTAGCTGGAGGCAGGCATCTGCGACGGCGCGGCGACGGCGACCACGCTGGCCGCTTGCTGCTTCCATTCCAGGATCACATCGTCGCCGGTCGCGCTGCTCGCGCCTTCGACCAACACATACAGGCGCTGCCGGCCGAGGCTACCGGTACCCGAGCCGAGTTTCTGGTGCACGTCCTTGATCGTGTAGTAACTGGGCGCATAGCGCTTGGAGGCGGCGATCGAGGCCACGTAGCCGTTCATCGCCGCGGCGACCGCCGAGGCGGTGGCGCTGTCCACCGCGACCAGGTTGTCCAGGGACTGGAACGTCCGCTTGCCGCCGCTGACCGCGGTGTATTTGCCCAGCAGGCTGCTGCGGCTCTTGCCGTCGGCGCTGTCGATGGCCTTGGCCACCACGCCGCTGGTGTTGCTCTTGACCAGCTGGAAACGCTTCTCGGCGTCGCTGCCCTTGAAGTCGCCGATCTTGTCCAGGTACGCGCCGACCATCGTGTCGATCGCGCTGCCGATGTCGCTGTCGGACAGGCCGTTGTCGCGCCCGGCCAGGACCATGCTCGCCGCCAGCCTGCGCAGGTCCCACACGTACTGGCCGAGGTGGCCTTCGTCGAAGTCGGCGACCTGGAACACCGCCTTGCCGCTGCTGCCGCGCGCGGCGTCGAAGTTGCCGATGTGGGTGTCGCCGCCGAGCCAGGTGTAGCCGGTCTGCGGGCTGGTCCACAGCGAGGCCGGCAAGGTCTTCATGTCCTGGTAGAACAGATGGTCGGTGCCGCGGTAGAACGCGTAGGCGCTGCTGGCCATGATCGCCATCTTGGTGTCCAGCTCGGCCTGCTGCGCCGCGTAGGGATGGTTGTAGTCGTGGATCTGCTGCACCACCCAGGCGTCGCGCTGACGCGCGGCGGTGGCGCCGCCGGCGGCGGCCAGGAGTAGGCCGATCAGCAGCAGGCGCGGCAGGCGGGTCGGCACTGCAGGTCTCCAGGCGCGGACAGGGCGACCAGTCGAGCATGCCGCCATTACATGGGGATGAATCCTGGACCGACCCGACCCAGGCGCCGCTACAGATAGCGCAGCCAGTTCAGGTCGCGGCGGCGTGCCTTCAGTCGCGCGAATGCGGCCACCGGCCAGTACAATGCCACGCCCAACACCGCGGCGATCGCCCACAGCGCGACGACGCTGTCCACGCCGAACAACCCGTCGTGATTCGCGCCCCAGTACGCCAGCGCCCCCAGGTTCAGCAGCTTCAGCACGTACAGATGCAGCTGGTAAAAGAACATCGGCGCCGCGCCGATCGCCGCCAGCGGCGCCAGCGCAGGCGCCAGCCGCGGCTGTTCGTACAGGCGCAGTAACAGCAGGCCCACGCCAAGGGTCAGCAGCAGGAATAGCAGCGACGGTGGGTACTTGGTCAGGTTGAAGAAACTCATCGCGGTATGCGCCACGTCGGCCTGGTCGCGCCAGGGCGCGTCGCCATAGCCGTTGTGCCAGCGCAGCAGAGGGAACAGCGCCAGCGCACCGAGGCCGCAGGCCAGCAAGCGCTGCTGGCGTTACGCCGGCGCGGTGCCGGCGCCATACCAGGGGCCGGCCGCATAGCCCAACGCGATCACTCCGGTCCACGGCAGCAACGGATACGAGGTGCGCACGCGCAGCTCGCCCAGGTGCAGCCAGCTGCGATCGTGCAGCATGGCCCAGGCGGTGGCCAACGGGCCGTCGCCGTGCACGTACACGCCATCGAGCAGGTTGTGCCCGGCCACCAGCGCCACGCCGAGCAGCGCCAGCAGCGGCCGTGGCAGCCACAGCAGCGCCGCCAGCGCCAGCATGCTCAGCCCGATCGCCCAGATCATCTGCAAGGACAGCAGCTGCGACGGGAAGGCAAAGGTCCAGGCGAAGTTGACCAGGGTCATTTCCAGCACGATCAGGAACAGCCCGCGCTTGAGCAGGAACGCCGCCGCCGCTGTGCGGCCATGCGGCTGCCGCGCCGCGCCGCGTACAGCCACGCCGACAGGCCGGTCAGGAACACGAAGATCGGCGCGCACAGGTACGCCAGGGCGCGCGCCACGAACAGCGCCGGGGCGGTGGTTTCCACGTCCAGCGGATCGCCGATCGGATGATGCGAGTAGAACGTCTCGCGCACGTGGTCGAGCAGCATCAGCGCCATCACCGTGCCGCGCAGCAGATCGATTCGAGGCCAGGCGCGATGACACGGGAGGAGAAGTTGCGGAGGCGGCGAGAGAAGCGGAAGACATCTGCTGCATTCGTTGCAATAATGAAATAATATAACGATTTTTTAAGGTGCCTTTTTCATGCCGTTACCCTCACCGCATCCCTTGTTCCTGTCCTGCATGGCCTTGCTGGCCGGCTTGTACGCGGGTCCGGCGGCCGCCGATACGGTCTTGCGCGGCACCGATCCCGCTACCGATCCGGAGCGGGTCGAGCTGGATGCGGTGCAGGTGGTCGGTCGCCGCGATTCGGGGACCTATCAGGCCGACGCCATCGAGGGCAGCAAGACCGGCCTGAACCTGCGCCAGTTGCCGCAATCGGTGCGGGTGCTGCCGCGGCAGGCGATCGACGATCTCGGTGCGACCCGGCTCGACGCCACCCTCGACTACGTCGGCGGCATCTCGCGGCAGAACGGCTTCGGCGGGCTGTGGGACAACTTCGCGGTGCGCGGCCTGCCCGGCAACGAGAACACCGGCAGCGCGACCCTGCGCAACGGCCTAGCCGCCAACCGCGGCTACAACGCCCCGCGCGATACCGCCAACATCGAGGCGATCGAATTCCTGAAGGGGCCGGCGGCGGCGCTGTACGGCAGCAGCGAACCGGGCGGCACGCTCAACATCGTCACCAAGCGTCCACAGTGGCGGCCGGCCGCGGCGCTGGAAGTGTCCGCCGGCAGCCACGATGCCTACCGCGTCGCCGCCGACAGCACCGGCCCGCTGCTCGGCGAGTCGCTCGCCTACCGGCTCAACGTCGCGCTCGAGGACAAGCACAGCTTCCGCGACTTCGTGCACACCCGGCGCCGTTTCGTGGCGCCGGCGCTGACCTGGCGCCTGGGCGAGGCGACCACGTTGCGCTACGACGGCGAATGGCTGCGCCAGCAGGTGCCGCTGGACCGCGGCATCGTCGCGGTGCGCGGCGACCTCGGCGCGATCCCGCGTTCGCGCTTCCTCGGCGAGCCGGGCGACGGCGACGTGCAGGTCGACAACCGC
This sequence comes from Xanthomonas translucens pv. cerealis, assembly GCF_006838285.1. NCBI lineage: Bacteria > Pseudomonadati > Pseudomonadota > Gammaproteobacteria > Lysobacterales > Lysobacteraceae > Xanthomonas > Xanthomonas cerealis. The sequence continues at coordinate 4,550,753 of NZ_CP038228.1, forward strand.
AATCACCAGCTGCTGCTGCAGCACGACATCGCCGCCGACTGGAGCGCGCTGCTCGCCGCCTCGCGCCGCGACGGCAGCCTGAGCGGCTATTCCACCGAGCCCAGCGTGCTGCGCGACGACGGCCGCAGCCTGTGGCGACAGCGGCGCTGGCGCGACTTCGCCTCGCACGACACCGCGCTGCAGGCCGAACTGCGCGGCCAGGTGGACACCGGCGCCTGGCGCCACGGGTTGCTGCTTGGCGCCGAGGCTTACGACTTCGTGCTGACCCAGCGCATGCGGCGGATCCGCCCCAGCGCCGCCGCGCCATACGCGCTGGACGTGTTCGCACCGGTCTATGGGCAGCCGCTGCCGACGCCGCTGCCGTTCGTCGATACCCGCGAGCGCCAGCGCAACGCGGCGCTATACCTGCAGGATGCGATCGCGTTGACGCCGCAGTGGACGCTGCTGCTGGGCCTGCGCCACGACCGCTACCGGCAGGCGCTGGACGACCGCCGCAGCGGCGGCCATTACCTGCAGGCGCCGACCAAGACCACCCCGCGCATCGGCCTGAGCTACGCACCGGGCGAGCAGTGGTCGTGGTACTTCAACGCCGGGCGCACGTTCCGCCCCAACACCGGTTCCGATGTGTGGAACGGCACCGGCACTGCGCACGCGCCGGCGCCGGAAAGCGGCCGCGCGCTGGAACTGGGCAGCAAGTGGCAGGCGCGCGATGGCCGCCTCGGCGCCACCGTGGCGCTGTACGAGATCGTCAAGGACAACGTGCTCACTGGCGATCCGAACAATCCCGGCAACCAGATCGCCGCCGGCCGCGTGCGCAGCCGCGGCGCCGAGGCCGACGTTTCCGGCCAGCTGAGCGAGTCTTGGCGGCTCAACGCCAGTGCCTCGTGGAACCGGGTGCAGGTGCTGCGCGACAACACGCTGCAGCTCGGCGGCAGCCTGATCAACGTGCCCAAGTTCAACGCCAGCTTGCTCGCGGTGCGCGAGACGGCGCTGCCCGGCGGCGGCCTGCTCGGTTTCGGCGGCGGCATGACCTACAGCGGCCAGCGGCTAGCCGAAGTCTATACCCAGGCGCAGGCCGACGCCGGCATCGCGCCGGCGCAGCTGCCCGGCTACAGCGTGGCCAAGTTGCTGGCGTACTGGCGCATCGACGAACGGCTGCGCGTGTCGCTGGACGTGGACAACGTGTTCGACCGCCGCTACTACACCAGCTCGGTCGCGGCGACGCCGTGGGTGTCGGTGGGCGCGGCGCGCACCTTCACCGCCGGCGTGCAGTACCGGTTCTGAGCGCGGCGCGCGCTCAGTCCTCGCCGATGTCCTCGTTCCACACATCCGGATTGGCGGCGATGTAGCCGCCGAGCAGGTCGATGCATTCCTGGCTGCGCAGGTCGATCACGCTGACCCCATTCTCGCGCAGCCAGTCGATGCCGCCCTGGAAGGTCACCGATTCGCCGACCACCACGGTGCCGATGTTGAACTGCCGCACCAGGCCGCTGCAGTACCAGCACGGCGCCAGCGTGGTGACCATGATGGTGTCCTGGTAGCGGCGCTGGCGGCCGGCCTTGCGGAACGCATCGGTTTCGCCGTGCACCGACGGGTCGCCTTCCTGCACGCGGCGGTTGTGGCCGCAGCCGAGCAGGCGGCCATCGTTGTGGTACAGCGCCGCGCCGATCGGGATGCCGCCCTCGGCCAGGCCCTGGCGGGCCTCGGCGATGGCGGTGTCGAGCAGGGCGCGGTAATCGGGCGTGGTCAGCATCGTCGGGCCAATGGGGGGGCATGGCCCCGGAGTCTGGCCCAGGCGGCGGGCGGCTGTCACCCCGGCGCGGCGGCGCTGCGCTCGCTTCACCGCCACGAACCGGCCGGCAGTGCGATAATCCCCCGCATGAGCGAATCCCCCTACACCTCCGGTACCACCCATTTCGGCTTCCGCGACGTCGCCGCCAAGGACAAGCAGAAGCTGGTCGGTGAGGTGTTCACCTCGGTCGCCGGCAACTACGACCTGATGAACGACCTGATGAGCCTGGGCATCCACCGGGCCTGGAAGCGCTATTTCGTGGCCACCGCGCAGGTCAAGCCGGGCGACCGCGTGCTCGACCTTGCCGGCGGCACCGGCGACATCGCCGCGTTGCTGAAGGAGCGGGTTGGCGACGACGGCGCGGTGGTGCTGGGCGACATCAACGCCGGCATGCTGTCGGTGGGCCGCGACCGGCTGACCAACCGTGGCCTGGTCGCGGGCCTGGACTACGTGCAGTGCAACGCCGAGGCGCTGCCGTTCCCGGACCAGAGCTTCGACCTGGTCACCATCGCCTTCGGCCTGCGCAACGTCACCGACAAGGATGCGGCGCTGCGTGAGATGTACCGGGTGCTGAAGGTCGGCGGGCAGGCGCGGGTACTGGAGTTTTCCGCGGTCACTGCCGACTGGTTCAAGCCGATCTACGACTTCCATTCGTTCAAGATCCTGCCGCGGCTGGGCAAGCTGTTCGCCAAGGACGCCGACAGCTACCAGTACCTGGCCGAGAGCATCCGCAAGCACCCGCCGCAGGACGCGCTGAAGGGCATGATGGCCGAGGCCGGCTTCGCCCGCAGCCACTACAAGAACCTGACCGGCGGCATCGTCGCGATCCACTCGGGCTACAAGGTCTAGATGCCGCGTCGGCGCTTCGGTGCCGGTGGTAGTCCCTGGCGATCCGCTGTCTGCGCGAGGCGCGGTTGCGCGCTGCGGCGACTGCCACCGCCACGGGCCAGAGATGTGATGGCAATCATGTGCGGTGTGCGCAATCCCGTTGCCTGAAGTCCGCAGTTTCGGCGGTGCTTGCGCAGCTGCAGCGCGATCGGCATGACCGGGTTCAGAACTGCAGAAATTCGTCACATCGCTTTGGCCTGCTTGTTACATCGCGCGGCGCAGGCTGGTTGCTCTTCCCGGTCACGGTGATAGTGACGCATGACATTGCCCCCCCTCACCTGCACCTGCATTGGCGATGCCTTCGAATGGCTGGTGCTGATGGATATCCTGTGTTTCGAAGAGTTCGAGTGCATGCCCGCGCTGTCGCAGTTGGTGCCGCATGTGTTCGAGGCTCACCATTCTTGCCAGCGCGAATTCCGGTTGCCCGGGGGCTCGCGGTTTTTTCTCATTCATGGCTGCGATGCGGGAAATCGCCAGTGGTTTCGCGCCACCGACATCGTCTTCATCCGTTCGTCGATCCCGTTGGTGCCGGGCGCGATGTCGCGCGAGGCGGCGAACCGCTTCGACGCTGTGGCGCGGCAGGGGGGACGCATCTGCCTTCTGTATACCTGGGATGACTCCACGCTTGGCCCCACCTTTGCGCAAACAGTCGCCGCTTCTGCGCATCTGCAGTGGGAGACTCCTGGCATGGACGTTGCGCAGTCATTGAGCAGCGGCCTGATTCTGTCCGAAAATTGGAAGGAAGGGATTGGCCGGCATGCCGCCAGGACGATCGCCAATTTCATGCAGACGCGTGCGCGGCCTACGTCCCCGTCCGTCACGCTAAAACGCCAGCAAGAGGCAGAGGCGTAATGGACGTTTGCGTGCATTTGATCTGGGGCCCGACATGCAGCGGCAAGACCGCCGCTGCCGTGGCATTGGCCGAACGCAGCGGACTGCCGGTCGTTGCCCTGGACCGGATCCAGTGCTACCCCGAGTTGGCCACCGGCAGTGGGCGGCCGCTGCCGGTGGAGCTGCGCGCTACGCGCCGGATCTATCTCGCCTCGCGCCGGCTGGCCGACGGCATGATGACCGCATCGGAGGCCAACGCCTTGCTCAAGCATGCCGTCGCCCGGAATGGAGGCAGCGGCGCGGTCATCCTCGAGGGAGGATCGATTTCCCTGCTCAGGGAGATGATGGCCGACCCGCATTGGGCAAACGTATTCCACTGGAGTTCGCGCAGGTTCCGCCTGGGGGATCCTGCAGCGTTCCTGGACAGGGCCAGGCGTCGTGTCGAGCAGATGCTACGCGCGGACCAGGGACGTTCCTCGCTGTTGCAGGAACTGGTCGCGGCGTGGGCGGATCCTGCGCTTCGCCCGGTTCTGCAGGACGTGGACGGATATCGGTATGCGATCCGGTTCGCGCAGCAGTGGGGCGTGCCTGTGCCCCGGCTGCCGGACATGGATGCGCAGCTCAGGCAGCGGCTGGTGCAGGGAATCGCCGAGGAATATCTTGACCACGCGCAATGGCAGGAACGCGATATGGGCAAGCTTCCGGCGACCTGGCAACCGATCGTGCAGGAATTGCCGGCATAGCATCCGTCGCTGCCGGGCGCCGCATGCGGCGCCCGGCACGGCTGCGATAGAATCCACGCTTTCTAAATGCGGTGGCGTTCATGCGATCTGCGTTCCTGCTGTCCCTGGCCGTGGCCTTCGCTGCGGCCGCCTGTTCCAATACGCCTGCTCCGCCAGCCGCGTCCTCCATCCCTGCAAAGCCAGACGCCGCCGTGAAACCCACCGATCGTAGCCACGACGAAAGCTCCTACGCCGAACCGGGCAAGGTCGTGATCAAGGACCTGGCGCTGGACCTGAAGCTGGACTTCGACCGCAAGCAGATCGGTGGCACCGCCACCTATACCCTTGACTGGAAGAACAAAAGCGCCAAGCAGCTGCTGCTGGACACGCGCGAACTGACCATCGAAAACGTGCAGGGCGACGACGGCAAGGGCAACCTGGCGCCGCTGCAATACGCACTGGCGCCAGCCGACAAGATCTACGGCAGCAAGCTGACCATCGAAGCGCCGAACCAGCCGCAGAAGGTCACCATCGCCTACCACACCGCCGCGACCGCCTCGGGCCTGCAGTGGCTGCAGCCGTCGATGACCGAGGGCAAGCAACTGCCCTTCATGTTCAGCCAGTCGCAGGCGATCCATGCGCGCAGCTGGGTGCCGCTGCAGGACACGCCGAGTGTGCGCTTCACCTACAGCGCGCACGTCGTGTCGCGTCCGGACGTGATGGTGCTGATGAGCGCCGACAACGACCCCACGGCGGCGCGCGACGGCGACTACACGTTCAAGATGCCGCAGCCGATCCCGTCCTACCTGCTGGCCATCGCCGCCGGCGACCTGGTGTTCAAGCCGATCTCCGCGCGTTCGGGCATCTGGGCCGAACCGTCCATGGCCGACAAGGCGGCCAAGGAGTTCGAGGACACCGAGAAGATGATCGCCGCCGCCGAGACGCTGTACGGTCCGTACCGCTGGGGCCGCTACGACATGCTGGTGCTGCCGCCGTCGTTCCCGTTCGGCGGCATGGAGAACCCGCGTCTGACCTTCGCCACCCCGACCGTGATCGTCGGCGACAAGTCGCTGGTGTCGCTGATCGCGCACGAGCTGGCGCATAGCTGGTCCGGCAACCTGGTGACCAACGCCAGCTGGAAGGACATCTGGCTCAACGAAGGCTTCACCACCTACGTGCAGGCGCGCATCACCGAAGCGCTGTACGGCGCCGAAGCGGCGGAGATGGAACGCGAGATCGACCAGACCGACCTGCTCGCCGAGTTCAAGGACATGCGTCCGGCCGACCAGGTGCTGGCGCTGCCGGCGCTGACCGAGCGCGATCCGGACATTGCGCTGAGCCAGGTCGCCTACGTCAAGGGCGCCTGGTTCCTGCAGTTCCTGGAACAGCGCTTCGGCCGCGCCACCTTCGACGCGTTCCTGCGCGGCTGGTTCGACGACCACGCGTTCCAGAGCGCCAATACCGACCAGTTCGTCGCGTATCTGAAGAAGAACCTGCTGGCCAGCAAGCCCGATGCGGTCACCGAAGCCGAACTGCACGCATGGCTGGACGAGCCGGGCATCCCGGCGTTCGCGCAGAAGGCGCGTTCGCGCAACTTCGCGATGGTCGATACCGCGCGCATCGCCTGGGCCGGCAGCGGCACCCTGCCGGGCAAGCAGGTCACCGACGCGTGGAGCACGCAGGAATGGACGCGCTTCCTCAGCGGCCTGGGCGCCACGCTGAAGCCCGAACAGCTCAAGCAGCTCGACGCCGCCTATCATTTCACCGGCACCGCGAACGGCGAGATCGCCATGCGCTGGTATCCGCTGGCGATCCGCAGCGGCTACGCCGAAGCGCGCCCGGCCGCCGGCGAGTTCATCGCCCGCGTCGGCCGCCGTAAGCTGATCCTGCCGATCTACGCCGAGCTGGTGAAGACCGCGGACGGCCTGGCCTTCGCCAAGCAGGTCTTCGCCCAGGCCAAGCCCGGCTACCACCCGATCACCACGGTGTCGGTGGAAGACATGCTGGCCAAGGCCGACGAGGGCGCCGCCGCGCACTGAGGCGGCGCGCCGATGGATGCAGCACCTGTGGGAGCGACTTCAATCGCGACGGCTTTCCCGGTAAAGCCCGTCGCGGCTGAAGTCGCTCCCACATGGGTGAGTGGAGCGCCCCGCAGTCCCTCCGGTGCAGGACTTGGCGCAAACCGAGCCACATGCGAAGGTAGGCGCATGGCCCGTTTCCGGTTCCCGGCTCTTCCATGTTGCTGCTGACGTTGTTGCTGCTGGTGGCGTTCGCCGCGTTGGCCGTGGGGTTGACGCTGCTGGTGGGCGCGGTGCTGTTGTTGCGCAGCAAGCCGTTCCTGCTGGTGCGCCTGGAAAGCCTGCGCCAGCGCCGGGGCAGCGGCCTGCGGCGCTGCCGGACGCAGGTCGCCGTGCATCGCTGGACCTATCTGCACCGCGCCGCGGCCGATCCCGGCGCGCCGGCGCTGTTGCTGGTGCACGGCTTCACCGGCAGCAAGGAGAACTGGTTGCCGCTGGCGCGCGCGCTCGGCGATCGCTATCACCTGTTTATTCCTGATCTGCCCGGCTGGGCCGAGAGCCAGCGCATCGACGGGCAGGACTACGGCTTCGTCGCGCAGGCCGAGCGCATGGCCGCGTTCGCCGCGCAGTGCGTGCGCGGTACGGGCAGCGAATGCGTGCTGATCGGGCATTCCATGGGCGGCGGCATCGCCGCGCTCGCCGCCGCGCGCCATCCGGCCTTGTTCGATCGGGTCGGCCTGCTCAACGCCGCCGGCGTGCGCTTCGCCGACAACGCCTTCGGCCAGGCGGTGCTGGACGGCGACAATCCGTTCGCGGTGTACGACGCCGACTCGCTGCGCCGCTACATCGATACGGTGTTTCTGCTGGAGCCGCGCAAGCCGCGCATCCCGTCCTGGGCGGTGTCGTCGGTCGTCGCCTGGCGGCGCAGCGAAGCCGGTTTCGAGCAACAGGTGCTGGCGCGGATCGGACGCAGCGAGGAGGCCTTCCTGCCGTTCGAAGAAGCCGCGCGCATCCGCCAGCCGGCGCTGCTGCTGAACTGCGTGCAGGACGCGGTGATCGATGCCAGCGCGCTGGCGCTGTACGCCGCGCGCGTGCCGCAGGCGCTGCAGGTGCTGCTCGACGGCAGCGGCCACATGTCCATCGTCGAGAAGCCGGCCGAGGTCGCGCAGGCGATCGATCAATTGATCCAACGAGGAGTTCCCCGATGAAACGCATTCTGCTCGGCGCGCTGTGCGCCGTGGCCCTGGCCGGTTGCGGCGACCACGAGGCCGAACGCAAGGCGCAGGCCGCCGCCGAAGCGCAAGCCACGGCGCAGGCCGCCGACGACCTGGCCAAGCACTACGACGCCGCAGTGAAGTCCGGCAACTGGGACCTGGCGCGCATCCATGGCGCGGCGCTGCTGGAGCAGTATCCCGGTTCGGACGCGGCCGAGCGCATCGAACCCGGCTATGCCGAGGTCAAGGCCAAGGGCGAGGCGGCGCGCGAACTGCGGCGCATGCAGGCCGCCTGGGAATATTCGCAGGTACCGGCCGGCAAGGGCACGCAACGCTCTGCGATGTTGTACAGCCGCGACAAGGTCGATGTGGACGGCAGCGGTCCCAAGCCGGTGCAGCTGGTGTTCCGCGATCACCCCGAATGGAAGCGCAGCGCCTACCTGGTGCTGCAGGCCGGCGATTTCCGTTGCGCAGGCGGCTGCAAGGTGCAGCTCAAGGCCGACGCTGCCGCGCCGCGCGCGGCTGCGGCATGGCGTCCGAACACCGACGAGGCGATCGCGATGTTCATCAGCGACGACAAGGCGCTGTGGAAGCTGGCGCGCAAGACCACGGTGCTGCAGATCGAGTTCCCGGTGAAGGCCGGCGGCACCCGTACCGCGGTGTTCGAGACCGGCGGCCTGGACGGGTCGCAGATGCCGGGATGGGATTGAGCGCGGCGGCACCCGGCGCGCGCCTGCGCCAGGTGCGGCACTGGGTGTTCGATATGGACGGCACGCTGACCCGTGCGGTGCACGATTTCGCGCTGATCCGCCGCGAGCTGCAGATTCCGCAGCAGGCCGACATCCTGCAGCATCTGGCCGCGCTGCCGGCCGAGGAGGCCGCGGCCAAGCATGCCTGGCTGCTCGAGCACGAACGCGAGTTGGCCTTTGGCGCCGTCGCCGCGCCCGGCGCGCCGGCGCTGCTGCGCACGCTGCACGCGGCCGGTTGCCGGCTGGCGGTGCTGACCCGCAATGCGCAGGAACTGGCGCGGCTGACGTTGCGCGAGATCGGGGTGGAGGACGTGTTCGAGGGCGTTGCCATCCTCGGCCGCGATGAGGCGCCGCCCAAGCCGCATCCTGGCGGTCTGCAGCAGTTGGCTGCGCACTGGGGCGTGGCGCCGCATTCGCTGGCAATGCTCGGCGATCACGAATACGACCTGCAGTGCGGGCGCCATGCCGGCGCGACGACGGTGCTGCTGCATGTGGACAATCTCTGGCCGGCGCTGGCCGATTTGCATTTCGCCGATTGTGCGGCGCTGCTGGAATGGTGGCACGGCTCGGCCGGGTAGGGGGTTCTTTTCTGTGGGAGGGACTTCAGTCCCGACGCTTTGTGGGTGAAGTTTCGTCGGGACTGAAGTCCCTCCCACAAAGTGAAAAGCGCGCCAGCTGCGGTTGTTGCCTCTTTCATGCAGAGCCGGTTTCTTGTGTGCATGCGTCGCTTGGCGGATTGCCAATTTCTGATTCCCTTGCCATCACCACCGCAATAGGGGGCAAAGGCAAAAGCTAAAGGCAAAGGCCTTCGCACCAGGCGACAGCTTCTTTGTGGGAGCGACTTCAGTCGTGGCACCGAAGCCGGGGCGATTAACTAGGTGCTGCTGCAGCACGCTGCGCTCGGCGCTGTCCAGGGCCACGCGGCCGGGCATGTCGTCGGCGGCGACCATATCGCCGTTGACCAGGCACGGGCCGCTGTCGGCATCGACGATTCCCTGCGGCAGGTTGGAGATGCGGATCATGCCGTCGGCGCACAGCACCGCGGCGGTGCGCAGCACGTTGCGCAGCTGCCGCAGATTGCCCGGCCAGGGATAGCTGAGCAGCTCGTGCAGCGCGTCTTCGTTGATGCGCATGTGAAGCTCGCCGCTCTCCTCGCGCAGCAGGGTGCGGATCAGTTCGGCCTTGTCGCTGCGTTCGCGCAGCGGCGGCAGGTGCAGCACCACACCGTTGAGGCGGTAATACAGGTCCTTGCGACACTCGCCGGCGGCCACCATCTGCATCAGGTCGCGGTGGCTGGCGCTGACCACGTGCAGTTCCAGCGGCATCGTCCGGTCGCTGCCCAGGGCGGTCATGTGCTGTTCTTCCAGCACCCGCAGCAGCTGCGTCTGCAGCGGCATGTCGCCGATCTCGTCCAGGAACAGGGTACTTCCGCTGGCCTGCAGCAGCTTGCCGTGGCGGCCTTCGCGCGCGGCATCGGTGAAGGCGCCGCGGGCGCAGCCGAACAGCTCGCTCTCGATCAATGCTTCCGGGATCGCCGCGCAGTTCACCGCCACGAACGGCTGCGCCGCCCACGGCAAGCCGCGGTGCACCGCCTTGGCGAACTCCTCCTTGCCGGTGCCGGTGGCGCCGCACAGCAGGATCGACACGCGATGCGCGGCCAGCTTCAGCGCGTTGTCCAGGTTGTGGCGCATGCGCGGATAGGAGCCCACGTGTGCGCGGGCGTAGGCAGCCTCGCCGCTGTCGGCACTGGCCGCGTGCGCGCGGCCAGCGGCCGCGTCGCGGCGGCTGCGCCAGGGAGAAGAAACGGCGCCCGTGGCAGGCGCAGCGGATCGACCACAGCGTGCTGGCGTCGTTGCGTGCGCGCTGCTCCACTGTGTCCAAAATGCAGTTGCATCACCTGCGAGATGTCGCGCCCGGCCAGCAGGCTGCGGTCGCCCTTGCCGCGCTGTTTCAGCGCGGCTTCGTTGACCGCGAGCACGCAGCCGTCGTCGCCGATCGCCATCGGCGCCTCGTGCAGCAGGCCGGCCAACTCCGGGCGGCTGTGGAAGCGCAGGATCCAGGCATGCCGGTATTGCTCCAGGAAATACGAGCGTGCGATCTGCGCCGCGGACATGCCTACCAGCGCGTTGGTGTGGCGCTACACCAGCTTGGTGCCGCGCGCGTCCGGGGTGGAGGCGTCCAGTACCGCCAGCAGTTGCCCGTGCGGGTCCAGGATCGGTGCGCGGCTGCACGACAGGGGCAGATGCCGGACCAGCTAGTGCTCGCCGCGGTGCACGCTGAGCGCGCTGCGCTCTACCGCGCAGGTGCCGATGCCGTTGGTACCCTGCTAGCGCTCGGCCCAACTGGCGCCGCAGAACAGCCCGGTCTCGCGGAATTCGCGCAGCAGCGCCGGGTCCTGCACGCTGTGCAGCAAGGTCGCCTCGGCGTCGGCCAACACCACTGCGTAGCCGCCGCCGGCGATCTTCTCGTAGTGGTTCTCCATCTCCACCTTGGCGATGCGCAGCACGTCTTCGAGCCGCTGCCATCGTGGACCATCGGCGAAGGGGGGCGGACTCAGTTCGTACTCGTCCAGGCAGCGCTGCCACGAGCGTGCCAGCGCCGGCGGCAGCGGTTCGATCTGGCGGAAGCGGCGCATCCGCGCCAGCAACGCGGATGCGGCCTCGGCGGCGGACAGCGCTCCGGCCGTGGCCTGCGGGAGGGCGACAGTCAGTTCCGACACGTGGCGCATCCTCGGTCCCCACCCGGGAGCAGAGCGGCAGTGACGCACAAACCGGGCCGGGGCTCAAACCGCACTTCAGCAAAAGCTGGGATTGGGGATTCGCGATGACCAGACAGTCGGCTGTTCAAAGCGGGGATTGGCAAGAGCAGTTTGCCTATGCGGATCCCTTTCCGGCCTCCGCCCAAAACGAAAGAACCGCGCGGTTGCGCGGTTCATCGTGTCATTAAAGCGGCAGGACCCGGCTTTTACGAATCCCCACTCATCACTCCCGAATCGCAGTTACAAGGCATAGCCGAACTGCTGCTTGAACTGGTCGTTGAATTCGTCGAAGTCGAAGCGCTGGTTCTGGGTGCCCGGGTGTTCCACTTTCAAGGCGCCCATCAGATTGCCCATGCGCCCGATCGTCAGCCAGTCGCAGCCGCGCTCGATGCCGAAGATCAGGCCGGCGCGGAACGCGTCGCCGCAGCCGGTCGGGTCGACCACGCGGCGCTCGTGCGCCGGCGGGACGTCGTAAGTCTTGTCGGGGGTGTACATCAGCGCGCCCTTCGGACCCTGGGTGGTGATGTAGGCCTGCACCCGCGAGACGATGTCCTGCTCGTTCCAGCCGGTGCGCTCCTGCAGCAGGTTGGACTCGTAGTCGTTGACCACCACGTAGTCGGCCTGTTCGATGAAGGTGCGCAGCTCCGGGCCGTTGAACAGCGGCATCGCCTGGCCGGGGTCGAAGATGAAGGGAATGCCGCCGGCGGCGAACTCCTCGGCGTTCTGGATCATGCCCTCGCGCCCGTCCGGGCCGACCAGGCCCAGGGTCACGCCCGGCACGTCGCGCACGTGGTTCTCGTAGCTGCGCATCATCGCGCCCGGATGGAACGCGGTGATCTGGTTGTTGTCGTGATCGGTGGTGATGAACGCTTGCGGGGTGAACAGGTCCTCGATCACCTTGACCCGCGACAGGTCGATGCCCAGCGTCTCGAAATGCTCGCGGTACGGGCCGAAATCCTGGCCCACCGTGCCCATCGGGATCGGATCGCCGCCCAGCAGGTGCAGGTTGTAGGCGATGTTGCCGGCGCAGCCGCCGAACTCGCGGCGCATCCGCGGCACCAGGAACGATACGTTCAGGATGTGCACCTTGTCCGGCAGGATGTGGTTCTTGAACTGGTCCGGGAACACCATGATGGTGTCGAAAGCGAGGGAACCACAGATCAGTACGGACATCGGACAGGCCTTGGCGGAGGGAGGAGCCCGCATTCAGGCGGGCAGTGTGCGGGGTCGCCGCGGCGCAAAGGGTAACGGCTGCGGCCGGGCAGGGCCAGAAGCGCGATCGACGGCGCCCCTGCGAGCGCATGCAAGGCGCGGTTTTAGCGAGAATTTTCCTTGCCCGCACCCAAGTGGGTTGTTACGCTAGCAGACTTCGTTTTCTGCCCATTTTTTCGCCATTCGGCGACGGCACGCGACTCCCCAGGACTCAATTCCCCGATGTTCAAGAAACTCCGCGGCATGTTCTCCAACGACCTGTCCATCGATCTGGGCACGGCCAACACCCTCATCTACGTGCGTGGCCAGGGCATCGTGCTGAACGAACCGTCGGTGGTCGCGGTGCGCCAGGACCGGGCGATCGGCGGCACCCGGTCGGTGGCTGCGGTCGGCGCCGAGGCCAAGCAGATGCTCGGCCGCACCCCGGGCCACATCACCACCATCCGCCCGATGAAGGACGGCGTCATCGCCGACTTCACCTATACCGAGGCGATGCTGAAGCACTTCATCAAGAAGGTGCACAAGTCGCGCTTCCTGCGCCCGAGTCCGCGCGTGCTGGTCTGCGTGCCGGCCGGCTCGACCCAGGTCGAGCGCCGCGCGATCAAGGAATCGGCCGAAGAAGCCGGCGCGCGCGACGTGTACCTGATCGAGGAACCGATGGCCGCGGCGATCGGCGCCGGCATGCCGGTCACCGAGGCGCGCGGTTCGATGGTCATCGATATCGGCGGCGGCACCACCGAGGTCGCGGTGATCTCGCTGAACGGCATCGTCTACTCGCAGTCGGTGCGCATCGGCGGCGACCGCTTCGACGAGTCGATCACCAACTACGTGCGCCGCAACCACGGCATGCTGATCGGCGAGGCCACCGCCGAGCGCATCAAGCTGCAGATCGGCTGCGCCTATCCGCAGGAAGAAGTGCAGGAGATGGAAATCTCCGGCCGCAACCTCGCCGAGGGCGTGCCGAAGATGATCAAGATCAACTCCAACGAGGTGCTGGAGGCGCTGCACGAGCCGCTGTCGGGCATCGTCTCGGCGGTCAAGCTGGCGCTGGAGCAGACCCCGCCGGAGCTGTGCGCCGACGTCGCCGAGCGCGGTATCGTGCTGACCGGCGGCGGCGCGCTGCTGCGCGACCTGGACCGGCTGATCTCCGAGGAGACCGGCCTGCACGTGCAGGTCGCCGACGACCCGCTGACCTGCGTGGCGCGCGGCGGCGGCCGTGCGCTGGAGCTGGTGGACATGCACGGCAACGAGTTCTTCGCGCCGGAGTGATGGTGAGGCCGGGAATCGGGAATGGGGAATGGGGAATCGAATCCCCCATCCGCACCGACATTGCCGGCTCCGCGACCGCCACCGTGCCTGCGCCCCGGCCCGATCGAGTCGGGAGCACGCTGTCGTTGTCCGATTCCCCTTTCCCGATTCCCCTTTCCCGGCTCTAGCCCGTGCCTCCCTACGCCGGTCCTCCCGTCACTGCCCGCCCGGGCGAAGCCGCCAGCACGCCGCGCCTGCTGGCGTACCTGGCTCTGGCGGTGGTGCTGATCGTGCTCGACGTGCAGGCTGGCTGGCTGAAGCAGGTGCGCAGCCAGACCAACCTGCTGGTGCAGCCGCTGTGGGCCTTGGCCGGGCTGCCCGGCCGGCTCGGCTCGCAGGTGCAGGAGAGCGCCGCCAGCCATGCGCAGCTGGTCAGGGAAAACCGTGCGCTGCGCAACGAGCTGCTGATCGCCAAGGCGCGCCTGACCCGGCTGCAGACCGCGGCGCTGGACAATGCGCAGCTGCGCGAGTTGCTGGGGGTGGCCGAACGCCGTGGCCTGGACGTGCAGCTGGCGCCGATCCTGGACATCGACCTGGACCCGACCCGGCAGCGCCTGGTGCTGGATGCCGGCGGCCGCGACGGCGTGCACGTCGGCCAGGCGGTGATCGACGCCGGCGGGCTGATGGGCCAGGTGATCGAGGTGACCCCGCTGCATTCCACCGTGCTGCTGCTGACCGACCCGGACCATGCGGTGCCGGTGACGGTGGCACGCAACGGCGTGCGCCTGATCGTCTACGGCCGCGGCGACACCCTGGAGCTGCGCGACGTGCCGCTCAGCGCCGGGGTCGAGGTCGGCGACGAGATCGTCACCTCCGGCCTGGGCGGGCGCTTCCCGGCCGGCTTCCCGGTCGGCACCGTGGCGACGCTGCGCCCGGACGACACCCATGCCTTCCTGGTCGGCAATCTGAAGCCGGCGGCGAAGCTGGACCGCGGGCGGGACGTTTTGCTGCTGCGACCTTCGGTCGCGGCAGCGGGACCGGGAACCGGGGACCAGGGACCCGGACAGCCGGGAGAATCGGGACCAGGAACCGGGGACCAGGGACCCGGTAACAGCAACAGCAATGCGACGCATGGGCCGGCTCAAGGGCGCGGTTCTGCGTCCGCTCCTGACCGGCTCCCCGGTCCCCGGTCCCCGGTCCCGGCGGCTGCGCAGGAGCCGCAATGAGCCGCCCCCGCAGCAAAGGCTGGGTGCTGCCGGTCAGCTTGCTCCTGGCGCTGCTGCTGGGCCTGCTGCCGTTGCCGCTGCTGCTGCAGCCGCTGCGGCCGTACTGGCTGGCCCTGGTGGTGGCGTACTGGGTGATCGAGACCCCGGACAAGGTCGGGCTGGGTTTCGCCTTCGCCATCGGCGTGGTCGCCGACCTGCTGTACGGCGGGGTGCTCGGCGAACAGGCGCTGCGGCTGGTGATCCTGAGCTTCATCCTGCAGCGCTTCCGCGCGCGCATCCGCTTCTTCCCGATGTCGCAGCAGGCGCTGGCGATCGGCGGGCTGCTGGTCAACGACCGCATCGTCGCCGCAGCGGTGCACCTGGCGGTGGGCGAGCCGACCCTGCCGTGGAACTACTGGTGGGCGCCGCTGCTGGGCATGGCGCTGTGGCCGCCGCTGTTCGTGCTGATGGATGCGCTGCGGCTGGGCCGCCGGAGCAAGTAGCGTGGCCTTGCATACCCGTCGCACGCAGAAGAACCCGCACGCCGAGGCCGAGCAGTTCCGGCGCCGCGCGGCGCTGGGGTTCCTTGGCGTGCTGGTGGCGCTGGTCGGCCTGGGCGCCTGGTACTTCAAGTTGCAGGTGCTGGACCACGACATCTACGCCACGCGCTCGGACGCCAACCGGATCAAGCCGCGGCCGGTAGTGCCGGGGCGCGGCATGATCTACGACCGCAACGGCCGCCTGCTTGCCGAGAACGTGCCCGCGTTCCGGCTCGACGTGACCCCGGACAAGGTCCAGGACATGGACGCGCTGCTGGTCGAACTGGGCAAGGTCATCGCGCTGTCGGCCGAAGACATCGAACGCTTCCAGGCCGCGCGCAAGGCCAGCCGCAGCTTCCGCCCGGTGACCCTGAAGCTGCGGGTCAGCGAGCAGGAGCGCGCGCGTTTCGCGGTGGACCGCTGGCGCTTCCCCGGCGTTGAGCTGGAGCCGTACCTGACCCGCCACTATCCCTACGGCGACCTGTTCGCGCACATCATCGGCTACGTCGGTCGTATCGACGAGAAGGATCTGGAGATGCTCGGCGAGGGCAATGCCGCGCTGACCCACATCGGCAAGTCCGGGCTGGAGCGCTATTACGAAGAGGCACTGCGCGGCAAGGTCGGCTACGAGCAGGTCGAGACCAACGTGCAGGGCCGCGCGATCCGCACCGTCGGCCGGGTCCCGGCGCAGTCCGGTGCCGACCTGCGCCTGTCGATCGACGCCGACCTGCAGCGTGCGATGGTCGCCGCGTTCGGCGACTACCAGGGCGCAGCCATCGCGATCGATCCGCGCACCGGCGAGATTCTGGCCATGGTCAGCCTGCCGTCCTACGATCCCAACCTGTTCGTCAACGGCATCTCGCACGCCGATTTCCAGGCGCTCAACAGCGATCCGTCGCGGCCGCAGTTCAACCGGCTGGTATTGGGCGGAGTGGCGCCCGGCTCGACCATCAAGCCGTTCATGGGCCTGGCCGGCCTGGACAGCGGCACCCGCCGCCCGGAGGACAAGATCCTGTCCACCGGCATGTTCTACCTGCCCGGGGTCAGCCGCGGCTGGGGCGACTCGCACCGCGGCGGACATGGCTGGACCGACCTGCGCAAGTCGATCTCGCAGTCGGTCAACACCTATTACTACAAGCTGGCCGTCGACATGGGCATCGGCAAGGTCGACCAGTACATGAACCGCTACGGCTTCGGCACGCCGACCGGCATCGACCTGTTGGGCGAGATCGGCGGCATCGTGCCGTCGCCGGCCTATAAGGCGAAAAGCCGCAAGGAAGCGTGGTATCCCGGCGACACGGTCAACATCGCCATCGGCCAGGGCGATTGGAAGGTGACGCCGCTGCAGCTGGTACGCGCGGTGGCCGGCATCGCCGATGGCCAGCTGCGCACCCCGCACCTGGTGATGGCCCAGCGCGGCGCGTTCGATCAGCCGTGGGCGTCGGTGGCGCTCGGCCCGGGCAAGCCGATCAGCGACAATCCCGCCAACCTGCAGGCGGTGCGCGAGGGCATGATGGACACCATGCGTCCGGGCGGCAGCGGGCATGCGATCGCGGTCAGCGCGCCGTACCAGATGGCCGGCAAGACCGGCACCGCGCAGGTGGTCAGCCGCAAGGGCCTGGCCGCGGTGGATCCGCGCAGCCTGCCGATGCACCTGCGCCATCGTTCGCTGTTCGAAGGTTTCGCCCCGGCCGAGCAGCCGACCATCGCGCTGGCGGTGGCGGTGGAGGGCGGCGGTTACGGCGCCAGTACCGCCGCACCGATCGCGCGCAAGATCTTCGATGCCTGGCTGCTCGGGCGCCTGCCCGCCGGCATCGAGCCGCTGGACAGCCTGCGCGGCGCCACCGCGTTCGGCAGCCGGCTTTACTATGCCGAGGATCCGGGCTCGCGCGGCGCCGCCGAGGCGGTGGCGCTGGCCGCCGGCGAACGCCCGGTGCTGGTCGGGCCGGTGGTGGTGGATGCCGCCGCGGTGCCGCCGCCGGACGCGCCGCCGCCGATCCCCGACGAGATCCCGGACGAGCGATGAAGGACTTCCTGCGCTGGCTGGCCGATCTCGGTGGCCGTTTCGCCCGCACCCTGGACTGGCCGATGTGCCTGGCCCTAGGGGCGCTGATGGTGATCGGCCTGGCCGTGCTCAAGAGCGCCGGCGGCCAGGCAGGCGGCAACCATCTGATGCTGGCCCAGACTATGCGCTTTGCGATCGGCGCGGCGGCGATGTGGGGCCTGTCGCGGGTCTCGGCGCTGCGCCTGCGCGCCTGGACGCCGCTGATCTACGCGCTGTCGATGCTGCCGCTGCTGGCGGTGTTCGCGCTGGGCACCGGCAAGTACGGCAGGCAGTGGCTGGATCTGAAGGTGTTCTACCTGCAGCCGGCCGAGTTGCTGAAGATCAGCATGCCGATGATGGTGGCCTGGTACCTGCATCGCATGCCGCTGCCGCCGCGGCTGCCCACGGTGCTGGTCAGCGCGGCGATCATCGGCCTGCCGACCGCATTGATCATGCTGCAGCCGGACTTCGGCACTGGCGTGCTGATCGCCGCCAGCGGCGGCTTCGTGCTGCTGCTGGCCGGGCTGCCGTGGTGGTGGGTCGGCATCGCGGTGGGCGGCGTCGCCGCGGCCGCGCCGGTGGCCTGGCTGTGGTTGCTGCGGCCTTACCAGAAGGACCGGATCATGATGTTCCTCAATCCGGAAAACGATGCGCTCGGTGCCGGCTGGAACATCATCCAGTCCAAGATCGCGATCGGCTCCGGCGGCCTGCACGGCAAGGGCTGGGGCCTGGGTTCGCAGTCGCACCTGAACTTCATCCCCGAACAGACCACCGACTTCGCGTTCTCGGTGCTCAGCGAGGAATTCGGCTGGATCGGCGTGGCCACCGTGCTGACTCTGTACCTGGTGGTGATCGCGCGCTGCCTGTGGATCGCCGCGCAGGCGCGCGACACGTTCTCGCGGCTGCTCGCCGGTGCCACCGGCCTGGCGTTCTTCGTCTACGTGCTGGTCAACGGCGGCATGATCTCCGGGCTGCTGCCGGTGGTCGGGGTACCGATGCCGCTGATGAGCTACGGGGGCACCTCCGCGGTGTCGCTGCTGGCCGGCCTGGGCTTGGTGATGGCGGTCAAGGCGCACCGCCCGGTGCACGGCTACTGAGCGCGGTCATGGCGGGTGCACCGCCGGCTTAACCGGAAGTATGCGTCGATGTACGCAACGATTGCCGGATGTGCCGGCGCTCGCCACAATTCGCGTCGATGCCCTGTGACGGCGCTGATTGCAGCGACCAGCCACGAGCGCAGGATCTGTTCCGGGTGAGCCATGCGCGGCGTCGATGCCGCCCAGCCGGCCCGCGTCCATCGAGGGGAGCCAACGCAGCGCATCGTCGATCCGGCCTGGCTGGTGTCGTCCTTTCTGCGTCCGTCCGCCCTCCTCGCGTCTTCCCCGTGGTTCCTGTCCGCTCGGCTGTGCCGACATGGTTGTGTGTTGATGAAATTCCTGAAATTCCTGTTGCTGCTGAGTGTTGCGCTGGGCCTGAGCGGCTATGCGTTGATCCGCTACTACTTTCCTGCGGGTGCGATGCACAGCCACGGCTACGGCCGGGTCGCGCTGACCCAGCCGGCCGGCCCGGCGCAGGGCATGGTGATCTTGTTCGCCAGCGGCAACCGGGCGCAGCGCCAGGCGGCGGCAGCGCGCATCGCCGCGACCGGCGCGGTGGTCGCCACGGTCGATGGCGATCGCTATCTTGCCCGGCTGCAGCATGCCGGCAGTGGCTGCGGGCATGCCTGGCACGATGCCGAGCAGCTGAGCCGGCACCTGCAGCGCGATCTGCACGGCGACCGCTACTTCCTGCCGATGCTGGCCGGGACCGGTACCAGCGCGACCCTGGTCGAACGCATCGTCGGCGCCGCGCCGGCGGCAACCCTGGGCGGCGCGATCGGCGTGGCGCCGGCGCCGACCGAGGTGTGCGCTGGCACCGCGCCAGCCAGCGCCGCGCAGGGCTTCGTCGATATCGCGACGGCACCGGCCGCGGGCACGCCGGAAGCGGCCGTGGCCGCACGCGTGGCCATGCACCTGCACACGCCGGGCAGCGGCGGTGCGCTCGACGACCTGCCGCTGACCGAATTGCCGGTGCGCGCGCCGGGCGCGCCGCTGGCGATCGTGCTGTCCGGCGACGGCGGCTGGCGCGACATCGACAAAGGCATGGCCGAGGCCTTGCAGCAGCGCGGCATCGCGGTGGTCGGCTGGGACAGCCTGCGTTACTTCTGGCACGACAAGCCGCCGGCGCAGGCCAGCGCCGACCTGGCGCGGGTCATCGCGCACTACCAGCAGCAATGGCATCCGCAACGCATCCTGCTGGTCGGCTATTCCTTCGGCGCCACCGCGATGCCGTTCATGTACAACCGGTTGCCGCCCGCGCAGCGCGCGCAGGTCGCTCTGCTGGCCTTGTTCGGCGTGGACCGCAAGGCCGATTTCCAGATCCGCGTGCGCAACTGGCTGGACCTGGGCGATGCCGACGACGCCAAGCCGGTGTTGCCGGAGATCGCGCGCATTGCGCCGTCGCAGCTGCTGTGCGTGTACGGCGACCAGGAGAAGGACACGGTGTGTCCGCAGTTGCGCGGCAGCGGCGCGCAGATCGTCGCGCTGCATGGCGGCCATCATTTCGACCAGCATCCGGCCGGCTTGGCGACGATTGTAGACAACCGTTGGCAGCAGCTCGCAGAAGGCGCACGCCGCCCCATGGCTGCAATAGATGCCAGGCATCCTCGCGTGGACGCAGTGCAACCCTCGCCGCTGCGCACCTCGTCTGGAGTCCTGCAGCAATGACATCGCCCGCGTTCGGTTGCCTTCTGCTCCTGGCCCTGGTCACGCTCCACGCATCCGCCGCGACCGGCGATACGCGGGTGGTCGCCGAACCCGCGATGCCGAGTCTGTGCGACACCCTCGATGCCACGCTGCAGGCGGACGCGCGCCTCTTCGGCGATGCCGATGAGCAGAGCGCGCCGGACACCGCGCGCATCCAGGCCGCGCTGGGCAGGTGCGCCGCCAAGGGAGGACGTTCGGCGGTGCTGCTGCGTGCCGGCGCCGGCAATGCCTTCCTCAGCGGGCCGTTGAACATCGGCGGCAACGTGACCCTGGTGATCGATGCCGGGGTGACCCTGTTCGCCTCGCGCAAGCCGTCCGACTATCAGGTCGCCGGCGCCAATGCCTGCGGCAAGGCCGCCGGCTCCAGCGGCGGCTGCCGCGCGCTGCTCAATCTGAAGGGCAAGTCGCTGGGCGTGATGGGTCTGCGCGACGGCGCTGGCCGCCAGGGCAGCATCGATGGCCGCGGCGACCTGCCGATGCTTGGCGGCAGCGGCAGCTGGTGGCAGTTCGGGGAAAAGGCCAAGGCGAGTAGCCAGACCCAGAACAGCCCCGACCTGATCAAGGTACAGAACGCCAGCGACGTGAGCATCTATCACGTCAATCTGGTCAACGCGCCGTACTTCCATCTGTTCGTGCACATCGCCGACGGCCTCACCATCTGGGGCGTGCGCGTCAAGGCACCGGCCAGCAGCCCGAACACCGACGGCCTGGACCTGGACAGCGTCAGCAACGCCACCCTCTACGACAACGACGTGATGAGCGGCGACGACGGCGTGGCGATCAAGACCATCGCCTCCAGATCGGCCAACATCAGCGTGCGCGACTCGCGCTTCTACGGCACCCACGGCATCTCCATCGGCAGCGAGGTGATGTACGGCGTGGACAACGTCCTGATCGACGGCAACAGCGTGCTCGGCAGCGACGCCGATGGCACGCCCAGCACCGACAACAACGGCCTGCGCATCAAGACCGGGCTGGCCAAGGGCGGCGCGGTGAGCGACGTCACCTATCGCAATACCTGCCTGTTCGGCGTGGCCAATGCATTGGTGATCAACCCGCTGTACGGCGGCGGCAGCAGCGGCACCATGCCGAGCTTCGCCAACATCGTGGTCAACGGCCTGAAGGCGCAGGGGTCGGTGAAGGGCAAGGGTAGTTCGGTGCAGGGCTACAACGCCTCGGCGCCGCTGGATCTGGTGCTGGCCAACGTGTCGGTCGACGTCACCGCGCTGAAAGCCAGCAATGCGCGCATCGGCGTGGACCGCTCCAACCTGCAGCCGAGCGTCGACAGCTCGGTCAGCACCTATGCGGCCTCGGTATCCGGTGCGGTGCCGGCATGCGCCAGCAAGCCGGTGTTTCCCGCGCTGTAGCGTTGCTTGGGGCTGTCGGCGATGCGCGCGCCGCATGCTGTCGGCAATGCCGACTCCGGCCACGCCGCCGGGGTGCCGGAATCGGTGTACGCAGCGGGGGCGGATCGCCGCTGCCGACCCGGGGTGCGTGGCTGCAGCCGTCCTCCAGGCCGATCTCGCCCTGCACACGCCGGCCTGTGATCGGGCGTTGCTGGTTGCGCTGGCGATGCGCTGCTTCGCTGCGCATCGCCGGCCACGCGCGGTTCGGCTTGGGCAGCTCGGCGTGCGCTGCAGGGTTTGTGCCCACCGCGATGGGCGCTGCCACCGCGGGCCACATCGCTTGGCGGCTGGCTGCCGCCCGGGCCGGATGAATACGGCAGTCCGCGTGACTTGGAGCAAAGTTCTTTTGTTTCATGGCGTTATTGGTGGAAATTCATCTGGACTCTGTTAACCTGCCGGCATGATTCGACGCTCGCTGATTTGCCTGATCACCCTTGGCCTGGTCGCATGCGCGACCCAGCCCAAGTCTCCGCCATCGCCGCCGCAGGCCAATGCGCTGCCGCAGGCCGTGCCGCGCACGGCGCCGCCGGCGGAGGCGGCGCCCGAAGCGGCGCCCGCGCCGCCGGTCGATCTGACCCCTGTACCGTTCGAGGTCGCCCGCGCCAACTTCGTCCGCGATACCGCGGCCAAGTACGGCCTGGATCCGGTGCAGATCGAGGCCACCCTGGCAAAGGCGCAGTTCAATGACGCGATCGTGGCGGCGATGTCGCGCCCGGCCGAGCGGGTCAAGCCGTGGAACGAATACCGGCCGATGTTCATCAGCCAGGCGCGGATCGACGGCGGCCGCGCGTTCCTGGCCACGCACCGCGAGGAACTGATGCGGGTGCAGGCGCGCACCGGCGTGCCGGCCGAAATCATCGTCGCGATCATCGGCGTGGAGACCAGCTATGGCAAGAACGCCGGCAAGTACCGCGCGCTCGACGCGCTGTACACGCTGGCGTTCCGCTATCCGCGCAGCGGCGATCCGGCCATGCTCGAACGCGAGGTGCGCCGCGAACTGTACTTCCGCGGCGAACTCGGCCAGCTGTTCGCGCTCGGCCGCGAAGAGAACATGGACATCACCACGCTGATCGGCAGTTATGCCGGCGCGATGGGCATGGGCCAGTTCATGCCGTCCAGCTACCGCCAGTTCGCGGTGGATGGCGATGGCGACGGCAAGCGCAACCTGTTCACCGACTACAACGACCTGTTCTCCTCGATCGCCAACTACTTCGTCAAGAAGGGCGGCTGGGTCCGCGACGGCGTGGTGGCGGTGCCGGCCACGCTGCGTCCGGGCGCCGAGGAACTCAATCCGACCGACTGGACCCCGAGCTACACGCTGGCCGACCTGGCCGCGCGCGGCTACCAGCCGTCCGCAGCGGTCCCGGCCGGCGCCAGCGCCACCCCGCTCACGCTCGACGGCAGCGCCGGCAAGCAGTACTGGCTGGGCTTCCAGAACTACTACGCGATCACCCGTTACAACGGTTCCAAGATGTACGCGATGGCCGTGTACCAATTGTCCCAGGCCATCGCCGGCAAGGAGTTACCCCCGGCATGAACCCGAACGCGCTGCTCCGGATCGTCCCCGTCGTCGCGCTGCTGGCGCTGGCCGCCTGCAGCAGCGCCCCGAAGAAGACCGCCGGCAGCGCTGCCGCGGTGTCCGGGGTCAGGGTGGAAGGCCGCGGCCCGGCGCATGTCGCCACCGGCTGCCCGTCCACCTCGCCGTACGCGCCGGCCAAGGAAGATCCGTCCACCCGCGGCAACTACACCGCCGGTGGCCTGTACGCGCCCGGCGTCAGCGACAGAACCCCGGACTACGTGCCCAACGTGGCCTGCATCCCCGAGCCCATGGTCACCGACGAGCCGCGCTCGGCGGTCGGCAACCGCTCGCCGTACATGGTGCTGGGCCGCGAATACACCATCATCGACGACCCGCACAGCTACGTCGAACGTGGCACCGCCTCGTACTACGGTAGCAAGTTCCATGGCCGCCTGACCTCCAACCGCGAGGTCTACGACATGTACGCGTTCACCGCCGCGCACAAGACCCTGCCGCTGCCCAGCTTCGCCCTGGTCACCAATCTGGACAACGGCGAATCGGTGGTGGTGCGGATCAACGACCGCGGCCCGTTCCACGACGACCGAGTCATCGACCTCAGCTATGCGGCGGCGGTCAAGCTCGGCATCACCGGCAAGGGCACCGGCCGGGTCGAGGTGCGCGGGCTGACCCCGGCCGACAACGGCAACCTGCTCGCATCGCGGCGCACCGGCAAGCAGGTCGCGGCCGGCATCGCGCTGGCCAGTGCGGCGAGAGCGGGCAGCGCGGCGCAGTCCGCCGCGGCGCGGCGCGCCACCGATATGGACAACTTGGTCAAGGCCTTGCCGGCCAAGTCGGCCCCCTTAGTCGCAGCGGCCAGCGTGCCGGCACGGAGCGCCGCTGCGTCCAGCACCGCCGCACCCAGCGCCACCAGCGCGACAGCGGCCGCCGCCGCCTTGCCGGAAGGCGAGCGCTGGCGCTACCGGGTGCTGGCCGATGCCGACACCGCGGCCAACGCCGACCATTTCGACGACTGGATGAAATCGCGCGGCGTGCGCGTGGCCACCGGCAAGCCGACCAAGGTCGCTGCGACCGTGGCCGCTGCGCCGGCGCCGACGCGACGCGCCACCACCGCCGCCACCGCCACCGCCACCGCCACGCCGGCAGCCACCGCCACGACCGTCGCGGCCGCGGCCCCCGCTCCAGCCGCGCCGGTCGTGTCGGCGACCCGCGCCGCCGCCGACAACGCCGCGGCGCGCGGTCCGCTCGGGATCCTGTTGCAGGTGGCCAGCTTCGCCAGCCGCGAAAACGCCAACCGCGCGCTGTCGCAGCTGGCCTCGGCCGGCATCGTCGGCGCCAGCGTCAGCGACATCGTATCCGGCGGGCGCACGCTGTGGCGGCTGCGGGTCGCCGCCCAGGACCATGGCCGCGCCACCGAGCTGGCCAGCCGCATCGCCGGCCTCGGCTTCGGCCGTCCGCAGATCGTCAAGGACTGAGGCGCGCGGCGAACCCGCACGCCTGTCGCTGGCGCCCTCGCGCGCCCGCCGTCGCCAGGTGCGCGTGCCGCTCCAGCACCGATGGCTTAACGCTCCCTCCCGTCTATGCCGCCGCCGTAGCTGGCTCGGCGCCGGCTAGCCCTACAATGCCTCGTTTACCATCGGCCCTAGGGCCTGCCAGGAGTCGTTTTAGATGAAATTCCGCTTCGCCGTCGCCGCCGTGGCCACCTTCGCCGTGGGCCTGGTTTCCGCGCAGACCCCCGGCCCGGTGCCGGCATCGCCTGCCGCCGCCACCGCGCCCGCTACCGTGGCGATCCCGCCGGCGCCCAAGCCGGCCGTGTCCAAGTCCTGGGTGTTGATGGACTACGCCACCGGCCAGGTGCTGGCCGGCGAGAACGCGCATGTGCGGGTGGCCCCGGCCAGCATCACCAAGGTGATGACCTCTTACGTGATCGCCGCCGAACTGAAGCTGGGCAAGATCAAGCGCGACGACCAGGTCATGCTCAGCGAGCGCGCCTGGCGCGAAGGCGGCGCCGGCACCGACGGCAGCTACAGCGGCTTCCCGGTCAACCAGACCGCGCGCCTGGAGGACATGGAAAAGGGCATGGCGATCCAGTCCGGCAACGACGCGGCGATCGCGCTGGCCGAACACGCCGCCGGCAGCGAGGAAGCCTTCGCGTCGCTGATGAACAACTACGCGGCCAAGCTCGGCATGACCGGCTCGCACTTCGTCAACGCCCACGGTCTGTCCGCCGAAGGCCACTACACCACCGCCTACGACCTGGCGCTGCTCGGCCGGGCGATGGTGCGCGACTATCCGGAAACCTACGCCTACAACAAGATCAAGGAATTCAAGGTCGGCGACATCACCCAGCAGAACCGCAACCTGCTGCTGTGGCGCGACCCCAGCGTGGATGGCATCAAGACCGGCCACACCTCCGAGGCCGGCTACTGCCTGCTCAGCTCGGCGCAGCGTGGCGACCAGCGCCTGATCGCAGTGGTGATGGGCGACAGCTCCGAGAAGCAGCGCGCCGAGGACAGCCTGGCCCTGCTGAATTGGGGCTTCCGTTTCTACGAGACCCACCGCCTGTACGAGTCGGGCAAGCAGGTCGCGCAGCAGCGCGTGTGGAAGGGCACCGAGAAGGAAGTGCTGCTGGGCGTGGCGCAGCCGCTGCTGGTCGGCGTGCCGCGCGGCCGCTACAACGAACTGAAGCCGTCGATCGACGTGCCCAAGACCCTGGAAGCGCCGATCAAGCAGGGCCAGGCGATCGGCACGGTGAAGGTCTCGCTGGACGGCAAGGTGATCGCGCAAGCGCCGCTGGTCGCGCTGAAGGCGGTCGAGGAGGCCGGCTTCTTCAAGCGCCTGTGGGACAGCTTCTGGATGTGGTGGGAAGCCGAGTGAGTTGAAAAAAGCCGGCTTACGCCGGCTTTTTTTTGGGGGGAATGGATAATAGGGAGAGGCGTTGCTGCATTCGCCCGTTGCTGCGGCGATCTCACAGCTGAGTTTGTTGGTTGGGATACGGGAAACCCGCTTTTCCCATTCCCGATTCCCGGCTCCTCAATCCCGGCGCTTCAAAGCCGCCGACTGATGGTGAAGCTGCCGAACACCGGCGTCTGCTGCTGCAGGTCGAATTCGCGGGTGCTCCAGTAGCGCGTCAGGGCGAACTTCCAGTTGCCGCGCATCAGCGCCAGGCCGAAGCCGGCTTGGCCGACGAAGGGGCGTTTGTTTACGCTGTGGCTGTCGCGGAAGGTGTTGCCGTCCAGGGTGATGTCGCGCAGCACCCAGCGCGCATCGCTGGTCAGAAACAGGTGCGCCGACCAGCCGCGGCCCAGGCCGTAGCGCGGCGGGGCGGTGTTCTCGCCGGCCGGGCGCAGCGGCGAGCTGCCGAAGTCGTCCGGCAGTTTCCAGCCGAAGCGCAGTTCGCCGCCGGCGTTGGCGTGGGTCTGCAGGGTGCCGAGCGCGCCGCCCCAGTGGCTGATCGCATCCCACCCCCAGCCGTCGGCGTTGACCGCCGCGTCGCCGGGCCAGCGGTGCATGCGTTCGTGCACCAGGCGGAACACCGGTTCGTCGTGCAGCTGGTTGTCCCAACCGAGGAACTTCTCGTCGCCGAGCGCGTCGTGTATTGCGTCCTGTACCTGCTTGCCCTGCGCCGACGGGCCGATCATGCCCAGGGTCAATTGGGTGGTGCGCAGGCGGTCCTGGTTGCGCGCGTTGTAACCGAAGATCACCGCCAGGATGCCGACATAGGGACGGTCGTCCTCGATCAGGTCGCGGCGGGTCTTGTCGGTCGGGGTGAAAATGGCCTGGCCGAAGCTGAAGACCATGTTCTGCTGCTCGAACTGGCCCGGATGCAGGCGTTCCAGGTAGCGGTTGAGCGTGCGCGCCAGCCGCGGCAGGCAGGGATCGTCGGTGTAGTCGACCAGGTTCGGCGATACCAGGGTCATGCCGAACCCGTTGCTATAGCCCTGGTCCTGGTCGGCTCCGCCGAACAGGTCGTTGTCGACGCGGAAGTTCACCGTCGGCGGCGTGTCCTGCAGCGTGCCGCCGGCGCAACGGTCGGCGGCGGCGGCTGGCAGCGCGGCGATGGCGAGCAGCAGGGCGAAGGCGAGAGGCAGGCGCGATGGCGGCATGGGCGGTGTCCCTAGGGGCGGAAAGGGATAGGTGGAGCGACGCTAGCGGGCCGGATGCGCGCGTCCCGTGAAGCCTGCGTTCATGAAAGTGCAACAGCGAGCCTAGGCCGTGGTGGCGCGGCGCGAAAGCCATGTCGCCGTATCGCTTCGTCCTATTGGCATCCTGTTTGCATCGCTTGCCGGCAGCGCGCGCGCGGTGACACGACGCGGCTGCCGCCAACGCCGGTGCACCGCCTGCCGGCGCGTAGCGGCCTTGGGTTTGCCCGGCGCCGGCCCGATAATGCAGCCATGGACATCACCTCGGACAACCTCGAACACGGCTTCCAATTCCCCGGCGTCTTCGAGCTCAGCGCGATGGGCACCGCCAACACCGGGCTGGAGACCGAACTGCCGCGCCTGCTTGCCCAGGCCGGGGTGGATGTGCTGGAAGAGCGCATCAGCTGGAAGCATTCGTCCAACGGCAAGTACGTGTCGGTGCGGATTGCCTTCCGCGCTGCCGACCGTGCCCACTACGACGCCGCGCACCTGGCGCTGCGCGAGCATCCGGAAGTGAAGTGGACGCTGTAGCCGGCGCCGCGGTACTGCCGCCGGAGCCGACGCCTACGCTGCCGCCGTGCCGGGTCCGCGATCTCGGCCGCCAGCCCTATGAGCCGGTGTGGCGGGCGATGCAGCGCTTCACCGATACACGCGCGGAAGCCGATGCGGACGAACTGTGGGTAGTCGAGCACGAACCGGTGTTCACCCTCGGCCAGGCCGGCAAGCCCGAACACGTGCTGGCGCCCGGTGAAATCCCGGTGCTGCACGTGGACCGCGGCGGCCAGGTCACCTACCACGGCCCCGGCCAGTTGGTGGTGTATCCGCTACTGGACCTGCGCCGGCTGAAGATCGGGGTGCGCGACTACGTGTGCCGGATCGAGCAGGCCATCATCGACACGCTGGACGAATGGAACATCCTCGGCCAGCGCCGCGACGGCGCGCCCGGGGTCTACGTCGGCGCGGCCAAGGTCGCCGCGCTCGGCATCCGCGTGCGGCGCGGCTGCACCTTCCACGGCCTGTCGTTCAACGTGGCCATGGATCTGGAGCCGTTCCACCGGATCAACCCCTGTGGCTACCAGGGCTTGCAGGTGACCTCGGTGCTAGACTTGGGCGGTCCTTCCGGTATGCAGGCCGTCAAACCGGTGCTGCTGGCCCAACTGGCGTGCCAGTTCGGTCTGACCCTGCAGCCGCTCGACGCCCTGCCCGACCTCACGCTCACGCACGCCGCCTGACCGCCTGCCCGCCGACGACGCCATGACCCAGCCCAGCGCACGCTCCATCCCCTTGCAGGTCCTTTCCGGCGACAGCGCGTCCGCGCCGCTGCAGGCCGGCGTCAAACAGCTGGGCGGGGACAAGATCAACCGCTCGCCGGTGCAGTTCGCCGACGCGCCGGTGCTGCGCAAACCATCGTGGATCCGGGTGCGGATCCCGTCCGGCAACGCGGTGCAGACCCTCAAGGCAAAGCTGCGCGAGAACCGCCTGGTCACGGTCTGCGAAGAAGCCAGCTGCCCGAACATCCACGAGTGCTTCAGCCACGGCACCGCCACCTTCATGATCCTGGGCGAGGTCTGCACCCGCCGTTGCTCGTTTTGCGATGTCGCCCACGGCCGGCCCAAGCCGCCGGATGCGGGCGAGCCGGCCAGCCTGGCGCAGACCGTGGCCGACATGGGCCTGCGCTACGTGGTGGTGACCAGCGTCGATCGCGACGACCTGCGCGACGGCGGTGCCCAGCACTTCGCCGACTGCATCGGCGCGATCCGCGCCGCCGCGCCGGCCACCCGCATCGAGATCCTGACCCCGGACTTCCGCGGCAAGGGCCGCATGGACCGCGCGCTGGAGATCCTGGCGACCAATCCGCCGGACGTGTTCAACCACAACATCGAGACCGTGCCGGACCTGTACCCGAACGTGCGTCCCGGCGCCGACTACCAGTGGTCGCTGACCCTGCTGCAGAAGTTCAAGGCGCAGCACCCGTCCATCGCCACCAAGTCCGGGATCATGCTCGGCCTGGGCGAGACCATGGCGCAGGTGCAGGCCACGCTGCGCGACCTGCGCGCGCACGCCGTGGACATGGTCACCATCGGCCAGTACCTGCAGCCGACCGCGCACCACCACCCGGTGATGCGCTACTGGACGCCGGAGGAGTACACGGCGCTGGAGGAGTACGGCAACGCGCTGGGCTTCAGCCACGTCGCCTCCGGGCCGATGGTGCGCTCGTCGTATCACGCCGATCGGCAGGCTGCCGGCGCCGGCGTGGCGGCCTGAGTTCGCTTTGCGGCACTGCTTCCGGCGCCGCCCGTCGCGTCCTGGCGCTCGTCCAGGACGCCCGCCGTGGCGGCCGCCACGCCCGCCCGCAGTGCCTGCACCGGCGCCATTCACATTTCGCTACCTAGCCCCGGCTAGTCTGGTTCAGGAACAGGTGACACGGCCTGCAACTTGCGGCACTGTCGTGTTGTCTCACGCGATCTGCAGCCCCCCTGACGGCCTCGTGCCGAGAGTACGTAGATGAAATTCAAAGCTTCCGTCTTCCTGCTGGCGTTCGCGCTGACCACGCCGTTGGCGCTGTTCGCCCGCACCGATGCGCCGGCGCTGCCGGCGGCCTCGACCGCCGACCAGTCAACCACCGCCAAGCTGGTGTACGGGCTGCTCTCCGACAGCCGCTATGCCTACCGGCCGCGCGCGCTGGACGAAGCGACCTCGAAGGAAGTCTTCAAGAAGTACCTGGAGACGTTGGACGGCAGCAAGCAGTTCTTCACCCAGGTCGACGTGGACAAGTTCGCCGCGTTCCAGGCCAACCTTGGCAGCAATATCGCTTCCGGCCAGCTGGAGCCGGCGTTCCAGGTATTTGCCGTATACCGGCAGCGCGTGGACGAGCGCATCGGCTACGCGCGCAAGCTGCTCAAGCAGGACTTCGATTTCAACGGCAGCGAGAAGTTCGAGTACGACCGCAAGGACGTGTCGTGGCCCAAGGATGACCAGGAGCTTGACGAGCTGTGGCGCAAGTCGGTGATGAACGACTGGCTGCGGCTCAAGCTGGCCGGCAAGAAGTCCGAGGACATCCGCAAGACCCTGGACAAGCGCTACGCCAACCTCGCCGATTCGGTGAAGGAGCTGAAGAGCGAGGACGTGTTCCAGTTCTTCATGAACGCCTACACCAACACCGTCGATCCGCACACCGACTACTTCACCCCGCGCACCGCCGAGAACTTCAACCAGCAGATGTCGCTGTCGCTGGAAGGCATCGGCGCGCAGCTGCAGAAGCAGGACGACATGGTGGTGATCCGCGAGGTCATCCCCGGCGGCCCGGCCGCGGTGGACGGCACGCTGAAGCCGGGCGACCGCATCGTCGGCGTCGGCCAGGGCAAGGCCGGCCAGGTCGAGGACGTGATCGGCTGGCGCATCGACGACGTGGTGGCCAAGATCCGCGGCGACAAGGATACCCAGGTACGCCTGGAGTACATCCCGGCCGAGGCCGGCGTGGACGGCAAGCACCGCCAGTTGCTGCTGACCCGGCAGAAGGTGCGTCTGGCCGAACAGGCCGCCAAGGGCGAGACCATCACCCTGCCGGCGAAGGACGGCGAGCCGGCGCGGCGCGTCGGCGTGATCAAGCTGCCGGCGTTCTACCAGGACTTCGAGGGCCGCCGCCGCAACGCCAGCGATTACGCCTCGGCGACCCGCGACGTGGCCAAGCTGCTTGCCGGTTTCAAGACCGACAAGCTCGACGGCGTGGTGCTGGACCTGCGCAACAACGGCGGCGGTTCGCTGGACGAGGCGATCGAACTGACCGGCCTGTTCATCGAGCAGGGTCCGGTGGTGCAGGTGCGCGAATCCGGCGGCCGCGTCACCGTCAACAGCGACCAGAACCCGGGCGTGGCCTGGGACGGCCCGCTGGCCGTGCTGATCAACCGCGGTTCGGCTTCGGCGTCGGAGATCTTCGCCGGCGCCATCCAGGACTACGGCCGTGGCCTGATCATCGGCGAGACCAGCTTCGGCAAGGGCACGGTGCAGAACATCGTCGATCTGGACCGGTGGCCGGCCAACCAGAGCGACCGCTTCGGCCAGGTCAAGCTGACCATCGCCCAGTTCTTCCGGGTCAGCGGCAGCAGCACCCAGCACAAGGGCGTGGTGCCGGACATCGCGTTCCCGGCCAGCGTCGATGCCACCGAGTTCGGCGAGAGCACCTACCCCAACGCCTTGCCGTGGACCCGCATTGCCGCGGTGCCGCACACCCAGTACGGCAATTTCGCGCCGCTGCTGCCGAAGCTGGAGACGCTGCACGCCAGCCGCATCGCCAGCGACAAGGAATTCCAGTGGTGGGAAGAGGACGTGCAGCAGTTCCGCACCGAAGCGGCGAAGAAGTACGTGGTGCTCAACGAGGCCGAGCGCCGCGCCGAGCGCGAGAAGCAGGACGTGCAGCGCAAGCAGCGCCAGGAAATGCGCAAGCAGCTTGGCCTGCCGCTGGACCCGCTCGCCGACGACAGCAGCGACGACGGCCTGACTGGCAACGAGCGCGACATCATCAAGGACGCCGCGCGCGAGAAGCTGGTCGACAAGCGCCCAGATCCGCTGCTGCGCGAGTCGGCCTCGATCCTGGCCGATGCGCTGAACCTGCTGGAAAAGGACCACCCGCTGTCGGTGCAGGTGCTGCCGCAGTCCACCGGCCCGGGGCGCTGGGCCGACTGAGCCTGCGCTCCATCGCCGCGCGAACACGAACACGAACGCGCCATCGCCCAGCGGTGGCGCGTTTTTCGTTCGGCGTTCGCGTGGCGATGCGCGCCATCTCTTGCGTTCTGTGCTCCCGGTTCTGAACGCTGTGTCGCAGCCAGCGGCCAGTCACGGTACCGGCGATCGCACTGCAGGACGGCCTCAGGTTGCCTCGGGCCCTCAGGCGGCCCGACAGGCTCTTTGTAGTGGCTTCAGCCGCGACAACGTCCGAAGCCGGAAGGCCCGCCGCTGCGCTCGTCGCGACTGCAGTCCCGACTGCATGCCCGTTCGGAACATTCACCACTGCGCTCGTCGCGGCTGAAGACAGTTGCTCCTACAAGTGCGGATCAGCTGGATCGAACGCTGCGCTAGCCCAGCGCCTGCCACAGCTGATGCATACCCAACACCAGCAAGGTCAGGAAGAACACCCGGCGGAACGCCTCGGCGGAAATATGCTGGCGCAGGCGCGTGCCCAGCCACATGCCCAGCGCGGTCGGCAGTAGCGCCAGCAGCGAAGGACCGAGCGCGTCACGCGCAAACGCGCCGTGCCAGGCCAGCGCAGTGGCGAGCGCCAGCGTGGCGGTGAAGAAGCAGTAGCCCAGCGCGCGCATCAACGTCTCCCGCGGCAGGCCGAGCGCGACCAGATAGGGCAGGGCCGGCAGCACGAACGCGCCGGTGGCGCCGGTCAGCAGGCCGGTCGCCAATCCGGCCGCCGGCCCCGCCCACGGTTGGTGCCGTGGCGGCAGCCGGCCTTGCCAACGGCTCAGCCCGAGCAGCGCATACAGCGCCAGCAAGCCGCCGAGTCCGCCGCGCGCCAGCGCCGGATCGGCGCCGACCAGGATGCCGGCGCTGAGCCAGGTGCCGATCACCAGCGTCGCCAGCAATGGCCACAGCCGTTGCAGCAACGCCACCGCGCCGTCGCCCCAGGCCTGCTGCAGGTTGGTCAGTAGCGACGGCAATACCAGCAGCGCGGCCGCCTCGGGAGGCGCCAGCCACAGCCCCAGCAAGCCCATCGCCACCGTCGGCAGGCCGGTGCCGGCGACGCCTTTGACCAGGCCGGCCAGGCAGAACACGGCGGCGATCGGCAGCAGATGCGGGATGAGCGATTGCATGCCTGCAGCATCGGCCATGCAGCGGCGCCGGACAATGCGCAATCGCTTCAGGCAGACTTCGGCAGCGACGAAGGCTGGAGCGGCGCTGCACCTGGATTTCATCGATTTGCGGCTGTGCGTGGCGGTGGCCGAGGCCGGCAGCATCACCGGCGGCGCGGAACGGGCCGCGTTGTCGCTGGCCGCAGCCAGCGCGCGCATCCGCGCGCTGGAACTGCAGGTCGGGGCGGCACTGTTCGCGCGCGGCCGCCGCGGCGTGAGCCTGACCGCGGCTGGCGCCGCGCCGCGGCGGCCGATGCGCTGCGCGAGGAGCGTGCCGACCTGGCGGTGAGCCGGCAATGCCGACCTGGCCGGTCTGCACGCGCAGGCGTTCCGGCAAAACCGGCGGGTGCTGGTGGCGGCGGCCACGCATCCGCTGGCGCGCGCGCCGCAGCTGCGCCTGGCGCAGCTATGGCAGGCGCAATTCCTCGGCCTGGCCGACGACAGCGCGCTGCAACAGCACCTGCGCACGCAGGCCGCGCGCGCCGGCGGCCTGCTGCGCATCCGTGCCCACGTGCACGGCATCGAGCCGCTGTGCCGGATGCTGGCGCGCGGCGCCGGCGTGGCGATCCTGCCGCAGGCCGCGCTGGCCCGGGTCAGCGGGCGCGAACAGCTGGTCGCGGTGCCGTTGCAGGAGCCGTGGGCGGCGCGGCAGTTGTCGATCGTGTAGCGGCCCGCACCCGCACCGGCGCCGGCAGTGCGTCAGGTGCTGGACTGGCTGTGTGCGCATGCCGACGCTGCAGCGGCTGCCGGCGCGGGATGACTCCCACGCGCGCAAGCGATGCACCTCACTGCGGCCAGGCGAACTCGGCTTCCACCGGGAAGTGGTCCGATGGCCAATGTCCCTGCGGGCGCCCATCAAGCGTGGCGAAATGGGTGGCGCGCAGTCCGCGCGACAGGATCCAGTCGATGCGCCGGTCGGGATGGCCGGTGAAATCGTGGAAGGTCGCTTCCGGTCCCTGCGCGTGCGGCGCCTGCTTGCGCGCGTCGGCCAGCGCCGGGACCAGGGTGCGGTAGGTCGGCGAATCCGGCGCGGTGTTGAAGTCGCCGGTGACTACCACCGGAACGTCGGCCGGCAAGGCCTGCAGGCGTGAGAGGATCAGCGCGGCGCCCTTGGCGCGTGCCGTTTCGTCCTCGTCGCGATACGGCAGATGGGTGTCGAACAGATAGAAACGGCGCCCGTCGGCGACGCGCTCGAACAGCCCCCAGTTCACCATCCGCGGCAGCGGGTGGCCCCAGCTGATGCTGCCCACCACCGCCGGCGTGTCCGACAGCCAGAAATCGCCCGATTCCAGCAGTTTCAGCCGGCGGCTGTCGTAGAACACGCCCATGCGCTCGCCGTCCTCGCTGCTGTCGCGGCTGCGCCCGAACCAGCGGTAGTCGGGCAGTTGCGCGGCCAGGTAATCGGCCTGCCGCTTGACCAGCTCCTGGGTGCCGAACACATCCGGATGCTGCGCGCGGATCAGCGCCGCCATCGCGCTGCGGCGGATCTCCCAGCGCTTGTCGCCGTCGCTATCGACCGGCACGCGCACGTTGAAGCTCATCACCTTGAGCGTGGCCGGCGCGTCGTGCGCTGCGGCGCGCGCCTGCGCCGGGGCGAGCACGGCGCCCAGTGCGAGCAACAGCAGCAATCCAAGCGAACGCGGGGAGAACAGCAATTTGGACATGGCGACAGCTCTGGTGGCGAGGGATCGTGCCAATGCTGGCATGCCGATGTGACCGTCATCCAGTCGCCTGCCGTGTCGCGCACGCAGCGCCAGGACGCTTGCATTGGCGCACGCCGCGCGCGGCGGAAACCGCCCGCCGTGCATCGGCGCAGCACTTGACGCCTTCGCCCATCGGCGTAGCATTTTCGCCCTGCCGAGGGACAGACCCGCGGCGACTCCAATCACCGTGAGGGATGCTCATGGAATACGACTATCTGGTGTTCATCGGGCGCTTCGAGCCCTTCCACAACGGCCACGCCGCCGTTGCCCGCCACGCCCTGGCGCGTGCGCACAAACTCATCTTCCTGGTCGGCTCGGCCGAGACCCCGCGCACCATCCGCAATCCGTGGACGGTGGCCGAACGCAACGTCATGATCCAGGCCGCGCTCGAGGGCGCCGGCGAGCGCCTGATCCTGCGCCCGCTGCGCGACCACCTGTACAACGAGAGCCAATGGATCGCCTCGGTGCAGTCGGCGGTGGCCCAGGCGGTGCGCGCCGATGGCGGCGGCGCCGAGGCGCGCATCGGCCTGGTCGGCATGGACAAGGACGCCAGCAGCTATTACCTGCGCGAGTTCCCGCAGTGGCCGCTGGTCGATGTGCAGCATACCGAAACCCTGTCGGCCACCGAACTGCGCCGCTACCTGTTCGAGGCCGGCAGTATCGACTTCCACGGCGCGCTGCTGATGCTGCGCGGCAACGTGCCGGCGCCGGTGTTCGACATGCTCGAGGCGTTCCGCAAGAACTCGCCGTCGTATGCGGAACTGCTGTCCGAATACCAGTTCATCGAGCAATACCGCGCGGCCTGGAAGGAGGCACCGTATCCGCCTACCTTCGTCACCGCCGATGCGGTGGTGGTGCATTCGGGCCATGTGCTGCTGGTGCGGCGCCGCGCCGCGCCGGGCAAGGGGCTGTGGGCGCTGCCGGGCGGCTTCGTCGGCCAGCACGAGAGTATCTTCGATGCCTGCCTGCGCGAACTGCGCGAGGAAACCCGGCTGAAGATCCCGGTGCCGGTGCTGAAGGGCTCGCTGAAGAACCGCCACGTGTTCGACCACCCCGAGCGCAGCCTGCGCGGGCGCACCATCACCCACGCGTTCCACTTCGAATTCACCTTCGGCGAACTGCCCGAGGTGCGCGGCGGCGACGATGCCGACAAGGCGCGCTGGATCCCGGTCAGCGAAGTGCTCGGCATGGGGCCGAAACTGTTCGAAGACCACCTGCACCTGCTCGAATTCTTCCTGGGCCGCGGTTGACCGCAGCCTGTCCCGGCCGGCGGACAGACCGCTGGCCTTTCCTCGACGCGAAGGAGCTTCCCGTCATGCAATGCCTGAACAACCTGCTGCTCAACACCGACAGCTACAAGGCCAGCCATTGGCTGCAATATCCGGCCGGCACCGATGCCACGTTCTTCTACGTGGAATCGCGCGGCGGCGTCTACGACCGCACCGTGTTCTTCGGCCTGCAATCGATCCTCAAGGAGACGCTGGGCCGCGCCGTCACGCATGCCGACATCGACGAAGCGCGCGACTTGTTCGCCGCGCACGGCGAGCCGTTCAACGAGGCCGGCTGGCGCGACATCGTCGATCGCCTCGGCGGGCGGTTGCCGATCCGCATCCGGGCGGTGCCCGAGGGCAGCGTGGTGCCGACCCACAACGCGCTGATGACCATCGAGTCCACCGACGCGCAGGCCTACTGGGTGCCGTCGTACCTGGAAACGCTGCTGCTGCGCATCTGGTATCCGGTCACCGTGGCCACGGTCAGCTGGCACGCCAAGCAGACCCTCCGCCAGTTCCTGGAACGCACCAGCGACGACCCGGAGGGGCAGTTGCCGTTCAAGCTGCACGACTTCGGCGCGCGCGGCGTGTCCAGCCTGGAGTCGGCGGCGATCGGCGGCGCCGCGCACCTGGTCAACTTCCTCGGCACCGATACCGTGTCCGGATTGCTGCTGGCGCGCGCGCACTACCACGAGCCGATGGCCGGCTATTCGATCCCCGCCGCCGAGCACAGCACCATCACCAGCTGGGGCCGCGCGCGCGAAGTGGACGCATACCGCAACATGCTCAAGCAGTTCGGCAAACCCGGCGGCATCGTCGCGGTGGTGTCCGACAGCTACGACATCTTCCATGCGATCCGCGAACACTGGGGCACCACGCTGCGCGAGGAAGTGATCGCCTCCGGCGCCACCGTGGTGATCCGCCCCGATTCCGGCGACCCGGTGGCGGTGGTGCACCAGTGCCTGGAACTGCTCGACGAGGCCTTCGGCCACCGCGTCAACGGCAAGGGCTACAAGGTGCTCAACCACGTGCGCGTGATCCAGGGCGACGGGGTCAACCCGACCAGCATCCGCGCGATCCTGGAGCGCGTCACCAGCGCCGGCTACGCCACCGACAACGTCGCCTTCGGCATGGGCGGCGCGCTGCTGCAGCGGCTGGACCGCGACACCCAGAAGTTCGCGCTGAAGTGCTCGGCCGCACGCGTGGACGGCACCTGGATCGACGTCTACAAGGATCCGGTCACCGACAAGGGCAAGCTCAGCAAGCGCGGCCGCATGAGCCTGCTGCGCCACCGCGAGTACGGCGGCTACCGCACCGAGCCGGTGCCGGCCACGGCGGCATCGCTGGACGCGCTGGCGCGGCCCGCCGGCTACGAAGACGCGATGGTCACGGTGTGGGAGAACGGCCGCCTGCTGCACGACTGGAGCCTGGCGCAGGTGCGCGAGCGCGCGAACGCCGCGCGTCTGTAGGTGTCGGCAGGGATGCCGGCATGGAGTGCGCGCCGCCGCTGAGCGGCGCCTCGCCCCTGTTCCCGCACTGGTGTCGGCATGCCGCACCTGGTGGCGGGTGCCGGCCGCCGCCGTTGTCGCGGTCTGGTGTGCATCCTGCAGCACACGGCGGCAATGCCGGCTATCCACGCTGGGCACGCCAGTGCGGTGCGGGCACGGTGATCTTCCGCGAGTTCTCGCGGCTCGGCGACGGCTACCGCAGCGGCCTGCTGCGGCTGGACCTGTCGCTGCAGCCGGCAGCGCTCGCTAACCGCGGGATGAGCGCATGCGGCGGCATCAAGGCCGTCTCGACACGCTTGCGGCTATGCTTGGCCGGTTCCTTCCTTCCGGTCCATGGCCATGTCCGCCTCTTCCAATGTCCTCGCCTTTCCCGCGCTCGTGCTGGTCGCGATCGGCCTGAGCGGTTGCTTCGCCCGCAAACAGGACAACCTGGTGAAGGAAACCTTCAATTCAGACAACACCTATTCGCGCAGCTATCCGGTACAGCCGGGCCAGGCCTGCGAATCGGCGCGGCGCGCGCTGCTGAGCCAGGGCTACGTAGTGGCCAAGGCTACCGCCGATGCGGTCGAGGGCACCAAGAACTTCCAGCCCAACCAGGATTCGCACGAGCAGCTGGAACTGCGCGTGTCGTGCGTGGCGCATGGCCAGGACGAATCCTGGGTGTTCGTCAGCGCGCTGCAGGACCGTTATGCGCTGAAGAAGAGCGCGACCTCGGCCAGCGTCGGCGTCGGCGTGCTCGGCTCGGTGTCGCTGCCGGTCGGCAGCAGCGACGACTCGCTGGTGCGCGTGGCCAGCAGTACGGTGCAGGACGGCGATTTCTACAAGCGTTTCTTCGAACTCATGGCGCAGTACCTGCCCAAGGCCAAACCGGCTGCGCCCCCGCAGCCGCCGCCGGCTGCAGCGGCCAAGCCCGAGCCGGCTGCCGCGGTATCGGCGCCGGCACCGGCAGCAGTGCCGACGCCGGTGGCGGAAGTCGCGCCCGTGCCTGCCGCCGCCGCTGCGGTCGGCGACGGCACCACGCCGCGCTGAAGTATGCGTTCATCCGCCGCTGTGGAAGCTGAATAGCGGGATTTCGCTTCACGATTCATTCCCAATCGCGGTGCAAAGGTGGCGCCGTCGGGAGTGCGATGCCTGTTACAGGCATCGGCTCCGCCACCCAGGAGCAACCAGCATGAATACTTTCAAATCCGCTTTGTGTCTCGGCGTCCTCGCCATTGCCACGACTGCCGCGCCGCTGGCGCAGGCCCAGCGCCATTACGGGCCGGAAGACGCCGGACGCCGCTTCAACGACGGCACCCGCGTGCACTGCAAGAAGGTCGCATTGCAGAAGAACAACACCGACCCCGACCGCATCGGCGGCACCTTGGCCGGCGCAGCGATCGGTGGCCTGCTCGGCAACCAGATCGGCAAGGGCGATGGCAAGAAGCTGGCCACGGTCGGCGGTGCGGTCGCTGGTGGCGCCACCGGGCGCTATATCCAGGGTCAGCGCCAGCAGGCCAACGGCAACCGTCGCGTCGAGACCGACTGCAGGCGCTACTGAGGCCATGCCGCGATCGGCCATCGCGGCGCCCTCGGCAAGTAAGCAAGCACGCCCCGGCGGACAGCATCCGCCGGGGCGTTTTGCGTTGCGGCGGCATGCGGGCGTGGATGCGGGTCGCCGGGATGATGATGCAACGCCGCCCGCGCGTGGCTCGCTTAGGGCCGACAGGCAATAGTGCTTTTTTGTGGGAGCGACTTCAGGTGCGACGGGGCTTTACCGGGGATGCCCGTCGCGACTGAAGTCGCTTCCACAAGTGACGTCGGTCGGGATCGAGAATGCGCTAGCGACCGACCAGGGCACGCAGCGCCGGCCCCAACTCCGGATAACGAAACACATAGCCTTCCTGCTGCGCCCGTGTCGGCAATACCCGCTGGCTGCCGAGCAACAGGTCGGCCATCTCGCCGAAGGCCAGGCGCAGCGCTGCTGCCGGCGCCGGCAGCAGCGCCGGCCGGTGCAACGCCTGGCCCAACTGCTGCGCGAAATCGGCATTGGTCGCTGGCGTCGGTGCGGTGGCGTTGTAGGCGCCGTCGCCGCCGTGCTGCAGCAGCCACAGCAACAGGCCGACGTGATCGTCGCGATGGATCCAGCTCATCCATTGCCGGCCGTCGCCCATGCGCCCGCCCAGGCCGAGCCGGAACGGCGGCAGCATCCGCGCCAGCGCGCCGCCGTCGCCGCCGAGCACCACCCCGGTCCGCACCAGACTGGTCCGCAGGCCCAGCGCCTGCGCATGCAGCGCCTCGGTTTCCCAGTCGCGGCACAGCTGCGCGGAAAAATCCGCGCCGGCCGCGCTGCGCTCGTCGAGCAGGTCGTCGCCGCGGTCGCCGTAGTAGCCGATCGCCGAGCCGGAGAGCAGGCAGGCGGGACGTTGCACCGGGTCCAGTTGCGCGATCCAGTCGAGCAGCGTGCGGGTGGTGCCGATGCGTGAGGTCCGGAAGCGGCGCTTGCGGGTTTCGTTCCAGCGGCCTTCGCTGAGCGGTTCGCCGGCGAGATTGATCACCGCCTGCGCCGGTGCCGCGTCCTGCAGGGTTTCCAGCGCCTGCACGCCGGGCAGCGTGCGCGCCGCGCGTGCGGCGTCGCGCGTGAGCACGGTGACCTGGTGGCCGGCCTGAAGCAAGGCGGGGCAGAGGGCGCGGCCGATGAAGCCGGTGCCGCCGGTGACGAGCACATGCATGACGCTGGTTCCGCTAGCGGGGAGCGGCAGTGTAGGGTTGGCCGGCATTGCTGTGGAGTGAATACGCATGCCGATGCTCGCCATGCGCATCGCCAAGGCGTACCGCTTCGTGGCGCGTGCACCGCGCACGCGTCACGCTGCGCGTCCGCACCCGTACCTGTGCAGGCGGCCTTGCGTCCTGCCGCTGTCCTTCTTTCGCATCTGCCATGCTCGCGCCATGACCGTCCCGACTCCGAACCCGCCAGCGCCGCGTCGACCCGGTTTCGCCGCGCGCCTGGTGCTGGCACTGGCACTGGCCAGCGGCGGTGCGCTCGCCGCGGCGCCGGAACCGGCCGGCCAGGCCAGCGCCGACTGTCTGGCCGCGTTGCTGCGCCAACTCGGCTGGCGCATCGACAGCACGCCTGCCGCGCAGCCGCGGCTGTTGCCGGGCACGCCCTGCGCACGCAGCTCGCTGGCCGACGCACAGGCGCACGGCGATCTGCAGGCGGCGTTGCCGGCGCAGTGGAGCGAGACCCAACGACGCGACGCGCTGCGCGCGCTGTTGCAGGCGCCGGCCACGCAATGCGGCTATTTCCTGCTGCTCGGCGCGGCCACCCAGCGTGCGGTGATGCATCTGCAAGGCAACCCCGGCTACCGCTTCAGCGCGCTGCAGCTGGGTTGGATCGGATTCGGCGCGGGCGGCGCGCGCCGGCAGGGCTGGCAGCGCTTCCGCAGCTTCGGCCGCGGTTATCGTCCGGCGCAGGGCAATGCGCGCGCGATCGAGGCGTTCTACAGCGGCCACGTGCGCTCGGAGTGCGGCGTCGGCCGGCAGATCGCGCAGCTGGCCACGCAGCGCGAGCTGTACGGCGCTGCCGGCTTCGATCGTGCGTTCAGCGCCGGGGAACTGTCGATCGGCACCTTCCTCACCCTGCACGACACCGATAGCATCCTGCTCGGCGCGTACGCTGGCGCGTTCTTCGCCGACGGCAAGGCGGTCAAGACCGCGCAATTGGGCGGCGCTGCCTTCCTGGGCGCGCCCGGCTTCATCGCCCATGTGTTCGAACGCCGCTACCTGGACGACATCAACAACCAGGCGGAGAACTTCGTGGTGGTGGCGGTCGGCGCCGAGGCGGCGGCGGCGTTGCGCCGGCATGGCGGCTTGGCCTACTACGACGCCAGCAACCGACGCATCTGGGAACTGTCGCAGGCGCTGCGCGGACCCGGCCGCAAGCGTTTCGAGAAACTGTTGTTCGAGCGCGATCCGGTGCTGCGCGCGACGCTGTCGCCGGCGCAAGGCAGTGTCCTGACGCAACTCGATGCGCTGCTCGACGATCCCTTCTACCGCGGCTTCGAGGTGTACGTGCACCCCATGGGCAGCAAGCCGATCGGCTACCACGTGGCGCGCCTGCTGGACCGCAATCCGCGCACCCCGTTCGCGATCGAGCTGACCCTGCACAACCTGCATACCACCTTGTACCGGCGTTGGCGCGACCAGCAGTTGCGCGATTGCGCGCAGGCGGCGCAGGCGCGATCGCCTTAGCTGCGCGTCAGCCGCGGCACGACGCTTCGTGCGACCCTAACCGTCCTCACTTCGAGCTAGGACAGACGCATGGAACTGGGACTTGTAGGCTTGGGCCGGATGGGCGCGAACATGGCCGAGCGGCTGGTGCGTGGCGGCCATCGCGTGGTCGGTTTCGACCTGGGCGAGGCGGCGCGCGGCGCGGCGCAGCAGCGCGGGGTGGAGACGGTGGACGCGATGGCGGCGCTGGTCGCGGCGCTGCCGGCGCCGCGCGCGGTGTGGCTGATGGTGCCGGCCGGCAAGATCGTCGACGACACCCTGGCGGTGCTGCTGCCGCTGTTGGGCGA
Organism: Xanthomonas translucens pv. cerealis; assembly: GCF_006838285.1. Lineage (NCBI taxonomy): Bacteria > Pseudomonadati > Pseudomonadota > Gammaproteobacteria > Lysobacterales > Lysobacteraceae > Xanthomonas > Xanthomonas cerealis. The sequence continues at coordinate 4,592,755 of NZ_CP038228.1, forward strand.
AGGCGATGTGGTCGTGGACGGCGGCAATTCCTATTACAAGGATTCCATGCGCCGTGCCGGCGAACTGGCCGCGCACGGCATCGCCTACGTCGATTGCGGCACCAGCGGCGGCGTGTGGGGCCTGCAGGAAGGGTATAGCCTGATGATCGGCGGCGACGCCGCGGCGGTGAGTCGGCTCGACCCGGTGTTCGCGACCCTGGCGCCGGCCGCCGATGCCGGCTGGGGCCGGGTCGGTCCCAGCGGCGCCGGCCACTTCACCAAGATGGTCCACAACGGCATCGAGTACGGAATGATGCAGGCCTATGCCGAAGGCTTCGCGCTGATGGCGCGCAAGCAGGAGTTCGAGCTGGACCTGCATCAGGTCGCCGAGGTCTGGCGCCAGGGCAGCGTGGTGCGCTCGTGGCTGCTGGAGCTGTGCTCCGATGCGTTGGGAAAAAACCCCAGCCTGGCCGGCATCGCGCCGTACGTGGAGGATTCCGGCGAAGGCCGCTGGACCGTGGCCGAAGCGATCGACCTCAACGTGCCCGCGCCGGTGATCACCTTGTCGCTGCTGGAGCGGTTGCGCTCGCGCGACGACGATTCGTTCACCGACAAGCTGTTGTCGGCGATGCGCAATCAGTTCGGCGGGCATGCGATCAAGCACGAGACCCCGGCCGTGCCGCCGTCCGGGAGCGCGGCCGGATAAGCCGCGCGGCGGTTCTCAGTCCAGCGCCAGCGTGCGGCCTTCGGCCGCGCTGCGCTGGCCCAGTTCCAGCAAGCGCATTACCGCCAGCGCCTGCGCCGCATCCACCGGCGCGGGCGCGCGGGCGGCCATCGCTTCGCGAAAGCCGGTATAGCAGTGCCGATAGTCGCCGCGTTGCGTCGGCAGCGACTGCGTGGCGGCGCTGCCGTCGGCACCGACCAGGGTCAGTTCGCCGGCAAGCGGATCCTCGCCCCACTGCGGCGCGGCCGGGGTGAGGCCGGCGCGCAACTGCGCTTCCTGCGTGTCCAGCCCCTGCTTGATGTAGCTGCCGCGTTCGCCATGCACGGCGAAGCGCAGTCCGTTGGCGGCGACCAGCGAGCCGGCATGCAGCACCGCACGCAGCTGCGGATAGCGCAGCACCGCATGGAAGTAATCGGTCGCCTGCGCGCCATCGCGCTGCTGCGCCAGATCGACCTGGATCGCCTCGGGCGGGCCGAACAACTGCAAGGCCTGGTCGAGCAGGTGCGGGCCCAGGTCGAACCACAGTCCGGAGCCGGGTAGCGCATGCTCGCGCCAGCGATCGCCGACCTGCGGGCGGTGGCGATCGAAGTGCGAGTGGAATTCGGCGATCGTGCCTAGCCGGTTCGCGTCGAGCAGTGCGCGCAGGGTCAGGAAGTCGCCGTCCCAGCGCCGGTTCTGGAACACGCTGACGATGCGCCCGGCGCGCTGTGCCTGCGCCAGCACCTGCTGTGCCTCGTCCACGTCCAGTGTGAACGGCTTGTCCACCAGCACGTGCTTGCCCTGCGCCAGCGCCGCCAGCGCCAGCGGCGCATGGGTCTGGTTCGGCGTGGCCACCACCACCGCATCGACCTGCGCATCGGCGAAGGCCTGCTGCGGGTCGGCGACGATGCGCGCCTGCGGATACGCCGCGGCGGCTTCGTCGTGGCGGCTGGACACGATGGTGTGCAGCCGCAGGCCTGGCGTGTGCGCGATCAGCGGCGCATGGAACACGCGGCCGACGAAACCGTAGCCGAGCAGGGCGAGATTGAACGGCTGGGGCATGGCATCGGCACCGCTGCGAGTGGGAGGCCAGTATCCCGGCAACGCCGGTCGCGCGGCGTGCACGCCTTTCACGCTGCCGCGATTTGACGGTCACGTCGCTTGTACGTCGCCGCGCAGACACTCCGCCACACACCTTCAAGGGAGGATGACATCATGAAAAAGATCACGTCACGCACGCTGCTCGGCAACGCACTCGCATTCGGTCTGACCCTGGCCGCCGGCCAGGCGCTCGCCGTCGATCCGCCGGCCACCGCCGACAAGGGCCATGCCGGCATGGCCCACAACGACGGCATGAAGCACGAATCCAAGGAGCCGGTCACCGATACCTGGATCACTACCAAGGTGAAGGCCGATCTGCTCGCGACCAAGGATGTCTCCGGTACCGACATCAAGGTCGAGACGCTCAATGGCACGGTCAAGCTGTCCGGTGCGGTCGAGAACAAGTTGCAGCGCGACAAGGCGGTGTCGGTCGCGAAGATGATCGACGGGGTCAAGAAGGTCGATTCGACCGGCCTGAAAGTGGCTGGCGCGGACAAGCACTGAGCCACGCCCATCGGTGATGGCGGCGGGGGCGCGCGACGAGGCGCACCCCGCCTCTGCACCCACGACGCACTCTTCGGAGTGCATTTTTTTTGGCGACACACTCGCGCCCCTGGCGCATCACGCAGCGTAACGCTGTGCTTCGCATTGCATTGACGCACGTTCAGCCATCATCAAGCTATGTTGGCTACCAGGCGAATTGCCATGTTGGATGCTTACTCTCCCGCCGCGTCCAGCCACGCGGTCACGCAAGCTGCTTCGCTCGACGCGGTGGATACAACGGTGCTCTCCTCGACAGGCGCGCCACCGCGACCGTCCTGCTTGCCACTTGCGATGCGTCAGCTCGAATCCAAGCTGGGCATGCTGCTGGCCACCTTTCACGACGATGCCGGTTTCTGGGCGGCTTTCGCCACGCTGATGCAGCGCCTGGACGAAGACCTGGATTCCGTCGAGCGTGCGCGCCTGCGCAGCCATGCCGATTTCCTGCTGGTCCGGGCCGGGATGTCGTCGTGGACGCTGATTGCTGCGACGCAGGGCGCGGCCGCCCGCGCACGGCAGCTGCGCCCGCACCGCGCCTGATCGCATCGCATCGGCAGTGGCCACGGGCGGCGCACAGTCGCCCGTTTCTTTGTGCCCGAACATTAGGATAGAGTCGTATTCACGGCGCGCGCTGGGGAGTTGCGCAAATCCTGAATAATTCATCGTGCGCTTGCGGGGATCGGCGACAATGCCGCCCCGCTGTCGCTGCCGCCTTTAATCTTCTAAGAACAGGTATGCAGATCACCGCCAAACACGACGCCTGGGACCGCTGGCGCTTGCCGCTGCTGGCGCTGGCTGTCGTGTTGATCGTGATCCTGCCTTCGTTGCTGTTGCGGCAGATGAGCGACAGCACCCTGCGTGCGGCGCACTGGGTCAGCCACAGCCAGGAGGTCACCGCGACGCTGAGCAATCTGGAAGCGAACATACGCGACATGGAATCGGCAGCGATGGCGATGTCGCACGACGTCGACTCGCCGATCCTGCGCGCGCGTTTCAGCGAGTCGCGCACCGCAATGGCGCCGGCCATCGCGCGCCTGGTCGAGCTGACCCGCGACAACGCCGACCAGCAGGTGCGCATCGGCCGCTTGCAGAGCACCCTGGAGCGCCGAGGCCTGCTGGCCGCGCGTATCGCCGAGACCCGCGACCCGGAACGGATCCGTGCCTTGATCCTGGAGATGACCGCGGACAATCCGATCCGTGGCCTGATCGCCGACCTGCAGAAGCGCGAGGACGCGCTGTTGGCCGAGCGTACCGCCGATGCCGACCAGCGGCGGATGCTGGCTTCGGCGATCAGTTGGGTGTCGCTGGCGGTGCAGTTGCTGTTGCTGGGCCTGGTGATCTGGCTGCTGCAACGGCAGATCCGCCGGCGCCTGGACGCGGAGCGGCACATGTTGCGTGCCAATGCCCGTGCCGCCGCGGTGCTGCAGACGGTGCGCGAGCCGATCGTGCTGCTCGACAGCGAGCAGCGCATGCTGATGCACAACGCCGCCTTCGGCGAGCTGTACGGGCTGGACCCGGAGCAGGCGCCGAAGATGCTGGCCGAGGTCGGCGACGGCGTCTGGCAGGATCCCCTGATGCGCCAGCGCCTGGCCGAGGTGCTGCTGCGCGGGCGCGAGCTGTGGGATTTCGAGCACGAACAGCTCGGCGCCGACGGCGTCGCCCGCACCATGCTGCTGAACGCGCGGCGCATGCCGCTGCCGGACAGCGAGGACGAAGTGGTGCTGATGACGGTCAGCGACATCAGCCTGCAGAAAGCCTCGCAGCAGCGTATCCAGATGCTCAACCGGCAGCTCGAGGGCAAGGTGGAGCAGGTTTCGGAGGTCAATCGTGAACTGGAGGCCTTCAGCTATTCGGTCTCGCACGATCTGCGCGCGCCGCTGCGCCATGTCGCCGGTTTCGCCGACAAGCTGGCCCGCCACCTCGGCGATGCCGCCGACGAGAAGAGCCGCCATTATCTGGAAGTGATCGGCACCTCGGCGCGGCGCATGGCCTCGCTGATCGACGACCTGCTGGTCTATTCGCGCCTGGGTCGCAGTGCGCTGCGCCTGCAAGCGGTGGACATGCAGTCGCTGGTGGCGGAGACGCGCTCGGTGCTGGACGCCAACTATCAGTCCGACCACGCCGGCAGCGGCCGCCGCATCGAGTGGAGCGTCGCGCCGCTGCCGATCCTGGTCGCCGACGAGAACATGATGCGTCAGTTGTGGTTGAACCTGCTCGGCAATGCGGTCAAGTACAGCGCCAGGCGCGAGGTCGCGGTGATCGAGGTGGGCTATCAGCTGCAAGCGGACGGCAGCCACCGCTTCACCGTGCGTGACAACGGCGCCGGTTTCGACATGGCCTATGCGGCCAAGCTGTTCGGTGTGTTCCAGCGTCTGCACAAGGCCAGCGAGTACACCGGTACCGGCATCGGCCTGGCCAGCGTACGCCGCGTGCTGACCCGCCACGGCGGCCATATCTGGGCCGATGCGGCGCCGGATCAGGGTGCGACCTTCCATTTCGTGTTACCCCCCGCGCCCGAAGCGCCCCCCAACGAGTTGACCGCATGACCGCCATCCGCACCATCCTGCTTGCCGAAGACAGCCCTGCCGATGCCGAAATGGCGGTCGATGCGCTGCGCGACGCGCGCCTTGCCAATCCCATCGTGCACGTCGAAGACGGCGTGGAGGCGATGGACTACCTGCTGCGCCGCGGCGCCTACGCCGATCGCGAGGACGGCCTGCCGGCGGTGCTGCTGCTGGATATCAAGATGCCGCGCATGGACGGGCTGGAAGTGCTGAAGCTGGTGCGCACCGACGAATCGCTCAAGCGCTTGCCGGTGGTGATCCTGTCGTCCTCGCGCGAGGAAAGCGACCTGGCTCGCAGCTGGGACCTGGGCGTCAACGCCTACGTGGTCAAGCCGGTGGACGTGGACCAGTTCTTCACTGCGGTGAAGACGCTGGGCACGTTCTGGGCGTTGATCAACCAGGCGCCGGACAAAGAGTAAGCGCGCATGCCCACCACCGGCACCAATCTAGGGCCGCTGCGGATCCTCATGGTCGAGGATTCGCCGGAGGATGCCGAGCTGCTGTCCGATCAGCTGCTGGATGCCGGATTGGAGGCGACCTTTCGCCGCGTGGAAGGCGAGTCCGCGCTGCGCGCGGCGCTGCGCGAGTTCGCCCCGGACATCGTGTTGTCGGACCTGAGCATGCCGGAGTTCTCCGGCCACCAGGCGCTGCGCGTGCTGCGCGAGCACAGCAGCTCGGTGCCCTTCATCTTCGTCTCCGGCACGATCGGCGAGGAGACCGCGGTGCAGGCGCTGCGCGACGGCGCCAACGACTACATCATCAAGCACAACCCGACCCGTCTGCCGTCGGCGGTGGCGCGCGCGATCCGCGAGGCGCGCACCGAGCGCGAGCGGCAGCGGGTCGAGGTCGAGCTGATGCGCGCGCAGCGGCTGGAGAGCCTGGCGTTGCTCGCCGCCGGTCTCAGCCACGACCTGCGCAACATCCTGCAGCCGCTGCTGATCGTGCCGGAGCTGATGATCGGACGCAGCGACGACCCGCAGCTGCGGCACCTGGCCGAGGTCATCGCCGAGTGCGGCCGGCGCGGCCACGAGATGGCCGAGTCGATGCTGTCGTTCGTGCGCGGTTCGCGCACGCCCAGCGAGCGGGTGTCCATCGCTGGCCTGTTCCAGGCGGTGCAGATGCTGCTCAAGAGCAGCCTGCCGGAGCGGGTCAGCCTGCAGGTGGAGGTGGCCGACGCCGAGCTGTCGCTCGAGGCCAACTACACCGAGTTGCAACAGTGCCTGCTCAACCTCGGCCTGAACGCGATCCAGGCAATGCCCGCCGGCGGTGCGCTGAGCATTTCGGCGGCGCCGGCGCTCGGCGCCGACGGCAACGGGCAGGTGCGGATCCTGGTCCGCGACACCGGCGTGGGCATGGACGCGGCCACGCAGGCGCAACTGTTCAGCCCGTTCTTCACCACCAAGCCCGATGGCACCGGCCTGGGCCTGATCTCGTGCAAGCGCATCGTCGAGAGTTACGGTGGCAGCATCGGCGTGGACAGCACGCCGGGCGTTGGCACCTGTTTCGAACTGCTGATTCCGCTGCGCGGCCACGTGCCCTCGGCCGAGCCGGAGCCGGCGATCCCGATGGGCAAGGGCCAGCGCGTGTTGCTGGTCGACGGCGAGGCCACGCGCCTGTCGCTGCTCGGCAATGCCTTGTCCAGCCAGGGCTATCAGCCGCAGCTGGCCTCCGACGGCGCCGCCGCGCTGCGCGACGTGCGCGAACACGGCATGCCGGATCTGCTGATCGTGGACAGCGACATCATCCTGCTATCGGCGGTGAGCCTGCTGCTGGCCTTGCAGGACCTGGACTATCGCGGCCCGGCGATCGTGCTCGAGGATGCCGGCACGGCGATGCAGCGCGACCACTTCCCGCGCGACATCGCCGTGCACGTGCTACGCAAGCCGCTGGAAATGCAGCGCGTGTTCCGCGCGGTGGCGCATGCGTTGGAGAGTGGCTGAAGAGCCGGGACCGGGGATCCGGAACGGCAGCAGCAATAGCCACCGCGACAGCGGTGTTGTCTCAGTTCACGCGTGCCGTCAGCCTTCTCTATCTCGCTTTTCCGGGTCCCCGGTCCCTGCGTCACTGCTGCGACGACTGGTCTTCCGGGTCGCGCCGGGCCGGCACCCGGCGCGGCGGCAGCGGCGGCAGGTTGCCGCGGTTGTCGGTTTCGCTCTCGCTGGTCATGGCCGCCTCCCAGGGGAAGCGCGGCAGCGTGCGCACCGCGTGCTCCAGCTTGCGCGACCAGGTGTCGTGGATTTCCGAGTACAGCGGGGTGTCCGCTTCCAGGCGCAGGCGTTCGGTCACGCGCAGGTCGTTGCGGCGGATCAGGGCCACGTCGATCGGCATGCCGACCGACAGGTTGGAGCGGATGGTGGAGTCCAGCGACACCAACGCGGTGCGCGCGGCGTCCTCCAGCTGCATCTCCGGGCGGATGATGCGGTCCAGGATCGGCTTGCCGTATTTGGACTCGCCGATCTGCAGGTACGGCGTCTCCGGCGAGGTGGCGATGGCGTTGCCCAGCGGATAGATCATGTACAGTCCGGGCCGCTCGCCGGCGATCTGCCCGCCAAGGATCAGCGTGGACTGCACGCTGACCCCGCTGTGCTGGGACTGTTCGGACAGCTTGACCTGGCTGGAAACCAGGACCTCGCCGACGTACTCGGCGACCTCGAACAGGTGCTTGAACGAGCGCAGGTTGCGTGGCGCGTCCGGATCGTCCGCATCGCGTTGCAGCTTGGAGATCGCCAGCTGGGTGGTGGCCAGGTTGCCGGCCGACATCAGCGCGAACACCGCCTGTCCCGGATACTCGAACACATGCAGCTTGCGATGCACGCGGACGTCGTCCAGCGAGGCGTTGGTACGTGTGTCTGCGGCGAAGACCAGGCCTTCGTCCACTTCGATGCCTACGCAATAAGTCATGTCGCTGCCGAAGTTCAGTGCGCTTCGATTCTATGCGGGGGGGGGCGGGCTTGGCTACCCGTTGACGGCCGCGGCCGCGGCATGCCCGAATATCCCATGACCACCGTGCTCCTCAGCCTGGGCAGCAATCTGCGCCCGCAACAGCATCTGCCTGCCGCGATAGGTGCGCTGCGGCAGCGTTTCGGCCCGATCGCGCTGTCCCCGACCTACCGCACCGCGGCGGTCGGATTCGACGGCCCGCCGTTCCTGAACAATGCCGTGTCGTTGCAGACCGAGTGGGGGCTGGAAGCGCTGCATGCATGGCTGCATGCGCTGGAAGATGCACATGGGCGCGACCGCAGCGGCCCGCTTTGCAGCGACCGCACCCTGGATATCGACGTGGTGTTCTACGGCGACCGCATCGTCGAAGGTCCCGGCCACCTGCGCATCCCGCGCCTGGAACTGCGCCACGCCTTCGTGCTCAAGCCGCTGGCCGACATCGCCGCCGACTTCGTCGACCCGGTCAGCGGTCGCAGCCTGGGCGCGCTGTGGCAGGCGCATGCGCAGTTCGGGGAGACGTTCGAGGTGGTGGCGCTTGGAGAGCCGGGACCAGGGACCGGGGACCGGGGACCGGGGGCATTGTCGCCGGGGACCTGCTAACGCCCCATCGGAGATTCACAAAAAGCACAAGGCCTGCCGTGTGTCGCTCCGCTTGCGGCGCGTGCCACGTTCTGTTCCTCGCCGTGTTCTGACCTCCGGGTCCCCGGTCCCTGGTCCCGATAGGCCTCAACTCAATCCCCGCCCCCCATCCACCCGCAGCGTCTGCCCGGTGACGAAGCCGGCCTCGTCGAGCAGCCAGCGCACCGCCTCGGCGATCTCCTCCACCTGGCCGATCCGCGCCAGCGGCGTGCGCGCCAGCAAGGCCTGCTGTGCGGCGCCGTCCTTGCCGGCTTCCGGCCACAGGATCGCGCCGGGGGCGATGGCGTTGACCCGCACCTGTGGTGCCAGTTCCAGCGCCAGCGAGCGGGTCAGCATCGCCAGCGCGGCCTTCGCCGCGCTGTACAGCGGGTGCGCGCGCAGCGGCTGTTCGGCGTGCAGGTCGGTGATGTTGACGATCGCGCCGCGGTGCTCGCGCAGTTGCGCGGCCGCGGCCTGGGCCAGGAACAGCGGCGCGCGCGCGTTGACCGCGAACAGGTCGTCCCATTGCGCCGGCGTGGCCTCGGCCAGCGGCGTGGGATAGAAGGTGGAGGCGTTGTTGACCAGCGCATCGAGTCGGCCGAAATGTTGCACGCACTGCGTCACCAGCGCCGGCAGCTGCGCGGCGTCGCGCAGGTCGGCGTGCAGGGTCAGGGTGCTGCCGGCGCGCGCGGCCTCCAGTTCCTGGGCCAGCGTCTGCAGCTCGGCCTGCGAGGTGTGCGCGTGCAGCGCCACGCGATAGCCGGCGGCATGCAGGCGCCGCGCGATGCCGGCGCCGATGCGGCGCGCGCTGCCGGTGATCAGGACGACTTTGGTCTCGGTCATGTGTGCATTCCACGCTCGGCTATGCTGTGCATTGTCCACCCAATCCAGCGCCGCATGCCTATCGATTTCCCAGCCCCCGACGCCGACGCGCTCGCCCATAGCGATCGACTGGCCGCGCATCTGCGCGCCGAGATTGCCGCCAGCGGCGGCGCGATTCCGTTCTCGCGCTTCATGGAGTTGGCGCTGTACGCGCCGGGCCTGGGCTACTACAGCGCCGGCAGCAGCAAGTTCGGTGCGGACGGCGACTTCGTCACTGCGCCGGAGCTGGGCCCGCTGTTCGCCGCCACCGTCTCCAACGCGCTGGCGCCGGTGTTGCAGCAGCTCGGGCCGCAGGCGCGGATGCTGGAGGTGGGCGGTGGCAGCGGTGCGTTCGCTGAGGTGATGCTCAAGCGCCTGCTGGCGCTGGACGCGCTGCCCGAGCGCTACGCCATCCTCGAACCCAGCGCCGACCTGCGCGCGCGCCAACGCGAACGCCTGCAACGCGCGCTGATCCCGCCAGTGTTCGACCTGGTGGAATGGCTGGATCGGCCGTTCGAGGACGACTGGAACGGGGTACTGTTCGCCAACGAGGTGATCGATGCGCTGCCGACGCCGCGCTTCACCCTGCGCGACGGCGAGGTGTTCGAGGAAACCGTGACCCTGGATGGCGAAGGCCGCTTCCGCCGCGGCGAGCAGCCGGCCGATCCGCTGCTGATGGCGGCGGTGCGGCATGTCGAACGCGATCTGGAAACGCCGTTCGCCGATGGCTATCGCTCCGAACTGCTGCCGCAGCTGCCGTACTGGATCCAGGCGGTGGCCGGCGGCCTGCGCAGTGGTGCGATGCTGTTCGTCGACTACGGCTATCCGCGCGGCGAGTTCTACCTGCCGCAGCGTGACGACGGCACCCTGCGCGCGTTCTACCGGCATCGCACGCATGCCGACCCCTATCTGTGGCCAGGCCTGCAGGACCTGACCGCATCGGTGGACTTCACCGCGCTGGCCGAGGCCGGCACCGGCGCCGGTTTCGAACTGGGCGGCTACTGCACCCAGGCCAGCTTCCTGCTCGGCAACGGCCTGGCTGCGCTGCTGGCCGAGGCCGAGGCGCGCAGCGACGAACGCGGCCGCCTGCGCCTGCGCGAGCAGGTGAAGCGCTTGACCCTGCCCAGCGAGATGGGCGAGCGCTTCCAGGTGATGGGCTTCGAACGCGACGTGTCGCTGGCGCCGGCGTTCCTGGCCGGCGACCTGACCTGGCGGCTGTGATGGCGGCGGTGCGCGCATTCCGCCGGCCCTGGCTGTGGTTGGGGCTGTGGTGGCTGGGTGTGCTGGTGCTGATCTACGTGTGCATGATGCCGCACCCGCCGCAGCTGTCCGACCTGCCGGACACCGACAAGGTCGAGCATGTCACCGCCTACCTGCTGCTGGCGGCCGGCGCGGTGCAGATCTACGCCGGGCCACGCGCCTGGCGTCGGGCGGCGCTGGGCCTGCTGCTGCTGGGCATCGGCATCGAGTTCGCGCAGGGCGCGTGGACCACCACGCGGTCGGCCGATCCGTTCGACGCGCTGGCCGATGCGCTGGGCGTGGCGGCAGGCATGGCCACAGCGCTCACCCCGCTGCGCGATCTGCTGTGGCGGTTGGAGACTGGTGCGGGGCGGCGCGAGCGCGGCTGAGGCGGTTCAAGCGCACTGTGGGAATTGGGCGGCCTGCAAGGTTTGCCGGGTGTGCTTTCACAGGGGCTTTTGCTGGCGCCGGGCCATCATCCCCATGCCTTTCAACGTGTTTGATGCGCCGATCCTGTAACCCGCTGCTTTCCTGCTGATGGTGTAGGAGAATGCGACAGAGGGTAGCGAATTCAGTATGAGAGTCGTAGCTGTAACAATTGATTTTATTGGGTGCGTCCAAAGACGTTGAAAGGTATGGCCATCAGCCCCGGCCGGTTGCGTAGCCGCCGAAGCTTGCGGCGTCGTTCGTCGCGACTGAAGTCGCTCCCACAGTGACTTGTGTTTGGCCGGGCCGCCCGCTGCGGTAGATGCCGGGGGCAACGCGCAGGCCGCGGAACGTGTCGGCTGTTGCGACGGGGCGCCGAGTGCGGCACGCGACTGGCGCGGACGGAGCATTGCGATCACATGCCTCCCACGCATTCCTCCCATGTCCCGGGTCTGCGCCGCGCATGCGCGGCTCCCCCCGGCGCGCAGCGATTCTTACCAGGCTATGACAACGATGTCAGGTCTTTGCCGGAAAATTCGTCTGGTGCTGGTCCAGCCATGGGAACCGCATGTCGGTGCCGGGAGTGCGTCGCACAGCCTCAAGGGATTTTTATATATCAAAGGGTTATGAGGATCGCCGCGGCGCGTGCGAAGCGCTGCAAATGAGAACGCGGCGCAGTCATGTCGAGGCACGCAAAATTGGTCTCATTCGTAGAATTGGTGCCCTATAGGTAGCGTGACAACGATGCGTGAAGAAGTCCGCTCAGAAAAAATTTCACGCCTTCAATATTCTGATTTAAAAGAAGATTCTTAGGATCTCGGGGCGAGTCCAGGCGCCATTTGGCGATTGTGGACATGACAGCGTTGACACAATCTTTCTAAGACCATAAAAATCGAGGCGCCTGGAATTGGTCTTTGCCAATTCGGGTCGATCAGTCCAGCAGCCGCATGCAATCGCCCGCTCCGGGGTAGGGACGGGGACGCGCCTTCCGCAACACGAGGCGCCGCAACAGACAGCACGTTCCATCGACTCCGTGCCCGCACGGACGGCATCGCCCTGCGCGTCGCGTCGGGCGCCATGGAGGGTGCGGCCTGCCGATCGCTGCCGCTGGGTGTCAGACGTCGTCGTGCCGATCAGCCATCAACCAGGATAGCCCAATGCCACATGCCGCCCGCTCCCGTCCGCAGTGCTGTTCCCTGTCCGTCCTCGCCACCGCCATCGCGCTCGGTCTGCTCAGTGCCGGCGCGCAGGCGCAGCAAGCGCCGGCATCCGACGGGATCTCCCAGCTCGATACCGTGACCGTCACCAGCTCCTACCAGAAGAGCCTGATCACCGCGCTGGACAACAAGCGCGAAGACGCGCGCATGACCGACGGCATCTCTTCCGAGGACATCGGCAAGTTCCCGGCCGAGAATATCGCCGAGGCGATCCAGCGCATTCCCGGCGTGCAGATTTCCACCATCAACGGCCGCGGTTCGACCATCAGCATCCGCGGCCTTGGCCCGCAGTATTCGGCCACCACGATCAACGGCCAGACCGTCAAGAGCGCCGATTTCACCGACGGTTTCCGCTACGACATCATCCAGCCGGAAGTGGCCGCGGCGATCGAGGTGATCAAGTCGCCGTCGGCGGACATGGACGCCGGCGGGCTGTCGGGCACGGTCAACATCAAGACCACCAAGCCGCTGGACTACAAGGAACGCAAGTTGATCCTGTCGGCCAAGGAGCAGTACTCCGAATTCGCCGGCGGCGCGCCGACGCCCAAGGCGGTGGTCACTTACATCGACCAGTTCCAGCTCGACGACGGCGGCGAACTGGGCGTGTTCGTCAACGCCGGCTACCAGAAGCTCAAGGACCGCGCTGACTACCTGTGGATCGACCGCTGGTTCACCCAGGACACCGACGACGGCACCGCGTACATCCCGCGCCGCCCGCGCTACCGCTCGATCGAGCGCGAAACCGACCGCAAGATGCTCACCGCCGGCCTGCAGTGGAAGCCCAACGACCGGCTGGAGATGAACCTGACGGCGCTGTACTCGCAGGACAAGACCGACAACGACATGAACCAGTTGGTCTATTCCTTCGAGCGCAACGCACTGAACGTGCTGGAAACCGACGGCCTGAACGCGACCAAGGTGTCGGCGTCCAACTACTGGCTGGAGAACAACCGCCAGATCGAACGCCACGATCTCACCTCGCAGCTGCTGACCTGGGACGCGAAGTGGAAGGGCGATGCGTGGACCTTCAGCGGCGTGGCCAACTACACCGAAGGCAAGACCGACGAAGACGAGCGCGCGGTGATCCTCGGCCGCAAGCCGACCGCGACGCTGTTCGACATGTCCAATCCCGGCGCGATCTCGCTGACCACCGATGCCGACGCCGACGACGCCAGCGCCTGGAACCAGGCCAATCTGGTGCGCGACGAATATCCCAACGGTGCGATCACCAAGCTCAGCAACAAGGAATGGTCGCTGCAGTTCGATGCCGAGCGCTATGTCGGCGCCGGCTTCCTGGACTCGGTGAAGTTCGGCACCAAGTTCCGCCGCGAGACCTTCGACCGCAACGTCTGGCGCCGCGACTTCCTGTACCTGATCAACTCCGGCGCGGTGTCCGGCTATGCGATGTTCCCGGAACTGTCGGCGGCCAGCTCCGGCGTCAGCAACTTCCTCGACGGCAACCTGGCCTCGCAGAGTGACTGGGTGGCGCCGGACGTGTACGCCTACGCCGACGCGCTGGCCGCCTCCGGCATCACCGTGCCGGTGCTGTTCGCGCCGCAGGCCAGCTACCACATCCGCAACGACATCTTCTCCAGCTATGCGCTGGCCAAGATCGACACCGAACTGGGCAGCATGCGCCTGCGCGGCAATGTCGGGGTGCGCTACGAGAACACCAAGCGCACCACCGACACCTACCTGACCACCGCCTCGCAATACAGCGAGGACGCCAACGACGTGGTCGGCACCGCGCGCGCGCCGTACGAGTACCACAACTGGTTGCCGAGCCTGAACCTGGTGCTGGACATGCGCGAAGACCTGCTGCTGCGCTTCGCCGCGGGCAAGGTGCTGGTGCGGCCGATCCTGGACAGCAACACCGCCATCGCCAGCACCATCTCCTCGGGCACCAACACCGGCGGCACCACCACTTACGACGTGTCGCTGGGCCAGACCGACCTGAAGGCGCTGACCGCCAACCAGGCCGACCTCGGCCTTGAGTGGTACTACGGCCAAGGCGGCGGCCTGACCCTGGCCGGCTTCTGGAAACAGGTCAAGAACGGCACCTTCAACAGCATCGTCTGCCCGACCACGTTCAACGGTGCGGCGCTGTCGGGCAACAGCTCCGGCGACTGCGTGGACGGCAACGGCAACATCTACGAGATCACCGCCACCCAGAACGATCCGAGCAAGGTCAAGATCAAGGGCTACGAGCTGGGCTGGACCCAATCGTTCGATGCGTGGCTGCCGATCCAGGGCTTCGGCCTGACCGCCAACTTCACCCGGGTGCTCCCGCAGCGCGACACCGACTTCCAGATCCGCAACCTGTCGGAGAAGACCTGGAACGCCACCGGCTACTTGGAGAATGCGATGTTCTCCGCACGCCTGTCGCTGAATCACCGCAGCGAGTACCAGCAGGACAGCAGCGACAGCTTCTTCGCTCGCGAAGGCCACACCATGAAGGCGCGCACCCAGCTCGACGCGGTGCTCGGCTACCAGGCCACCGACACGCTCAGCTTCCAGCTCGGCGGGCTCAACCTGACCGACAAGAAGGAAGAGGCGTACAAGGACTTCAGCAGCCGCTGGCAGATGACCGGCGTCACCGGCCGCAGCTTCTACGTGTCGATGCAGTGGGACATCCTGTGACGCCGCTGCGGTCGCTTGCAGGATAGACCGCCGCCTGCCCGGCGCCACGGTGGTGCCGGGCAGGGCGAGGTGGCCCATCCCTATCGCATTCACAGGTTTCAGGGCAAGCGCATGCAACGACGAGAATTCCTGGCAGGCGGCGCCGGTGCCGGCCTGCTGCTGGCGGCGCCGCGGTTGAGCTGGGCTGGCAGCGCGGCGCAGGCCGGCATGGCCGCTGGCGCGACCGGCACCGCCGCCGCGGCAGTGCCGACGTTGACGCTGGCAGTGGATCCCGGCCTGTTGTGCCTGGACGAGGGCTGGCGGTTCCACGAAGGCGACATCCCGTTGCCGCCGATCAGCGGCCAGGACGCCAGCTACGACAATGCCAAGGCCGGCAAGGCCTGGGGCGCGGCCGCCGGCGATTTCGACGATAGCCAATGGCGGCAACTGCGGTTGCCGCACGATTTCGCCATCGAGCAGCCGATCGAGGCCAGCGCCAATGTGGCGCAGGGCTATCGCCGTCGCGGCATCGCCTGGTACCGGCGCAGCCTGCGGCTGGACGAGGCGCAGCGCGGCAAGGCGCTGGAACTGCGCTTCGACGGCATCTCCAGCCGTGCCACGGTGTGGGTCAACGGCTTGCTGATGGCGCGCAGCTGGAGCGGCTACGACGGGTTCGCCATCGACCTGAGCGCGATCGCGCGCTACGGCCAGGACCTCAACAGCATCGCGGTGCGCGTGGATGCCGAGGCGATGGACGGCTGGTGGTACGAGGGCGCCGGGATCTATCGGCACACCTGGCTGGCGGTGCGCGATGCGCTGCATATCGTCGGCGACGGCGTGCATGCGGTGCCGCGGATCGGCAGCGACGCACAGTGGACGCTACCGGTCGCGGTCACGCTCGCCAATACCGGCGAGCAGGTTGACGCCGCGGCGCTGGAGGTGGCGCTGTACGACGCGCACGGCACGTTGGTGGCGCAGGGCAGCACTGCGGTGCAGGTCGGCGCGCTGGCACAGGCGCTGGCGCAGGTCGAACTGCAGGTGCGGCAGCCGCAGCGCTGGGACGTGGCCGCGCCGCATCTGTACCGGGTGGTGACGGTGCTGCGCAGCGCTGGCCGCGAGCGCGACCGCCGCGAGTGCGCGATCGGCTTTCGCACGCTGCGCTTCGATGCGCAGCACGGCTTCTTCCTCAACGAGCGGCCGCTCAAGATCAAGGGCGCCTGCCTGCACCAGGACCATGCCGGGGTCGGCGTGGCGGTACCCGACAGCCTGCTCGAGTTCCGCATCCGCCGGCTCAAGGCGCTGGGCTGCAATGCGATCCGCCTGCACCACGCGGTGGCCAGCGAACTGCTCGATGTCTGCGATCGCCTGGGCATGCTGGTGATGGCCGAGAACCGCGTGTTCAATCCCGCGCCCGACTACGCCGCGCAACTGCGCTGGCTGGTGCGCCGCGATCGCAACCATGCCTGCGTGTTCCTGTGGTCGGTGTTCAACGAAGAGCCGATGCAGGGCACCGTCGCCGGCTACGAAATGGTGCGCCGCGCGGTGGCGCTGGTGCGCGCGCTGGACGACAGCCGGCCGGTGACCGCGGCGATGAACGACGGCATGTTGACCCAGCGCAACGCCGCCGATGCGGTGGACGTGGTCGGCTTCAACTACCGCCAGTTCAACTACGACCGGGTGCGCGCGGCGATGCCGGACAAGCCCTTGCTGTCCAGCGAGGACACCAGCGCGTTCCAGACCCGCGGCGCCTGGTTCACCGACATGGACGCGCACGTCATCGCCGAGGACGACTCGGTCGCCGCGCCGTGGGGCAACACCCATCGCAGGTCCTGGCAGTTGATCGACGAGCGCCCCTATCTGGCCGGCAGTTTCGTCTGGACCGGTTTCGACTACCGCGGCGAGCCGACCCCGTTCGAATGGCCGTCGGTGTCCTCGTTCTTCGGCATCATGGATCTGTGCGGTTTTCCGAAGGGCGCGTATTGGTTGCGCCAGGCGCAGTGGATCGACGCTGCGCCGGTGCTGCAGCTGCTGCCGCACTGGAACTGGCCGGGCCGCGAAGGCACGCCGATCAAGGTGATGGCGTTCTGCAATGCGCAGCAGGTGGAGCTGTGGCTCAACGGGCAGTCGCAGGGGCGACAGGCGGTGGACCGGATCGCAATGAATGCCTGGCAGGTGACGTACGTGCCGGGTGTGTTGGAGGCGGTGGCCTATCGCGATGGTCGCGAAGTGGCGCGGCAGCGGGTGCAGACGGTCGGCGCGCCGGCCGCGCTGCGGCTGACCGCGGACCGCGGGCGGATGCGCGGCGATGGCCGCGACGCGCAGCCGATCACTCTGGAAGCGGTGGATGCGCAGGGCCGCCATGTGCCGTTTGCCGCTGCGCAGATCGCGCTGCAGGTCGACGGCGGGCGCCTGCTCGGCGTCGGCAACGGCGACCCGAATCGGCACGCGGCCGATAACGTGCCGCAGGTGCAGCTGTTCAACGGCCTGGCGCAGGCCATCGTCGAGGCCGGCACCGGCCAGCGCCGGTTGCGCATCGAAGCGCGCGCGCCGGGCCTGCGTGCCGCGCAGGCGACGATCGAACTGGATGCGGCAGCCGCGCCGCTGTCGCTGCCGCCGGCCGCCGCGGCGATGGTGGTGCCCGGCTGGCGGCGCACGCTGCCGTTCGCCGCGCCGCCGGATCCGGCGCTGCCACGCGCGCCCAACGACAACAACAGCTGGAGCTTCTGCCAGCCGGGCAACCTGGAAACGCGCGCCGAGCGCGATGGCTATGTGCTGTACCGCACCGCGTTTACGCCGTGGGCCGGGATCCAGCAGCGCGGCGGCGTGCTGCGGCTGGGCCGTGCCACCGGTGCGGCGCAGGTGTATCTGGACCGGAAACTGGTTGCCCGTGTGGCCGCGGGACAGCCGGCGCAACTGCGCTTGCCGCCTGCGGCCGGCGAACGGGTGCTGGCGGTGGTGATGCAGGTGACGGCCGGAATGCCTTTCGGCTTCGATGATGTCGCGATAGTGGAGTATTGACCGAATGAAGCGAACCTTCCGCCATGCCCTTTCATGCGGCCGTGCCTGGCTGCGCTCGCTGTGCGGGTTGCCGTTGCGCGGCCATGCCGCACTGCTGCTGGCCGGCGCGCTGCTGGCGCCGGCCGCGTTCGCCGCAGCGGCGCCCGACGCGCAGGGCGCCGCCGCGCGCGGCGTGCTGCTGCGCACGCTCGGCCCGCGCGCCGCCGCGCTGGCGCTGCAACGGCAGCCGCGCGGCAACGGCAACGACTGGTACCAGGTCGCCGCCGCCGCCGGCACGCTGCGCGTGTCCGCTTCCTCGGAAGTGGCGCTGGCGCATGGCGCGTACAGCTATCTGCAATCCATCGGCGCCGCCTCGGTGAGCTGGGAGGGCAGCCGGGTCGCGCTGCCTGCGGCCTATGCCGATTTCAACGGGCAGCGCGTTGTCACCCCGTTCGCTTACCGCGCCTATCTCAACGTATGCACCTACGGCTACACCACGCCGTGGTGGGACTGGGCGCGCTGGGAACGCGAGATCGACTGGATGGCGCTGCACGGCATCGACATGCCGCTGGCGATGGAAGGCCAGGATTACGTGTGGCAGGCGCTGTGGCGCGAGTTCGGGGTGAGCGACGCGGACCTGGCGCAGTATTTCTCTGGCCCGGCGTTTGCGCCGTGGCAGCGCATGGGCAACATCGAAGGTTACGATGCGCCGTTGCCGCAGCAGTGGATCGAGGACAAGCACGCGTTGCAGCAGCGCATCCTGCAGCGCATGCGCGCGCTGGGCATGAAGCCGGTGCTGCCGGCCTTCGCCGGCTATGTGCCGAAGGCGTTCGCGCAGGCGCATCCGCAGGCGCGCATCTACCGCATGCGCGCCTGGGAAGGCTTCCACGAGACCTATTGGCTGGATCCGGCCGATCCGCTGTTCGCCAAGATCGCGCAGCGTTTCATCCAGCTCTACGACCGCACGTACGGCAAGGGCACCTATTACCTGGCCGATGCGTTCAACGAAATGCTGCCGCCGATCGCCGCCGACGGCAGCGACGCGCGCCTGGCCAGCTACGGCGACAGCACCGCCAATACCGCCAAGACCACGCCGCCCGAGGTGTCGCCGGCGCAGCGCGACAAGCGCCTGGCCGAGTACGGCCGCGCATTGTATGAATCGATCCATCGCGCCAATCCCGACGCGGTATGGGTGATGCAGGGCTGGCTGTTCGGCGCCGACCGCCACTTCTGGACGCCGCAGGCGATCGCCGCGTTCCTGCGCGAGGTGCCCAACGACAAGCTGCTGGTGCTGGACATCGGCAACGATCGCTACCCAGGCACCTGGAAGCTGTCCGACGCGTTCGACGGCAAGCAGTGGATCTACGGCTACGTGCACAACTACGGCGGCAGCAATCCGGTGTACGGCGACCTGGCGTTCTACCGCGACGACCTGCGTGCGCTGCTCGCGGACAAGGACAAGCAGCAACTGGTCGGCTTCGGCGCGTTCCCGGAAGGCCTGCACACCAACTCGGTGGTCTACGAATACATGTACGCGCTGGCCTGGGGCGAGCAGCAGCGTTCGCTGCAGGACTGGCTCGGCGACTACACCCGCGCCCGCTACGGACATACTTCGCCGGCATTGCGTGCGGCCTGGGACGACCTGCAGGCCGCAGTGCTGTCCACCCGCTACTGGACGCCGCGCTGGTGGCGCAGCCGTGCCGGCGCTTACCTGCTGTTCAAGCGGCCGACGCTGGACATCGGTGAATTCGAAGGTGCGCCCGGCGACCCGCCGCGCTTGCGCCGTGCGCTGGATCAATTGCTGGCGCTGGCGCCGGAGTACGCCGACGCGCCGCTGTACCGCTACGACCTGGTGGACTTCGCCCGCCACTACGCGACCGGTCGCGTGGATGCGCAATTGCAGCAGGCGGTGGCCGCCTACAAGCGCGGCGACGTCGCCGCCGGCGATGCCGCGTTCGCCCGCGTGCAGGCGGCGGTGCGGCAGCTCGACGGCCTGGTCGGCGGCCAGCAGGAAACCCTGTCGAGCTGGCTCGGCGATGCCGAAAGCTATGCGAAGACGCCGCAGGACGCGGCCTACTACCGGCGCGACGCCAAGGCGCAGGTCAGCGTGTGGGGCGGCGAGGGCAATCTCGGCGACTATGCGTCCAAGGCCTGGCAGGGCATGTACGCCGACTACTACCTGCCGCGCTGGGCGCTGGCGATGCAGGCGCTGCGGGCGGCGGCGGTCGGCGGCGGCAGCGTGGACGAGGCGGCGTTGCAGCAGCGGCTGCGCGCCTGGGAGCTGGACTGGGTGAAGTGCGAGACAGCTTACACGCGGCAAGCCCCGGCCGATCCGGTCGCCGCGGTACGCACCCTGCTGCAACAGGTGGATGCCCGATGAGCGCCGCTTCCATGAGCATCCCCGCCGCCGCGCCATCGCGCGAACGCTTCGTGTCGCTGGACGTGTTCCGCGGCCTGATGATCTTCCTGATGATCCTGGGCAACACGCCGGGCGCCGGCGCCGACGCGTTCGTGCAGCTGCGGCACGCACCGTGGCTCGGCTTCACCGCCGCCGACGTGGGGTTCCCGTCGTTCCTGTTCGTGGTCGGCAACGCGATGAGCTTCGCGCTGGATCGCAGCCAGCCGCTCGGCGCGTTCCTGTGCCGGGTCGGCAAGCGCAGCGCGCTGATCTTCCTGCTCGGCTTTTTGATGTACTGGTTTCCGTTCGTGCACCAGGGCGCCGACGGCAGCTGGAGCTTCATCGCCATCGACCAGACCCGGGTGCCGGGCGTGCTGCAGCGCATCGCGCTGTGCTACGCGCTCGCCGCGCTGTTGTGCCGCTGGCTGCCGCCGCGCGGGCTGCTCGGCGCCTGCGTGGCGCTGCTGCTCGGCCACTGGGCGGCGCTGTACCTGTGGGGCCAGCCGGGTGCGGAACTGAGCAAGCTCGGCAACGCCGCCACGCGCCTGGACCTGTGGCTGCTGGATCCGGCGCAGCTGTACCGCAAGGACGGCGGCTTCGATCCGGAAGGCCTGCTCGGCACGCTGCCGGCCACGGTCAATGTCATCGCCGGCTACCTGACCGGCCTGTACGTGCGCCGCGTCGGCAAGCAGGCGCGCACGGTGCGCTGGCTGCTGCTGGCCGGCATCGCGCTGACCCTGCTGGCCCTGGCCTGGCAGCCGTGGTTTCCGCTGGCCAAGAAACTGTGGACCGGTTCGTTCGTGCTGCTGACGGTGGGCCTGGATCTGCTGCTGCTGGGCGCGCTGCTGTGGGCGATCGAGGTGCGCCGGTGGCAGGCGGGCAGCGGCTTCTTCACCGTGCTCGGGCGCAATCCGCTGGCAATCTACCTGTTCTCCGAACTGTTCGTGATCAGCCTGCGGCTGGTCCCGGCCGGCGCCAGTGGAATGGACCTGTACCAATGGCTGGGCATCGCGGTGTTCCAGCGGCTGCTGCCCGGTCCCTGGGGCAGCCTGGCCTGTGCGCTGGCCTACACGTTGGTGTGCTGGGCGGTGGGCTGGTGGATGGACCGGCGGCGGCTGTACCTGCGGCTCTGACCCGGCGTGCACATGTCGCAAATTGGTACTATATTGGACATGATGAATCCATGCGGTCCGGAGCCAGCACGATGACCAAGCTCAAGCCCGAGGTCGACCCCAGGCTGGCGGGCTTGGCCGTGGACCCGAGTGCGCCGACCCCGCTGTACCTGCAACTGGCCAGCAAGCTGGTCGAGGCGATCAAGGGCGGCCAGTGGAGGCCGGGCGAGGCGTTGCCGGCCGAACGCCAGTTGTGCGAACAACTGCAGGTGTCGCGGGTGACGTTGCGCCAGGCGGTGGATGCGCTGGTCGAACAGGGCCTGGTGTCGCGCCGGCAGGGCGCCGGCACCTTCATCACCTCGCATATCCAGCATCAGCTCAGTGGTCTGGCCAGCTTCAGCGAGACCCTGCGCATGAAGGGCCTGGAGCCGGGCACGCGCTGGCTGGAACGGCGCGTGCGCCCCGCCCACGGCGAGGAAATCCTGCGCTTGGGGCTGTCGCCGGACACCGTGGTGGCGGCGCTGACCCGCCTGCGCAGCGCCGACGGCCGGGTCATGGCCTATGAGAAGGCGGTGCTGCCGCAGCGCACCGTGCCCGATCCGCTGGCGATCGGCGATTCGCTGTACGCCTACCTGGATGCACAGGGCACCCCGGTGGTGCGCGCGCTGCAGTACTTTCGCGCGATCAACCTGCCGGCGCGGCTGGCCGGGCACCTGGGCATGAAGGAAGGCGAGGCGATCCTGCACGTGGTGCGGGTCGGCTATACCCGCGACGGCAGCGCGATCGAGCTGACCGACACCTATTGCCACAACGACTACTACGACTTCGTCGCCGAACTGCGACGCTGATCGACCGACCCACGCGCCTTTCCGGAGCCCGCCCGCCCATGACCACCGCACGGCCTGCCAGTCCCTACGCCTCGATCGCCATCGTCGGCTTGCTGTTCTTCATCATCGGATTCTTCACCTGGATCAACGGCCCGCTGATCACCTTCGTGCGGCTGGCGTTCGACCTCAACGAGGTCAATGCGTTCCTGGTGCTGATGGTGTTCTACCTGTCGTATTTCTTCCTGGCGCTGCCGTCGTCGTGGATCCTCAAGCGCACCGGCATGAAGAAGGGCCTGGCGCTTAGCCTGGTGGTGATGGCGGCGGGCGCGGCGGCGTTCGGCCAGTTCGCCACGCAGCGCTTCTATCCCGGCGCGCTGGCCGGTCTGTTCGTGATCGGCAGCGGCCTGGCGCTGCTGCAGACCGCGATCAACCCGTACATCAGCATCCTCGGCCCGATCGAGAGCGCGGCGCGGCGCATCGCGGTGATGGGCATCTGCAACAAGATCGCCGGCATCCTGGCGCCGTTCCTGATCGGCACGCTGGTGCTGCACGGCGTCGGCGATCTGGCCACGCAGGTGCAGGCCGCCGAGCCGGTGGCCAAGGAAGCGCTGCTGACCGCGTTCGCCGCCAAGATCCACCTGCCGTACCTGGTGATGGCCGGCGTGCTGGTGGTGGTGGCGATCGGCGTGCTGTTCTCGCCGCTGCCGGAATTGAAGGCGTCGGAAGTCAACGCCGCGCCGGTCGGTGCCGGCAGCCCTGCGCAGAAGACCAGCATCTTGCAGTTCCCGCACCTGTGGCTGGGCGTGCTGTGCCTGTTCGTGTACGTGGGCGTGGAAGTGATGGCCGGCGATGCGATCGGCACCTACGGCAACGGCTTCCACCTGCCGCTGGACCACACCAAGCTGTTCACCTCCTACACCCTGGCGGCGATGCTGGCCGGCTACGTGGCCGGTCTGCTGCTGATTCCCACGCTGATCTCGCAGGCGCGCTATCTCAGCATCTCGGCGCTGCTCGGCGTGCTGTTCTCGGCCGGCGCCTACGTCACCCACGGTTATGTGTCGGTGGGTTTCGTCGCCGCGCTCGGCTTCGCCAACGCGATGATGTGGCCGGCGATCTTCCCGCTGGCAATCAAGGGCCTGGGCCGACACACCGAGATCGGCTCGGCCTTGCTGGTGATGGGCATCGCCGGCGGCGCGATCATCCCGCAGCTGTTCGCGGTGCTGAAGCAGCACTTCGATTTCCAATTGGTATTCCTGTTGCTGATGGTGCCGTGCTACCTGTACATCCTGTTTTATTCCCTGGTCGGCCACCGTGCCGGTCATGCCTCCGCCCGCGCGTGATCGCGCATCATGGGCGTACTTCCCGACGTGCAGGACCGCAGCATGCGTAGACCCACCATCAAAGACGTCGCCGAACGGGCGCGGGTGTCGCTGAAGACCGTGTCGCGGGTCATCAACAACGAACCGTCGGTGATGCAGGCCACGCGCGCGCGTGTGCTGCACGCTATCGCCGAGCTGGACTACGAACCGGATCCGTCGGCGCGCAACCTGCGCAGCGGCACCCCGTTCGTGATCGGGCTGGTGTACGACAACCCAAATCCGTACCACATCATCGGCGTGCAGAACGGCGTGCTGGCGGCGTGTCGCGAGACCGGCTTCGGCCTGCAGATCCATCCCTGCGATTCGACCTCGCCGATGCTGGCCGAGGAACTGGCCGAGTGGACCCAGCGTTCGCGCCTGGCCGGGCTGGTGTTGACCGCGCCGATGTCCGAGCGCGCCGAACTGGTCGCGGCGCTGACCGCGCGCGGGATCAAGACCGTGCGCATCATCGCCGCCACCGAGGATCCGAAGGACGGCCCGTGCGTCTACGTCGACGACCGCGACGCCGCCTACGAGGTTACCGAGCACCTGATCCAGCTCGGCCACCAGCGCATCGGCTTCCTGTGGGGCGGCACTTCGCACCGTTCCAGCGGCGAGCGCTACGCCGGCTACGAGGCCGCGCTGAAGGACTACGGCATCACCCTGGACAAGCACCTGGTGGTGCCCGGCGACTACACCTTCGACGACGGCTTCCGCGGCGCGCGGCGGCTGCTGGCGCTGCGCGAGCCGCCGACCGCGATCTTCGGCTCCAACGACGAGATCGCCGCCGGCGTGCTGGCCGCGGCCAAGTCGGCGGGCATGAACGTGCCCTACGACCTGTCCATCGCCGGCTTCGAGGACAGCCCGTTCTCGCGCCAGTCGTGGCCGGCGCTGACCACCGCCAAGCAGGCCACCGAAGACATCGCGCGCCACGCCGCACGGCTGCTGATCAGCCAGCTGCGCAGCGACGCCTACGAAGAGCATCCGGCGCCGATGCACAACCAGGGCTTCGTGCCGCAGCTGGTGGTGCGCGGCTCCACCGCGCCGATGCAGCCGCATTCCCGCCGCCCTCCTTCCCCCGATCCGACATGACCCTGCCCATGGCATTGCCCACCGAAACCGAAACCCTGATGTTCCGCGAAGCCGCGGAAACGGCTGACGTCGTCGCCGCGCAGTTCGCCCGCAACCATGACGTGGTGAGCGCGCTGGCCGCTTCGCTGCGCGCCGATCCGCCGCCGTTCGTGGTTACCTGCGCGCGCGGCAGTTCCGACCATGCCGCGACCTACGCCAAGTACCTGTTCGAGACCCAGCTCGGCGTGGTCACTGCCTCGGCCTCGCCGTCGGTGGGCTCGGTGTACGCCTCGCCGCTGCAGTTGCGCGGCGCGCTGTACGTGGTGATCTCGCAGTCCGGCAAGAGCCCGGACCTGCTGCGCAACGCCGAGGCCGCCAAGGCCGCCGGCGCGCGCGTGGTGGCGCTGGTCAACGTCGAGGATTCGCCGCTGGCGCAGCTGGCCGACACGGTGATCGCGCTCGGCGCCGGCCCGGAGAAGAGCGTGGCTGCGACCAAGAGCTACCTGGCGTCGCTGGCGGCGATCCTGCAGCTCGGCGCGCACTGGAAGAACGATGCGGCGCTGCTCGCCGCGCTCGACGCGCTGCCGCAGGCGCTGCGTGCCGCGTGGCAGGCCGATTGGCGCCCGCTCACCGACGGCCTGGTCGATGCGCACAACCTGTTCGTGCTCGGCCGCGGCCTTGGCCTGGCCGCGGCGCAGGAGGCGGCGCTCAAGTTCAAGGAAACCTGCGGCCTGCATGCCGAGGCCTACAGCTCGGCGGAAGTGAGGCACGGGCCGATGGCGCTGGTCGGCCCCGGCTTCCCGGTGCTGGCCTTCGCCCAGCCGGACGACACCGGCGCCGGCACCCGCAGCCTGGCCGAGGAATTCCGCGGCCGCGGCGCGCAGGTATGGCTGGCCAGTGCCGACGGCGATCTGCCGCTGGTCGCCGCGCCGCACCCGGTGTGCGCGCCGCTGCTGACCATCCAGAGCTTCTACCGCGCGATCAACGCGCTGGCGCTGCGCCGCGGCTACAACCCGGACCTGCCGCCGCATCTGAACAAAGTGACGGAGACGGTGTAATGACGACGACGGCGCTGCGCAATGCGCGGGTGCTCGGCGAGGACGGCTTCCTCGATGGCGTGAGCGTGCTGCTGGACGGTAGGTGCATCGCCGCCGTGCTCGACGACGGCGACGCGCGCGCGGCTGCGGCAACGACGCAACTGGACCTGGGCGGCGGCACGCTGCTGCCGGGTTTCATCGACCTGCAGGTCAACGGCGGCGGCGGCGTACTGTTCAACAACAGCACCGACGTCGCCGCGCTGCGCCGCATCGGCCAGGCGCATCGCCGCTACGGCACCACCGGCTACCTGCCGACGCTGATCAGCGACGACCTGGAGGTGATGCGCGCGGCGATCGCCGCGACCCGCCAGGCCATCGCCGCAGGCGTGCCGGGCGTGCTCGGCATCCACCTGGAAGGGCCGTACCTGGCGCCGGCGCGCAAGGGCACCCACAACGTGGACAAGTTCCGCGTGCCCGATGCCGCCGAACTGGCGCTGGCCACCTCGCTGGACAACGGCGTCACCCTGATCACGCTGGCGCCGGAACGGTTGCCGGCCGCGAGTATCCGCACCCTGGCGGGCGCCGGCGCGCGCGTGTTCGCCGGCCACACCGCCGGCAGCTACGACGAGATCCGCGCCGGCCTGGATGCGGGCGTGTGCGGCTTCACCCATCTGTACAACGCGATGTCGCCGCTGCAGGGACGCGATCCCGGCGTGGTCGGCGCGGCGCTGGAAGACCGCGCTGCCTGGTGCGGCATCATCGTTGACGGCGTGCACGTGCACCCGGCCAGCCTGCGCGTGGCGCTGGCGGCCAAACCGCGCGGCACGCTGTTCCTGGTCACCGACGCGATGCCGATGGTCGGCGCCGACAGCCCCAGCTTCGACCTGTACGGCGAAACCATCACCGCGGTGGACGGCGTGGTGCGCAATGCCGCCGGCGCGCTGGCCGGTTCGGCGCTGGACATGGCCAGCGCGGTCCGCAACAGCGTGCAGTGGCTGGGCGTGAGCCTGGACGAAGCCGCGCGCATGGCCTCGCTGTATCCGGCGCAATGCCTGGGTCTGGACGATCGCTACGGCCGCATCGCACCCGGCTACCAGGCCGACCTGGTGCTGCTCGACGACGCGCTGCAAGTGCGGCAGACCTGGATCGCGGGGGCGGTGGAGTAGCCTGGATGCACCAAGCATATATCTTGAGTGCAGGCAAAAACTAATCCGCGCATGCGCGGATTAAGTGGGCGTGGTTCCTGTGTAAGCCGCTAGATATGCAGGCGGATTGATTTTATAGTTGACTATGCGTTGGTCACGGCTGACCGACAGTCACAACACCGCAGTTGCCGATGCAGCCTGGCGATAGATCACCACCACCACCACCGTAACCGCCACGCGTCAAAGAGCCAGGAATGGGGTGTACACATGGTGTGCACGATTGGCAAACGATGGTTGTTTTTTCAGTGGAATCATCATTCCAGATTACTTTCGCAATAGATCTATTCTGCAATAAAGTAATGCCTTTGGGAATTCGATACATTCCTAGCAAGCCCAACATGCCAGCTTGACGTACTTCGGGAATATCAGATGCGCCGACCCCTTGCGCCGGAGCTACTTGATTATATGGTGCCTTTCTTGAGTCTATGCTAACGATTGCTGCTATTGCTGTAAGGCTTGCGGTCAACAGAAAGATGGAAAGTCAAGTGCGCTTTGCAGTGTGCATATCAAAATCCCCATTTTATCTAATTATGCGGTTAATGTAATCTATCTTTTTGTTTAGTTTATTTGTTGCGTCGTTCGGTAGTAAATAATTGCGAACCAATTGCTCATAATTGGAGCCGCAAGCACCGTTTAAGCAATACCCACCAACGATCGCAGATTCAGCTCCGCATTCCGCACCCATTTGGCATGCAACGATGCCCCAGGCATATGCTGATATGGCATCGCCGGAAACCGGTTCAAATTCTCCAAGGTCCGATTCCTGTGGTTGTGAGAGTAACTCTCTGAGTTCGAATATTGCTTCGGGATCCTTGCTTTTTATGGATTCATTTATCAGTTCGGATATATTTTCTTTCGATTCGGCAGGGTATATATTGCGCAATTTTATTTTTGCGGAAATATCTCCTGATGCGGCAGCTGCTTTCAGCCATTCTATCTGTGCTTCGAGTGGAATTATTGATCCCCCTTCGATTAATGCACAGTCATCTGCAATGCGTTTTGCCGTTGCGTTCATGGCGCTTGCAGCATTGCCGGCCTGGGCAGCCATGGCTTTTATGCCGGATAAGAATTTCGTTGATGAAACACTTACCGGAAAGCATCGGCCATAAATTTTAGATAACTCGAACTGCGCTTTGGGATCCCCTTCGGTTGCTTTGTGTTTTATGCTTTCGAATTTCAGGTAATATTCTGTGGAGCGCGATGCTTTGATTTGGTTGGCATTGCCTGAATCAAATTTATTTTTTTCTGTATTTTGGATGTCGGGTGAAATCTCTAGGTCAGCGCTCTTTTTGTCTGGATGGGTTTCATTGTTTATTTTTTTTAGGTGAAATGCGGAAAAATAGATTGCAGCAAAAAGAATAGAAATTCCCACTGCGACGGGAGTTAAGTATTTTTTCATTTCAGCCCTTCGGAGTGGAATAAGAAGTGAAATTCAAACGCTGGCTATCGCTCGGATTTCAACGACTCCTTTTAATGCCGTCTAGCGTATTGTGATGGAATTATCATGGTCAATGCGCCGCTTGGGCTTTATCGTTGAAAAAACGCCTTTATTCGCTTTTCTTCGCAATTACTTCAGTTTGCTGTCTTGCTGCGCGCTACAGCGATCGCGGCGATCCGCGCCTTCGCCAGCGCCTCGCCGATCTGCGGGCCGCTCAGGCCCTGCGCGGCCAGATCGCGGGCGTTGACCGTCAGCGCCGCGGCGTGCAGGCGCTGCAGTGCGCGGCCTTGCGGGTAGTCGGCGTCTTCGCTGCCGAGGCGGCCGCGCTTGTCGGCTTCGCACACCAGCGCCAGCTGCGCGATGCGTTCGGGCTTGCGGAAGCCGTCGCAGCGCTGCAGTAGTTCGTGCACAGTGCGGTCGCGTAGTTCGGCCAGGCGATGCACGTTCAAGTGCTCGCGGCAGGCGATCTCGGCCAGCTGGCGGTGCTCCTGCGGCAGTTTCAGGCGTTCGCACAGCGCGCGCAGCGGGGCCACGCCGCGTTGTTCGTGCATCACGTGTCGCGGCCATTCCGCTTGCGGGGTCAGTGCCTTGCCCAGGTCGTGGGTCAGCGCGGCGAAGCCGATCAGCGCGTCGCCCGGCGCCAGCCGCGCGGCCATGTCGCTGACCAGTTCCTGGTGGAGGCCGGTATCGATCTCGGGATGGTAGTCGGCGCGCTGCGGCACGCCGTACAGCGCCTCCAGTTCCGGCAGCACGCTGCGCAGCGCGTCGGCGTCGTGCAGGGTGCGCAGGAACGCCGAGGGCTGTGCCGATGCGAGGCTGCGCCGCAGCTCCTGCCACACGCGCTCGGGCACCAGCGTGTCCAGTTCGCCGCTGGCCGCCATCGCGCGCATCAGCGCCAGGGTTTCCGGCGCCACGCTGAAACCCAGCGGCGCCAGCCGCGCCATGAAGCGCGCTGCGCGCAGCACGCGCAGCGGGTCTTCGCCGAAGGCCGGGCCGATGTGGCGCAGTACGCGCCGTTCGATGTCGCGCACGCCGCCGTACGGATCGACGAGCGCGCCGCTGTCCTCGTCGCGGGCGATCGCGTTGATGGTGAAGTCGCGCCGCTGCAGATCTTCTTCCAGCGTCACCGACGGGTCGGCATCGACCACAAAGCCGTGGTAGCCGCGCCCGGACTTGCGCTCGGTGCGCGCCAGC